>SVTV01000003.1 GCA_015063605.1 Oscillospiraceae bacterium
CGTTAAATCTCCAAAATAGTTGTACGCATGAACTGCATCAACTTGCATCGCCGAAGCGGAGATTGCGAAAACAATGCAGAATGCCATTGTTAACGCTATGATTCTTATTTTCTTTTTCATTTTGAAAGATTCCTTTCTGTAAATCATTTACATATTTGCAGACTTTCACGGTGAGTCTGCTTCACCGTATTCAAATGTGTACAGCGTTCGTAAGTAAAAAACGAAACGCAAAAACCATTTTCACGAGCCGTGCTTATGAAAAACACCGGCTCTTCTGTCACGTACATCGGACTCACCTTACCTTTCATACTTCATAATAACCTTGATATCAACTTAAAGAAATTCCGTATCGGTTCAAAACCAAATCTTTCCTTTCTTCATTTTCAGTATACCATACAAGAAAAATGTTGTCAATAATTTTTATCAAAAAAAATATTTTTCTTCGCATTTTTTGTTTAATTCTCCCATGAATAATCATATTTTAGTTCTAACGAAAAATGCCTTGACCGTTTTAATGGGACAAGGCACGTTTTTCAATATTATATTTTCAGCATACCGCCAAAAGTATATTTAATATAACATTTGCATTTCCATACTCACAGCTTCGACGCTATACACAGCACATACACACGCTTTGCTCCGCTTTCCAAAAGCACACGGGCGCATTCACCCGTACTCGCTCCCGTAGTAACGACATCATCAAAAAGCAATATGCGTTTTCCCTTTACATCGCCGCTTACATAAAATGCGCCCTTTACGTTTTCCTCACGCTCGCTCTTCGAAAGTCCCTTTTGCTCCTTCGATATGCGGAAGATCTTTCTTTTCAGAAGCGTGAGATTTTTAATCCCCGTAAGTCGTGACAGCTCATCGGTATAAAGCTTTCCCTGATCGTACCCGTTTTCCCTTTCGGCGCTTTTACGCCTCGTAACGAATGTAATAACATCGCAGGACAGAAGCTCCTTGGAAAGCATTATCCCATCCGCCGCCTTTGATGAAAAATACGATACCGCCGAACGGTTTCCTCTCATTTTCACGGAGAAAAGCATCTTCTTTACATCGTCCTCATCATAAGGAAAGAGACTGATCCCTCTGTAAATATACTTACCGAAGGATTCAGCCCAAATCGTATGAGGATAATACTTGCCGTCAAGCTCATTGCGGCACCCGAGACATATCCCATCCTTTCCCGAAAGCTCTCCGCAAACGGGACATTTATTCGGAAAGATGAGACCGATAATATCCTTAAAATATATCATAAGCTGTCCGAAGGATATGTAAGACCTATCATTTTCCGCACCTCATCCGTGATACGGGAGCCCGCAAGGGATATCTCATGAGACGACAGAAGCGATCCGTCCGGGATAACATCAAGAACGCCCCTTGACAAAGCATCGACAAATGCAAGAGTTTCCCCTCTCATTCCCTCAAAGGTGTGAAGCGCGGCACTCATGTTTTCCGCCTTGATGCTTTTATCGAGAATCACTTCTCTTTCTCCGTTTTTATACACAATCTCTATCTTTTTCGGAATATTGATCCTGTCTATTGTCATTGTACCGTTTTCACCGCTGATCTCACAGGGTAAAAAGGAATTTGATACCTTGGAATAGTGAACGCAAGTGCAGAATTCTCCGTATCCGAGAGTAACGAATCCCACACCGTCAACGCCTCCGTCAACGATGGAAGCTGTCCCCGTTACACTTTTCGGCTCTCCGAAGAGCATAAGAGACGGATATATCCCGTAGATCCCCATATCTAAAAGTCCGCCGTTGGAAAACTCATTCTTGAAAGTATTTACGTTTTCTCCTCTCAGATGAGCATCGTATCTGGAAGAATACTTTCCGAAGGGAAAGAATGCGCTTCTTATCTTGCCCAATTTGCATATATTATCGATAATAAGCTTCATTTCGGGCATGTATGCCGTCTTATAGGCTTCCATTAGAAGCACTCCCTTTGACTTCGCTTTCTCGATAAGCCTCTTTGTAGTCCGTGCATTGTCGAAAAGAGGCTTTTCACAGAAAACATTCTTTCCCGCATCCAGCATTATTTCAGTCTGAGGTGCGTGAAAGGAATTGGGGCTTGCTATATATACCGCATCCACCTCTCCATCATCGCAGATATCCCGGAGAGAATCGGTATACTTTTCCGCTCCGTATTTTTCCGCCGTAAGGGCGGCTTTTTTTATGTCTCGCGAATAGACCGTATGAAGACGAATATTCGGAATATCCTGTACCGTCTCCATAAATTCCGCGGCAATACTGCTTGTACCTATGGTTGCTATGTTGTATATCTTCATTGACTTATCCCTTTAAACCTTCATTCATCATTCCCGCCGCTTTCTCCGTCACGGGACAGCTTGCTCATCTGACGCTGCGCCATTACGAGAGAGCGGTATATACCGTTTTCTATCCTCATAAGTTCTTCATGAGAGCCCATCTCCGCAAGCTTGCCCTCGTTGAGAACTATCAGCTTCGTGGCATTTCTCAAGGTAGAAAGCCTGTGTGCAATAGCGAATGTAGTTCTGTTTTCGATAAGCTTCGCAAGGGCGTCCTGAATGAGCTTTTCCGTCTCGGTATCGAGAGCCGATGTGGCTTCGTCAAGAATAAGTATCTTGGGGTCGTTGAGCACTGCTCTTGCGATAGCTATTCTTTGACGCTCGCCGCCCGAAAGAGTATATCCGTTTTCACCGACATAGGTATTGTAGCCGTCGGGGAGCTTCATTATAAATTCATGGGCATTGGCAAGCTTAGCCGCAGCAATAACCTTCTCTCTTGTTGCCTTTGAGGAGGTATATGCAATATTGGCATATATCGTGCCCTTGAAAAGAAATGTCTCCTGAAGGACCACGCCCATCTGGCTTCTGAGGCATGACTGCTCTATATTTCTGATATCAACGCCGTCTACGGTAACTGCACCGCCCTTAACATCGTAAAGACGCATGATAAGATTTATAAGTGTGCTCTTTCCCACGCCTGAGCGGCCGACTATACCTATCATTTCGCCTTTTTTTGCGGTAAATGAGATATTCTTCAACACGTCCTCAACATCGTTGTAACCGAATGTAACGTTTTTGAATTCCACGTCGCCGTTTATTTCCATTGTAACCGAATCCGATGCATCCTTTACATCTGTCTCCTCGTTGATTATCTCATACACCTTGGAAACGGATGCAAGTCCCATCTGAATACGCCTCGGCAGAGATATTGCCCAGCGGAGAGGTCCGTAAAGGATACCCACATATGTGGAAAACATCGTCATTTCACCCAGCGTCATCGTTCCTCCCAGAACACGGCTTCCCGCATAGTAAAGAACGATAAAGCTTCCTATACCCATAAGGAAATTGGCAAATGGCATGATAAGGTTCCACACAGTCTCATTTCTTACCGATATCTCCGCAACCTCACGTACAGCCTTTTCATACTTGACTATTTCTCTGTCCTCAGTTCCGAACACCTTTACCACACGCACTCCCTTGAAAATATCGTGAAGCACGGTGCTTGCATTGGCATCCGCAAGCCACTGACGATGATAGAGTCTGTGGGTATATCTCCATATGACTCTGAACATCATGGCAAGTAAAGGTGCGGGAATAAGAATCAGAACGGTGAGAAGAGGATTGCTGTACATCATCGCACCGCCGACCACAAGCAAGGTCAGCACCTGCTCGACCATTCTCGGGCTGTCGTATGTGATAAGACGGCTTATCTGATTTGTATCGTTCATAACACGGCTGATAAGCTCACCCGATGAACGTCTCGATATCCCCGCAATGGACATCATCTGTATCTTTGCATATAATTCCGATCTCAATCGGGCAACTATGCCGTTGCTCACCGACGCAAGTATATTATTGGAAATAACGGACAATATCGACGAAACAAGTGACACCGCCGCCATCGCAAGGACTACCGATATAAGTCCCGAAAAGAGAACGCTTCCCGGATCGGGATTCTTTATAAAATCATCTATAAGTATTCTGTGAACATTGGGAGCCACAACGGAAAGAGCCGTGGTGCAGAAGAACAGCACTACAGTAAGAACAAGCTTTCCGATATGATCCTTCGAAAGCTCGAAAAGCTGTTTTCCCACTATGCGCTTATCGGCACACATGTGACATACCTGGCTTTCCCCCGCAAAGGGACGTCCGCATTCGGGACAGCAGCTGAGTCTCTTCTTGTATTTTATCTTATCAAATGATATATCTCCCGCCGTATAAAGCTTGAGCCACTTCACAGCCTCCGTAAGCCTTAGCTTTTCTCTGTACGAGCTTCTGCATATCTCCATGGGCTCGCCGCTTTCCGCATTCAGGCATTCCACGGAAAGATAACCCGTATAGGAGACGAATTTCACATCCTTTATTTCGGAAACGGGTATGCATACGACCTCGTATGACATATCTTCCTTTTCCTTTATTTTATATATATTCTTTTCTGCGGCTGCAATAACGCTGATTTCTCTTTCACATTCTTCGTTCAGATCGCACGAAAAAACAAACGCCGTTTTCTCATTATATTTGACCTTTACAAGATCTTGAGCTCTTTCCTCAAGAGTAAGCTCCGTAAAGGCTTGCTCTGTCTTTTTATCACTCATGTTACTTTAATGATACCTCCGTTATCAGAGATAAAGCTCTATCTTTCTCATGCTCTTCTTGTCAAGAGCCTCAAGGCTGTCGATACCGTATCTGCAGCCGTCCACATCCTGTATCATAATTTTATCGTCGCTTATTTTGGTGATGCTCCTGAAGGTATCCTGCACCGTAAAGGTGACCTCCCCGCAATCCGTATCGCAGGTCCAATAGGTAAAGCCTCTGTTGTCCTTCAAAGTCTTAATTTTCTTGATGTGAAAATAAAAATACTTTCTTTCAAGCTCAGCCGACAGGATCTCACGTGTCACATCATCGAAATCTGCCAAAGCTCTTATCATTCCTTTTTCTTCGTTCTTCTCATTGAGCACCGATATATATTCATCGGGCATATCATAGGGAAAAGCACGGTGAAGCACCGCTCTCGACTTTTCTCCGTCTGCAGTCACAAAGAGAAATCCGTTCTCCGACATCTCAAATACGGCGTTTTCTTTGTTCAAATACTTTATACCGTTTGGTATCTCAGCAAAAAGCTCTTTTTCGTTACTCATACTCTACCTTTCAAAGCCGTCCTTATTTTGCGGCATTCTTTTTTAACGCTTCATTCTCCAATCTCTTCACAAGATCGGCTATCGCTCCCTTATCATGATGGCACAGATGGACAGTGCATATTTCCCTTATCTCTTCTATGGCATTTTCGGGACATGCTGATATATCAGCCGCTTTCAGCATTTCGTAATCGTTGTTGTAATCGCCCACTCCTACTGTCACCATATCTCTGCCGAACCTTTCGGCAAGAAGTTTTTTCAAATTGACAAGCATAGTGCCCTTAGTCGCATTCTTATCGAGGATCTCGAAAAGATAATCACCCGATCTGGACAAGGCGTATCTCCCGTCATTCTTTGCTTCAAGAAACTCCTTCAATCTATCTATGGAAACGGAATCATTGCCTACAAATACAACTTTATTCCAATGACCCGATTCTATATTATCGAAATCAACTCTTTTCGCAAGATCTCCGTATATCTTGAATTCTCTTTCCAATCTGTCATTCACTCTCGGACATATAAAGTATTCCCCTCTTGAAAGTCTCATACCTACATTGGGGAAAGCTTCTGCCGTCTCCTTGAGAAGCTCCAACGTTCCCTCTTCATCAAGGCAGGTTTCGAAAAACTTTTCTCCCGTGGAAAGATCTCCTATGTATGAGCCGTTTGCGAGAATAGCGGGAGCATTCGACAGCTCCGCCGCACGGGGAAACATTTTCAGAAGTGCGCCCTTTGTTCTGCCTGTGGAAAATGTAAAATAACCGCCGTGCTCTTTGAAATATTCGACCGCCTTCACATTTTCCTCCACCGTTCTGCCCCCCTCGCCGAGAAATGTTCCGTCAAGGTCGGACATGATTATGTAATCAGAAAAAATATTATCCATTATGTTTCGTTCCTTTTTGACAACAGACCCGCACAATTTCTCCTATGCGGGTCTGTACTTGAAATGTCGTCTATTCAGATCTTTGCGCTTATCTTCAAGCCGTTGTGAAGAGTCAGCGTACCCTCGGCGTGCACTCCCGCATCAAAGCATCCCGTATTGTCCACAACGATGCTTTCATATCCCTCTCCCGCCTGCTTTATTCCGAGAAGCCCCGTAAAGAGATACTTCGTTACAGCACCGAACATGGGATGGCTGTATGAACGGCGAAGGGGTGTCCAATACTCCCAAAGAGTTGTTGCCCCATGCTTGAACTGCGTGGCAAAGGAATATTCCTTTTCATTGGTGAGAAGCTTTACCGCAAGGGCTTCTTTTCCGTTTTCGAAAAGAATGCGTGTTACGATATCCGTACCGAATATACCCGTATCGTACATTCCGTATTCCTCGTAATGCTTTACCATATTATCGAACGTTCTTTCATCTCCCAACCCTATATCAAAAGCAAAGGCATTGGCACCCTGAATGTTGCCGCAGAAATCGCCCGTGGCTTCATCAAAGTAATTATCGATAACGGCTTTCTTCTTAAGCTCAAGACGTTCCTTGAGATAGGATACGTCACGGCTTATTATTTCTGCCAATTCGATAACACGATTTATCGACTTGATGTAGAAATAGTTGTTTACAAAGGGCTCGGGTATGGCAATATCCTCGGGTGTACACCAATCACCGAGGCACCAGAGTCCCGGCTGATCGCTAGTAACGAGATCGTTTTCGCTGTGTGCCTCAAGATAATCGAAGTATCTGAGCATTCCGTCAAAAAGATCCTCCGCAGGCTTTATATCACCGTAGTTCTTGTAGAACTGATAAGGAACCTCCACGATGGCACATCCCCAGCCGCCCGGGCCGCCGCCGCAATGAACGTAAGGCGCGGTATACTGAACGTGTCCGGATATTCTGTCCTGGCAATCGGCTATATCGTATATCCACTTTCTGTAAAATTCCTTAGAATCAAAGAGAAGCATTCCCGCAGGGCAAACGAGCTCTCCGTCTCCGGTGTATCCGTGACGCTCTATATGAGGGCAATCGGATGCGATACCGCTGTGCATATTGCAAAGCTGAGTTCTTACGAAATTGTCAAAGAGAGTATTCAATACCCAGGAATCCGACTTAAATTCAGCCGCAACAGGTACATCCATATGTACCACCTCCACAAGCTCGCAGGAAGCGGACTTGGGAAGCTCGAAAAATCTGAAGCCGTTCCATGTAAAGCGCAGATGCGTCTTTTTATTCTCCTCGGTAAATGTAAAATACGACACCTGACCGTGATAGTGGCTCATATCGAGAAGTCCGTCTTCGCCCAATGCCTCGGAGCAACGAACCATTACCTTTTCTCCGGGAACATCACATTCTATAACGGGCCATCCCGTTATATTCTCACCTGCATCATATATTATGACCTCATCGGTTTCCTTTACTATTTTCGGGATAATACTGCGTATTACTCTGTCGGGAGGACATTCCGTGAAATAATATTCCGTAGCGGGCATGAAGCACTCTTCGGTGTTTGTCCAATCGGAATCATCGAAATCAACACTGCTCCAATTATCGGGAAGCATAAGAGAAAGATCCTGTACCTCTCCCTCATGGAGATTATATCCCGTAACGAATGAGCCCTTCCATTTGATATCCGTATCGGAATAAATTACATTATCTCCGGATTCTATTTTATAGCAAAGACGTGTGGAGCCGTAGTGGGAGATACCTCTGTTTGTATGAGGTCTTGTATCATACCAGCCGGGTCCCAGGAATACCCCTATAACATTTTCACCGCTTGCGTTAAGATAAGATGTTATATCGTATTTTTTGCAGTATATCCTTGTTCCGAGACGCTCTCCGTATTTTACAGTACAATATCTGTCGGGTATGCTGTGATATTCGCTTATGGGAGGAACAAAAAGCTCATCCCCGTATCTTTTTCCGTTTATATAAAGCTCAAACCAACCGAGACCGCATATGGTAAGCTCTGTCTTTTGCGAAGGGTAAGCTGTGAATCTTCCCCTCATGTAAGGTGCTGTACATCCTCTTTTTGATTGATCTGCCAAGGGTGTCACCCATTTGGCTTCTCCGAACATTTCTCTGAATTTCATAAGTATTCCTTTCCTTCACACCGTTTCTTATTTGGAATTATTTAGATGCATTTTTCTTTTTGGCGATCAAAGCTGCAGCTGCGGCAACCGCAATTACCGCCGCAACAATAATACCGATGATGATAAACATAACGGTATCGGTATCGTTTTCGATTTTGACATCATCCACCGAGGGAGGAGTCTCCTCCGAAGATGTATCGATATCAAATACAAGCGTCGTCTTTCCCTTGGGGAATTTTACGGATGCATATCCGTTTTCTATCTTCATATCCGCTTTACTATCACCGATAAGAGCAGATGTTATCTTATCACTCGTAAGCCTGAAGGTTACCTCAGCCGCTTTTTCCGCAATAACGGTAAGCTTTCCGCCGTTTCCGTCCATTGAAATATTCACGGGAATATCGGAATCGACCAGCTTTTCACCCTTGTAGGAAAGCTCAGTACCGTATTCGAGGGCATATCCCGTCATGTCATTTATACCGAACACAGCCGCAAGAAGTCCGTTGGCGGAAACATTCTGTGCGCTGACGGGCACAAGCTTTTCTCTGTCAAAAGGAGAGTTTTTCGAGAAAAGTATGACGTCGCTGTCGCTTTCGTAGAATACCGTCATGGCGCTCAAGGATTCGTTGTCCGTCTCCTCCGTAACCGATATGAATTTATCGGGATCGTCCTCCATATCAAGGGATATTCCCGTGATACCGAGATACTGCTTGACGTACATTTTGGAAGAGCCCGCATTGACAAATCTGAGCTTGTGCGCTCCTCTTGACAATGTAACCTTCGCAGTAAGCTTCTTTCTTGCCACCTTGCTTTCGTTGAGAGCATCGATAGTCGCTACCTTGGTATCGTCTATGTACACATCGTAAAGTCCACCGTAATCAAGCTCGACGTAATTTACCGTAAGCTCATATTCCCCGCTTCTTCCCGCAGCTATGTCGAAGGAAAGCTCATCCTTTTCCACGCCGGGAGTGTAAAGCATGACGGAGCGTCTGTCCACCTCGGTATAGCTTATCTCGCCTTTTCCCGTATCAGCCTCATCGAAATACGTGCCGTAGGAATCGTTTCCGCCCGAAGGCACTGTATAGAGGACAGCCGTATATGATGCCTCATCACCCTTTTTATTGTTGTTTACATCGAGAAGATATCCGTACTGACCCGCATATTGGTAGAACTCCATATCAAGATCATCGTCAAAGGCAAACAGTCCCGCAAGAACTGCCGATCTGCCGTAAACGGTCTTGAAGAATGAGGACTCTGCCTTCTTTTCAAGAGAAGCCTTCTTTCCGTCAAGATAGAAGTCCGTGGCGTTGGATACATTGAGACGCCATGTATATTCATGCTCCTCACCCTCGATGCCCCTTATATTGTCTCTGACTATAAAATAGGGGGCTTCTTTATGATTTACAAGTATAAAGTCCCTGAGAAACTCGCTTATACCGTTCGTATAGTTATATGATGCATCACCCGTCATATGAGTAAAGAAGGAGGACGTCATCCTTTCATCTATCTCGCCGTTTCCTGTTGAGACCTGGGATTCGCCGTCAACATATATGGTGCTGTGTCCGTCAAAGAGAGTGTAATCTCTGTTATCTCCCGGGGAATAATCCTGATAGCCCGGATCGGAGGCTACCCATACGCCGTTTGAGTTTATAAGAAAAGAGTTATTGTCGGGATGGTTATGTCCCATTGTTGAGGTACTTGCCGTAAATACAAGGAGCGTATCGTCGGCGTTCCAGCCCGTACGCATGGATCCCCAGCCTACCTCCTTGAGATATACCGATTGGAGCTCATCTCCCGGAACGGTAACGACGGGATCGTCAACTCTGTATACAAGACCCTCAAAGTACGCACCGTAGTCCTTCTGAAGCTTGAGAAAATATCCGGCATAACCGTTTTTCATATGTGTGTTGAGCACGGATGCGGTTATGAAAAATCCCGTGGAGGTGGAAGCGTCGCCTATATCTGCAAAGGAGCCTGTTTTGTTGTCTCCTCCCGCTATCATCCACTCGAAAAGAAATTCGCTCATATACGGATGCTCCATAACGGTGGGATCGCCCGTAACTCTTGCTATGTGGTCAACTGCCACCATCATGTATTCCATGGAAAGAGAGGTGTACATATTACCCTCATGGTTTCCGGAATACATTCTTCTGTCCAGGAATATTTTGAAATATTCTATTGCTCTGTTTATTGCCTCTCCCGCCTCGGGATATTCACCGAGAAGAAGCGCTCCCGCCGTTCCGAGGGCGGCTGTCTGTACCATCTGTACATTGTGGTCGGTAGTTGTGTTCCACGTTGTAAGATGCGCCTTGAGAGATCTTTCGTATATCGCTTTCTTTATAGTATCTCTTTCCTTCTCGGTCATCACATCGTAAAGAGTATCGTATACGGTGCAGACACCGAATGTAATATATCCGCTGTCAAGACATCCCGTTCCGTTTCCGTATGTGGGGTCTGACCAGCTCTTCCATTCTGAAAGCCACAGACACCAATCTATGGCACGGCGCGAATATTTTTCATTTCCCGTGAGAAGATAAGCCAGAGAAAGAGTCTGAAGACGTGCCTTTATATTGCTTCCCATGGCTGTCCAGTAAGGATACTGACCGCCCGCAAGATATGTGGGAGGATTTTTTCTGTAGCCGGGCATTTCAAGAGGCAGCTCATACGTTACTTTATAACCGCCGTAATAGCTGCAGGTAAAGCTCTTTTCCTTGGCATATGCATCTGCATTGGAAATAAGGTTCTCACTCAGTTCTTTTGCGATCGAGCCCGTATAGTTTGGCTTTGTGCTCAGCGCCTTATCGATAAACGCCTGTTTTGTCTCCGCTGTAAAGTAAAGACGGGGATAACCGTTGACAATACTTTTGAAATCCTTATCCACATACGCCTCGGTTCCGGGAACCGTTCCGTCTGTCTCGTAAACTCTGATATTATCGTAATACGTATCGCCCACATTGCTTGAATGGAGATACGTAAGAAGCGTCATGCTGACAGTTCCCTCGGGAGCAATAGCCTTGATGGTGAATGTCTTCCATCGGAAGGAAACACAGTTTAATATCGTCACGCTTTTATGGCGCACGCCGTTTGCATCCCAGAATTCCATATACATCTGGGAATTGCCCTTGACTGTACGGCAGTCAAACTCTGCAATATATGTTTTTCCCGGTGTCACGGGAATGTTTTTCGTACGAAGTCCCCCACTGCCTGCGGACGATGGGTCCTTTATAAGCACGGAACGGTTTCCGTCGGAGGCTTCACCCTCTACCACCTCGTATGTACGGGCGTATTCCGACCATCCGTTGGGAAGACGTGATTCACCGACCTCGGCATCCTCAAAGGAATCGAAGAAAATATATTCCGTAAGCTCGTTATCATCAAATACATCTGCGGATACAAGAGCGGGAGCAGAGGATGACAGGATCATCAAAGCCGCCGTAAGCATTACCGCAAGATTTTTCATTATGCGTTTTTTCATTATTGTCAACCTTTCATGTCAGAATAAAAAGCGCATTGCATATATACCGAAAAGCTATATAACAAATTAAAGTCACTTTTCATGATTTTATCATCTTATAAGGAGTTTGTCAAGCTTTTTCGACCTTCTTCGCCCTTGTTTGCGCAATTTTTCATTTCTGCCCGAAAGAATCTTTAAACATTCACAGAATATTAACAAAAAATAATGCTTCTACCTATTGACATTTTCGAAAAAAAGGGGTAGACTAATAGCAGTGATTAGCACTCACGACCCGAGAGTGCTAATTCAACAAAAAAGGAGAAGGACAAAATGGATATCAGCGACAGAAAAAAGAAGATCCTCAAATCGGTCATAGACGCTTATATCTCCTCCGGAGAGCCCGTAGGAAGCAAGCTTTTGTCCGGCTCCATGTCCCTTTCCAGCGCAACCATAAGAAACGAGATGAACGAGCTTGAGCAGCTTGGATTTCTCGAACAGCCTCACACTTCATCGGGGCGGGTGCCATCGGATAAGGGCTATCGTCTTTACGTTGACAGTCTTCTGACAAAGTACAGACTGAACTTAGACGAGATAAAGGTCATCAATGCCCTGCTTAATGACAAGCTTAGAGAATTCAACGATGTCATCGGAGAAGCAACACGCCTTCTTTCGGGTCTTACGGGATATACCGCAATATCCATGACGGCAAAGAAGCGCAAGGGCACGATACGCAAATTTGAAGGCGTTTATATCAGTGAGACAAGCTTCGTGCTCATAATGATAACATCCTACGATGTCATCAAAACGGGTACGGTCAAGACTCCCTGCATTATAGATCAGAAGGCGGTCGAGCATATAATAAGCGTGCTCAACAGCCGTCTTACGGATAAGGAGCTTTCCGACATTACTCTCGATAAGATAATGTCTGTGGAGACTGAGATAAGTCCATATCGAGAGGCACTCAATCCCGTACTTCGAATAATATACGAGGTAATTGAGGAAGCGGAAAAGTACACAGTGAACATAGACGGCGCATCCAATCTTCTCGAGTACCCCGAGTTTTCCGATATAGCTAAAGCGAAGGAGCTTCTCTCTCTTCTTGAGGAAAAGGATACACTTGTTAAAAAGCTGATCGGAAGCGACATGGACACATTGAATGTGTACATCGGAGACAACGGCGATGCTCTCGATTCCGCAAGCTTTATAGTCAGGACCTTCACCACGGAGGATTCTCTTATAGGTGCTGTGGGAATAATAGGACCCAAGCGAATGGATTACTCGGGCGTTATCGCAAGGCTTGAATACATGGCAGGCCACTTCCTTAAGGGAAAAACGGAGGAAAACGATCCTCCCGGCGGATCAAACACCGAATAAACGGAAAAATACAGATCTTGAATAAAATATCACCGGGATGCTTGCTTTATGCGATCCATCTCATGACAGAAAGGTAACAGACAAAATGGCGGAAGACAAAAACAAGAAGCAGATCGAGTCCGAAGAGGCACAGACCTGCGAAAACGTAAACGCTGAGGAAAATGCGCAAGCCGACGCCTCTGCCGAGGACGGTGACCGTGAGGAGCTTGTAAAGTCCGCTCAGCTTGAAAAGGAGCTGGAGCAGAAAACAAAGGAGCTTGCGGAATTGAATGACAGATTTCTTCGCATGGCTGCCGAATATGACAATTACAAGAAGCGCACCACCAAGGAAAAGGAAGATATATCCATTATCGCCCGTTCCGATATGTTAAAGCAGCTTCTTCCCGTATTTGACAACATCGACAGAGCAAGTCAGATAACGGACGGCGGTGAAAAGCTTGTTGAGGGCGTAGCGCTCATCAAGAAGAGCTTCACACAGACGCTTGAAAAGATAGGCATAAAGGAAATAGATGTTCTCGGCAAGGAATTTGATCCCAACACAAGCGAAGCAATCTTCCACGTGGATGAAGAGGGCAAACCCGAAAACACCGTATGTGAGGTGCTTCAAAAGGGTTACGAATTCAACGGACATATAGTCAGACACGCACTTGTAAAGGTCGTTAACTGACACATCATAAGATAAACAGAAATTTCAAATATAATTATCCAATTAACGGAGGAAATAAACAATGGCAAAAATAATAGGTATAGACCTCGGTACAACAAACTCCTGCGTAGCCGTATTTGAAGGCGGCGAGCCCGTAGTTATCCCCAACGCCGAAGGCGCAAGAACAACACCTTCCGTAGTAGCTTTTTCCAAGTCAGGCGAAAGAATGGTAGGTCAGATAGCAAAAAGACAGGCTATCATTAACCCCGACCGTACAATAAGCTCCATAAAGAGAGATATGGGTACTGCAAGAAAGGTCGCTATAGACGAAAAGAATTATACACCTCAGGAAATATCCGCAATGGTTCTCCAGAAGCTTAAGGCAGATGCCGAAAACTACCTCGGCTCTCCCGTTTCTCAGGCAGTTATTACCGTTCCCGCATACTTTACGGATGCTCAGAGACAGGCTACCAAGGACGCAGGCAAGATCGCGGGACTTGAAGTTCTCCGTATAATCAACGAGCCCACAGCAGCAGCTCTCGCTTACGGTATCGACAAGGAAGCGGAACAGAAGATAATGATATTCGACTTGGGCGGCGGTACATTCGACGTATCCGTTCTCGAAATATCCGACGGCGTTTTCGAGGTTCTTGCAACAGCGGGTAACAACCGTCTCGGCGGCGACGATTTCGACGACCGTATAATCAACTGGATGGCAGATCAGTTCTACAAGGAAAATAATATCGACCTCAGAACAGATAAGACAGCTCACCAGAGACTTAAGGAAGCTGCGGAAAAGGCTAAGATAGAGCTCTCCTCCATGCAGCAGACAGATATCACTCTCCCCTTCATCTACTCCGATGCTAACGGTGCAAAGAACTTCGACGCAACTCTTTCCAGAGCAAAGTTCAATGAGCTTACCGCAGATCTCGTAGAAAAGACAATGGGTCCCACAAGACAGGCTCTCAAGGATGCGGGACTTTCTCCCTCCGATATCCACAAGGTGCTTCTCGTCGGCGGTTCCACAAGAATCCCCGCAGTTCAGGATGCGGTAAAAGCATTTACGGGCAAGGAACCCTTCAAGGGCATCAACCCCGATGAATGCGTTGCAGTCGGTGCGGCTATCCAGGCGGCAGTTCTCGGCGGCGATGTAAAGGACGTTCTCCTTCTCGACGTTACTCCCCTTTCTCTCGGTATCGAGACATTGGGCGGCGTATTCAACAGAATAATCGAACGCAATACAACTATCCCCGTAAAGAAGAGTCAGATCTACTCCACAGCGGCTAACAATCAGACCTCTGTTGAGATTCACGTTCTCCAGGGCGAAAGAGAAATGGCAAGCGCCAATAAGACTCTCGGCAGATTCGTTCTCGACGGTATTCCTCCGGCAATGAGAGGCGTT
This sequence comes from Oscillospiraceae bacterium, assembly GCA_015063605.1. Taxonomy (GTDB): domain Bacteria; phylum Bacillota; class Clostridia; order Oscillospirales; family SIG627; genus SIG704. The sequence continues at coordinate 15,028 of SVTV01000003.1, forward strand.
CCTCAGATCGAGGTAACATTCGACATAGATGCCAACGGTATCGTTAACGTATCCGCGAAGGACAAGGGCACAGGCAAGGAGCAGAAGATAACCATCACAGCCTCCACAAATATGTCTCAGGAAGAGATAGATGCGGCTATCAAGGAAGCCGAGATGCATGCGGCTGAGGATAAGCAGATGAAGGAAAACGTTGAAACAAGAAACAACGCAGAAAACCTTATCTTCCAGACAGAAAAGACTCTCAACGATTCCGGCGACAAGCTTACCGAAGAGGATAAGGCTCCCGTTCGCTCCGCTATCGAAAAGCTCCGCGAGACCTTGAAGACAGAAGATTACGCTCAGATAAAGAACGATACAAACGATCTTACAAGCGCACTTTACAAGATATCCGAAAAGCTTTACGCAGGCGAAAATCCTCAGGACGGTCAGAACCCCGGTGCCAACCCCGGCGGCGACGAGTTCTATGATGCGGATTACACCGACACATCCGATAAATAATCCCATAAAATATATCGAGCGGAAAACGGCATTCAATCTGAAAGCCGTACCGTAAAAAACATCTCCCAATAAGCAAATACCGATAAGGCGCGACAAAAATCGTGCTTTATCGGTGTGCTTGATTTTAAACAGGGGGAAGAATGGAATCCACATGGCAGATAAGCGCGATTATTACGAGGTCCTCGGCGTTCAGAAGGGCGCATCTGAGGACGAGATAAAAAAAGCATACAGAAAATTAGCAAAGCAGTACCATCCCGACGTCAACCCCGGCAATCAGGAGGCTGAGGTCAAATTCAAGGAGATAAACGAGGCATATTCAATACTTTCCGACTCCGATATGCGTTCGAAATACGATGCATACGGTCATGCGGGAGTAGATCCCAACTACGGTGACGGATTCGGAGGCGGATTCAGCGGCTTCGGCGGTATCGACCTTGATATGTCAGATCTTTTCGGAACGCTCTTCGGAAACGGTCAGACACGCAGAAACGCTCCCGTAAGAGGAAGCGATATAGAAACAACACTTTCCATAACATTTGAAGAAGCGGCATTCGGATGCAAAAAGGAAATTGCATTCAGCCGTATAGACAAGTGCTCCAAGTGCTCCGGCACGGGTGCCGCAGAGGGTACAACTGCGGAAACGTGTACAAAATGCGCAGGCACAGGTCAAATAAAGGTACAGCAAAGGACCCCTCTCGGAATGATGTCCTCCTCCCGTACCTGCGACGCTTGTAACGGAAGCGGAAAGATAATAAAGAACCCCTGTCCTCAGTGCTCCGGAAACGGACGTGAGAGAAAGCAGAAGAAGCTCGAGGTCTCCATACCGGCAGGTATAGATGACGGACAGAAGATAGTTCTCAAGGGTCAGGGAAATGCAGGTCAGCGCGGCGGAAGCGCAGGCGACCTTTACGTTCACATATCGATAAAGACACATTCCGTATTCCAAAGAGACGGATACAACATCTACTGCGAGATACCGATAACATTTACGGAAGCGGCTCTCGGAGCACAGATAAACGTTCCCACTCTTGAGGGCGGAACAAAGTATACCATACCCGAGGGAACTCAGACGGGTACTCTCTATACATTGAAAAACAAGGGTATACAGCATGTAAATTCAAAGGGCAGAGGCGATCTTTACTTCAGAGTCATCGTCGATGTACCGAAGAATCTTTCCGAAACACAGAAACAGATGCTCCGTGATTTCGAAAAGAGCTGCGCTACCTTTAACAATACGCAGAAAGAAAGCTTTTCCGAAAAGCTGAAGCAATTCTTCAATAAATCTTAAATCTTAAATTTTCGATACAAATTCCATAAAGACACGGTAATATCACCATCACGAAAGGAACGGTAATCACAATGAAAGAATTTTACGAATTGAAAGTAGCGGGACTTACAAGACAGCTTCCTCTCTGCAAGCTTACAGATGAGCTTTACATTGCGGCTTTTGTCATATTCGGCGACGTAGAGCTTACGGAAGCATGTGCAAAGGAGCTTCTCGACAAGATACCCGAGCATGATATAATGATAACTGCAGAGTCAAAGGGTATACCCCTTGTATACGAAATGGCTCGCCAGAACAGAGAAAACAAATACCTTCTTGCAAGAAAAATGTCGAAGCTTTACATGAAGGACGTTATTGCAACGGAGGTTAACTCCATAACCACCGCAAAGAAGCAGGTCCTTTACCTTGACAGCGACGATTTCAAGGCAATAAAGGGCAAGAGAGTTCTCATAGTCGATGACGTTATCAGCACGGGCGAATCCCTTGCGGCTCTCGAATCTCTCGTTACACAGGCAGGCGGAAACGTAGTAGGAAAGGCGACCATCCTTGCGGAAGGCGATGCCGCTTCAAGAGACGATATAATCTATCTTGAAAAGCTTCCCCTCTTCGACAAGAACGGCGAGCCCCTTCCCTTCTGAAATTTAACATAAAAATTTGAGCAGATCACGGGATCTTTTCCCGAGGTCTGCTCTTTCTTTATATATGCGATTTATTATATATGTGATCTATTATCCCAATGCACATTCTCCCTGCGCCTTCATTCTCTTTCTTATTTCAAAGAAGCACATTACATAATGAACGCATCCCGTCACGAACCAAGTTATCGGATATGATACAAACAGCGATTCGGGAGTGCCGAAATATGCAAAGACCGTATATACCCAGACAACACGCAATGCGCATGAGCCGATAAGTGATACAAGAGTCGGAACGAGTGACTTTCCCAAGCCTCTCATTATACCGCTTCCCACATCCATAAGACCGCAAATAAAGTGAGGAAGACTTATAAATGCCAATCTCATGACACCGTATCCTATCGCTTCCGGATTCTCGGGAGCGTATATACTGAGCAGAGGCTCACCCAAAAGATATATACCCACTCCGAAAAAGAGTCCGAGAACGGTAACGCAGGATACACACATGAATACGCATTTCACAAGTCTTTTGTAATTCTTCGCACCCTCGTTCTGACCGACAAATGTAATAGCCGCCTGATACATAGAGTTCTGAATAACGTATGAATATCCCTCTATATTGCTTGCCGCCGTATTTCCCGCAACGAACACCTTTCCGAAGGAATTGATCGATGATTGAATAAGGACATTGGACACCGCAAACAAAGTGGATTGAATACCTGCGGGAAGTCCCAAAGCAAGAATTCTCTTAAGCTTTGCAATATCGATACGCAGGCTTTTAATCTCTAACCTGCAAACGCCGTCCGTCTTCATCATAAAGGATATTATCAGCGCACATGATACCCATTGTGAAACAGCCGTGGCAATTCCCACGCCGACTGCTCCGAGATGAAACACAAGAACCATGATAAGATTCAGAACAACATTGATAACGCCCGCAACGCTCAAAAATCCCAAGGGACGTACAGTGTCTCCCGAAGAACGAAGTATGGCGGCACAGTAATTGTACACCATACACGCAGGCATTCCGCAGAAATATGCGATCATATACAGCACAGCTTCATCAAGAACAGCCGCATCAGTTCCCATCAGGACAAGGAGAGGACGAGCCGCCGTAATTCCCAGAACGGTTACCACAGCCCCCGCTGCCACAGCGGCAACAACGGAGGTATGCACCACCTTTTTCACATCTTCATATTGCTTTGCCCCTATTCCGTGAGCCACGCAAACACCGGCGCCTATGGAAAGTCCCATAAAAAGATTTACAAGAAGGTTTATGAGCGAGCCGCATGAGCCCACAGCCGCAAGAGACGTTTCACATTCCTCGGGAGTAGCACCTCCCCATCTTCCCACAACGATTATGTCCGCAGTATTAAAAAGAAGCTGCAGCACAGATGTAGCTATAAGAGGAAGAGCGAACATCAGAAGCTGAGGCAAAAGTGCGCCTTCCGTAAAATCACGAGCTTTTCTTTTATCCATTTTTATAAAACCTCAATTCAAAACACGTTTATTCGCAATAGCATCTTCACGTCTGCTCTTTCTTATAGTAAAGAAGCACATTATGTAATGAGCAAGAGACGTTATTATCCATGTAACGGGATATGAAAGATACAATATCTCGGGAGTGGGATACATGGCAAATACCGTATATATCCATACGATACGCAGAGCACACGAGCCGAGAAGCGACACTATCATAGGAGTGACAGCCTTACCCATGCCGCGCATGACACCGCTTCCAACCTCCATAAGACCGCACAAAAAGTATGTACCGCAAACAAATGCAAGCCTTATCATCCCGTATTCTATCGCCTCGGGATTTTCGGGAATGAATATCTTCAGAAGCGTTTCTCCAAAAAAGCATACACCGCTTCCAAGCAACACACCGACGACTGTTACGACAACGGTGCAGAGCACGACCACTCGTATAAGTCTGTCGTATTTTTTCGCACCGAGATTTTGTCCCACAAAGGTCAGCGCCGCATGATAAAGTGCATTCTGACTTACATATACATATCCGTCAAGGTTACTCGCAGCGGTAGCACCTGCCACAAATACCTTTCCGAAGGAATTGACCGAGGTCTGAATAAGAACATTGGATATTGAAAACAACGAGGATTGCAATCCTGCGGGAAGCCCTAAGAAAATTATTCTTTTAAGCTTCGCCTTGTCTACCTTCATCTTGCTTAATTCTATCTTACACACACCGTCTGTGCCCATCATGAATATCACTATCAGAATACAAGATACCCATTGAGAAGCCGCAGTAGCGATACCGACACCGACGGCGCCCAAGCGGAACACAAGTACCATTATAAGATTGAGAACAACATTCACAACACCGGCAACACTCAAAAATCCCAAAGGACGTACCGTGTCACCCGCTGAACGGAGCATAGTGGCACAGTAATTATAGACCATGCACGCAGGCATTCCGCAGAAATAAGCTCTCATATACATGGAAGCCTCGCCTACAACATCAGGATCGGTGCCCATCATTGTGAGAAATGTCTCCGCACCCGCAATACCTATGACCGTGACAGCGATACCGCAGAAGAGAGATGTTATTACCGCAGTATGAACCACCCTTGAAACATCCTCGTACTGCTTTGCTCCTATTCCGTGAGCAACACATACTCCCGCACCTACGGATAAGCCCATAAAGAGATTTATTATAAGATTGACGAGAGCACCGCAGGAGCCTACGGCAGCAAGGGATATCTCACACTCTTCGGGAGTTGAGCCTCCCCACCTTCCGACAACAACGGTATCGGCGGTATTAAACAGCAGCTGCAGCACAGAGGTAGCTATCAACGGCAAAACAAACATAAGTATCTGAGGAAGGAGCGCTCCCTCCGTAAGATCACGTACCTTTTTCGCATTCGCAGACGATGATGTGGGCATTTTTCTTATCACTCTCCGTAATTTTTATCCATTTATGCATTATAATCCTTTTTTTTAATAAGGTCAATAGTTAAAAGAAAAAATGAAGCCGCCGAAACAAAATTTACAATTTGTTAATATTCAAAGCGTTTCTTTGTAACGGATAAAAAAGTTTTTCCGCACAGATATGATGCGGCGGCATAATATATAAAGCAGACCTTTTCAAGGACACCATTGGCACCAAAAGGCCCTTTGAAAATACATAAAAAACTTGCATTGAATCTACATATGACACAAACACCTACTTCATTTATACTGTTCAGCGGCAAAAAAGATGCCGAAAAAGACGACAAGCGCTACAGATACCTGTCTGAGCTTTTGATAGAAGACGGAAAAAGAGTCTTCGTATTCAATAAAAACGATCCCTGTATCATGGGCGAGGAGATAAACTGCGAGAATCTCAAAGAAAGAGAAGAAAGCCTTATAGCGATCCTTTCATTCTTTCTCACTCCGGAGGAAAAGCAGGAGATCTTATCTTCTCTCCCCCGCTCCTCCGTCATCTTCGGCGGGAAGCTTTCTCCGGAAGAAAAAAAGCTTTGCAAGGACAAAGGTCATATCTTCAACGACCTTCTGAACGATGACGTCTTTTGTAAAGATAACGCCATTCCCACAGCGGAAGCGGCGCTTGCCATAGCCATAAACGAAACCCCCTTTGCTCTCCGTGACAAATCCGTACTTATTCTCGGATTCGGACGTGTTGCAAAGGAAACGGCACGCATTTTTCGTGCCGTGGGCATGAAGACCGTATGTGCGGTAAGACGCTCCGAGCTCTTCGATGAAATAAAGGAAAAAGGCTGCGGCACAGCTCTTATCACAGATGAAGGAATAAGCGCCGAAAAATTTTCCCTCGGGGATTTCAAGGTAATTATAAACACAGTGCCCCCTCCCGGGAGGATAACGGAAAAACATGCTTCATTCTTTTGTCCCGATGCGCTATTTATTGATCTTGCCCCGTGCGATACCGTTGATATGCTGAAGGCATGCGGAATAAAAGCTGTTAACGCACCGTCGCTTCCCGGAAAAACAGCCCCTCAAAGCGGGGCGGAATATATTTACAATGCCGTAAAATCGCGGCTGAATGATGACGAAAGGAGTTAACACGGAAATGAATGACGAAAAGAAAAAAACGACAGTAGGCTTTGCCGTTACGGCTTCCTACTGTACATTTTCTAAAATATTTGATGCTTTACCAAAGCTGTGCGAAAAATACAACGTTATCCCCATCGTATCCTACAATACGCAAAGCTTTGATACACGCTTTATAAAAGCCGCGGATACATTGAAAAAGCTTGAGGAAATAACGGGAAACACATGCATAAGGACCATGACGGAGGCTGAGCCCATCGGTCCGAAGGCTCTTCTCGATCTTCTTGTGATAGCTCCCTGTACGGGAAATACTCTCGGAAAAATATCATCGGGAATTTACGACACACCCGTTACGTTGGCATATAAATCCCATATGAGAAACAACAGACCGGTTCTCATCGCAGTATCCACAAATGACGGTCTTTCGGGAAGTGCCGTAAGCATCGGAAAGCTTCTTAATACGAGAAACGTATTTTTCGTTCCCTTCGGTCAGGACGATCCGATAGCAAAGGAGCGCTCCCTTGTGGCAGACTTTTCAAAGCTTCCCCTTGCCTGTGAGGCGGCTCTTCTGAACAGACAGCTTCATCCCATATTGTTATGAGACATATCAAAGCTTCATATCTGTAAGGCTCTTTGTATTCTTGTGGCGTATGGGCTTCCATTCAAGCTTTTTCCTAAAAAGCGACAAAAGTGCCATAAAAGCCATAGGTAAAACAAACACGGGATAAATAAGCGCCGATTTCCACATTCTTTTGATGCTTTCCTTACAGCAAACCACAAGAATGCATGAAAACAATGAGATCACGGGAAAGCTCATCAGAGAAAGCATCAGGGACATTATTCCCATAGCCGTATATCCCCCGAGAAAAAGAAGCATTATACGTGCAGGCTCGATAAAGAGCATGACAGCCATGGCGGGAACGGAAAGAAGCCACATGTACATATCGACAGTATGTAAATTTATTCTTCTGTGATCCGCTGTTTTCTTTTTCAACTCTCCGTTAAATATCTTTAAGGCGCATTGCATGGCACCGAACATCCAGCGAAATCTCTGTGTCACGGAAACACCCCACAAGGTGGGCTGTTCATCGTAAAACACAGCCTTTTCCGCCATGTGTATGCGCCTTCCTTTTATGATATTCTCCACGGAAAATTCCGTATCCTCTGTGATGGTATCGGTGCTCCATCCTCCGTTTTTCACGTATTCGCTTCTTATAACAAATCCCGTTCCGCTGAAAAGACAGGACATACCAAGCTCATGCCGTGCAAGATTCTGAAATCTGTTTATCATCATCCAATAGATCTCGTAGCAGCCGCTCACAATACTGTCATGAGGATTTGACGATCTGCGGTACCCCTGCGCTCCGTCCGCACCGCAGTTTATGGAATCGTTCATAGCGGAAAGAAAGCCTTTATCCGCAAGATTATCCGCATCAAAAACGCATACGGCATCGTATTTTTCGGGATATTCCGAAAAGATCTTCTCAAAGCCCCATTTCAAAGCATATCCCTTGCCGACTCTTGTCTTATCAAATCGGGAAAGGACATAAGCGCCGTGTAATAAAGCTTGCTCTGCGGTCTTATCATCGGTGCAATTATCTGCTATCACATATATATCGTAAAGCTCCCTCGGATAATCCTGAGATCCAAGACTGTCCAGAAGCTTTCCGATGACCGCCGCTTCGTCTCTGGCACATGTGACCACGGCAAAGCGGTTCATTCTTTTATCAATAAGCTTATCCTTTCTTCTGTTCCCCGTAAGACGCTTTACCGTGCCGATGAACGGAATGAGAAAATTCCATAAAAACGGTATTGACACGATCAAGGATAGCACCGAAAAAATAATTATAACATACATCATTTTCATATATTGAGCATACCCGTTTCTTTTCTGAAACGCACCTCAGCCTTAAAGAGATCACCGTCTATATCAAGCCTGAACGTACCGCCCATAAGCTCCGCAAGGCTCTTTGCTATGGAAAGTCCCAAGCCGCTTCCTTCTGTATTACGGGAGCTGTCGCCTCTGACAAAGCGCTCCATAAGTTCATCACCCGTTATATTGAGGGGATATTCGGAAATATTCTTCAACGTAAGGGAATATTCATTTTCAAGGCTTTTAAGATCAATATATACTCTCGTGCCTCTTTGCGCATAATGGCATATATTTGTAAACAGATTGTCAAGTATCCTTTGGAGCAATGCGGGATCAGCATTTATATATGCTTCCTCCTCTGCAATATCGAGTATCTTTGTAAGGGCCTTTTCCTCCATACGGCTGTCATATTCTCCGCATATCTGTGTCAACATTACCGCAAGGTCAATGCTTACGGGAGATACCGTCAAGGCTCCGCTTGAAGCCTTTGATGCATCCACAATATCGCATACAAGCTTTTTAAGCTTCTGCGACTGTCTGTCTATGACCTCAATATATTCCCTTATATTCTCATTATCCGTATCTTCCTTTTTGATAAGATCGGTATAATTGATTATGGATGTAAGGGGTGTTTTTATATCGTGTGACACATTGGTTATAAGCTCCGTCTTCATGCGTTCGCTTTTTATCTGCTCCGCAAGCACCTTTGACATTCCGTTGCTTATTCCGTTAAGATATTTGCCGTGTTCTCTGAAATCGCCGTAAAGATCGTCAATACGTATCTTTTTTACGTAATCTCCGTCATATATAGTCTTCGCAAAATCATTGAGCTTCTTTATGTTTGCTGCCGCCGCTATGATCACTACACTGACACACAAAAGCAGAAGTAAAAATACCATAAAGGCAAAGACCGATCTTTCAGCCACTCCGTAAAGGAAAAGAAAAGCCGATACAACCACAACGCCTGCCGATATTGATACCACCTTCCATACGGAAGTAAAGGATATCATGGCTTCCGCTATCTTCCGCATCGTTTCCTTGATAAAGCGGAGCATAAAGGCAGCGAAAATATATACAAAGGTATTTTTCCACGGCTTTCCCGCTTTCAGGGAGACCGCAAGGCTTTCAAGGAAGCGAACACAGACGAATATATCCGCAGCTATTACGATCTGCATTATCGAAATATAAATATCCAGATACTCGATATCGTACCGCAGCACCTCTTCACCTAAACCATATAACACACTGAGGCTGAAGGAAATAAAAACAAAAAGGAATATCAAATACAGATCGAGCGGTATCCTGTCACCGAAGCTTTTGTACACTCCCGTATATCCCGCTTTTCTTCCGGCAAGCTTCATAAGCACGGAGAAAAGTATCAAGGTAACAAGAGCGAATACAAACGTAAAAGGAACACATTCATTCTTATATTTATATATCAGAGAAAGCTTTTGCCTTACATTATTAAGCTCTCCGTTCTCGTTAAGCTCGTTTTTCATAAAGCATCGGAAAAGATAGCTTATCCCTTCTTTTTCCTGCAAGGTAAATTCATACTTGAAGGAATGATCCTTCCCCTCGGATTCGCTGTAGACAAGCTTTTCGCTTACTCCGTCAGAGTAATATATATCCAAGTAAAAATCTCTGTCTACGGATCTTATCCCCTCCTCCATCACATTTTCGCCTCTGCCGTAAACGTAATAGCTGAATATCTGCCATGCCTTTCTCTGTGTAAGCTCGGAATACACATCGCTTACTATCTCGTCCTCGGATCTGTTTACCATATCAAAGGAATAAACAACTATCGAAGCCAAAGCAGAAAGCGCACACAAAAGAGCTGCAAAAACAGTAAGTATGCGTACCGTTATCTTTACACCGCCCACACCGCGGAAGCCTCGTATATCTTTTTTGTTCTCGCTCATAATGACACTCCTTTCATGTCAGATAGATCTTTCCCGGGCACAAGGTCTTATTTTCCGCCCTCCAATTTATACCCTTGTCCCCACACCACCTTCAACCAACGGGGCTGAGCCGGATCTATCTCTATTTTTTCTCTCAGGTGCCGTATATGCACCGCAATTATGTTTTCCGCACCCAAAGGCTCTTCTTTTCTTATGATCGAATACAATTCTTTGGGCGAAAAGACCTTGCCCGGAGAAGACATCAAAACCTTCAATATATCAAATTCCATGGGAGTGAGACTTATCTCCTCATCCTCAAGTGTTACTCTTTTTGTATCGTCGTCGAGAGTCAGAGCACCTGCCCGAAGAGTGTTTCCACCGCTTCCCGTGCTTCCTCCGAGGCTCATATATCTGCGGAGCTGAGATCTTACTCTTGCAATAAGCTCCAGAGGATTAAAGGGCTTTGTCACATAGTCGTCGGCTCCCATATTAAGACCGAGTATCTTATCCGTATCCTCGCTTTTTGCCGAAAGAAGTATAACGGGTATATTTTTATTTTCCCGAAGATCCACAAGAGCCGATATTCCGTCCTTTTTCGGCATCATTATGTCAAGTATTATAAGGTGGATATCCTCCGATTCCGCAACCCTTATTGCCTCTTCGCCGTTTTCTGCTGTATATACGTTATATCCTTCTCCCGTCAGATATATCTTAACGGCTCTCACAATATCTTTATCATCATCACAAACAAGAATGTTATACATTTTTCGCACAAGCCTTTCACATATATTCAAATCTCTTCATTTCTGCTCTGTCTATATTATCTCATTTTTTTAATTAAGAATCAAGCATACAACTCTTTAAGAAATAATTAAGAAAACCGAAGCTTTTTCCCAACCTACCTGACATGGCAGCCGAGAAAAGAAAAGCTTCGGTCATTTCCTTTATATGAAGTTTTAATATTGTCTGTCTTACATCACAAATTCGATATACACGGGATGATGGTCGGAAGGATATCTTCCGCCAAACTTTTCAGCACATACCTTATACTCCGATACAGCTATATTTTCTGCTGTAACAAAGCAAAAATCTATTGTGGTGTTGACACTGCTGTAACCGTGGAAGGTAGCGGTAATATCCGCATGATCCGCTATCTGTGCAGAATCGGTCACACCGGAGTTCAATACATTAAGATATGCCTTGGTTCCCGCCTCGGTATTGAAGTCGCCCGTAAGGAGCACGGGATATTCAAATCCCTTGACTATCTTTGCCAATACCTCGGACTGCTTTTCACGGGATATATCGTTTGTATGCTCAAAGTGTGTATTTACATGAACGAATCTCTTTGAATCCGAAAGCCTTTCAAGGACAGCATAGCTTAAAACTCTGTTGAGGCTTGATTCGGAAACCTTTGACACAATATCCGGAGTGTCGGAAAGCCACTTTGTAGCGGCTTCTATAAGCTTGAATTTATCCTTGCGGTAAAAAACTGCACTGTATTCGCCCTTTTCACCGCCGTCTCTGCCTTCGCCCGCATAAGCATACACGGGAAAGCGGTTTGAAATATACTTCATCCATCTGATATCGGCTTCCTGAACGCCCAGCACATCAGGCATATATTTTTCGATCATATCACCGACCGCATCGTGGCGCTCATCCGTCTGATCGCCGATAAATACATTGTAGCTCATAGCCTTGATGATCTCATTTTCTATCTTTCCTTTGATCTTTTCCATTACGATATTCTCCGTTTCTTCCTTCAAGCGAAATCTCTTTTCATCAATTCTATTATAGCATAAAGGATATGGTTTGTAAAGTGAGAAATGTTGAGAGATGTACAAACCTTAAAATAACAATCACATATTTTTGTAATTATCAAAATATTTCTTTTTTTCCGTAGATAATGAGTTGTACATTTCTTCATACACCTCTTCAATAACTTTATTTACTTCAGTATAAGCGTATACCCCCGTGTACCAACTGCACTCATCCATTCTTTTTTCAATCCTTTGCCATAAATGCATTAAATTGTATTCATATAAGCTTTCCGAAGCTTTGACTAAAGACTCGATATACTCTACAGCATGATCGGATAATTTCTTGCAGCGTAATATTTTTAATATGTATTTTTTTAAAATTGTATAATTTACTCCGGGAACATACATATCATCGAAAATTTTGCTTTCTATACTGTTTAAAACCGCTTTTTCAACGGCTTTTCCAAGTAGTTTCCATGCCACACCAATTATCACAAAGCAAACAAAGAATTCCGTCAACATAGCTCTACACTCCTCAAAATATTCAAACAATGATATCACATTTTGAGATAAATGTCAATATCTCATACAGAGATATCATATAATATCCTTGAGGTGATATTATGCGCTTAAAAGACTTGAGAGAAGATCACGATATGACACAAAAATTTATCGCGGAGTATCTGCACATAAAGCAAAATACTTACTCCCAATACGAAAACGGTCAGCGGCAGATTCCTGTTGAGGCGCTCGTTCTTCTTGCAAAATTATATAACACATCCTTGGATTACATTTTGGAATTAACGGATGTAAAAGAGCCGTATCCAAGGAAAAATAAAAAATCAGACACATTATGATCGGTGCAGCGAGCATCGTTTGTAATGTGTCTGTTTTTTATATTAATCAAAGCATTCGCTTAATATCTTTTCGGATTATCTGTCTCTCCCAACAAATAATCAATACTTGTATTGTAAAATCTCGCAAGCTTTATCAATATTGCTGTGGGTATATCATTTTCTCCGGTTTCATATTTCGAATACCCTGTTTGAGACATTCCCAAAATTTTTGCTATTTGAGTTTGGTTCATGTCTTTATCTTCTCTTAAATCACGAATTCTTGTGTAAGCCATTTTTTCTCCATGCTTTTTTGAATTATTATAGCCTAATCTAAAATAGGGTATTGACTTTTAACCTGAAATAGATTATAATAATAAAAAAACAAAGGAGAAACATTTATGTTTTGCGTTAAATGCGGTAAGGAAGTTCAAGATTTAGGTAAATTTTGTTGCCACTGCGGCACTTCAATTTCTCAATGTTCAGATGATAACGTAACCTCAACAAGAGATTGTGAAATCATTATTTATCCAAAAAGACAGACCGGCGTTCTAATACCCAACAAATATTATGTATATGTAGATGATATAATGTACATTTGCAAGCCTTCTTCAGAAGAACCTATAAAAGTAAAAGTAACACCAAAAATTCATACAGTAAAAGCATCACATTATCAATTGAATCTTAAGAATAAAATTTCATCAGTTGGTGACTTAGCAGAGAACTCTTCGTTAAACGATTCTCTTGCAGGATTTGGATCCATTTTATCGATTGCAGCAAGCGCTTCGGCAAAAATCACTTCATCAGTAATGGAAAGCAACGAAGGAACAATGCTCGTGGATTTAACGAAAGACAATGTTGTCAAATTGAAAGTTACCATGAATGCATTCGGAAAAACTCGTATTATAAAGGAGGATTAAAATGTACTGCTCAAAATGCGGAATCGAAATTAATGAAAACAATTCTTTTTGTCCAAAATGTGGTATTAATCTTCAAAATGAATCAAAAAACTTAACCCCTAACGATAATACAGCTTTATGGGAAAGCACCAGTGAAATAGTAAGTCCGGATCTTGAAAACATTACAATCGATGTGTATGAAAGTTTCGGTTGGGAACTTAGATCTTCTCAAACAGTTGACAATAAAGACACACATCTCGAAAATAGATTCGGTACTATCTATTCGGTTACCGAAAGTACAAATTATGTTAAATTGACGTTCCGTCGTAACAAAGCCTTACCGCGAATCAATGAATTACGAGAATTAGAAGATGAATACCAAAGCTATGAATCTCCAAGAGCGCCGGATTCACCCAATCCTTTGTTACTTATAGGAGGAATTTTATTACTATGTACCTTAACCTTATTCAGTGGTTTAGGCGCTATTGGAATTATACTACTTGTAATATATTTTGTGAAGAAATTCAAATATGAGAAAGAGCTCAAAGTTTATTCTTCCCTTGCCGCCGATAATATTTTACGGAGAGATGAAATCCTCGAAAAAGCGAAAGCAATAATCGACAACATATAAAATCATGTTAAATATAAGAAAAGCTGAGTTAGTCGAAAAGGCACTTCTGAAAGCATTTGCTTTTTTTCTATCTTTATTATTAGTATTGTTTGCCATATCGCTCCCTATCGCCTTTAAATATGCATCAAGCGGACAAACAACTTTCAGTTCATCACTTATTGTAAATTCATTGACGGATATTCTCGGAGACGGTAATTATATTTACATTACTATTATTTCCGGAATCGTTTTTTCGACCCTTAAAGCTTTAAATATAATATCGTTTTTTCCTTTTACCGTTGTCACGGTTTTTGATCTGTCATTTACGATGATCTTAAGCTGTCTTTTCGGAGTACTGTTTATGACTTGCTCGGTGAAGATAGAGCTTTTCATATATTCTAAAATACTCTTTCTTTTCGGACAAAAATATTCCAAAGCTCTCATAAGTATAATATCTCCTTCTGCATCTATCTTTTTATTTCTCTTATGTAATATAATATCCGGAGCTATACTGAACTCTTCCGAACCGGTTTTAATTTATATTGCATGTATTATTTTTTTATCTCTGTTCATACTTACTGAGAAACAGAGTTCTAAGGAGAGATATGGCGGGAACGTAGGTTTTTTCGGAAACCTTTCAATACTCAATGTAGTTTTCACAGGAGTTTTGAAGGCTGTTTTCACCGGCATTCTTATGTATTTTATTTACTCTATGGGAACAAGGTTCAATAATTCGTCGCTACCATACTTCGCAATAGATCTCGCAACAGTATATTACGGTTTCTGGTGCACGATCAATACTTTGGCAGAAGATATAAAAGTGACAAAAAAATTTTATTATTCCGCAGTATCACTTCTTTCATTTGTTTATCTTTGTGCTTCAGCTTAACATCAAGAATAAGCAGACGACAAAAAAAAATCAGACACATTATGATCGGTGCAGTAAGCATCGTTTGTAATGTGTCTGTTTTTTTGGATTACATACTTTTTTGAGTAACCATGTAACACAATATTCTCTTTTTTCCGAAACTCCCGAAAAACATATTACACATGCGTATTGATTTATTCTCTTGTTTATGCTATAATACAAAAGTGGGAGAGTTTGACATAGACAAAAACACCCCCTGCATATCAACGGAACGGACACGATTATCGCTATGCGCTACAGAAAAAACAATAACAAAGATCACGATCCGATAAATAATTATGACGAATCGGCGGAAAACGAGCGCATTTCGATATCAAGCGCCCCGCCCGACGGTAACGGATCGGACAATTCCGATGACAATGATCTAATAAATGAATTTCTCAAGGGAGACAAAAACGCCTTTACTCTCCTTATGAGGAAGCATGAAAAAAAGATATACGCTTTCATATTGTCATACGTAAAAAACAAATACGACGCCGAGGATATCACTCAGGATACCTTCATGCGCGCCTATAAATACATGGACAGTTTTTCTTTCAGAAGCAGCTTCACAACGTGGCTCCATACGATCGCAAAGAATCTTTCCCTCACCTTTCTCGAAAGAGAAAAAAGACGCAGCGCCATGATGGCTCCTCCCGTCAGATCCGGTGACGAGGAAACGGAGATAGACCCTCTCGATACCGCCACAACGGGTGAGACTGCCGAGGACACGGTGATGAAAAACGAGCTTTACAGTGCGGTCATATCTGAAATGGAAAAGCTCCCCGAGGAATACCGCGAAGCCATCGTATTAAGGGAGGTAAACAGGCTTTCCTACGAGCAGATTGCAGATATTCTCGAGGTAAGTGTGGGTACGGTAAAAAGCCGCATTTCACGGGCAAGGACCCTGCTCCGCAATGCCGTTGCGGATCTTCTGTAATCTATCCGCTTGAAAAACGCTTATATATACACTTTATAACAGATAATTTACAGTTTATTTCTTATATTTTTCTTAATTTTTTCGGGAACAAAAAGCCGTTTTCAATGTCAAATAAAAGCAGAATGAAAGCTGCTTTATATAAATCATCACATTACATTACTCATTGGAAAATATATGACAACAGAAAACACAGAAAGAATCGAAGAAAAAAATGACACCCCGGACTTGTGCAGCAGGTACGCCGACAGACTGTGGGATGCCGAAAATGACGGAGAAGTCTCGGCACACATCCTTTCCTGCGAGAATTGCCGAAGGGAATCCGAAAGGATCGCAAAATTAAAAGAAGCTTTATGCGGAATATACGCCCCCGATGACTCTTTGAGTGCAAAGCTTGACAGCGCTGTGGAGAAAGCTCCCGTGAAGAAAAAAGGATTTCGCATACCGAAATATTTCGGAACTGCGGCTGCGGCAGTACTCATCGTATTCGTACTCGGTATATCGGGATTTTTCAAAAACGCCGATATGTTCTTAAAGGATATGGAGAACCGCTCCGGCGCTCCCACCCTTGCCGGCGTTTTCGTTGCCGACAATGATGGGAATTACTACTCAAACGAAAAAAGCGATGCCCCCTGCCTCACCGAAGAAGCCGAAGAAATACTTCCCGCCCGTGAGCCCTCTTATTCTGCCGACAAAGTAAAGAATCCGGGCTTCAATTATATTACCGTCAGTGGAATAACAAAACCCGAGCTTCTAAACGCTCTTTCCGATAAAGATATCGCCTTGAAGACCGATGTGACCGTATCTTCACAGCAGGCTGCCGTATCGGATGCGGACATTGAAAAAATAAAGAGCATTCTGAAGGATATCGGCGCCGTCATAATATCCGCAGACAGCGGAGAAAACGCCTTATTCACTCTTATCGAAATAAGATAATAAGCGCAACGCAATATCCGTTTTTCGGATAAAAGAAAGGAATAATCAAAAAATGCCATACCGAATCGAATCGAACAAAGAAGACCTTTCTTCCGATTCCATCCGTAAGTATCTCTCCCGGGATGATAAAGGCATAGTGATCTTTTCAGCGGAAATGACCGTTTCTACCAATAACGATGCGAAGGAATACCTTTTGCACGGTGCCGGGGAAACGGCTCTTTTTGTTTCCGATGCACAAAGCGGAGGAAGGGGAAGATTGGGCCACACATTTCATTCCCCAAAGGGATGCGGTATATATATGACGATCGCACTTCCCGAAAGGTGCGAGCTTGAAAAAATGCTGTCGCTCACTCCCGCGGCGGCGGTTTCCGTTTGCCGTGCGATAGAACGCCTGACAGATAAAAAACCCATGATAAAATGGGTAAACGATATTTTTCTCGGCACGAAAAAGCTTTGCGGTATTCTCTGCGAGGCTGTGACCGATACTCACGGCAACACCATGGGTGCGGTCGTCGGGATAGGAATGAATTTCAGGTCCGTTCCCTTCCCCGACGATATTGCCGGTATAGTATGTGCTCTCGATGAACCGAAGATCACCCGTTCGGAAATGATAGCCGCCATAACGGATGAATTTCTGAATATCGTCCCCTATGCTTCATCCGATACGGTCATGGATGAATACAGAGACCGATGCATGGTCTTGGGACGTGATATAACATACGTCAGAAACGGTATCCCCGTAAAAGCAAAAGCCCTCTCCATAGGAAAGGGCGGTGAGCTTATCGTAAAAAATGAAACAGGCGAAACGGAAGAGCTTTCCGGCGGAGGCATCCGCATACTGTTTGACTGATCTTATACAAGCTTCAATACTTTTTCGGCGCACATACCTCTTGTGATACCCTCCTCACCGAAGGCGGGGAGAGCGGGTTCGGCTCTGCCGTCCCTTATCTCAATAAGTCCCTGCTTTGCCGCAAGGGAAAATGCACCGCAATATTCACTTTTATATGAAACATCCTTGAAGGGAGAACGCTTTTCCCTTCTGAGTCTGATCTTTTCTTCAATGGCTTCCCTTCCGCCGCACGCCATCATTACAAGATCAGCACGAGTCGCCTTGTCATTTGGTCTGATACTGTTATCGCTGTAAGCCGCGGCACTTTTTTCGCAAAGCTTTTTGAATATCTCCGCATATTCATTATCGGAGGATACATCGGAAAATGAGGAAGCTTCCATAAGATCCGATACGGTGACCACACGGTAGCCGTATTCCTTCAATATTTCAAGCTGAAGGGGCAATGCATCCGCAACGGGAGTACGCAAAGCCATATTATATCCGTCCTTTTGGAATATGATCTTACCGCACAATGCATCGGGATCCTTTTCCAACGCTTCACGGAGAGGAGCAACACACGCCTCCACCTCGGCTTTATATGATGCTTCGATGCTTTCAGCCTTTACGGGAAGCCATCCCGCTCCGTCAAAGGAAGCGCCGAGATACTGCATGGAATTAAGACCTATGGCATCATAAGAGGAAAAGCCTCCCTTTATGTTGTCCACGTAATGGGCGGGACGCATGAATCCGATATCATATGAATGCTCTTTCTTCACAAGCTCATTAAGCTTTCTTATATCGGAAACGGCATCCTCCAGGGAGTCAAGATATGCTCTTTTTCCGTAAATTATGCTCTTTTTACCGAATATTATATGGGCGTATCCGTGATTCGAAAGCTGGTGCCCCTCATCAATGATTCGTCTGACAAGCTCGGAACAGTTGACTGCACCTGCAAGCTTATCCTTGCCGAAGGCAGGGTAATGATCGAATCGCACACCGCTCCAGGAGGGTGTTCCCGCTTCACCTGCGATGTCGGGATAATTATCCGCAGTCGTACCGATAATATCGAATGTGCCCTTTGCACCGTAATGCTTCAATATATCGAGAAGCACGGGCGTAAGCGTCTTACCCTCTTCTCCGGGAGACACGGGAGCATATGACGGTCCGTCATCAAATGTCATGGCGCAAATGCGCTCTGATGTCCTGACGCTGTTTATCCGCCTTGCATAAGATAAAACCGATGGCGGCGTACGTATTCCTCTTGCTATTCTCTTTATCTTTTTTCCTATAGGTATCAAAAGGGACATGGCGATCCTCTCCCACTTACTCTTATACTTTGAATTCTTACAATAATTTTACCATAACATACCCTTATATGTCAAGTTAATTTGATCGGAGAACAACATGGTATCAAAAAACGGCAAAAAATGTTTATTTTCTCTTTTTTCAATAATTCTTGCGTTTTCTTTTCTTCTGACATCCTGTCATTATGAAGAGATACCGCCCCACAGCTTTTCACCCAATTTCACATCGGAATCCAATCCTCCCGAAGGAAGCCTGACTCCTCCGACAACGGAAGAAGCGCCTAAGACAGAGGAACCTCCCAAAACGGAAGAACCTCCTAAAACGGAGGAACCTCCCAAAACAGAGGAGCCTCCCGAAACGGAAGAACCTCCCGAAACAGAAGAACCTCCCAAGACAGAGGAACCTCCCAAGACAGAGGAACCTCCCAAGACAGAGGAACCTCCCAAGACAGAGGAACCTCCCGAAACAGAAGAACCTCCCAAGACAGAGGAGCCTCCCGAAACGGAAGAACCTCCCATGACGGAAGAACCCGAAGAGCCTCCCTTCTATGTGAAGCGTGACGATGTGGTTTCCACCGCAAAAATCGGTGCTTCGGGAGATATCCTTATCCATACTAAGGTGCGTAACGCCGCTTCTATAGGTAACGGAGCATTCGATTTTTATCCGATGTTCCAACACCTTACGAATTACGTAACGAAGCTTGATTACTCGGCGATAAATCTTGAATTCTCCGTAGGAGAATCGGGCAATTATTCAAGCCTTCCCTTCAAGGTTCCCGCATCAATTCTTGATGCCGTAATGAACGCAGGCTACACTCTCGGACTCACCGCCAACAATCATACAAACGACGGTTATTCCGCAGGCTTTTTCAGAACTCTTTCGGAGCTTGAAAATAGAAGCATGGACTATATCGGAACACGCCAAAAGGAAGAGGATAAAAAGTACATAGTAAAAGAGATCAACGGAATAAAGGTGGGTATGTTCAATTTCACATACGCAGACTACACCTCCGACGGTCTCGTATCCTTAAACGGTATAAAATGTACCGCCGAAACAAGTAAGCTTGTAAATGTATTCAACACAAGTAAGCTGAGTCAATTCTATTCCGAAGCGCAAGAAATAATTTCCGACATGGAAAACGAGGGTGCGGAAGCGATAGTTCTCTTCATCCATTGGGGCAACGAATACGATCTTGATCCGTCATATTATCAGCAGACCATTGCGAAAAAAATGTGCGCACTTGGCTGTGACGTCATAATCGGCGGTCATCCTCACAAGGTACAGCCCATAGAGATAATAACCGAATCCGCTTCGGGCAATACCTCCGTATGTCTTTATTCTGCGGGAAACATTCTTTCCAATCAGGTCATATCGGAAATGTACCCCACCCACGGCTGTAAGATCCCCGACAATACCGAGGGCGACCATGTAAGAGAGTGCAATGACAACGGCCACACGGAGGACGGAATACTTTTCTCCTTCGAATTCGAAAAATACGAAGACGGCACCGTGGGTATCGGAAAAATAGACGCACTTCCCCTTTGGTGCTGCCGTTCATACAACAGTGCTGCGGGTAAATACGTTTACCGCATCATCCCTCTCGACAAGACTGTTTCCGATTGGAGCGAATTCGGTCTCACCGAAAACCAAAAGGAACAAGCCGTAAAGTCATATGACAGAACGATGGAACTTGTTCAAAAGGGTCTTGAAAGATGGAACGGGAAGGAGTATTTTAATTAATAACAGCAATACTATTTAAATCATGTCCGGACAGCGTCCGGACAGTTATTAAAAATTCCCCGAATGCCGTAAATATCTGCTTCGGGGAATAACTTTCACATTTCACTTTATATCGTATATACCATTAATACATTTCTTAAATTTTAAATATATTTTTCAAAATCGCCAACCTTTTTAAATTTCTTTCCACTATATAGGCAAACGGTACCGAGGTGATAGCCTGAAAATAAAATTTCAGACATTTGTATGAAAGGCGTAGTAATAATGGAAAAACATCAAGCAGACAAAATGATAATTGAATATCTGCCCAAAATTTACGGCTTTGCCGTAAAAAAGACCTTCGCCTATGACGAAGCAGAGGAATTAAGCTCAGATATTGTAACGGAAGTTTATCTGTCCTTTCTTTCCGCAAAGGAGATCGTAAATCCGGACGGATATGTGTGGAGAATTTCCGAGCATGTCTATTCAAAATTTGTTTCCTCAAAGAAAAAGAGAGAAGGAATTTCGATAGACGGCATGGATTTTCCCGACGATACGACGATCATGGACGAAGATTCCAAAGCGGAGATCGATCTGCTTCGGCGAGAGATCGCATTTTTAACAGCGACACGCCGCAAGATCGTTTATTCATTTTATTACGAAAACAAGCCTGTTTCCGGTATTGCCAAAGAAACAGGTGTTCCCGCGGGTACGGTAAAGTGGCATCTTAACAAAGCAAGAAAAGATCTGAAGGAAGGTTTTATTATGGAAAGAAAAATAGGAAAACTCGGTATAAAACCGATAGAAGCATTGGGCTTTTCCCACAGCGGAACCCCCGGTAAAAACGGAGGCCCGGAGCATTATTTAAAAAACAAATTAAATCTTAACATCGTATACAGCGTATACCATGAACCGAAAACTCTTACCGAGATATCGGAGGAATTGGGCGTTACTCCCGTATATATTGAAGATAACGTTAAAGAATTGGAAGCTAACGGTTTTTTGGTCATGACAGCGGGAAATCGTTATACAACATATGTGGAATTCAATCCCGAAACATACTCCCTTGAGCAATCAGATAAACGGTTGCAAAAGCAAACAGAGGTTGCAGAGCTTTTGGTACAAGAATATGTTCCTATGGTGCGTTCTGCTGTTGCGGATATAAAGGATATTTATATTCCGAGCAAAAACAGAGAACTGCTTGAGAGTGCCGCTATCTTTTATGCTGTAAGCAGCAAGTGCGGCATCCCTGTGAAAACAGATATTTCGCGATACCGCATAAAGACATTGGACGGAGGCAATTATACGGCTTATATTACTATTCCGTCAACACAGCGTGATCCGGATTACGTTATGTCCAAAATACATCCGTCATATTTGGTTTGCGGAACTATGGCGCGTTGGTCCGAAAAATACCCGACGGTATATTCTTGGTCTTCTGATACCCGTTACTGTTCTCGTAAAGGTGCATGGGAAAATAATCTTACCTCTGACTATGAATACCTTTATGAATTTATAACGGGAGCAATAAAAGATACACCTGCCAACAAGGAAAAATTTGACCGTCTGAGAGAGCGGGAATTCTTGACAACGGACAATAAAGTAAACATCATGGTAATATGCGGAGAGCATGATGAATTTTTCTCAAAACTGCCGCCGCTGAATGAAGAACTCAAAAAAAACTTTGCCGATTTTGCATTGGAGCAGGCAATGCTTATTTCGAAGGACTATCCTTCGCAAATGAGAGATCTCATAGTGACATATAATGTAAACAATTTTATCGGAAGAACCGTAGCGCTCATGGTCTTGGATATTCTTTACGAAAACGGTACTTTCCGCCCTCTTACGGAAGAAGAGAAAGTAACCTCAAATCTTTTGATGTTCTGCGACAAATTACCGAAATAAACAAATAATTTCTTAAAAGCACAAGGACAGAGAACGGGAGACAAAACTCCTTAAATTCTCTGTCCTTTTTATCAGGTAATATATTTCACTTTGCACCAAGTCCCAATTCGTCGGCGTATTCCTTCATAGCCTCAATGCATATAGAGGCTACATCCTTTACTTCCATTCCGAGCATTTCACAACCGCGCTTGATAAGCTCTCTGTCGCACTTTGCGGCAAATTTCTTATCCTTGAATTTCTTCATGAAGCTCGATATTTCCATATCGGTTATTCCCGCAGGACGCATTCTTGCGGCTGCCTGTATTATTCCCGTAAGCTCATCCACCGCAAAAAGCGACTTTTCCAGATTTGATACGGGCTCTATATCATTAAGATCGCCATAACCGTGGGCGAGAATGGCTCTTATATCCTCGTCGGATACGCCTGCCGCCTTCAAGGGCTCTTCAGTATGCTTAAGGTGCTCTTCGGGATATTTTTCGTAATCGTAATCGTGAAGATATCCTATTGCCATCCAATATTCCTTATCTTCACCGAAATGGACTGCAAGACCGCCCATTGCCGCCATTACATTTTTTGC
Source organism: Oscillospiraceae bacterium (assembly GCA_015063605.1). Lineage (GTDB taxonomy): Bacteria > Bacillota > Clostridia > Oscillospirales > SIG627 > SIG704. Next base: position 38,460 of record SVTV01000003.1, read on the forward strand.
ATGAAGGAAAAGATGCTCCTCGGTAGTGGTGGTGTCAAGCAATTCCTTTGCTTTTTCAAGTGTCAGCATATATTTATTTCTCCGTATTATTCAAAAGCTACAACGGCTCCGTCGTTGTCGGCGCTTACGCGCAATGTCTCGGCAAGCTTTACGCTCATTGCCGCAGATTCGGGAGGATTTACCGTATTTTCAACTTCTCCGCTTACTATCTTTACAAGGTATTCAAGCTCATTATAGAAGTAATCGCTCTTTTCGTATTCGGGCTCAAACTTTTCGCCTTCGAAGGGATATACAGTCATTTTTCCATCCTTGAATTCAACGGTTGCCGCTTCAAAATTAACTCTGAAGCCCGCGGAAAAATCGAAATTGGGAGAAAGTCCCCAGTCGCCCGTTGCTTCAACGGTAAAGCCGTCGTAATAAAGTCTTGACTGTACGGTATCGTACTTTGCGTTGACCTCAGCCGCAGTACAGGAGACCTTTTTGGGCTCGCCGAATGCGTATCTCGCAAAATCGAGATCGTGTATATGCATATCAAGAAGACATCCGCCGCTCTTTTCGGGATCGAGAAGCCAATTTTTAAAGCCCCATGTGGGAGGACTGCTGAGGCGGTAGAAATATGCGCTCTTGACATTGCCGTATTTCTTTGTTTCGCAAAGCTCTTTTAAATACATGTAGTCGGGAATAAAGCGGACACACTGACCTATCATGAGATTCTTTCCGCTCTTATTCTTTGCCGCGATCATTTCCGTACACTGTTCATACGTTCTCGCCATGGGCTTTTCACTCATTACATTGTATCCCTTGGCAAGCATCTTGCAGGAAAGCTCGGCATGCATCATGGTGGGAACACATATATCTATAAGATCAAGCTCTTCTTTTTCAAGCATCTCATCTAAAACGGAATATTTGTTGAAATCATGTACCGCATCCGTTTCACCTGCGGATATGTTGATAGCACTCTTTTTTGTAAACTGTTCCAAGCTTGTATCGCAAACGGCAACGAGCTTTACACCCACTCCATTTTCTTCAAGAGCGTCATACGCCGCTTTGTGAAGACGGGCTATTCCTCCGAAGCCTATCATGCCAACTTTGATCGTATTCATTCTTTCTTAGCCTTTCTGTAAGATATTTTTCAAAAGACACAGTCTTTCACACTATGTCTTATATAAACTTTTTGCAATGCCGCCGAAATAACGACGGCATTGCAACAGATGCAAAATGATGATCCGTAAATTAAATATCAGACTCCGGAGTATGCCGCAAATCCGCCGTCAACGGGAATTACCGTACCGGTTACGAAGCCTGCCGCCTTATCGTCAACGAGCCAGAGAAGAGCTCCGAGGAGATCTTCGGGTTCGCCGAAGCGTCCCATGGGAGTATGAGCAAGGATCTTTTCCGTACGTGCTGTAGGTGTTCCGTCATCGTTGAAGAGGAGAGCCTTGTTCTGAGCAGTTGCGAAGAAACCGGGAGCTATTGCGTTAACTCTGATGCCGGACTTAGCAAAGTGAACTGCGAGCCACTGTGTGAAGTTGGATATACCTGCCTTAGCCGCAGAGTATGCGGGGATCTTTGTAAGGGGACGGAAAGCGTTCATGGAAGAAACGTTGATGATAACGGGAGCTTCTCTCTTTACCATATCCTTAGCAAATACCTGTGTGGGAAGGAGTGTTCCGATGAAGTTAAGGTCGAATACGAAACGGACTCCGTCGGGATCGAGGTCGAAGAATGTCTTTATCTCTTCGAGATCGTTGGAGGGATCCTCGGGATCATAATATTCCATGGATGTTGTTCCCTTGGGGTTGTTTCCGCCCGCACCGTTGATGAGTATATCAACGCCGCCCAATTTCTCGTCGATGATCTTTTTAGCTTCGAGAAGGCTGTCCTTGGAGAGAACGTTTGCGGCAACAGCAATAGCCTTTCCGCCGTCGGCAACGATCTGATCGGCTACCATCTGAGCAGCTTCAACCTTAAGGTCCATAACTGCTATCTGAGCACCGCATTCAGCAAGTGCCTTTGCAAAGTAGGAGCAAAGAACTCCGCCGCCGCCTGTTACAGCCGCTGTTTTTCCTGTAAGATCAATTTTAAAGGGTACGTTCATTTTATTTTACCTTTCCTGAAATGTATTTTGCATTTATATATAAATTTTTATATAAAATCTTGTTAAGCGACGCAGGTTGGGATCTTGCGTCAATTTCTTTCCGAAAATATTTTTTTCACATCGAGTATGTACCTTTCGATGTCACCCGGCTCGTTTGCAGTTACATCGGGTGCGAATTCTTCGGGGATCATTTCCCTCTTTGAATAGCCCCAGGATACCCAGATGCTTCTCATTCCCGCATTCTTTGCGGTCTTCATATCTATTATGGAGTCGCCTATGTAAAGCACGTTTTCGGGTGATATTCCAAGCTCCTCACAAACGAGAAGCGCACCCGAGGGATCGGGCTTTGTGGGAAATCTTCTACCGTCCCTTCCGACGGTGCCGTCGCCCACACGGTAAGCAAATTTTCCCGGAAGAAGCTTATCCATGATACGGCAGGCAAGATTTATCTCCTTGTTCGTGCTGAGACACACGGGAATACCCATTGAGCAAAGCTTATCCACAAGCTTTTCCATACCGTCATACAAAACGGTCTTTCTTATGGCGAAAGATGAATAATTTCCGTAATACGCCTTATATGCCTCTGCCGCCAATTTCTCGTCAGAGGAAAGATCAACGGGCATACAATTCTTTACAAACTGTCTTCCGCCGTAATTTATCGCCATGAGTATCTCATCGAGAGTCTTTTCCTGCCATCCGAAGGTACGCATGGCATGATTCATGGCATCCCGAAGGTCCTCGAGAGTATACGCAAGAGTGCCGTCGAGATCGAATATAACGGCTTTCACATCATTGTAAAGAGCATTATTATCTTTTGTTTTCAATAAGTACATCAGAAACCGAACTTCGCTTTCTTTTCACGAAGGAAATCAACGGCGAGCTTAACATCGTCGATGGGGTTATCGCCGCATTCTCTTTCGATGGTGAGATATCCGTCAAAGCCTATCTCATGAAGTGCGGGGAGATACTTATCGAAATCAACATATCCCTTTCCGAGAGGCATTTCCTTGTATCCGCCCTCTTCAAGATATATACCGTCCTTTGCGTGGGTATGAACGATATACTTCTTCAAGGTATCAACAGCCTTTACGGGATCGTCCTTTACGCACATTACAAGGTTTGCGGGGTCCATGTTTACTCTTACGCCCATTGCACCGAGGCTTTCGAGAAAATCGAAAAGCTCAACTGCACTTTCGGGACCTGTTTCCACCGCGAAGCAGCTTCCTATGGAATCCGCATACACAGCAAGCTCTCTGCAAGCGTCTCTCATAACCTGCTTGACTTCGTTTTCTTCCTTCGGTACGGTTCCTATATGAGTGGTAACTATATCGCATCCGAACTTCTTTGCAAGATCAAGTATTCTCTTGGACTTTTCAACGAGAGCGGGGTTCTTTTCCTTGTCCATGAAGCCGTGTCCGAGGTCGCCGCAGATAGCGGAAAATACTATTCCGTTATCGTCGAGTATCTTCTGCGCCCATGCTATTTTTTCTTCTGTCATGTTTTCGGGAGCAAGCTCACCGTATGTGGCGTTTGCCTGAATACCGTCAACGCCGAGAGACGCCGCAAGCTTTACGCTTTCTTCAAAATTCTTTCTGAATGATTCTATACGAATTCCTATTTTCATGATGGTTACCTTTCCTTATTTCTTCTTTATTTAAAACTTTCCTATCCCCTTGCGGACATTACATTTTCATCAAGGCTCGAAAGGAAAGAAGAAAAATAATTCTCCATAAAATATTTTAACTCATTACACTCCATTGTGTCAATAGCTTTTAAGATAATTTCCGAAGCAGTTGCAAATTCCGGGTTGCCTCTCGACAGCTCAACACGGCATTTTATGTAAGCGGTCAGCTTATCGGCGGCTTTTATTATCTTTTTCTCCTCATCATCGGGCGAGGTCAGAGAAGCGTAATATTCACGCATGGGCTCATCAAGGGAAAGAATCATGGTCTTCACCGCTTCCGTCTCTATCCTTTTGTAAGCCTTCGTTATCTCCTCGCTGTAATACTTCACCGGCGTGGGAAGATCTCCTGTCAGTATCTCGCTCATATCGTGAAGAAGCGCCTGAGAGGCTATTCTGTCCGCATTGTAATTCTTGCCGAAATATACGTTTCCGATAACGGCAAGAGCATGAGCGAGCACCGCACACTCATAGGAGTGATCCGCCAAGGTCTCATGACGCGTATTGTACATAAGTCCCCAGCGGTTTATGTTTTTTGTTCGAAACAGCATGGCGTAAAAACGTCCGCTGTCGCCTTTTCTTTCGTTACACATAGCAAGACACCGTCAATAAAGCTTTTCCATGCGCCCCATTATGGTGGCGGGAGAAACGCATGAAGCTATAACGCGGACACCGCTGTCCCTCTTGCTTTTCGCAATGATGAAGGATTTCGGCAGATCGTCGGATATTATCTCCACCCTGTTTTCATCCTGGGCATTCTTCAGAAAGTCACGGGTGACCTTCGACACCGTGGATGTATCCGCATCTATTACGGCGATTATATCCTTTGCCTCAATAGACGAATTGTTTCCTATATGTACAAGCATAATCGTTACCCTTCCTTTCCTCCGTATATAGCCTTTGTTGCTTCAGCTTTTAAGCTTAAGCTCTCTTTCGGCATTTCCGCGGCTTACAAGATAATAAGCCTCTTCGCTTATATTTCCGTCAAGATAAGCCTTATCGAGCCAATGCGAAAGCTCCATATCGTTTCTCGGATCGCATATATCCGTACCGAAAAGAAGCTGCTCCTTGAATTCCTCTATGAAAGCATATCCGAATTCGGGGTCACGGGACAATGCATTGAATGCACTTCCCGCCGAAAGATCGCCGAACAATCCCTTATTTTCTCTCATAAGACGAACAAGAGCGCCTTCGCCCTTTATCTTACCGGAAGGATAAGAATTTCTGTTCTGCGCATTGCAGTCGTCGCCTATTTCCGCCCAGAAGGGCTGTGAATGACCGAACAAGCGGAGCTTGGGATGCTTCTTTAGCATTCTCTCAATTCTCGGAAGACCGAGATCGTCAACTATTCCGTAGCATCCGCCCTTTACGGGACCTATATGGAAGGTCACGGGCATATCAAGTCTTGCCGCATGGTAAAACAGATTATCCATAAACGCATCGTCTGCATTATCGTTATAAACGACCTCGCCTACGCCCAATGCACCCTTGGACTTATAATAGCTCATGTAATAACCGAGATCAGTATCGGGAGAATTCTTTCCCATTCTCGGGTCTATATTGCAAAACCACATAAATGTATCGGGGTACTGCTCCACTATCTTCATTCCCTCTTCATTGGACTGCATTACCCAGCCGCATTCGGGGAATATTTCGGGAAGAAGTACAGCTTTATCAACACCCAATTCCTCATACATCTTCAAAAGCTGCTTTGGAGTGGCATATCTTCCTCCGTCAAATCTGGGCACTTCAAACAGCTCATAATTCATGGCATGAACATGTATATCTATTTTTTTTACAAGCTTCTTTCCCATGATCTACCTCCCGGATGCGAAGACCTTTTCCGCATTCTTACAGCAAATATTACAATACTCTTCCTCTGTCAAAGATTCTGAAGCATAAAGACCGTCAAGGTATCTGCCCGTGAAAAACTCCTTTTCGCGGATAACCTTGCCCGTTCCGAAAAGAAGCTTATTCGAATACTTCTTTACAAGCTCGGGCTTTACAGCACAATTATTGTCATTGCTTGCTTCGGGAAGCTGCATAAAGATGTTGCCGTATTTATCGAAAAGAGCATATACGTTTTCTACAGCCTTACCGAGCTTTTCGCCGGAAACCGTATCCGCAAAGCATATGACGAAATTCACCTCGGGAAAAGCCTTAACGGCGTTTTCAAGACCCGAAAGGCTTATGTCATCGATAAGACCCTTTCCCGTATCGAAACCTATTTCAAGGAATACGGACAATCCGCATTTTTTTGCATGATCGTAAAGATTCATCGACATATTTGAGTCAACGGAGATATTGGAATATATGCATCCCACACCCTCCGAACCAAGCTCCTTATAATAATTTATAAAGTGGGAAAGATCTGTGCTTGCTCTATTGAGCGCAAATCTCGGATCCACGGAAGAAAGGAATCTTACCGGAAAGCCTTTTTCCCTTGCAAGGAGGATGATATCTTCATTCGCCTGGCACAAATGACCTCCCTCGGTCCTCATTTCAGCTGTGAGAAGAGACACTCCTATATTATTTTCTTCACAAAGCACCTTGTAATCCTCAAACAGCATAGGAGAGCTTCCGTCGGGATACTTAAGGTCATCGGAAGCAAAAAAGCAGGCGTGAATATCGGTCTTTTTTATTTTTAGAATATCATTGTTCGCTTTCATAACAATTTTTCCTTAACTATTGTATTCGTCCGTTTACGAAAACGAAAACATTATTGAATGGATTCGAGAAGCTCCACGCTTTCGCCTACGAAGCCTTCAAGCTCCTCGGATGTAAGAGGTCTCTGAGCGATTACAGCCAGCATATATATCTGCTTTGCCATCTTCGCTGCCGTTTCTTCTCTGCCTCCCGCCTCACACATTGTAAGAAGCTTTCCGATGAGAGCGGATGAGGTATTGACAACGAGCTTTTCTCCCTGCTTGCCGCCGAAGGAGCTTTCGCCTCTGGAATACATCTTCATCATATCGGCAAATCTTCTTTCGTTTTCGGAAAGAGTAACCATTGCGGGAGTCTTTTCGCTCTTCAACGCTTCGAATACTATCTCAACCCCCTCGCCCGCAGCCTTTGCAAACACTTCCTTCAGAGTCTTTTCAGCTCTTTCGGCAACATCCTTGTCGCCTTCGCTCTTCAAAGCGGAATCAAGCTCACTGTCTATACGAACGAACTTAACACCTTCGTTCTTAGACTCCATAAAGCTTATGAACTGTGAATCTATAAGAGCATCGAGCAATACAACCTCTATATTCTGTTCCTTGAACAAGCGGATATAATTTACCTGTTGAAGCTTGCTTGATGCATAATATACCGTCTTTTCGGTAATGCCTGCATTCTTTTCGTTGCGTTCTAAATATTCGTCGAGAGTTACATATTCATCGGATACTGTCTTGTAAATAACTGCCTTCTTCGTCTTGTCGTAGAATTTTTCGTCTCTCATGCAGCCGTATTCCACGAATGGCTTGATATCATCCCAGCAACCTTCGTACTTTTCTCTTTCATTATTGAAAAGAGAATTCAATTTATCGGATATCTTCTTTGTGATATGAGCCGATACCTTTGATACGTATGCGCTGTTCTGCAGATAGCTCCTCGATACGTTGAGAGGAAGCTCGGGGCAATCGATAACGCCCTTGAGAAGAAGCATGTATTCGGGAATAACTTCCTTTATGTTATCCGCTACGAATACCTGATTGTAATAAAGCTTTACCTGACCTTCAAGATTCTCGTATTCATGAGATATTTTCGGGAAATAAAGTATACCCTTGAAATTGAGAGGGAAATCCGCATTGATGTGGATATGGAAAAGAGGGTCCTTGTAATCCTTGAATACCTTCTTGTAAAACTCCTTGTATTCCTCATCCGTGCATTCCGATATGGGCTTCTGCCAAAGGGGGGAAACGTCGTTTACGGGCTTCTCTTCCTTATCGGTGCATGTGCATTCCTCACAGTCGCAGTCGTGACCGTGGTCGTGCTTTTCTTCGGCTCCGACCTCATGGAAATAGATGGGTACGGGCATAAATGCACAGTACTTATCGAGTATCTCCTTAAGCTTATATGCATTGAGGAATTCCTTTTCATCCTCTGTTACGTGCATGATTATATCGGTTCCGCGGCTCTCCTTGTCACCTTCGCCCATTTCAAACTCGCCTGCGTCACTACAGGTCCAATATGCTGCGCTTTCCGACTTGACATAGGATCTCGTTTTGATCTCCACCGTGTCGGCTACCATGAATGCGGAATAGAATCCGAGGCCGAAATGACCTATAATGCCGCTGCCGTTGTCGCTTGAGCTGTTCTCGCCCTCATACTTCGTTATGAAATCGAGTGCTCCCGAGAGAGCTATCTGGTTTATATATCTCTTTATCTCATCGATACTCATTCCGATTCCGTTATCGGAAACAGTTATCGTGGAAAGAGCCGCATCGAGAGTGACATCTATTCTGTAGTTTTCTTCATTTATTATATCCTCATCCTTGACCTCGCCCAAGGATACAAGTCTTTTCAGCTTTGTAACGGCGTCGGATGCATTGGATACTATCTCTCTTAAAAATATCTCCTTATCCGAATAAAGCCATCTTTTTATTATCGGGAAAATATGCTCTGTCTGAACGGAAATACCGCCCTTTTCAAAATTATTGCTCATTTTTTGTTTTCTGACCTTCCTTTTTTAAACTAAATAATAAGCCATGGTAATATTATACCCTTTTATTTACCGATTGTCAACGGTAAAATCCACATCTAATCTTTTTTCGGTCATCATCCTTATCCAAACACATATTCCGGTATGTCCTTTGTGTGCAATATTGACACGGCAGGCAAATTCTGCTATAATTTTCCCAAGACAGACGGCATTTGCCGTCAGAAAGGATATTCCAAAAATGAACGATATCTCCCCTCTTGTTACCCAAGTAAAGCTTCCCTATTTTACCGTTGACTGCGGTATGTCATATGTTATCCGTCTTTCCGACGGAAGATTTGTAATTATCGACGGAGGCTACGGCGAATACGATGAACCGGAGCATCTTTACTCTGTTCTCGAAAAGCAAAATATTCTCGATAAAATAACCGTCGCCGCATGGTTTATTACCCACCCTCATTGCGACCATTTCGGCAACTGCACGCTTTTTTTGAATAAATATTACGGCAAGGTCGCCGTTGAAAATCTCCTTTTCACTTTCCCCCGTGAAGGAAAGCTCAAGGGAGCAAGCGATATGACGGAATTTCTCAAAACGCTTCCCAAGCTTACCGAAACCGTGATATCCTCACCAAAGAGAGGCGACGTGCTTACGTATTCGGACGCCGTCTTCGAGGTGCTTTTCACAGCCGACGATCTTGATGACAAGGAAGTACCCAACATAAACAACACCTCCCTCGTTATGATGATGACGCTGGGAATTCATAAAACTTTATGGCTTGGAGACGCTCAGGACCAATCATCGGAATTTCTCTGCTCCGTTTATCCCGATGAAAGGCTTAAATGCGATATTCTTCAGGTAGGCCATCACGGATATTGGGGCGGCTCTCAGGAGCTTCACGAAAAGGCCGATCCAAAGGCACTTTTGTGGCCCTGCCCCGATTTCTGGTATCATCCCGCACGCAAATGGGCATACAACAGATTCTTCATCGAATCGGAAAACATAAAAGCGGTATACCGCGGCGGTATAGGGGAATATACCATCGATATGACTCTTCCAATTGAAGATCAGCTTCCCGCACTTTTCGAAAACGGAGATATACACTTCGACCTTTCAAAAAAGAGCATAACCGATCTGGCATGGAGCTGTGTCACCGGAGGCCAGACGGGATTTGCGCCCCTTAAGGCTTCCTTCGGAGACGATGATTCCGTAACGCTTACGGCGGGAGAAAAGTATTCTCTCTGCCAAACGGTATTCAAGGATAAGACCGCCTTGACCGAAAGCTTCACATTCACCGTAAAGGGCAGAGCGGAAACGGACGGAGAGCTTTTCGGATTCATATTCGAGGAGCATACCCCCACGGCTCTCGACAAGGAGCGCATACACCCTCTTCCCGTATCAAAGGATAAGGATTTCGAATTTACGCTGAAGCTTGATAAAAAGACGGAAAAAGCAAGCATTTACAGTAACGGCGAATGCACCCTTACCGTTCCCGTAACGGATACTCCATGCGATATGATTATCGTCATGAAAAATATCACGGTCACCTTAAAGGACGTTGCTTATACAGTCTGATCGGATGTATTGACGATACGGGCATCCCGGGGCTGTCTCACTAACGTGAGCCAAGCCCTAAATAGCGGGTTCCCGTCCCCTATTTTCGTCCGCTGTTTTAGCGGGGGCGTCGCTTAATGCGACGCCCCCTACAAAAAAATCAAACATTTATCAATAAAAAATTTAGTCAGGTACGATTTAGTTAATCATACTTGACTAAATTATTTTTATATGCTATAATAAAAACGAAAAACGGAAAGGGAGTGAAAAAATATGTTTATAGGCAGAGAGCGTGAGCTTTCCGCATTGGGAAAGCTTTATAACTCGGGGAAATTCGAATTTGCGGTAATTTACGGCAGGCGGCGTGTGGGTAAGACCGCACTCATAAATGAATTCATCGGTGATAAAAAAGCAGTATATTTTATGGGTGTTGAAAGCAACGCAAAGCAGAATCTTGAGAATTTTTCAAAAAGCATAATGGAGCTTTCAGGCACAACAAAAGGCGGTCTGTCTTTTCTTTCTTTCCAATCAGCACTTGAATACGTATTCGCTCTTTCGGAAAAGGAGCGGATAATTCTCGCCATAGACGAATACCCTTACGTAGCACGCTCGTCAAAAAGCCTTTCATCAACGCTTCAGCTTCTGATAGATAAGCACAAGGACACATCAAAGCTGATGCTTATTCTCTGCGGCTCTTCCATGTCATACATGGAGGATAATGTACTCGCTTACAAAGCGCCGTTATACGGAAGAAGAACGGCACAGATCAAGCTCTCCCCCTTTGACTTTGAAGAGACCTGCAGATATTTCAAGGATCTTTCCGACGAGGATAAAGCGCTTATCTACGGCATTGCGGGAGGTACTCCTCAATATCTTTTGCAAATGGACGACAAATTGAGCATCGAGGATAACATCAAAAACACATATCTGAACCCCGTCTCATTTCTTTATGAAGAGCCGGTAAATCTGTTAAAGCAGGAGGTTCGTGAGCCCGCAATATACACTGCCGTTATCACCGCTGTGGCAACAGGCTCCTCACGCATGTCGGAAATCTCGGGAAAGGTAGGCGAGGATACAAGTGTTTGTACCAATTACCTCAAGAACCTCATCGATCTCGGTATAATAAAAAAAGAAACGCCTTACGGCGAAAAAGCTTCCCGAAGATCCGTATATTCCATTGAAGATAATATGTTCCGCTTTTGGTATCGGTTCGTTCCGGAAAACACTTCCATTATCGCCCGAGGCGCCGCAGACCTTGCTTACAGAAGAATAGAGCCGCAGCTTTCGGAATACATGGGAAAGGTATTTGAGGATATCTGTACACAGTATCTGTGGAAGCTTCTGCTTTCGGAAAAAAGTCCTGTGCAATTCACCTCTCTCGGCCGTTGGTGGGGAACCGATCCGAAAACAAAGAGTCAGACCGAGATAGATATCATGGGCGAGCAAGACAAAAACACCGCCCTTTTTGCTGAATGCAAGTGGACTAATGAAAAGGCAGACCTTGGCGTTCTTGATACTCTTATGAACCGCGGCGAGCTGTTTTCGTATAAAACGAAGCATTTCTTCCTGTTCTCAAGATCGGGATTCACAAAGGGATGTGCGGATAAAGCACGCGAATCGGGAAATGTTACACTTGTTGAATACACGGATATTATCCGTGCCATGAGGCTGTAATAAGTATCCGTTCCGATCATATGCCCTTTGCATCAGCACCGAAGTGTTCCAAGCAATGATGAAAGCTCACTTTAAAAAACAATTTCCGCTATATACAAAAGCCTGTCCCGAATCATCAAGACAGGCTTTTCTTTTATTCTGTATTTTACTCTTTTACTCCGCATCCTTTTTGAAAATGCTGTATAAGAATGCTTTTTCGCCGAAATAGTCCGGGATTATTTTTGATATCTCCTCGTGAGCAGCGCTCCTCTCGTCCTTTTCTTCTTGCGTCATGGGTTCATACGTACTGTTTTCGGGATAGTAATAAGGGAACAAGGAAGGACCCGTTCTGTAATCCTTATTTAATCCCTCTTCGGAGCTTCTGCCGGTAATTACAAAAGCATCCTTCTCACTGTCATATTCGAATGATTCGAATACCCTCTTTGTTGTATCGCCTTCACTTTCGTTGTATTCCCGGATAAAGCAAAGCGCTCCGTCTTCCGCAAAGTACACGCGGTAATAATTAACAAGCGAATTATCCACTTCACAGTTATAGATAACGTTAAAATTGCCGTCTTCGTCTATATTTCCCCGTACAATAAAGCTTCTTTCTTTTTCGACAGACTCGGCTTCATCATCAATATACGGTTGAAACAGCACTTCCAGTATAATATCATTGCCGTATGTGTATATTGCATCGATATAAGTTCTGTTTACCTCATGGGTAAACACAATTTCGCCGTCGTAATAGAGCTCGGCATAATAATCTCCGGGATAGTATATACGGTCGCTCTCATTGGTATACACAAACTTTCCTCTTTGCATCTCTGTCTCAAAAACCATATTCATATAATGAGTATGAGTCTGATTCTCGATATCGATCACGGCAAATCCGCCTCTTCTCGTTGTTATGTATAACAACGTCGGAGATATCCAATTCTCGGTTCCGTAAAAATCCAGATATACATCCTCGTATACTTGTTTTTCACCTGTATTCACATCTGCTACTATTATGGTGCAGAACCCTGAAGCTTCATCATCCAATACATAAAATATCTTACCTTCGCTGTTAACGTAACCCTTGGAATGCTTTGTGCTGAGCACCAATCCTTCGGTTTCAAATATAAGCTTCTTTTCTCCGCTTACGGGGTCAAAGTCATATAATCCATCTTCGTCAAACACTTTTGCGCCATAACCGAAATATACGTCGCTCGGCTCATCAGCGCCGGCATTTTCCGGCGGCTGTTCCGTTGTCTCCGGCGGCTGTTCCGTTGTTTCGGGCAGTTGTTCCGTTGTTTCCTCTTCCGTCTGCGGAACAGTCTTATTTGTATCGGTATCTTTTAATTCATCGGAATAATTCACGCCCCCGAAATCATCGGTCAAGGGGTCGTGGCATGACACAAGCGGGAGCGAACACATAAGTATACACATTAAGGCAAGCAAGGCGGATGTAAGCTTCTTCATACCGTTATTTCTTTTCATCTTCGTAATTCGTCTCCTTTTCGTTGCTTTTTGAACACAAAGCTTTTTTGTGTCCTTACGGCTTCATATTACCACATAAATTCGGAAAAGTCAATAAGATACAAAAAAGTTTACAATTAATTTACAGTTCGGAAACAATATGACGATTTTATATTTAAATATCGCGGTATGCATCATTCTCCGCAAGAGAGCACTTGAAGGGGTTTTACTATTTTTCGGCTCTTTTTGACCGCAGACGGGATTTCATTAAAAAAAGTTAAAAAAGTATTGACTTTTCCGCTTGATTGTATTATACTTAATTAGTATGGCATATTAGGCTTATTGTATATAATGAAAATGTGTGCGGACATTAATTCCGAGCGCATTTCTGAAAGGAAATAAAAGAAAATGAGTTTGAAAAACATCGAAAAAAAAGAAAACAACACTGTAGTACTTTCCGTAGCTATCGCAAAGGCGGATTTTGACGCTGAAGTAACAAAGGTATACAGAAAGAACGTATCCAAGATATCCGTTCCCGGATTCCGCAAGGGCAAGGCTCCCAAGTCCGTTATCGAAAGAATGTACGGCAAGGGCGTATTTTATGAAGAAGCTCTCGACGCTATACTTCCCGGCGCACTCAGAAGCGCAGTTGAAGAAGCAGGCATCGAATCTGTAGGCGAACCCTCCATAGATCTCGCTGACGAAGACGCTTTCGACAAGGAAGAGATCATCATCACCGCTACATACCCCGTATTCCCCGCAGCTACACTTGAAAGCTACAAGGGTCTCGAGGCAGAAAAGATAGTAAGAACAGTTTCCGACGAAGAGGTTGAGAACGTTGTTTCCTCCGATCTTAAGAAGCACTCCAGAATAATCGAAGTAAGCGACCGTCCCGCAGCTATGGGCGACACAGTAAAGATCGATTACGAAGGCTCCGTTGACGGCGTAGCATTCGACGGCGGCAAGGCTGAAAACCATTCTCTCAAGCTCGGCAGCGGCAGCTTTATTCCCGGCTTCGAAGAGCAGATCGTAGGCCACAGCATTGACGAATCCTTCGACGTAAACGTTACATTCCCCGAAAAGTACCATGCGGAAGACCTTGCGGGCAAGGCAGCCGTATTTGCTTGTAAGCTCAACGCCATCGAATTCGAAGAGCTTCCCGCTCTCGACGATGAATTCGTAAAGGATATCAGCGAATTCGATACAGTTGATGAATACAAGGCTGACATCAAGGCAAATATAGAAAAGAGATACGAAGAAAACAGCAAGATGGACGTTGAATCCAAGCTCGTTGAAAAGATCGTTTCCGGCATGACCTCCGATATTCCCCAGGCTATGTACGATAACGAAGTAAATGCTCTCGCTGAGGAATACGCTTCCAACTTCGCACGTCAGGGTATCTCCTTTGACATGTATCTCAAGTACACAGGCATGACAGCTGAGCAGTTCAAGGAACAGTTCAAGCCCCAGGCAGAGCGCAACGTAAAGGCACGCGTAGCTCTCAGAGCAGTTGCTTCTCTTGAAGGCATCACAGCTTCCGAGGACGAGATCAAGGAAAAGTACGAGGCTCTCGCAACACTTTACAAGACAACAGCCGAAGAACTCAAGGCATACGTTAACGAAAAGCTCGTTATCAACGACATCGTAAACGAAAAGGCTCTCAAGGTAGTTGTTGACAACGCTGTTATAACAGAAAAATCTTATGAGGATGCCGCAGCTGAGCACGCTCACGACCACGAGCATTGCGACGATGAAAACTGCGATTGCCATAAGGAAGGCGCAGACGAATAATTCTTTCGTGAGAAAATATTCTGCGGAAAAACTCATTTAACTTTATTATTATGAAAGGATATACCGGAGATCTTTAATAAAGGTCTCCGGGGAATAAAAATATGGCATTGATCCCAACAGTCATAGAACAAACCGGAAAAAGCGAACGCGCTTACGATATATACTCCCGTCTTCTTAACGACAGGATCATATTCCTTTCCGATGAAGTGAATGACCACACAGCTACTCTCGTAGTGGCACAGCTCTTATATCTCGAGGCACAGGACAGAGAAAAGGATATAAGCCTTTACATCAACAGTCCCGGCGGATCCATAAGCGCCGGAATGGCTATATATGACACAATGAAGTTCATTAAGTGCGACGTTTCTACCATATGCATAGGCATGGCGGCAAGCATGGGCGCATTCCTTCTGGCGGCAGGCACCAAGGGTAAGAGATTCGCTCTTCCCAACTCCGAGATAATGATACATCAGCCCCTCGGCGGTATGCAGGGTCAGGCAAGCGATATCAAAATCCATGCGGATCACATAATCCGTATAAAGGATAAAATGAACCGTATCCTCTCCGAAATGACAGGTCAGCCTCTGGATATCATCACCAGAGATACGGACCGCGACAATTTCCTTACCTCTCAGCAGGCTATGGAATACGGCCTTATAGATAAAGTCATAGAGAAGAGACTTTAAGAGCTTTCGTTGAAAAACGAGCATAACGGGGGTTGGCGCAAAAGCGGCAACCCCCGGCAAATAGAATACAGGATGCCGCTCCCTACATTCAAAGGCATCACGTTTAAAATCAAAAGCGGAGGAAACTTTACGCAGCTGCCCCGAAAAAGGCGTATGCGGATATTTATTTATGGCAAATCAAGGTACACGAAAGCACCCCTGCTGCTCCTTCTGCGGCAAGGATGCAAAATCAGTCAAAACTCTCATACCCGGTCCCGGCGAAGTATTCATATGCAACAACTGTGTCGGCGTATGCCAGATGATAATGGATTCCATGGAAGAAAAGGAGACCACTACCTCTTCTCTTTCCTTCAAGAATCTGCCCAAGCCCAAGGAAATAAAAGCAACGCTTGACGAATACGTAATAGGACAGGACAATGCAAAAAAGGCTCTTTCCGTTGCAGTATACAATCACTATAAGAGAATACTGAAAAAATCATCCAAGACCGATGATGACGTTGAGCTTTCCAAGAGCAACGTTCTCCTTTTGGGACCTACGGGTGTAGGCAAGACATACCTTGCACAGACTCTGGCAAAAACTCTCAAGGTTCCCTTTGCCATTGCCGACGCTACCACCCTTACAGAAGCGGGATACGTTGGCGAGGATGTTGAAAACATTCTTTTAAGACTTATTCAGGCTGCGGATTTCGATATCGAGCGTGCCGAAAAGGGCATTATATATATCGATGAAATAGACAAGATATCACGTAAATCCGAGAATCGTTCCATCACAAGAGACGTTTCGGGAGAGGGCGTGCAGCAGGCTCTTCTGAAGATACTTGAGGGAACGGTAGCAAATGTTCCTCCTCAGGGCGGAAGAAAGCATCCCAATCAGGAATTTATACAGATAAACACGGCAAACATACTTTTCATTTGCGGCGGTGCCTTTGACGGCATGGATAAGATAATAGAAACGAGACAGGGCAAGCAGCTCATCGGCTACGGAAACGCATCCGAGGAAGAAAAGAAAGCCGATCCCGCAAAGGACGTATGCACTCACGACCTTGTAAAATACGGTCTTATCCCCGAGCTTGTGGGAAGAATACCCGTAATAGTGTCCCTCGATCCTCTCGATGAGGACAGTATGGTACGCATACTCAAGGAGCCTAAAAATTCTCTCGTCCGTCAGTACAAGACTCTCCTTTCGATGGACAGCACCGAGCTTGATTTTACAGACGAGGCTCTCAGAGAGATAGCAAAAATGGCATCCGAAAGAAAGACGGGAGCACGAGGACTCCGTTCCATAATGGAAGAATTCATGCTCGACATAATGTACGATGCGCCCGATATGAAGGAGCTTTCGGGAATAGTCATAAATGCAGATACCGTAAGAGAAAAGAAGGCTCCCTCCTATATCTACGGAGAGAAAAAGTCCCTGCCTCCCAAGAAAGAAGCTCCCAAGAAAAAGCCCTCCTTCACGGATAACGGCGACGATCCCGCCGCTCTGATCGCTGAAGACGGCGGTAATTCCGTATTATGAAGAAATTATCGTTTTCCGCCCGCCTGCTCTTATGTATAAATGCGCTTTTCCCCAAAAGACAGCACCCCTTCAATATGCAGAATGCAGGCAACAAAACATATGCCGAATGGCAGTTTGAAAAGGGATATGACACGATCGAGCTGTTCTGCGGCGGCTTTACCACAGATGAAATGTTCAAGGGCAAGAAGGTCCTTGACATGGGTTGCGGCGCTGCGGGAAAAAGCCTTTACTACGTTACGTTGGGCGCAGAAAAGGTAACGGGTGCGGAAATAGTCTCCCATTATAAGGCGGAGGCTGAGGCATTGGCTTGTGCCAAGGGACTTTCCGACAGATTCGAATTCGTCCTCGGAAGCGCTTTACAGCTTCCCTTTCCGGATAAGAGCTTTGATACCATAATAATGAACGATTTTATGGAGCACATCTCCGATCCGGAAGCCGCGTTGAAGGAAGCAATGCGGCTTCTTGACGATAAAGGCAGGATATATATAAACTTTTCCCCCTATTATCATCCCTTCGGAGCACATCTCTGGGATGCGATATACATTCCGTGGGTGCACTCCCTGTTCTCCGAAAAGACGATGATCGAAGCCTATAAATATAAGATCAAGGATCTGCCCGACAGACTTGAAAGAGAATCATTAAGGATAACCAAGGATGAAAACGGTAACGAATCCTTGGGATACCTAAACAAAATGACCATAAAGCGTTACTACTCCATACTTGACAAAATGGGCATAAAGCCCGTCTACTTGAAAGAAGTACCGCTGAGAAGCATATTCACGCCTCTTGCAAAAACAAAGCTCTTCAAGGAGCAATTCGTTAAAATGGTAGTTACCGTTATAGAAAAATAACAAAAAAGGAGACGGTTCGGTATGAGTAAAGCCGATCTTATTTTCATCGACAATTGTAAAAACATACTCGAAAACGGCGTTTGGGACACGGAATATGATGTCCGCCCCAGATGGGAGGACGGAGAAAAGGCACACACTGTTAAGCTTTTCGGATTAACGAACCGCTATGACCTGAGAGAAGAATTTCCCATTCTCACTCTCAGAAGAACTGCCATGCGCTCCGCTCTCGATGAGCTTCTTTGGATATGGCAGAAAAAATCCAACAACATAAAGGATCTGGGAAGCCACATATGGGATCAGTGGGCTGATGAAAACGGCTCCATCGGCAAGGCTTACGGATATCAGCTGGGAATAAAGCATAAATACAGAGAGGGTATGTTCGATCAGGTGGACAGGGTTCTTTACGATCTTAAAAATCATCCCGAGAGCCGCCGTATAATCACAAATATTTACAATCATGCAGATCTTTCTGAAATGAATCTTTACCCCTGCGCTTACAGCGTAACCTTCAATGTGTCGGGCAATGTACTCAATGCAGTCCTCAATCAGCGTAGTCAGGATATGCTCGTGGCAAACAATTGGAACGTATGTCAGTATGCTCTCCTTGTACATATGATGGCACAGGTATCGGGACTTATCCCCGGAACTCTTCTCCACGTTATTGCCGATGCCCACATATACGACAGACACGTGCCTCTCGTTAAGGAGCTTATAAAGAAAACTCCTTTTGATGCTCCCGCACTTCTTAAGGATACGTCGGTAACAGACTTTTACTCATTCACCAAAGACAGCTTTGCATTGGAGGATTACAATTACCATCCCTTCGACGTAAAGATACCCGTAGCGGAATAATTTTTCGGAAAGGATGATCCCGTCATGAACATGATAGCGGCAATGGATCTAAAAAACGGAATAGGAAAAGAAGGCGGTCTTCTTTGTCATATTCCGTCGGATCTTAAGTATTTCAAGGAAAAAACATTGGGAAAGACAGTCATAATGGGAAGAAAAACTCTCCTTTCCCTTCCCCGCTCCGCTCCCCTTGCGGGCAGACGGAATATAATTCTCACAAAAACCTTGGAAAAGATCGAAGAAACGAGCAAAAATGCCACCGCTGAGATATGCAGTGACGAAAGCATGCTTGATGAGCTTCTCACGGATGAAGAAAAGCGCGATGCTTTCATCATCGGCGGTGCTGCGATTTATTCGCTTCTTATTGACAAAGCGGATAAGCTTTATATAACCCACATCCTGTCGGATCTGGGTGCCGATGTATTCTTCCCCGAAATTTCCGAAAAAGAATGGAAAGAAACGGAAAGAAGCGAAACGATCATTGAAAACGGAATAAGCTTTTACTTTTCCGTATACGAAAGAATCTGACCCACACCATATACTTTAATTATTTATCACGCGGTCTTCCGCAGAAGGGATATTATTATGAAACTCGGCTTCTCAAACGAAAAATACGTGGAACTTCAATCGGAAAAGATACTTGAAAGGATCAATCTTTTCGACAACAAGCTTTATCTCGAATTCGGCGGAAAGCTCTTCGACGATCTCCATGCATCGAGAGTACTTCCCGGCTTTGAGCCCGATGCAAAAGTAAAGCTCCTTCAGAAGCTTAAGGATAAAGCCGAAATAATCGTTATTATAAATGCGGCTGATATAGAAAGAAAGAAGATGAGAGCCGACTACGGCATTACATACGATATGGACGTTCTGCGTCTTATCGACAATCTCCGCGGAATGGATATCTATGTAAGCTCCATAGTTATAAGCCAGTACTCCGGTCAGCCCTCTGCCGATATATTCTATAAAAAGCTTACCATGCGCGGCGAGAAGGTATACTATTTCAACAATGTAAAGGGATATCCCAACGATGTTGATACCATAGTAAGTGATGAAGGCTACGGAGCAAATCCTTTCATCGAGACCACCCGACCTCTCGTTGTAGTTACCGCACCCGGTCCCGGAAGCGGAAAGCTTGCCGCCTGCCTTTCTCAGCTTTACCATGAGCATAAGAGAAACGTAAAGGCAGGATATGCAAAGTTCGAGACCTTCCCCATCTGGAATCTTCCCTTGAAGCATCCCGTAAACCTTGCTTACGAAGCCGCTACAGCCGATCTTAAGGATGTCAATATAATCGATCCTTATCATCTTGATGCATATGCGGTAACAACCGTCAACTATAACAGAGACGTGGAAGCCTTCCCCCTTGTAAAGAGGATACTTTCCAAGATCACCGGTCAGGACGATCTTTACAAGTCTCCCACAGATATGGGAGTAAATATGGCAGGCTACAGCATCACAGATGATGAAGCGGTAAGAAATGCCGCAAAGCAGGAGATAGTACGCCGTTGGTACAAGGCATGCTGTGATTATAAAAACGGTATAGGCGATATCCAGACAGCCCACAGAATAGAAGGACTTATGAGAGAAGTGGGCATAACCATAGAAGACAGACCCGTTGTAAAAGCGGCAAAGGAAAAGCAGGCATTAAGAGGTGTTCCCGCTTTGGCTATAGAAATGCCCGACGGCAAGATAGTCACTGGACGCCACGGCGATAACATAAGCGCCGCCGCAGCCGCTATCATTAATGCACTGAAGCACCTTTCCGAAATAAAGGATTCCATCCATCTGATCTCTCCCATGGTGCTTGAGCCTATAATGAAGATGAAGTCAACGGTGCTCAGCTCTTCGGGCAATAAGCTGAACCTTGAGGAATCTCTCATAGCGCTCAGCATGTGTGCGGCGACCAACCCCATGGTATCGGCAGTTCTCACAAGACTTTCCGATCTCAAGGGTCTTGAGGCTCATTCCACCGTTATGCTTTCTCCCGCAGATGAAGCGGTATTCCGCAACTTAGGTATAAACGTAACGTGTGAACCGGAATTCGAATCAAAGAATCTTTACATAAGATAACATTTTTATATAAAATAAAAATACTGCAGTTAAGATCGTAATACTCAAGGAGGATAATTTCATATGGCACGCACTATCAGATATATGACCTTCAATATTCAGCACGGATATGACCACTTAAGAAAAGACGGAATACGATTATCAACAATGGCGGACATCATAAAAAGATTTTCACCCGATATAGTATCTCTCAATGAAGTAAGAGGCGGAAAAGAGCTTGAGTATGATGAAAACGCTCTTTACGACAATACTCTTTACTTTGAGCAGACATCGTATCTTGCACGTCTTTGCGGATATGAGCATTGCTTCTTCGGAAGATCCATATATATAAATGACGGCGAATACGGAAATGCTCTTCTTTCCCGATTCCCAATCGACAAAGCCGATGTGTTTCCCGTACCCGATACATATAAGACTCCGGATAAGCATTACGAATCGAGAACAATACTGCGTGCATCCTTCTCCTATCCCGAAAGCTTCGATGTGTTTATCAGCCATTTCGGCGTAAACACCACCGAGGAGAGAGAAAAGGCGGTCAAGCTCATGCTCTCGCTTACAAGCGAAAGCAAAAAGCCCTGCATTATTTCGGGCGACTTCAACGATACACCCGATGCGGAGTGCCTGAAGCCCCTCTACGAAAGCTTCAATGACACTTTGGAAATGTGCGGCGAAAAGTACGCTCCCTCCTTCATATCCACATCTCCCGACCGCAGAATAGATTACATATTCATAAGCCGTGATCTGGGATGCGAAAGTGCCTCGGTTCCCGCCGACGCTGTAGGCTCCGACCATCTACCCGTTGTAGCTGATATAAAATTTTGAAAATACCGAAATCGTATAAAAATGAAAGGACTCACTCAAAATGAGCGAAAATTCCCCGAAGCAAAGATGCTCCAAGGAAAATTATTACCTTGATATAGCTCAGACGGTTGCCAAGAGAAGCACCTGTCTCAGAAGACATTACGGCGCAATAATAGTTAAAAACGATATAATAATCTCCACGGGCTACAACGGAGCTCCGAGAGGAAGACAGAATTGCTGTGATCTCAATTACTGCATGAGAGAAAAGATGAATATCCCCCGCGGAGAAAGATATGAGCTTTGCCGCTCGGTACACGCCGAAGCGAATGCAATCATTGCGGCAAAGCGTGATGAGATGCTCGATTCCACACTTTACCTCGTTTGCCTCGACGGTGCCACCGATGAAGTTGTAGGCGGTGTTTCAAGCTGTCAGATGTGCAAGCGTCTCGTGATAAACGCAGGCATAACGAGAGTTATAATACGCCGTGACGCATTGAGATACGATGTGGTCGATGTAAATGATTGGATAGAAAACGATGACAGCCTTTCCGGCGTATTCGGTTACTGATATATGAAAAAAAGCTTTTATAGAATTTCTGCTCTTCTGCTCATCACATGTATATTGACATCCTTCATTTTTTCATGCGATGATACGGAAAAATTAAAATACACAAACGGAGTATTTGTTGACTCTTCAACGGATTCGGAATACGTTGCCTGCTCCTCCGCCATAATCGCCGCATCAATAGGCGAGAAAAAGGCAAAAATGGGAAGTACGTATTACTATACCGTGCCGGGATATGACGACGGTGAATTTCTCACCCAAAGCTTTGAGAGCGGATATGAGGTCATAAGAAAGAAGGATGTACACGAGCCTTCTCTTTCCGAGCTTAACGTTACAAAAATAGCCGTTTGCCGTATTTCGGACAAAAAGGTATTTGCGGAGTCGCAGACAGAGGACAAGGAGCTTATATCCCAAATGATCGAAGCGGTCACTACTCCCTTATCCGAGGATGAAGACAAGCTTCCTCCCGCAAATCCGGTATTGACAAGAGAATTGAGGATCTTTTCCGATAATTACCCTTACATCTGCTACAGGATATCCTACCTTGAGGACACAAGAGGACAGGGCTATCTTTACGACAGATCTACGGGCATATGCAGAAATGTAGGAAGCATTCTCATCGGAAAGCTTCTCTGAAACAAAATTAAAAGAAAAAATGAAAATATTATTTATATGCACGGGAAACACCTGCCGCAGTCCCATGGCGCAAGCAGCCGCAGAGGTATACGCATCGAAAAAGAATTTGACTGCATCCTTTGATTCCGCAGGAGTTGCCGTTTCTCCCTCTTCTCAATTTGTAAACCCCAATTCCGCAAAAGCTCTTTTCAATGCTTACGGCATTAGATTTTCCCATAAACCCCAACAGCTTACACGGGATCTTTCGGAAAAGTTTGATATTATCGTTGCCATGAATGATGATATAGCTGCCTTTGCACGGAATGTTATCGGTATAGATGAAAAAAAGCTTATCGTAATGTCGAAGCGCATACCCGACCCCTTCGGGTATTCTCAGGAGATATACAATGAATGTCTCAAGGAAATCGCCAATGGTGTTACCGAGCTTATCGACAGTGTCATTTCCGAAGAAGACCGTGAGGAAGTAAAGTGATAGCGGTAAGAAATGCACGCAGTGAGGATATCCCCTTTGTGTATAAAACGGAGATCGAATGTTTTCACGATCCGTGGAGCGAAAAAAGTCTGAACGATCTTCTTGAAAGCGAAAACGCCTGTTTTCTCTGTGCCGCGGCAGTAAATGATGACGGAACCGAGGAGCTTATCGGATACGGATCGTTCTATTACACTCTTGATGAGGCTTTCATAAACAATATTGCCGTTTCACCTCTTCACAGAAGATGCGGAGCGGGAAGCGCCGTTGTAAAGGGTCTTATAAGTGAGGCACGCAAAAGAAATATCACAGCTGTCCATCTCGAGGTAAGGGAATCGAATACACCCGCTATAGGACTTTATTCCTCTCTCGGCTTTTCCGTTATGGGAACAAGAAAGAATTTCTACCCTCCATACGGTGATATGCCCCGTGAAAATGCGCTTCTCATGAGCATATTCTTGACAGAATGAAAAATCAGAAAGATACGGTTTTATAATAAATGAGTAAGATAATACTTGCAATAGAAAGCTCCTGTGACGAGACATCCGCCGCCGTAGTAAAAGACGGCAGAACGGTTCTTTCCAATGTGGTACTCTCACAGATAGACATACATAAAAAATACGGCGGAGTAGTTCCCGAAATAGCATCGCGCGCCCATACGGAAGCCATATCACATCTGGCAAAGCAGGCTATCGAGCAATCGGGAGTAACATTTGATGACATAGATGCCGTCGCCGCCACCTCCCTTCCGGGTCTTATCGGTGCACTCCTTGTGGGTGTAAGCTTTGCGAAAGCATTGGCATACTCTCTTTCCAAGCCCTTTGTTCCCGTAAATCACATCCGCGGCCATATTGCCGCAGGATACCTTGCCCATGAGGAATTGAAACCTCCGTTTTGCGCCGCAGTTCTTTCGGGCGGCCACACCTCTATAATAGGTGTAGACAACTATACATCCTTCAGAGTATTGGGATGTACAAGAGACGATGCGGCGGGTGAGGCATTTGACAAGACTGCACGCATCATTGGTATCCCTTATCCCGGAGGAAAGGAAATGGACGAACTTGCTGCAAGTGCCAAAGGATGCGGAAATTATGAATTCCCCTCTCCCATAGTCAAGGATTCTCCCTTTGAATTCTCCTTTTCGGGCTTGAAGACAGCAGTAATAAACAGAGTTCACAACGATGAGCAAAAGGGTATCGAAACAGACAGAGAAGCTCTCGCCTGTGCATTTACAAAAGCCGTAATATCGGGAATAACAACACGTCTTGAAAATGTGCTGAATGCTTATCCCGAATACACCTCTCTTCTTCTTTGCGGAGGTGTATCGGCAAATTCCCATATAAGAAAAGCCGCGGAAAAGCTTTGCAAAAAAAAGAAAATAAGCTTCTACGTTCCCCCGCTGTCACTTTGCGGCGACAATGCAGCCATGATAGGATCTCAGGCATTTTATGAATTTGCAGAGGGAAACGTCGGTGGCTTGGATCACAATCCCATTCCCGACTCGGAAGTCTGACAACAGTCGCAAGGATCTGCTTCCGATCGACCGCCCAACACGAATCTATACCGAAAGGATTGACATTTTTGAAACAGTTAAAGAAGGATCACTCCGAATCCTCACACAGAAAAAAGCGCACCTCCTTGCCACACATCGATAACGGAGGGAAGAGTGCGGAAATAAAGAAGCAAGGCGTGAAGCTTTCGGATACGGAAAAAACCATATCTCCGGCCGTTATAAAGCGTTTACCCAGATACTTCAGATACCTGGGAGAACTTATGAAAAACGGCATAGGAAAAATATCTTCCCGTGAGCTTTCCGAAAGAATGAATGTTACGGCAAGCCAGATCCGTCAGGATCTTAACTGCTTCGGCGGCTTCGGTCAGCAGGGCTACGGATATAATGTAGCTTTCCTTCATGATTCAATATCGGAAATACTGGGAATAAAGAACAAATATTCCGCAGTGATAATCGGTGCGGGAAAATTGGGAAGCGCCCTTGCCAACCACAAGCTTTTTGAGAAAAGCGGGGTTACTGTAAAGTCTCTTTTCGATGTTGATGAAAAAATAATAGGAACCACAGTTGCGGGAGTTCCCGTGCGTTCCATGAGCGAGGCGGAAATATTCTGCAAGGAAAACAAAATAGATATTGCCGTCCTCACACTGCCCAAGGCGGCAACGCAAGAAACGGCAAATAAATTGGCATCTGTGGGTATATACGGATTCTGGAATTTCGCCAACATGGAATTGGCACTTCCCGAATATCCCGATGCAAAAATAGAAAATGTACATATAGGGGATTCTCTCATGCGTCTTTGCTACGCAATGAAGAGTGATGAGAAGCTCGACGAGGAATAAGTATTATTTTCCGCTTAAAAAGGCGATAGCTCTCTCGATGGCATCCTTGGAATCTCCCCAAGGCTCATCCTTATAACGGTAATCGAATTTTTTGACAAACCACGAAACGTCTTCCCTGAGCTTTTCCTGATATGCGTTCTGAATATTTTCAGCCGCAGAAACAAAATCTCCGAGAAGCTTTTTGGGAAGATTTCTTTTTGCCGATTCCATCATACGCTGATAGTGAGGCACACAGAAATAATGCTGTGAATCGAATTTCTTTCTGAATTCCTTATCATTCTCCCAAAGAAGCATGCTTGTCTCGATCATTTTTGCAAAGTGATGCTCTATTCTCGAGCATACATAACATGTGCTGTTAAGCTCCGATGCGCCTTGAGCTATTCTTTCGGCTCTGTCCTTGAACCCCAACATTCCGGGAGAAAGGACTTTTTCTACGCTGTCAAGATGGCTTTCGAGAATAAGCGCCAATCCGAGACGGTTCTTTGCGCCGAACATCTGCTCGTAATGCTCCTTACAGAAGCCGAGCTTATTTGTCTGTATCCTTATATCGGGCTCCATCATAGAAGCACCGAGTATTATATCGAGCTCATTTTTTTCAAGCTCTCTGTACAATCTGCAGTACGGACAATCATCTGCTGTTTCGAATGTACGGTTTACGGGTATAGTATAAATAGTTTCCAAAGCAAATTATTCCTTTCGTTATTACAATATAATTTTATCCCATTTTAACGGGAATTGCAATAGCAAAATGCGATATACCGATAAAATCTTTGATTTTTTTACAAAAAGGAATTGAAACAATGAAAAATACGGTCAGCGGAAAACTGATATTACCATATAAAGAGTATTTCGATCTTCCTGTTATCTTTGACTGCGGTCAGGCGTTCCGATTCTACCCTGCCGAAAGAAACGGCGTTACCGGCTTTGAGGGCGTTGCCGGAAATGTCTTCATGCGTGCCGAAGCCAATGACGATCATATTATTGTATTCTATACGGCATCCGATACTTCATACGCCGAAGGCTTTATAAAAAAATATTTTGATACCTCTCTCGACTACGGTGCGGCAAGGGAGAGCATCCTGGAGCACGCCAAGGTAAACGATTCCGTCCTCAATATCACACGTCTTGCGATGGAAAGAGGAAGCGGGATACGTATTCTGAGGCAGGAACCGTGGGAAACGCTCATTACCTTTATCACATCTCAGAACAATAATATTCCGCGAATCCGCGGTCTTATAGAGAGGCTGTGCCGTGAACTGGGCGACCGTATCGAAACGGAATACGGAAGCTTTTACTCCTTCCCCGCCGCCGAAAGGATAGCTCTTGCAGGAGAAAACGCTTTGAAGGAAATGAAATTCGGATTCCGTGCGGGATACATAAGCAGTTGTGCGGAAAAAATATCGTCGGGACAGGTCTCGTTGGAGGCGGTCGAGGATATGAATGACGAGGACGCCTTCAATACCCTTACCTCATTAAGAGGAGTGGGGCCGAAGGTCGCAGATTGTGTTCTTCTCTTCGGATACGGCAGAAAGAGCCGTTTCCCGGTAGATGTATGGATGAAGCGAGCGGTAAACGAATTGTTTGCGGGCGTACTTCCCGACTTCGGAGAATATGCGGGCCTTGCTCAGCAATACTTTTTCTACAGTGAGCGCTACGGCTCAAAGGATAAATAAAAACTATAATAAAGGAATCACCCGATAATGAAAACAGATACAAAGACCTTCGCCTTCCGCTGTCCCGAATGCGGAAGCACCACAATAGGACAGCTTTCCGTTTTTGATCTTGCGGAAAGAGTAACACATATACAATGTGCGGAATGTAAGGACTCCGAGCTTGTCATAACACGTACAAACGACAGCAAGCTTAGAATAAGCGTTCCCTGCTTTGCTTGCCCCTCCCCTCATTATTATACCGTATCTCCCTCTGTTATCTTCTCAAATCCCATATTCACTTTGAGATGCTCATATACGGGCTTTGATATATTCTTCATCGGAGATAAGGAAAATGTATTCACGGCTCTCGATGAATCGGATGAGCTTCTCAGAACACTTTTCGAGCCGGAATTCGATGAAGCGGAAAAAGAGCTCGACGAGGATTGGGAGGATATTGACGACATCGACGGCGAGGACTTCGACGACGATGAAGACTATGACGATGATCTCTTTGATGAGGACGGACACGAATGTCATTGCGGACATGACCACGGATGCGGTCACGATCACTCTCACGAATGCGGATGCGATCATCACCACGGACATGAGTGTGACTGTGAAAAGGACAGCGCCATAAAGCCCTTCACAAGCTACAGAAAAGCTTCCCGAGAAGCCGAGGAGGAGGCAAAGAGCTCAGCTCCCCGCTCCCCCAGAGAAATTGGAGATTGCACCGATCCCGTAATAATGAGCGAAGTCATATATCTTATCCACGATCTTGCCGAGGAGGATAAGATATCCTGCTCCTGCGGATCGAAAAAGATCGCTCTTGCACTGGGATATGACAGTGTTGTTCTGACCTGTGCATCCTGCGGACGTATGAAAAAGATCCCGGCAGTATCGGAAAGCGACAGAATAGCTCTGGAAGAAATAACACAATTGACAATTTAACTTAAAGATACGTCATTTCTTTTATAATTTTAGTCAATTATTTTCATTTGATTTTATTAATACACTTGACAATTTGAGTGGAAAATGATAGAATATAGTTGTATACAATCGTTCTACATTCGTTCTGCGGATATCCGGCATATTCTGCAGCACGATCATTAAATTTGTTTGCCGGAGAAACGGAGACTTATTATGTCAAAACTCGCTTTATTGGGCGGAGAAAAAGCCGTCAAGCAGAGCAGCGGTGCTATAGCTACCTTACCGTTGGTTCGTGAAAGAGCATATGAAACAGTTACAGATCTTATGAGAAAGGGTCAGATATCCACCTCTCCCATAGTTCAGGACTTCGAAAAGCGTTGGTGCGAATACACAGGTGCTACCTATGGTCTTTGCTTCCCTAACGGAACAACATCCATCCAGGCAGGTCTTTTCGCAGTAGGCGTAGGCCCCGGCGACGAAGTTATCGTTCCTTCCTTTACATTCTGGGCTTCCGCAGGTCCTATCGTTGTTAACAACGCTACACCTATCTTCTGCGAAGTTGATTCCGAATCCCACCTCATGACAGCTGAAACTATCGAGCCCCTCATCACATCCAAGACAAAGGCTATCGTAGTAGTTCACGTTTGGGGTACTCCCGCTGATATGGATCCCATCCTCGCCCTCGCTAAGAAGTACAACCTCAAGGTTGTTGAAGACTGCTCTCACGCTCACGGCGCTAAGTACAAGGGCAAGATGGTTGGTACAATGGGCGATGTAGGATGCTTCTCCATGCAGGGCTCCAAGACACTCGCAGCAGGCGAAGCCGGCATCCTTGTTACAAACAATGCTGACTACTATGCAAGAGCTGCAGCTCTCGGCCAGTACGAAAGACTTTCCAAGCTTCCCGAAGATTGCGAATACAGAAAGTATTCTCTCACCGGTTTCGGTTACAAGCATCGTGTTAACCCCCTCGCTATCGCTATAGCTGATGCGGCTCTCGATGATCTCACAGAAACAAACGCTCTCAGAAATAAGAACGCTGCTTATCTTGAAAGCCTTATTTCCGATCTCGATTACATCACAGTACAGAAGGTTCCCGAAGGCGCAGAACGTCTTTACGCTTACCACTATGTACGTTACAACCCCGCAGCTCTCAAGGGTCTCAACCTCAACACACTTCTCAAGGCTGCTGCAGCTGAAGGTGTTTCCTGCGGTTCTTGCGGATACGGTCGTCTCCACCTCGCTCCCCTTTACACAGGCGACGGAATCTGGGGCGGACGTCAGACCATTTATCCCGAAGGATTTGAAAAGGGCAAGGCTCTTCCCGTAACAGAAGACCTCGCTTCCAGAGCATTCATGCTTGCTCCCAGATTCGAGAAGGACGTTCCCGAACACATTCAGCAGTATGCAGAAGCTTACCACAAGATCCTTGAAAACGTTGACGAACTCGTAGAATACGAAATCAAGAACAATCTCCGTTCCGTTAAGATAGACAACGACGGCAGAAGCATCAACATCTACAAATAATTTCCTATTGTAGATTCCGGAAAATTTCCGCGGGAGTTGCCGAGTAATCGGCAGCTCCCTTTTTTAATTCTTTCTTAAAATGATAAAAGAACAAAACAGAACAGATTTCCCCCATTCCGACGGATTCAAGCGTTATTACACATGGGATTATTATCTGAAAAAGACCTTTTCTGGAAAAGTCTCGAAGCTTTCCATTAACGGGGGCTTTACCTGTCCCAACATTGACGGAACAAAGGGCAGAGGCGGATGTATATACTGCTCATCCTCAGGAAGCGGTGACTTTTCCGCACCTGCAGATCATTCCATCCCCCGTCAGATAGAACGTATGAAGGCTTCCATGAAGAGCAAATGGGATACGGATAAATTCATCGCATACTTTCAGGCACATACAAACACTTATGCACCGGTAGATAAGCTCCGTGAGCTTTACGATTCGGCACTTTCCTGCGATAATATCGTAGGGCTTTCCGTTTCAACCCGCCCCGACTGCATAGACGAGGATATCGCAGATCTTCTCGCTTCCTACAAGGACAAAACACATCTTACCGTTGAGCTCGGTCTGCAGAGCGTTTCCGACAGTACGGCGGAATTTATAAACAGATGCCACACCTATAATGATTTTCTGAAGGGCTTTTCCCTGCTCCGCGAAAGAGGCATACGCATATGTGTCCACATAATAAACGGTCTTCCCGGGGAGGATCGCAGCATGATGATGGATACAGCGCGTGAAATGGCTCGTATACGACCGGATATTATAAAAATACATCTGATGCACGTATTGAAAAATACGCGCCTTGCCCAAATATATGAGCAAGGCGGTCTTACCCCCTTATCCTTGGAGGAGTATATTTCCATTGTATGCGATCAGCTTGAAATACTGCCTCCCGATATAATAATAGAACGTGTAACGGGAGACGGCGCAAAGGATGATCTTATCGCCCCCTTGTGGAGTCTGAAGAAATTCGTTGTAATAAACGAAATAGACAAGGAGCTTTTAAGAAGAGATTCCCATCAGGGCAAGAAATACTCTTCCGTCATATAAGCTTTAAAATGTGTTCGGCAGCCTCCCTTACAAGCTCGCTCATGGGAGCTTCCTTTACCCCCGCAATGATATTATCGCATCTGTTGACGGGTATAAGGACCCTTACAGCTCCGCTTCTTCCGATGGCGGAAGCCATTTTCTCCGTGACCTCACCGAGAAGAGAGTCAGCTATGACTATTCCTATGGGGCCTGCAATAATATCGGCTTTCGATGCACAAACAACACATGCATTTTCGCCCGTTGCGGCGTTATCGGCGCCCGCCTTTATCATTGCCGAGGTAGCCATTGCATTTGTTCCAACGGCAATTATCTTTATTTTTTCTTTCAGCTCGTCAGGGCAGTTGTTTTTCAATCTTTCGGTGAGAAGAGCGCCCATCCTTCCTCCCTGACCGTCAATAATAAGTATCGTTTTCATAAATTTAAGGAGATAATAACTTTCTATGAGTAATTTTTTATACGGATTCTTTTTAATAATATTTAATTATTCCATTTCCATAGGCTCAATAAAAATAGGAGTTATACCCGATTTTGCGGGATACCTTTTCATACTGAACGGCATAGACCAGATGAAGGAATACTCCGATAAGTTTGCCAAAGCACGCACCTTGGCTAAAATCATGTTTATTTACAGTATTTTGCTGTATATCTCCGACCTTCTTGCTTTATCAAGTATATTCGCTTCCCTCTGGCTGATCCCGTCCATGATATCCGTTGTATTATCCTACATAATAATATTCACTATCATCTCCGGATTCAAGGATATGGAAGTAAAATACGAATGCGTTCTCGGAAGCAAAAAGCTTTTCATCAATGCCGCTGCTTTGATCGCCATAAAGGTAGTGTTCACAGTCCTTACCGTGATCACCCTTAACGGATTTGTCTATATGGGCTCTCTCGTTGCCCATATCATAGTAGGCGGAGTCTTCGTCTTCTTCATAGCCGATGCAAGAAGCAGATTCTTCTCCTATTTCACGGAAGAATAAAAAGCTCCTTACATAAATATTATACAACGTTTCCCCCGAGATGTCAACTATTGTTGACATCTCGTTTTGTCAACTATTGTTGACATCTCGTTTTGTCAACTATTGTTGACATCTCGTTTTGTCAACTATTGTTGGCATCTCGTTTTGTCAACCGGTGTTGGCATCTCGTTTTGTCAATCTCGATATGGATATTAACCGCTTTTTTCGTTGAATCTGTTTTCACTGAATTCGGATTCAACATTTTTGTTACGCTAAAAGCTGTGCTATGTAATATTTTTGCCGTAAACGGCAAAAATATTACATGATATATTGACTTTAGATCCCTTTGGGTGTATAATGTATCTAACAAAAGTGCCGTTTACGGCAAAAATATTACATGGAGCTTGATATGCAGATAAAAAGGGACATATATTTAAACAGACTTATCGTAAGAAAGCATAATGGATTCATAAAAGTAATAACGGGAATACGCCGAAGCGGAAAATCATATTTATTGAACACTTTGTTTTACGACCATCTCATTTCCGAAGGTATAAAAGATGATCATATTATTAAATTTGCATTTGATTCCGCAGACGATCTGATAACAATAGGTGAAGATCCAATAGTTCTCGATAATAATAACGAAAAACGTAAGGTTGACCCGAAAAAGTTTCTCGCCTGGCTCCATACACAGATCACCGATACCGCGATGCATTATATCCTTCTGGACGAGGTTCAAAAGCTCGGAGCATTCGAATCGGTATTGAACGGTTTCCTGCGTAAGAATAATATGGATGTATACGTTACGGGAAGCAATTCACGTTTTCTTTCAAAGGATATCCTGACCGAGTTTGAAGGCAGAGGAGACGAGGTTCACGTTCTCCCCCTTTCCTTCTCGGAGTACTATTCTTTCAAGGGCGGAGATAAAAGTGAAGCGTTTGATGAATATTCCGTATACGGCGGACTACCTGCCGCAGCGCTCATGCAGACCGAGGAGCAAAAAGCAACTTATCTTATTTCCCAAATGAAAAATCTGTATTTACGTGATATCAAAAACCGTTATTCTCTTCACGAAGACACTACTATTGCAGAGGTCCTGGATGTTATCGCCTCCGGGATATCCTCGCTTACAAATCCGAGAAACATCGCAAATACCGTGAATTCGGTTCACGGAGGAAATATATGCGATTCCACAATCGAAAGATATATCTGTCATATGGAGGATGCTTTCATGCTCACCCGTGTCAAGCGGTATAATGTCAAAGGCAGAAAATATATCGGAACTCCGTACAAAATATACTTTGAAGATATCGGCCTTCGAAATGCACGTCTGAATTTCAGACAGATCGAAGGAACGCACATTATGGAGAATATTATTTACAACGAGCTTCGATACAGAGGATATCAAGTGGATGTGGGAATGGTGGAAATACGCACAAAGGATGCAAACGGAAAAGAAGTCCGCATTCAGCAGGAGATAGATTTCATTGCCACATTGGGAAGTAAAAAGTATTATATTCAATCCGCCTATGCAATTCCCGACCGTGAAAAGTACGAACAGGAGACATCATCTCTCGATAATACCATGGACTCCTTCAAGAAGATCATTATTGTGGAAAAAACCATGAAGCCCAGATATGATGAAAAAGGTTATGTAATGATGGGAGTCAAGGAATTTCTTCTTGACAAAAACAGTCTCGACGCTTAATAAATACTTTAATAATAAATACTTTATTGAAAATGCCGGCACGAAAAACGCGCCGGCATATTTCTAAGTTCTTACACAGAAGATCAATAAGCTTATATTAGTTTTCCCACATAACGGTGCATACACATTTTCTTTCTTTATCGGTAAGGTCCTTGAGAAGCCCCTCCTTATAGAGAAGATACGTGTAGGCATTGGGGTGATAGAATCTTGATCGGAGAAAATCTCTTTCACCCGGAGAAACGTGATCCGGAATATACTTTTCAATATACTCCGCATATTTTTCGGGCAATACCTTGCCGACAGAATCGTTTACCTCTTTAAGAACATATTTTTCCATTATGTCGCAAAACTCTTCATACTGCCCTTTTGTAAATACGGGAACCGTCATATTGACCTTCCCATCCCTCATACAAGCGTAACCACGGCTTACTGCGAAGGATATCATTTCTTTCTCATCTTCATTATATTCACCGTTGCTCTTTGTAAGCTTATAGACAGTATATATAATGCTCATCTCCGGCGCAGTAAGTATATCTCTGTCCCCTGACATGATGGGAGGATCGAACTGCTGCATTCCGATCGACTTGTTCCCGTTGTACTTTCCCGCCATACCGTTGCTGTATTTATAATAATCGATCAACTCTTCGCTTTCGTTTGCCGAAATCTCTTTTATCACATCTTCAAAAGAATAAGATGCGTCTATCCAATGGGCGCTTCCGTCGCCTCTTATAGGAGTTTTAGCCGGCAAACCGCAATTCAGGGAGTTCTTGTATTCATATAAATGCGCTGCAACGGCAGTGAATGCCCACATAAGGAAATCTTTATTAAGCCCGCATCCCATGAACCCGATCTTTATTATTCTGTCATAATTATTATTCACGGCATTATATATCGCATTAGCAACAGGCGGAATATTCCCAAGATCAAAACGCACCTTTGCCATGATGTAATCGGTATTCTGTATAAAAAATGTGCATTTATATTTATTCGTACCCGTTTTTTCAATATAATTCATATACAAAAGCTCATCAAGCTTTTCCTCGATAAAGGGTGCGGCAGTACACATTTTTCCTGCGATCTCTTCAACACTCACAGCTTTTTCTTGACAAGCTATGCAAATATTTTGTACCAGAAGCTCTTCCCGAAGTCCCGCAAGCGAGATCGAATTTGAATTTCCGCAAAAATAGACCTTTAGCCTTTTGGGTATAAATATAGTATCTGTCATTTCAATACGCTCCTTCAATATTTTTTTGGTTTCACTTAAATACCACCGTACAGTGGAATGAGGAATATCAAGCTTTTCGGATATTTCTCTTCCTGTCAAACCATCATAGTAAAACATGATAAGGATATCCCTTTTGTTCTTACCGAGACGCATGATCTCACGTCTGAGTGCTTTATAGGTTTCATTTTTTAAAACCTCTCTCTCGGCACTTTCCTCAACAAGATAACCGCCCTCGTATATTTCATTGGCGGTTGTCTCATCAAGCTCTGAGGAATATTTCCAATCTTTGATGTTTTTCCGCACATAATTTGACCAGGTATATTGACAAATCCTGTAAATGAACCCGTCGATATCTGCAATTCCGTCAAAACCTTTTTCGGAATCAAAAACTCTCATCTTACAAAGCTGAAGCAATATATCTTGAGAAAGATCCTGCGCATTATGAAGATCATTAGTTTTTGAATAAGCAAATCCGTATATTTTCTTTGCATACTCCGAGAAAACATCGATTTTATTCGATTTTGTAATCATCCGATCATTTCCTTTTTATAAGTGGTATTAATTCCATTTTTTACATACGAACTTAACGCGTTATTATTCGTTCAATATACAAGTATCCGAAACACAAAAAATGTTGGAGCTTTTTTAATATTTTTAATAAGTCTATATATTACTTTAAATGCCGGCACGCTTTTACGTACCGGCATTTTGATATAAATATTTAGTTTATACTTATTTTGTCAAATCTTCCTTCATTGCAAGAGCCGCATTTCTCCATGCAGTCTTGGGGTCGCCGCCGACCTTCTTATGAGCAGTGATTATACCGCGGGAGGAATTGACTATTGCACCGTGACCCTCCTTATCGAATGCACACGCAATATCCTCTGCCTTGCCGCCCTGAGCACCGTATCCGGGAATGAGGAAGATCGTTTCGGGCATGAATGCTCTCAAAGCCTTGAGCTGTTCGGGATATGTTGCACCCACAACGGCACCTACACCGCTGTAACCGCATTCGGATATTGTGCTCTGTCCCCACTTCTTAACGAGAGAAGCAACATGCATATATACGGGAATCTTTTCGCCGCTCTCATCTGTTATGAACATATCCTGCAATTCGCCCGATGAAGGGTTGCTTGTCTTTACAAGGGCAAATATCATTCTGTCACACGCTTCGCAATCCTTAACAAAAGGAAGAACACCGTCGGAGCCGAGATACGGATTCACGGTAACTGCATCACACTCGCAAGCGCAAAGCTTCTCGCCGAAAACGTCTGTCTTTCCGAGGTATGCTGAGGAATAAGCCGCCGCCGTGGAGCCTATGTCGCCTCTCTTAACGTCAAGAAGAACGTAAAGTCCCGCATTTTTTGCGTATTCTATAGTCTTTTTGAGAGCCTCTTCACCCTCTGTTCCGTAAAGCTCATAAAAAGCGGACTGAGGCTTTACGCAGGGAACGATATCGCATACCGCATCTATAATAGCCTTGTTATATTCGAACAAAGCTTCTCCCGCAGCCTTAAAGGTCTTTCCGTATTCATTTACTGCTTTATTTATTATTTCTTCGGGGATATAATCGAGCATGGGGTCAAGTCCCACTACCGAAGGATTTTTCTTTTCATCAATGAGTTTAATAAGCTTTGTAGCCGACATATATTTTCTCCTCTGATATTCATTTAAAATGTACTATATATATGATACCACAAACTTGGGACAAAGTAAATAATTTTTGAAAATCTTTTCTGAAATCTTCTCACTTTTCTTGACAATATAAGGCGGGAAATGTATAATATAGGAAGAAGTTTAATAAACTTTACGTCAAAACCATTTTTTGAAAGGCAATACCATCATGACAAATTACAGCATTCAATTATACAGCATCAGAGATCTTTCCGCAAAGGACTTCCCCGCAGCAATAAAGGCGGCTGCGGAAATAGGTTATTCCGCAATAGAATTCGCAGGCTTTTTCGGATACGAAGCAGAAACGGTAAAGAAGCTTCTCGATGAAAACAACATAGCCGTTTCCGGCACGCATACCGGCTGGCAGGAGCTTACCGATGAAAATATAGATAAGACCATTGCTTATCACAAAACTATCGGCAACAAATATATCATAGTACCCGGCGGAGATTTCTCCACAAAGGAAAAGCTTGATGCTTTTATAGAGCTTATAAAGAAGGCTTCTCCAAAGCTTAAAGCAGAAGGTATCACATTGGGATATCACAACCATTCCCACGAATTCGTTCCCAACACCGACGGTCTTTATATTTTCGACGAGCTTTTCAACAGAACGGATATAGCTCTTGAGCTTGATACATTCTGGGCATATGCCGCAGACAAGGATCCCGTTGGGCTTATGGAAAAGATAGGTGACAGACTTATATTCATCCATCTCAAGGACGGAATCAAGGCAACACGTGAAGGCAGAACCGTAGGAAACGGCGACGCTCCCGTTGTAAAGGTAATTGAAAAGGCTATAGAAATGAATGTTCCCATGGTAGTTGAAAGCGAAACTCTCAAACCCGACGGAGTTACGGAAGCTAAAAACTGCATGGAATTTCTCAGACAGTTAGGTAAATAATAAGAAATCTTAAAAAAACAAACATCCGAAGGTTAAGGACTGAGCATGGTTTACAGTATATATGTTGAAAAAACAGCCATACATTCAGCGGAAGCGAAGGCTTTGCATGAAGAACTGAAAAACGAATTGGGGCTTGATGCACTTCTGTCTGTCAGATTGATAAACAGATACTGCGTTGAGGGAATAGATGAAGAGACCTTTGAAAGATCTCTTTCCACCGTCTTTTCCGAGCCTATGGTAGATGTGATCTACCGTGCCCTTCCCGATACGGGTGCTTCCCGTATTATAGCAACGGAATATCTTCCCGGTCAATACGATCAGAGAGCCGACTCCTGCGCTCAATGTATACAGCTTATATCTCAAGGCATACGCCCCAAGGTAAAGCACGCCCGTATTTACGTTTTTGAGGGTGAGATCTCCGACGAGGACGAAAAAAATATCGAAAAATACATAATTAACCCCGTGGAAGCACGGCGCGCATCCTTAACCGTTCCGGATACTCTTGATGAGAAACAGCCCGCCGCATCCGATGTCCCCGTGATTGAAGGCTTTCTCAAGCTTGACGAGGAAGGTCTTCGGAATATTATTTCCGATTACAATCTGGCTATGGACATCGACGATCTTATGTTTTGCCACAGCTACTTTTTCCAGAAGGAAAAGCGCGATCCCACTTTAACGGAGCTCAAGGTCATAGACTCATATTGGTCCGATCATTGCCGCCACACAACATTTTTGACGAACATCGATGAGGTATATATAAACGATGATTATATATACTCCACCTTCGAGGATTACCTCAAAAAGCGTGATGTGATATACGGCTCAAGAAAAAAGCCCGTGACCTTAATGGATATGGCGACATTAGCGGTAAAATATCTGAAGCGTATGGGAAAAATATCGGGGCTTGACGAATCTGAAGAGATAAACGCCTGTTCCGTAAAGTTAAAGCTTGAAACGGACAGCGGAAGTGAGGACTGGCTTCTCATGTTCAAAAATGAGACCCATAATCACCCAACGGAGATCGAGCCATTCGGCGGTGCAGCAACGTGCCTTGGCGGCGCTATACGAGATCCTTTATCCGGCAGATCCTACGTTTATCAAGCTATGCGTGTAACGGGTGCGGGAGACGTGACCGCTCCCATATCGGAGACCCTTCCCGGAAAGCTCCCCCAATCGAAAATAACGAAAACAGCCGCCGCAGGCTACAGCTCCTACGGTAATCAGATAGGACTCGCCACAGGCGGAGTGTATGAATATTATCATCCCGGATATACCGCAAAGCGCATGGAAATCGGCGCTGTCATTGCCGCCGCTCCCGCATCCAACATTGTAAGGGAAGCTCCGGCGGCAGGAGATGTTGTAATTCTTCTCGGTGGTAAAACGGGCAGAGACGGTTGCGGAGGTGCTACCGGCTCATCAAAGGCTCATACCGAAGATTCTCTTATTTCCTGCGGTGCAGAGGTGCAAAAAGGTAATCCCCCCGAGGAAAGAAAAATACAGCGCCTTTTCAGGAATCCCGAGGCGACACGTCTTATCAAGCGGTGCAACGATTTCGGTGCAGGCGGTGTATGTGTAGCTATAGGAGAATTGGCTGACGGATTGTATATCGACCTTGCAAAGATCCCAAAGAAATACCAGGGTCTTACGGGAACTGAGCTTGCAATATCCGAAAGCCAGGAAAGAATGGCGGTCGTGGTTTCTTCCTTAAACAGCGACAAATTCATCCGCCTTGCGGAGGAAGAGAATCTCGAAGCAAATGTGGTGGCAATAGTATCCGCAGACAGAAGACTGAAAATGTCATGGAACGGAAAGCTTATAGTTGATGTTGAAAGAAATTTCCTCAATTCAAACGGTGCCGAAAAGCATACGGTATTAGCCATCGACTCTGTTGATATAAACGGTATAAATGACGGTTATTCCGAAAAGATAAACAAAGAAACTCTGCGTGAGGATATTCTTTCCATGATATCCGACCGCAATATATGCTCTCAGAAGGGTCTTGTGGAACGCTTCGATTCCACCATCGGCGCATCCACCGTACTCATGCCCTTCGGCGGCAAGTATCAGCTTACACCCACACAGGTAATGGCAGCAAAGCTTCCCGCTTTAACTAAAAACGTACATACCGCATCCGTAATGTCTCACGGCTTTGATCCGTATATTTCGGAAAGAAGCCCGTATCACGGAGCGATGTATGCGGTCATCGAATCCGTTACAAAGCTTGTTTGTGCAGGTGCACCCTATAAGTCCGCTTACCTTACATTCCAGGAATATTTTGAAAAGCTGAGAAACGATCCTCTGCGTTGGGGAAAGCCCGCCGCCGCACTTTTAGGTGCATTCAAGGTTCAAACTGAGCTTGAGATAGCCGCTATAGGCGGTAAGGACAGTATGTCGGGAAGCTTTGAGGATATAGATGTGCCTCCCACATTGGTAAGCTTCGCAGTTTGCCATATGGATGCAAAGGATATTATTTCCAACGAGCTTAAGGAAACAAATTCCCGCCTGTATGTATTGAAGCCGAAATATCTCGAAAACGGCGAGCCCGACTTTGCCGATCTCCGCAAGCATTTCGATCACGTACATGCATTATGCAGATCGGGACATGTTATCTCCGCATGGTCTGTAGGAAAGGGCGGTATATTCGAGGGAATATGTAAAATGGCATTCGGAAACAAGATCGGTGTGGATCTTTATGTGACCGATATCAATTCCCTTTTCAAGACCTGCTACGGAGCAGTAATAATCGAAACACAAAGCGAGATAAAATCCGCAGAGCTTCTCGGATTTACTAATCCCATACCCGAAATCAAGCTTGCAGGCGAAGCTATAGCAATAAATACGCTTCTTGCCGCATGGGAAAATACTCTTGAAGGTGTATTCCCCGTGAATTCCGCAGAGCAAACAGAGAGAAAGGCAGAAAGTGTTCCCGCATTCTCCTGCAATTTGCGTCACGTTACATACCCTCTTATCAGAACACCCCGTCCAAAGGTCATCATTCCCGTATTCCCGGGAACGAACTGCGAATACGACACGGCAAGAGCCTTCAGAAATGCGGGTGCCGAAACGGAAATATTCGTTTTCAGAAATCTTACAAGCAATGCAATCGATGATTCTATCAGAGATCTTGCAAAAAAGATAAGCAATGCTCAGATATTGATGATCCCGGGCGGTTTTTCGGGAGGAGACGAGCCCGACGGTTCGGGTAAATTCATTACGGCGGTAATGCGAAACACCCGTATTGCGGAATCTGTAATGCATCTTCTGAAGCAGCGTGACGGTCTTATCATGGGAATATGCAACGGATTTCAAGCACTCATAAAGCTGGGACTCCTTCCCTACGGCGAATACAAGGAAATGACAGCTTCCGACGCCACCTTGACCTTCAACAGCATCGGCAGACATCAATCCATGCTCGTCAACACCCGTGTAGCTTCCGTAAAGTCTCCTTGGTTATCTTTAAGCAATGTGGGAGATATACACACAGTTGCCGTTTCCCACGGCGAAGGCAGATTCACTGCTCCTCCTTCCCTTTTGGAAGCTTTGGCGGAGAACGGTCAGATAGCAACGCAATACGTTGATCTTGACGGTATGCCCACCATGAATATTCGCCACAATCCCAACTGCAGCGACCTTGCAATAGAAGGCATCACAAGCCCCGACGGACGTATTTTCGGAAAGATGGGACACAGCGAAAGATACAACGAGGGTACATTTATAAACGTTCCCGGAAATAAGGATCAAAGGATCTTCGAATCGGGAGTACTGTATTTCAAATGATAAGAAAAAAGGGGAATAGTGCGAAAAGGTGTAATTAATTGTGATATAATGGTTGACAACAACTTAAAAGCATGGTATAATTATATGTAGATTTTTTAATTCGGAATCAAGAAAGGATATTCCAATGAACATTCAGTATGTGATCTCCATTGTCATATATATGGCAGCGGTAATTGCGATCGGTGTCTGGTGCTGTCCTTGAAAATTCAAAGGAGATCCCCGGATTCCTGTTACTGTTCGAAAAAGCAAACCCCTCCGATGTTGACGGTGTGGTCGTATTCGGTGAAGCGCAGAAGATGGGCTTCGTTCCGATCCTCTCCGGCCTTGTATGGGGCTTAGGCTACTTCGGTATGCCTCAGGTATTGCTCCGCTTCATGGCTATCCGCAACGAAAAGGATCTTACCCTCTCCCGCAGAGTAGCTACGGTTTGGGTCGTTATCTCCCTTACAGCGGCTATCCTTATCGGTATAATCGGCCGTGCACTTTATCCCAATGCATATCTTGAATACGGCTCCGGACATACCGAAAACATATTCATTCTTATGACTACCAACATACTTCCCGCTCTTCTTGCAGGTCTCGTATGTGCAGGTATTCTTGCGGCAGCTATCAGCTCCTCTGACTCCTATCTTCTTATATCCGCTTCTGCAATCGCAGAAAACGTATATCACGGCGTTATAAAGAAGAAGGCTACAGACAAGCAGGTAATGTTCGTTACACGTATAATCCTCGTTGTTATAATGCTCTTTGCTATGCTCGTTGCTACAGGCGGAAATCAGGTCATCTTCTCCATAGTTGACTTCGCATGGGCAGGTCTCGGCGCAACATTCGGACCTCTTATGATATTCTCCCTCTTCTGGAAACGTACAAACATTCAGGGCGCTATCGCAGGTATGATCACAGGCGGTGTAGTTGCTATAGTCTGGAACTTCTTTATTGCTCCTCTCGGAGGCATATTCGCAGTTTACGAGCTCGCTCCCGCATTCCTGCTTTCTTCCATCGCTATCGTTGTTGTTTCGCTTCTCACTCCCGCTCCTTCCAAGGAGATCAGCGACGACTTCGAATTTGTAACAAACAAATAAGTAATTCTTTATAATATAGAAGAAAACGCCTCCTTTGATGTAAAACATAAAGTTGGTTGTCCAACCTAACAAAAACATCAAAGGAGGTTGAAGTTATCTT
Organism: Oscillospiraceae bacterium; assembly: GCA_015063605.1. Taxonomy (GTDB): domain Bacteria; phylum Bacillota; class Clostridia; order Oscillospirales; family SIG627; genus SIG704. The sequence continues at coordinate 80,716 of SVTV01000003.1, forward strand.
AAGATATATACTTACCAAAAATACGAGGAATTTAAATGAGCGAACACTTTACTGACTGCGGCTGTATGCTTCGCATCGAAGGAATGCGTACAAGTTTCAAAGCAGCTGAGGCACGCATTGCAGATTTGATTCTGGCAAATCCTGATCAGGTCATGGGACTAACTATTAATGAACTGGCTAAGATTTCCAAAACAAGTTATGCTACCGTAACACGCTTCTGTAAAAAGCTTGGTTACGAAGGCTATAAAGATTTTAAAACTTCATTTATGCGTAGTACACTTTCCGGACAAAATCGCAGCGTACTGCTTACCGATCTGCGTATTGACTTATCATGCTCTGTTGAAGAAATATGTAACAATTTATTTGCTTTTTTTCAACAAAGCCTTGAAGAAAGCCGTTCCATGCTTGATGCATCACTGCTTGACCGTGCGGCAGAAATAATGCACTCAGCAAACTCCGTCTTTTTTGTGGGTACAGGCACATCATCTCTCTGCGCACAGTATGCTTGTTCCAGATTTTTCCGCATTGGTTTGAACTGCGGATTCGAATCAGATGCGACATTATATCGCATGCGGGTATCTACACTAAAAAAAGGAGACGTTCTATTCGCAATCTCTGCCTCCGGACGCTCCTCTGATATTGTCAACTGCGCCCGAATCGCCCGTGAAAACGGTGCTTATGTCATTAGTCTAAGCGATTTTTCAGGCACCCCTCTTACAAATCATGCCGATATAAGTCTTTTCACTACACCTCGTACTGCAAAGCTTTCACAAAATATAGATATGCCTCTGTTTACATGCCAAATCATGCTTATTGATACGTTGACCGCATGTTGTTGTGCAAAAAATCCTCAGCGTGCGGCTGATGTATATGCCCGTACCAGAGTAAGCTCTACAGAAGAAAAAATGACATTATAAAATCTATATTCACAATCACGTTAAAATTTCTCCCGATACGATCTTGTATCGGGAATTTTTTTAAAAAAACGTGATTCAAGCCAATTTTGATATATTTTATATTGCTTTATTTCTTATATTATGATATAATATTTTCATAATATTCAAAGGAGTTTGTAACATGCTGCCTGATATTTACCTAGCTATTGATAATTGCTTTGCTTCCAAACGTTGGACTAAACCTTTACGCTGGATGGAAGTGTGTCGCGATATCGGTGTGTATTATGTAGAAGCAAGCGCCGATACAGAATGCGATCCTCTATACACCACATCAGGATATTTGCGGGAATGGACAGATGCTATTCGAGATGCAAAAAGAGAAACCGGTATAACAGTATTCGGTCTTTACTCCGGGCACGGTACTTATGCCACGCTGGGGCTTGGACATGATGACCGCCGTATACGCAAGCACATTCTATACAACTGGCTTTTCCCGATGATCGATACCGCCGCTGCGCTTAATGCCGGTCTCGGTTTTTTCTGTCACGCATTTTCAGAAGAAGTATTGAAAGAAGCTGCTACATACTACTCTGCGGAAAATGAACTTTGCCGTGATCTTTGTGAGGTTTCCTCATACGCTGCCAATCGTAATTTACCGTTCATATGCACAGAGCAAATGTATTCACCTCACCAATTCCCATGGACTATTCCTTCAGCAAAACGATTCTTACGCAACTGCGGTGAAGAAGGTGCTCCTATGTACATTACCCTTGACACAGGACATCAAACCGGACAGAGAAATTTCTTAAAGCCAAGCCGCAATGAGATAGATAAGTGGATCGCCTCCAGAAATAACGGTACTTCTGCCGAAATGCCTTATCTCGGCACATTGTTGATTGAACCTCATACCGCCGATACCGATAAAATAATTGCTGCCATCGAAGAACAGACATATCTCTTTGCAGAGTCGCAAGACGGAGAACCATACTCATGGCTAAGACATTTAGGTTGTTATTCTCCCGTTATTCACCTTCAGCAAACTGACGGAACCGCTTCAGCGCACCTCCCATTTACATCAAAGTATAATGAATCGGGAATTATTAACGGAGAAGCAGTTCTACGTGCAATTCATGATAGCTACACCCAAAAAGAGGAAGCTGGATTACCACCGAAGTGTAAGAAAATATACCTGACTCTGGAAATATTTGCAGGAACCGGCGAACGAAATGCCGATATTCTTGAAAAGCTCCGCACATCCGTTGCCTATTGGCGTCAATTCATCCCTCATGACGGTATTAACCTCAGTTCATGTATCAACACAATATAATATAAATCACTTAATTAAAGGAGGGCATACGCTCAATGTTTTTTGATGAAATTATCCATGGTACACACTATTACAGATCGCCGGCACCTCTTCCGGAAGAGTGGGAAGGTGATATCTCTAAACTCGCTGATTTTAGCCTTGACACGATGCAAATCAGGATCAACTGGAGATGGAATGAAAGAAAAGAAGGCGAATATGATTTTTCCGACATCGACCGCTTAATGGATCTTGCAGAAAAGTATGACCGCAAGGTTATTATACAATTTCTACTCGAATGTGCACCGCAGTATGTATATGAAAAATATGAAGGGACTCGTATCGGTCCAAGGGGTGAGTTTTTCCGTCCGGGATCTCATGGAGCTTTTTATGGTGGTTGGCTACCGTGCTTTACAAATCCCGGTGTACAAAGATCTGCATTTAAATTCGTCGAAAAAGTGGCTGAAAGATACTGTGATCGAAAGAATATCATTTTATGGAATGCATGGAATGAGATACGCAACAGACCTATTGAAGAGTGCTACTGCCCTCACTGCCGAAAAGCTTTCGGTGAGTATTTGCGAAAAAAATTCGGAACCATAGAAAACTTGAATAATTTTTATCACACAGCCGAAGAAAGTTTTGAAACAATCGCACTTCCTGCCATGGCACATGGATACTGGGATATTTATGAATTCAAAAAGTTCAAAGGTGCTGAATGCTTGTACGAATATGTACGTTTGGTATACGATGCTATAAGAAAATATGATAAATCGCATCCGATAATGTGCCATGTAGGCGGAACAAGCGGTTTTCAGATATCTCTGTCCGATGTGTGCGACGATTACACAGTTGCCAAAGCTGTAGATTTCTGGGGTACTTCCATTCCCATGACAACCAATATGTGTTCACATATAAATCGAGTTGATTTCATGATGCTTAATGATTATCTTCGCAGTATAGACGAAGACTATTTTCTCCATGAAATCTATCCCGGACTCGGAAGATTTGTAAGTTATGATACTCCATCCAGTATGACATGTAAACTCTACACTGCTCTTTCCACAGGTGCAAAAGGTCTTATTTACTGGCAATATCGCGCGGAACGTTTAGGGCACGAAAACGATTGTGCGGGATTGGTGCGTATGGACGGTACACCACGTGAGGTTGCTTATGCAGTAAAAGAGTTTGGCGAAGACCTTAAAAAGAATATGAAGTATTTCGTCGGAGCGAAGGTAAAAAGCGGAGATATTGCAATCATCTCGGATTTCAACTCTCAGTTGATGTCAGAAATAGAAGACGGATGTAAATGCAAAGACTTCTCTTTCGATGCTGTCGATCCAATCCTCTATTACAGATATGCTCATGCAGGTATGTACAGACTTCTCCGCAATGCCAATTTTAACGTTGATTACCTCAGCATAACAAATATATATAGGATCAATAATTATAAAGCAGTTTATTTCCCATACCATACGATGCTTGACAGTTCAATCATTCCGCATTTACAGAAATTCATGGAAAATGGCGGTATCATAATTGCAGACGAGGGATTCGGTATGAGGCAGCTTAATACGTGGATGCAGCCTTATGATATAGACTGTAAGCCGCTGATGACTGCAAGAATGCATGAACGACGCCTTATTCTTGATGAATACATCGAAATTGACGGTAAACCATCAAAGATTTTGCCATTCAAGACACAATATGCGGTACAAGATGCAAAGACCCTACTTACGTTTAAAGATAATACCCCTGCCGTACAATATGTAAACTACGGAAAAGGTAAGCTATATCTTTTCGGCTTCTCTATCGGTTACAGCTATCATCAAACAGGAGATAAAGTTTGGGAAAAACTGACAGAAGACATTCTTTCAGCTGTAAACATTGAAAAATACGCCTATGCGGACTTTGAAAACAATGTATACGAAAAACGTATGGTCAAAGACGATTCAGAGATTATTTTTATCAGCAACTATTCCGAATGCGAAAAGAAAATAGCTTTGAGAGGCACCGTGGAAGCAATCGGAGCAAACGCCGACATCGACGGAAATGTAATGACTGTTCCATCAAACCATATAGGATATGCAGTAGTCAGAGCAAAATAAAAAATCAAAAGAACAGATAAGCATCCTATGCAACATAATACGATCACAAATTCCGTGGTCGTATTTTTCTTTTAATAAAGAAAAAGACCCCTTAAAGGTATGATATAACATACCCTTAAGGGAGCTTGAATACTTTTATTTTTATTTCTTCATTTCATTTAACAACTCTACTGCCACATCTGCCATCTTATGAGCGATTTCGGGAGCAAAGAATGAATTGTGTATCGCAAGGCGTGCCTCGTATACTCCTGCGCTGAAGCAGGGCTCGGTAACGATGTAACCGTGAGCGCCGTTGGCAAGACCTACAACCATATTCTTAGAATAAGGCGATCTGTCTTTAATGGAGAAGCCTATCTCGGAGAAGATCTCCCCGGGAAGTCCCGACAAAGAGCATTCACCTATCGATATGGTCTGTATCTCAACATTAGTAAATTTTCTCGGATGCTCTTTAAGCTCAATAAGCTCCTCGGCATAGATCGTATCGGAGAAGGATGACTTTTCGCTTCCGAGAATGTTTTCCGCCCATTCAATATCCTCATTTGAGGGCTGACGTCTTTCTCCTCTGAAGGTACGGGAAGAAGTCTTAACACATGGTGTAATATCAAATTTCATGATGCTTTCCGCATTGAAAAGAGTTTCGGCAAGGCAATCACCCATATATTTATAATGCTCTGCACCGTAACCGAGATCGGGATCCTTCTGCATACCCATTCCGTCAAGGTGATTGATATCTCCCGAGCATCCGTTAAGGAAAGCAAGAACTGTCTTTTCACCGTTTTTCTCCTTAAGTCTGCGGCGAAGCTGTCCTATATAGTCGGCACAATATTCGTTTCCGCCTACAGTATCGGGGTGGCATGCGAAGTTTACTATGCGTGCAACCGTATTTCCCGCCTCATCATCGAAACGAAGTATGGATACCGCATGATCTATTTTTGAAACAGGTCTTTCCACGTACGGATTCTTGCATCTTCCGGGATTTGTGCGTATCGTTCCGTCGCTCATAAAATAGTTTCTGCAAAAGCTTATGCGATCCTCATTACCCTCGGCAAATCCTGCCTTCACGGGCACACGATTGTTATACGCTTCAACTATTGCCTCTGCGCTCTTTTTGATTATATTGCGTATGGAGGGCATATGAGGCTTTGTCTTCAGACATTCATAGTTTGTAGGCGATGCGGTATGAGAATGGGTAGCTGCAGTCATAACGGTCACCCTATCACCCAAAAGCTTCTTTATCTCATTTCTCAATGCCGCCGTGAGGGATACCTTAAAATCCATAATATCTATGGATACTACCGCAACAGCGTTTTCGCCGTCATCTACAACGACAGCCTGGGTATACAATTCGTCCTTGACTCCCGTCGCGTAACGGGGTCCGAAGTATCCGGGGATACCGAGTCCCAAAGCGGGGGTAATAATGCGCTCAGCAGCGCCGCATTTCAATTGTTTCATAAGTTTTATACCTCATATTTTTTACTTTATTTATATATGTAAGCCCTGATGCTTTACGTAAATTCACAGCTATATTGTATAATAAAAACTCTTGTCTGTCAAGAGCTTTCCGCAATAAAGAGATTTTGCGAAAGACACAATAAAAAGGTTGCACAAAGCCTCTGATTATGGTATACTATACACGGTGGAAAAATATCCTTAACAGAAAGGAATCATAAAAATGCCGTCTAAAATAAAGGTCTCACTTTCGGTTCCCGAAGAGTTTATTACGGGTGTAAAGCGCCTTGAGTCCATTCTTAATTTCGAATTGACCGATGAAGATGCTGATATCACGATAGAAGCCGAAAAAACAAATAAAACAGGCGTAAAAATTGAAAATAAAAAAGCCGTCATCACCTACACAAAAAAACATCTCTTTTTCAGGGAGCTTGGTATAGTACTGGAGCATTACAAGGAACCCGCCTTTGAATCATTCGAGGACGACCAATTCAAGACCGTTTCTGTAATGATCGATGCCTCCCGCGGTGCTGTTCCTACGGTAAGCGGTTTCGGAAAACTGATCGATTACCTTGCAGTCATGGGATACAGCATGGCTATGCTTTACACAGAGGATATAGTCGAGATCAAGGAACGCCCTTATTTCGGATATATGAGAGGCAGATACACAAAGGAAGAAATGAAAGCAATAGACGACTATGCTTTCGAATACGGCATTGAGATAATCCCCTGTCTCGAATGCTACGGCCACATGGAAAAGTATCTCATGTGGGGCGAGGCGGATCCAATTAAGGATACAAGCAGTGTATTGCTGGCACGCTCCGAAAAGACCTTCGATTTTTTAGATCAGTACATAGGAACTGTTGCCGATTGCTTCCGTTCGAAGCGCATCCATATAGGCATGGATGAAGCATGGGATATGGGAAGAGGAAGATTCCTTACGAAAAACGGATACGTTCCCCCCTTTGAGATCTTCAATGAATATATGGAGCGTCTTATCACCATTACAAATAAATACGACCTTGTTCCCATGATGTGGAGCGATATGTATTTCAGAGTATGCACAAATAATAACGGATACTACAACAAGGATATCGTTATTCCTCCCGAGGTCTCCTCAAAGATCCCGAAGGAAGTGGAGCTCATATTCTGGCATTACGGCGAAATGCCCGAGTGCGACGATTACATGCTGAAAAAGCACAAGGCTTTGGACAGAAACATTCTTTACTGCGGAGGACTTTGGAGTTGGATAGGTCACTTCCCCGAGCACAATTACGCTATGGAGTCTACCCGCTTCTCCCTTGAAGCTTGCAGAAACAATGATATCAAGGAAGCAATGATCTCCATATGGACAAATGACAATGCGGAATGCGACATATTTGCTAATCTCTTCGGTCTTTCCTACTTTGCCGAGCTTTGCTATGATAAGGATGCTTCGGAAGAAAAGCTCCGTTCACGCTTTGAATCATCGACAGGCGGAGATTGGGACGCATTCTATACCATGAGTCTCTATCATAATTCCTTCGGCGGTGAGAATGACGATTATTCGGGATCGAATTGGCCCAAACGTTTCCTCGGTAAGCCTCTTTTCTGGCAGGATATAATGGAAGGTCTCTATGACAGCCACCTTTTCAATAAATCAATGTGCGGTCATTATGCCGCATGTGCAACATTCCAGAAGGAAAAGCTCGAAAAAGAGCTTGAATCAAACGGAAGATGGGCTAAGCTTTACGATTTTGCTTATAAGGTCTTCGATTATATGGCAATAAAAACACTTATTGCCGAAAATCTCGTTCCCGCCTACAAGAAAGGCGATAAGGACTCATTGAATGAGATAGCATCGTTGCTTCTTCCCTTGTTGAAGGAAAAGACTGTTGCAGTCCATGAAGCTCACAAATCCCTTTGGTTTGATAAGCTGAAGCTCATCGGATGGGCAAATCTCGATGTAAGATACGGCGGTATGGCATCACGTTGTGATACGGCAAAATACATAATAGAACGCTACCTTAGCGGTGAATACGACAGATTGGAAGAATTGGAAGAGCCCAGACTCCACAAGGGACTGAGCGGCTTTGTCCACTATTCTTCAATCGCAACGGCAAATCTTAAAATCTAAATTATCAGAAAACAGAAAGGCATAAAGATGAAAACAGGATTTTCCAAAATATGCATAAATCCTCCCTACGGTGCTCCTATCGTAGGATATTACGAGGAGAGACTTACAAAAGGAATACTTGATGATATATTCGTCAGAGCGGTAGCTTTTGATGACGGTGAAAAGAAAGCCGTTGTTATTGCTCTCGATCTTTGCGAGTTTGAGCAGAAATATTACGATGCTTTCAAGGAAAGAATCTCTTGCACGACAGGTATCGACAAGGATGCCATATTTATAAACTGCTCACACACTCACACAGGCCCCCTGGTCGGAAAGGATTTCGCATCCGAAAAGCACAGTACCGAGGCTTATGACAGCTTCCTAATTTCATGTGTTCACGATTGCGCCGTATACGCTGTTGCCGATCTTAAGGAAACACGCATAGAGACCGCTTCCACCGAGGCGAAGAACATTTCCTTTATCCGCAGATACAGAATGAAGGACGGAAGTGTCGCAACAAATCCCGGTGTAAACAACCCCAATATCGACTACGCCCTCGGCACACCCAATGAGACCGTTAAGCTTGTAAAGCTTGTAAGAGAAGGCGCTGACGATATATTCATGATAAACTTCGGCACTCATCCCGATTCTGTGGGCGGTGATTACATCAGCGCAGATTACATGGGATTCGCTTGCTCCATTCTCGAAAATGCCGTTCCCGGAACGAAATGCATTTTCCTTCAGGCACCTCAAGGCGACGTAAATCACGTTAACACTCATCCCACCAAAGGCGAAAGTGCAATTTCCGCAATCGATTTCGACGGTGTACCGAGAAGCATCAAGCATGCGGAGCACATGGGCAGGATCATAGCAGGTGCTGTACTCTCCGTTTGCTCGATAACAGAGGAGGTAAAAGCCGACAAAATATCCTACGCATCAAAAAGGGTAGACCTTCCCTCACACCAAGAGAACCACCGTATCGAGGAAGCGAGAAAGATCCACGATTATTATGAATCAGGCAGAGCAAGCGAGCTTCCTTATAAAGAGATGGAGCTTACAACGGTAGTTGCGGAAGCCGAGAGAATAATCAAGCTTGAAAACGGTCCCGAATCCTTCCCATTCTTCTTGTCCGCTATCAAGATAGGCGATCTTGTATTTGCCGGCATCGGCGGCGAAGCATTTACGGAGATCGGCAACCGCATATGCGAAGCTTCTCCCTTTGAAACAACCGTGCTTTGCTGCCTCACCAACAGCGAAGGCGGATACGTGCCTACAACAAAAGCCTACAGCGAAGGCGGTTATGAGGCACGCAGCTCCTCTCTCCGTCCCGGAGGCGACGACATCATGGTCGAGGGTATGATAGAGCTTTTGAATGAATTGAAATAGGCTATAAACATTCAACGGTACAGCACATGTCACAAGACAAGGCTGTACCGCTCTTTTTTATTAATTCACCTCTATATCATATTGCCACGATTCTCCGAAAAACGGTGATCTTTCATCGAACTGTCCCAGCTTACACAAGGTAACTTCAAGAATACCCGTTTCCCGATCCTCCAGGATCTCAAAATTTGAAAGCTGTATCCTTTCCGTTTCGCCCTCTCGACGCGTGTCTATCACTGTTAAAGAATCCTTCATCGCCGCTCCCGTAGCTTCATCCACCTCTACTATCTGCAAAGGATAACGTGGGAAATTCCCATACACGGTATGATCTGTGATGTTTCCTATCCAATAAAGCTTACCGCTCTTTTTCAAGCGTATGAATCTCGAATAAGTGGCACTCGAATATATCACTTCACCGTCATCGAAATGCCACGGCTCAGGCTGTGTAAATGTTTTTCCCCCGTCATCGGAATAGGAATACCACTTGAATCCGGGTGTTCCCTTTTCGATACGTGTGTTCCACGAAGCCATGGACACATTCGAGCCACGCATTACAAGGAGTATTCTTCCGCTGTTCAGATATGCTATCTGAGGCTCGTCTATACCGCGGGACGAACGAAGATCGCCGAGTATAACGGGATTTGAAAATCCAAAATCGTATATACCTTTTTCCTTATCGAATCTGCCTCTTGCCACTATGACGCATCTGCAAATATCGGGACAGCTCGGAAAAACAGTATCAACATCTATTCCCGCTATGCGGCATCCTACACTTACGGTAGCTCCCACGGGCACTGCAATATCTCCGTCAGGCAAAACGACGGGAGTATTGATAAAGCCGATATTTTTTCTTAAAAATTCGGGGTTTCGGGGATAATCGGGATCAAAATCCGGTGCATCGGGATCCTCATGGCGTATCAGCTCTACGGAACGGGGCTTTTCATCCCCGGGATAACGTATAGCTATATACTGATGATCGAAAAAGGAATTTTCCCCTGTGCTCCAAAAAATGCGGTAAGCCTCCTTATGACCCTCTAAAAAATATCGTGTAAATTCCACTGACACAAAATGACCGTGTACGGGATTCCAAATCTCCTCCGTTGAACTTTTCGTCATTTCATCATTGCCATACATCACAGAGTGCTCCTCACTCTTTTTCTCTTGCCAATCACTCCATGTTTTTCCGTTATCCGAACTGTATCTGAAAAACGAGCCGTTAGAGTAATCGGATTCCCTTGAAATGCTGCGTGTCTGTATACATTTCGTTCCTTCGGGCTCAATATAGGATCTTGCGTAGCACACCGCTCCCGTTTCTTTATCAGCCTTTTCAATACATTTTGCCGTAACCTTTATCATTGTGAATCCTCCTTTAAGAGATATTTGCACCAAGCCTTCCTTCGTCATTTAAAAATAAGGGGCTGTCGCATTAAGCGATGCCCCTCGAAACCGTCGGATAAAAACCGTTACCGTGAAAAGCCGTTTAATGCGGCTCCTATTACAGTACCGAATCTTGCATTTTTCGGAATGATAAACTGCTTGCCGAACATCTGACCGAGACTATCAAACTTACTTGCACACTGAGGTGCAAGAGTAAGATTGCCCGTAAGAACTATCTTGTCAATATTAAAGTTTCTGGAAGCAAAAACGGCTATCATGCCTATAGTCTCAAATACCATATTTACAACGCCTGCAGCAATATCGGCATTAACTGCCATATCGCTGACTCTACCGAAATTTGCGGCGGTCATCTCCTGAGACATGGAGGAAATGATATTCTTCTTCGTCATATCACCCACACGCAGGTCTATGTTGGAAAGATCTCCCTCTGAGGCAAGAGTCCAGATATGCTCGATCTCCTGCATATTAAGAAGAAGCTTAGAAAGTCCAACAAGCGTGCCTCCGCCGACTCCCGTTCCGCCCAGATATTCAACATTTTCTCCGCTCGCTCTTACGGTAGCCGTTCCCGTTCCCATGCTGACGATGATCGCTTCATCAAGTCCGGAAAGATAAAGTCCTCCTCTGCCTATGGAGCTGAATTCAGCCACATGCTCAGTAGGTATGCCGTATACGTCGCCGTCAACAAAGGATGAACCGACACCGGTTATCATTATCTTTTCAATATCGGAAAGAGATATGCTGTTCTCCTTTGTAAACTTACCGAAGGCACCGAAAAACGATGCCGTCGGATCATTTGCCTTTACGAAGAGAGGAGCTATAAGCTTTTTGTCGGCTGTAAAACCGCATATTTTTGTTGTGCTTCCTCCGATATCTATACCAATTATCGTTTTATTCAAAACAAAATTCCTTTCAAAACAAAGAGAAGGATATTACTTTTCTTCCTCGAATGCTGCGGGGTATGTGTTGGCTTCTCTTATTCTGTCGTAGATCTCATCAGGGAATTTACGCTTTCTTTCGAAGGTGTAAAGACCGTTCTGCTCCTGCTCAACATCAGTAAGCTGTGTATAGCAGAATCCGCACAGTCTCTTCTGCTTGAGAAGTGTTGTCGTGAGTCCGTAATATCTTTCGCCCAGCTCTTCAACTGTCTTGGGTGCATTGCCGTATCCCCAACCATCGGTACGACCCGGCGCCCACCAGCTTCCGCCGTATTCGCTGAGGAAGTAAGGCTGACCGCTGTAATACTGTCTGCCCGCAAGAGTCTCAACTACCTTTCCGTCGGGAATGTTGAGATACTTTTCTTCCCACTTTTCAACATTCTGCTCATAGTCATGAATGTCATATATGTCGGTTATATCTGCAACGTGATATCCGCCGCTCGTATCTATTACCGGACGTGTGCTGTCAAGAGACTTTGTTATATGGAAAACGAGAGCCACCGCATTCTTATCCTGCTCTCTGCGGTTCTGATCCCATGTTTCATTGAAGGGAGCCCAACCGATAATGGCGGGATGATTGTAGTCTCTCTTTACGGCTTCCATCCATTCCTCTGCGAAGCCTATTACGTTTTCGGTGCGTGAAAGATCGCATCCCCAGTTTGCATGCTCTTCCCATACGATATATCCGAGCTTGTCTGCCCAGTAAAGGAAACGCTCCTCGAATATCTTTTCGTGAAGTCTTGCGCCGTTGAAGCCCACCGCCATTGAAAGCTCAATATCGCCTCTCAGAATATCATCTGTCGGAGCGGTATAGATACCGTCATGATAGAAGCCCTGATCCAATACGAGGCGCTGATAAACGGGACGTCCGTTGATATAAAGTCCGTCGTTCTTAAGCTCTACAGTACGGAATCCGATATAAGAAGTGACCTTTTCGGTTTCTTTTCCGTTTGCGGAAAGTATATATTCTACATCGTAAAGATTACCCTTTCCCACATCCCAAAGAATGGGAGAAGGAACATTGAGGGATACCTTTGTGGATCCATAGTTCAGGGAAGCCTTCTTTTCAGCTACTGTCTTGCCCGCAAAGCTTACCTTGATATCAAGCTCTGTTCCGCTTACATCATCACCTGCTGTAACAACATCGAAGAGAACATCTCCGAGTCTTGCATCGGCATCTGTCTTTATACTCTTCAGATATGTCTTGGGAACGAAATCAAGCCATACCGTCTGCCATATACCGGTAGTACGTGTGTAATGGCATCCGTAGGATTCATAAAGAGTGGACTGCTTGCCCGCAGGCTGATTCATCTTGCGTACATAGTCCTGAGCTCTCAAAACTATAACGTTTTCACCTTCATGAAGCTGCTTTGTTATATCGAATGCAAAGGAAACGTAACCGCCCTTGTGAACTCCGACATAATATCCGTTTACGTATACGGTAGCTATATAGTCAACGGCACCGAAGTTGAGGATGACTCTTCCTTCAAGCTGTTCCTTTGTTATGTCTATTTTTCTCTTGTACCATACCGCATCCATAAAATCCTTATGGTTAACGCCCGAAAGAATCGATTCGGGGCAGAAGGGTACGGTTATCTTCATATCAAATTCCGTTTCGGGCTTGAAATAGCCGCGCTTATCTCCGGTATCTGATTTATCTATATAGAAATCCCACTCACCGTTGAGTATCTTGTGGTTTGCTCTGTAAAATTGAGGCTTCGGATATTCCGATCTCGGTATATTGCTCATATTTTTGCTCCTTTTTCTTGATTCGGATCCGTGTGATCCGCACTTTTTATGTTACGCCAACTCGGGGAAACGCTTTGTTACATTATCAAAGCTTATCTTAAGACATTCGAGGCTGTCTGTGCCGTATGTATCATCCTGCTCAACGAAAGCATACTTTGCACCGCATTCCACAGCCTTGGGAATGATCTTGTCGAAGCTCATGTTGCCCTCGTAAATGGGAGCATATATTGCACCGGTTTCGCCAAACACCATATCCTTAAGATGGATGCATTCTATTCTTCCCTTGAGTATCTCTAACCAATCTATGCAGTCTCCGCCGCCTGCCTGCACCCAATATGTATCGAGAGTAAAGCCGAGAGCATCTGCGGGGAAGCGCTCCGCTATATCCTTCAAAACGCACTTGCCGTCATATTTCTTGAATTCAAAATGATGGTTGTGATACATCATCGTTGCACCCATCTCTCTCATTTTGAGAGCCGCCGGGAGATACTTTTCCGCAAATCTTGCGGCGCCGTCAGCACATCCTCTGTATTCGCCGGGCATACCGCCGATACCGATATTCTTGCATCCGAAAACAAAATGTTCTTTTACGACATTTTCCGTATCATTGACCATTCTTGCCACATCGGTATGTGTAAGTGTACATGCAAGCCCCAGAGAAGCAAGCTTATCTCTCATTTCTGCGGGATCATATGCACATACGCCCGAAAGCTGAACGTACTTATAGCCGATAGCGGCTATCTTCTCCAATGTATCGTAAAGCCCTTCCGTAGTCTTGCACTTATCTCTTACGGTATAGAGCTGAGCACCTATCTTCATTTTGGTATCCTCCTGAAAAGAAAACTTTGTATGTGCTTATTATATCAATGATTTCACCTTTTGGCAATAGAAAACAGCAAATTTGCGTAACTTTTTCTCAAAAAATCACAGTGCGTGGCTTTCTCCGAAGATATAGAGATAGTAATCCTCCAGAGCCGGAGAAACGTGAACCGAATCCTCGGTGGGACGCTCCTCGGAAAGCACCCTCAATACGATCTTACCATCGTTTCTCTCTGTTTTGGCTATATTGGTAACACGGAATCTGCGCTGGTATTCGGTAACCTCCGTTTCGGTACAAGGTACGTTCCATACTTTTCCTTCGATCTTTTTCAAGAGCTCGGGTACAGGCGCATTATCCTGAATAACACCTTTTTTCAAAATAATTATTTCTTTCGCTATATACTCAATGTCACTTACAACGTGAGTTGCGATAAGCACCGTCTTATTGAAGGCTATTCTTGAAATGTAATTTCGTATTGCAATGCGCTGCTTCGGGTCAAGACCTGCAGTGGGCTCATCAAGGATAAGCACGGAAGGATCCCCAAGAACAGCTTGTGCAAGACAAAGCCTCTGCTTCATACCGCCGGACAAGCCTCCGATCTTATAGCGGGGGATATCATCAAGCTCCACCGCGGCAAGGATCTCGGGAATCTGCTTCATTGCTTCCTTTTTATCCATTCCCTTAAGTGCCGCCATATACCACATGAATCTTTCTACGGTCATATTGGGATACATGCCGGGATACTGAGGCATAAATCCAAGCTTTTCTCTGAAACGAAGACCCATTTTCAATACATTTTCAGGCTCTGAGCCATTCGAGGAAAAGGTTATCTCTCCCGAATCAGCCTTCAGATTATCGGTAATTATATTAATCAATGTTGATTTTCCCGATCCGTTAGGACCTAAAAGAGCATAAATACCCGTATCAAGCTCTGCCGTAAAACCGGAAAGCGCCTTATTTGTACCATAGCTTTTGCTGACATTATTTATGTGTAACATTATATTTTCCTCCTCATGTTCTTTCGTATTTTTTAATCAAAGATCTTGTTATGACAACGGTTAAGATCGGTATTACCGCCAAGGCAATAATGCATATTCCCGTATCCCCCAATATATCCGTACTTGATGAGAATAACGCATACTTATGCGCACCCAAAACCGAAAACGTATCAAAAGCAAAGACGATGTCCGAATACATACCGCCTATGTAAAACGCTCCGAAGAATACTGCGGGAACTGTCATGGCTGCTATGGGATTTTTCACCATATGAGCCGCAACGGAGCAGAACAAGCAAATAAAGCATGATGCTGCAATACGCATGATATATGAAAGTATCAGATATTGCTCTATCGTAATACCCGAGCTTACCGACTCAAACATTTCCAAGCTGTTTAACGGGAAGCCCTTCATGGGAAGCTCGTACTTCCACAAAACAAACATCAGATCTATTGCAGAGAACAGCACCGTAACAAATACGGTCAAACCCAAAGCCAATGATATTTTTCTCACTGCCGTATATTTTCTGCCGTATTTGGTACTGCGCATCAGCATGTAAAACTTTGAGGTATGCTCCGTTACAAACAGCTTTCCGCATATAATGATTATAGCCGCAAGAAGTATTATGTCCGCTTCCATAGAAAAAAGCCTGTTCCATCCTGTGTCATATACATACCAGGGATCGCCGCCCTCAGCCTTCTTTCTGTTCAGATAGTCGGAGTGTGTCTTCAATCTGCCTACATAGGGCTCTCTTGCCTTTGCATCCCAGAAGCCCTCCATCTGTTCAACATACTCCTCGTATGTTATCTCATCATTCTTAAACTTTTTCGAGATGGAATCCTTCATAGCAACGGCATATTGCACGCGCGCCTCCTCTTCTCTGATAAACCTTTGCTTTTCCTGCGTCTGAACGCCCTCAAGGTCGTTCATATAATCCTTGTATATGTCGTCATATCTGTATTCATACTCCGCATAGAAATATGAAAAGCCGGCTTTCAAGGCTATCAGCACAAGAACAACGAAGGTGTAACGGTAGGTTACAAAGAATTTATTTATCTCGTGGAAAGCGATCCTAACGGAAAGCTTTCTGATCTTATGCTTCTTTCTGCCTTTTATTTCCTTTTCATCAATGACTCTTCTTGAGAATTTTCCCAAAAGCTTCTTCATAAATTGAATATGGCGCCCTGCGGCAGGATAAATACGCCACAGTTTGAGAAGCGCAAAGAATAATCCCGTTGAAAGCAGAATTATCAAAGCTATATCAAATATTATCAGCGGCACCGCCGCACCGAAAATGTTGACGGAATGATATGATATAAATATCGGATCGCACTGTATAAGTGAATAAAGGTTGCAAAGCTTGATAATATTGTTGTTTCCCGTATAAGTAAAGGACGAAATAAGTACATTGGCTGCTATAAGAAGCACTCCCGAACCAAGGGTCAGAATAGTCTCTCTTATCGCCATGGCAAGAACGCCGCATATAATACCCAAAATGAAGCTGAATACAGATCTGAACACAAATTGAATAAATGCATAGCTTGCTATACTGATATCAAAAGAGCAGAACTCATAAGCTTCGATCGAAGTCAACGCAAGCTCCCCGCCATGGAGTCCCGTCAATGTCCACGCGGTCAGCAGGGATGTCCCCGAAATAAGAAAGGAGAATATCACGGAAGAAACGAATACCGCAGCTGTTTTAGATGCTACAGTAGCCAATCTTCCTTTTTTAGATGATCTGACTATAGGATAAAATGCACACTCTCTGTCCACAAGAAAGATCCTTACGGAAGCTATTACTATCAGAACCATCAATATGTATACACCCTCGGCATAAAGAAGATGATCGTCCCAGCCTAAAACAAGACCGTCATCCGTGCCGAGCTCCTTCATACGTGTATATTCGTCAATTACCTGGATCTGGTATTTGGAAATATACTCATTTCCTCTGTTCTTAGCCTCATACTCCTTGAGATTGATCTTCGCACGGAAGATAGTCATATTCAGATCTTTTTCGTAACGCTGACTGTATTCTCTCTGCGCTTCATACCGCTCCAAGGCATATTGCTCGTTTTTGTCAACGGATTCCGGCATTTGCTCAAGACGCTGCCATACCTCGTCGGCTTTGGACGGATCCTTTTGAAAGCCTTCGTAATATTCCGCAACGGCATTTCCATCAATTGAAGCATTTTCCGTCGAGAGATATGCTATACACACGTTCAAAAGCAACGAGACCGCAATTATTATCAAGACCTGCTTGTTGATTATCTTTTGTATCTCATACCATATCAGTTTCATAAATTCAACTCCTTTCTTTTGCGGGATAATTCATCGTAGAAAATCATTCCGCGCCGACTATTTTATATTCTCCGGTGACTATATTTATAATAAGAAATTTATCTGCTCCGCGTTCTATCAGTTCCGGCTTATCTTTTATAGGTTGGTAGGACCATACTCTGCGAATAACATAATCTCCTGATCCTTTGTATCCTATTGCCCCCGACCCGTGATCCAGCGCACAGTAGTTCCCGGATATATCGCAAAGCAATCTGTCTTCACTTCCGTCTATATTGCATATATAGAGCTTGCTTCCGAATTTATCGTAAATTTTATATTCTTTTTTCTTATAGTCATCATACCCCTTTCCGATCAAAACAGCTTCCTCATCTCTTGTATAAATAACCTTTTCTTTGTACAATATCGGAGACGTACCTGTTGATTCGACAATTACGCTTTCCTCTTTTGTCTCTATATCAACGCGATAGATCTTTTTTTCCGGAAACCTATTTCCGGAAGAACCTATTATCTCCTTTGTGATAACAGTCTTTAATTGATATCCTCCGCTTGAATAGAGTTCGGAAACTCCATAATCATTTTCCCTTTTGTCCTTATAGTCAAAATCCGTGGAATAATTGGTTTTGGCACCGTACCAATACATTCTTCCGTCCTTCGCTGCACTGGGCGAAACGGTGTCCGGTAAACCTTCCGCCAGGACAACGGCTTTTCCGCTGTCAAGATCGTATCTCATTATACAGATACGGCGATTGTCAATACTGAGCATTGGATTGTGCTGATTGAAAAACAGATAGTTTTCCGCCTGCGTTAAATACAATATTGATTCTGCACTACTGTCTGCCTTGTACAAGACTTTATAATCTCCGGTGAAAAGATTGTATGAACATATCCTGTTTTGATATACTCCTCTTGTATCAATAAATCTTGTGTAGTATATGATATCACCCGATATTATGAGACCTCCGACTTTAGTTAACGGACATGAACCTTCCGAGTGTTTGCATAAGGGGTCTACACATGCCGGGATCAACATACCTTCTTCAGGATAAAGCCTATACAAAATGCTATCTACGCTGACTAAAACAAAATCAAAAGGAGATTCTGTATAATCAGATTTGGAAGATTCTGTATTTGTATCTGAAGTCAAAGCAGTTTCGGGAGGCATTGTGCACGAGAAAAGAGAGAGGATAAGGGAAAAAGTCAGAAGTAAAAGTATTATTTTTTTCATATATGTGCTCCTTTCTTGAGTGTTCGCTCCTTGTTTTCCTTGCTCAGAAATCTTGTGCTTCGCTCGCTCAGCAGTTTTCATCTGGAACTTGACAATACCTTGAGTGTTTTTAGTTTATGTTGTTACAGATTGAAAAGGTTGTTTTTATATAGGACAATTCCTCATGTCACAGCACGTTCGCTTTCAGCGAAGTGCGGCATGACAGCTCAGCAGATGCTTTGCATCTGCATTGCACCTAAAGGAGCCTTTGGTTTGTGCGCACATAGTGGTATAAATTTGGGGTTTGCAATATTTTAAAGTAATGTTGATATGTTCGCACCTTTATGCCTCCTCTGTGTAAGGGGAGGTGGCACGGCGAAGCCGTGACGGAGGGATTGTTATATCACCCACAAACAAAAAACCGCAAAAAGGTGCTGTACGAAAAAGGCAAGCTTAACTTACCTCGTACAACCGCCTTTTTGCGTTTCAAAGCTTATATATATTACGCTTTTATTAAAGTCAATCCCCCCGGCGGGAGATCTGTTATTTCAGTAAACGGCACCGTATTTTACAACCACCGATGCGCATCAACCCCTATAGACTTATTATACAACATATATGTAAAATTGTCAATATATTCTATTGATTTCTCATATTCTTCTTCGGCTGTTGACCTTATCTGACGTGCAAGTGTCAACTGCCGGCTTATTCCGCACTTAATATTTTGTAATCATCCCATTGTGACCGTTTTGTATTCGCCTGTTTTTATATTGACGGAAATGTATTTGTCTCCGGTTGACTCCAATATTCTTCTGCCTTTTTCATCGGATTCTTCAATAACATCATATCCCGTTGCTTTCAAAACAACGTAATCTCCCACGCCCGATACATCGCCGAAAGCCGATGCCCCGAAGTCGATCACGTCGGTAGTATCGGATATATCACATAATACCCGCTTGTTACTGCCGTCGGCGTTGCAAATGCGGTATTTACCACCTGAATATTGATATACCGGTGAAGGATTATCACTGCCATACATATAACAATACCCTATAACATATCTTTCCTCCGATAAAGAATATATTATATTTCCGTTGTGAAATATTGGCTGCATATAGCTTCCTTCGACTATCAATTTTGGTTCGCTTCCGTCACCGATCAATTCATATATGGAAACAAGACTTCGATGATAATCTCCCGGTACTGATTTTAATTCAAAATAACTGTTGCCCGTTATGTTGCGTGGTGGAGCATTCTTTTCATTATCTACCCTATTCTTATAATCTGCATCTGTGGAATAGTACTCTTTAAAATCACGGCAAAAATAATATCTGTCGTTTTCACAATTTAAAAATGTTATATCGGATGTTGCGCTTTCGTCAGAAAGAGTAATCACTTTCCCAGTATCCATGTCATAGCGCAATATGTGTTTTGTTCTGCCTTCGCTATGAATGCTAACTCTAAAAAAGAAAATATATTTTTCATAAGGTCTGAAGCACATAATATAGTATCCTTTTTCGACCTCATGCAGCACTTTGAATTTATCCGTACCAAAATCGTAACTGCAAATAGTATTTTCCAATTTACTGCCTCCGCTTTTACGCAGATAATACACAGTATCTCCAATAGTATACATCGTGGGATTAATATTATAGAAAGGGCAGCTTTCCGAATTATGCTTGCACAGCGGATCGGGACAAAGAGGGAGCATTACTGCCTCTTCAGGATATATTTTGTACATATCCAAAAGATTATTCTTATTTCTTACGCTGACCATTACAAATCCAAGTTCGGAGCTATCTGTGTATACTATTTCAGAAGTGTCGTTCTCACCTGATATGAGGATGGTTTCCGGCGGCTTCGTGCATGAAAACAGGGAAACGGTTAGAAGTAAAGCTAATAGTAAACATATGTGTTTTTTCATAATAGTACTCCGCTTTTGATAGCAGCGCTCACTTGCAATATACAAGGAGCGCCGCAAATCAAATTTTATTTATTGAACTTTTTTCTTATGATTTAAACTTATCCGTTGTTCCAACTACGGCTGTATGATTTATGAACATCATCTACATAGAAATCAGCGAGAGCAGAATAAGGAATATAGTCCTCGGCACACCGATCAAAAACTCATATTAAAATTCGTAATCAATCGTTTAGGGTGAACCGATATTATCTATGTGTTGAGATTTGAATATCACTATCCAAATTCTCGTTTACGTTTTTATTATACAATAGTTTTATGCGTTTGTCAAGAAGTTTTTTAACGGTGTATCGGTCATCACCCTATCTCACATCTCTTTATACAAATTCTCCGCATAATGCACAAAGCCTTCGTCATTGGGATGCAGTCTCAGGTCCGCATACATATCTTCATTTTGAGGCACAAGCTCAAAGCCTCTTATGACCTTTACGTTTTCAAATTCCTCCGATACATTTCTTATTATATCTTCAACGGTGGAAAAGTCTCCGAAGCGTTTTTCCTCCGTATGATCCTTACGCCATATGGGTGTAAGAGCAAAGACCTTCGCATCGGGATAATTATTCGTTACATTTTCAAGAAACGCCTTGTAACGCACGGTAAAGCCGTCTCTTGTATGGCTCCACCAATCGTTCGTTCCGTAGGCAATGAAAATATGATCGGGAGAAATATCGTTTTTCACCGCTGCAAGCTCGGGGAAGCAGAAATCCGCACCGTATCCCTTGTTGTACTCCTCCCCATTCAGCTTATCTGCGATAATGGAGGTGTATTTTTTCGACGGACGCATGGCATCATATCCCTGAGTGATAGAATCGCCGTAAAAGAGAACAGTCTTCTCTCTTTTTACGGGCTCAAAGGATGAAAGATCATCAAGTGATATTTCTTCTATATCGCAGGAAACGGACCAGGGAAGATATATACATACCTCCTTTGTTCCTTTTCCGATGCAAAAGCTCTTTTCAAGCCTTTCGAGAGGCAGAGATAAGCCCGAATACGCCTTCGGAACGGTAATATTTGAAAAGTTATCAACGCTGTCCAAATATTTTCCGTCGGTGAAAATATCTATGGAATAATAATTTCTCGAAGAACCCTGCCTGTGGGAGGTGCGTATATAAAGGCTCTCGCTGTCCGTCATAAAACGCAGCTTTATTCCCGAGGAAGATACTATCTGATAATGATATCCCCCTCTTTTAGTCAGATACTCCTCCCTTTCCTTCTCATTGTACCGAAGGGGACGGATGTATCCTTCCGTTATCTCTGCATCGACCGATCCCGTCAATGCGCTTTTTATCTGTTCAAAGGTAAGCTTCATTTCAATTTTCCCTTAATACCTTTCTTTTCCAAAAAATCCATGTAATATCCCCAATCCTCACGGGAAAGAAAATGCATTCCGCTTCTCATATGATAGCCAACCTTGCCGTCATGAAGCACATCTCCCGTTTCGGGCATCTTATCGGGAGTCACAAGACCCTTTTCACCGAGCATTTCCCAAGCATCGGAAGCGTGAAGTGTTGTCAAAAATTCCGATTTCGGGTCTGCCCCCTTATCTTCAACGGCAGAGCCCACATAAAGATAACGAGGAGCAATAAGTGCAAGGAGATATGCCTGATCGTAGGGCTTTTCGTCTTCCTTCTCGTCGGTATAG
The DNA here is from genome assembly GCA_015063605.1 of Oscillospiraceae bacterium. Lineage (GTDB taxonomy): Bacteria > Bacillota > Clostridia > Oscillospirales > SIG627 > SIG704. Next base: position 102,973 of record SVTV01000003.1, read on the forward strand.
TTCTTGAAATTCTCGCAATACCAATCCCAGCTTCCGCATCTTAAAAAGTCACGGACTCTTTCACCCTCTCCGTGCTTCGATGTGGCGGCACCGCCGTATCCCGAATCATTTGATACGGCGCAGATAAATCTTTCATCCTGAGCCGCAGTCCACAATGCAGTCTTTCCGAGACGGGAATGACCGATAACTGTCGTACGTGTTGCGTCAACATCATCTCTCGTGTAAAGATAATCGAGAACACGGCTCGCACCGTATGCCCACATACCTATTTTTCCCCATGCATTATTCTTTCTTGTCTTTGTTGTGCCGAAGTATTTTGCAAGACCGTCAGTAAAATCTCCGAAAAGATCGTCATTAACGATATCCTTATAGCAAACTACCGCCAAAGCATAGCCTCTGTCGGTTATCTCCTCCGCGGGGACATACATATCGGGAACGTTTCTTCTGAATGCGATATGAAGAAATACGGGGGGCTTTTCAAAGCGTATCGGAACAAGAAGCTTTACGGGGAATGAAAAAACGCCTTTTTTCGTCTCAAAGGATATGCGTATATCCTGAATTCTGACCTTGCCTGCATACCCTTCTCTCAGGGGTGCTTCGTACAGTATATCTCCCCATACCTTATCGGGAGCGGGAGGCGTGATACCGTAGGAATATGTTTCCAGAGCCTTTTTCATTTCGGCTTTCCGTTCACACCAGTTTTCTTTTGTAACCTCTCCTCCTTCAACCGTTTTCAGTATGGGAAGAAGCTCTCTTTTATCCAATATTTCCTTGAGCAAGGTATAGCTCTTATCCACGGTAATCACCTTTCCTTTCTTTTTTCATAAGACATAACATCCCGAAACATATCCGTTTATATGCGGACACATTTCGGGATATTGTTGTTTTTTTATTTATTCACCGCGCGTTTGAATGCGCATGTTGCAATGCGTTTTATGCATCCTCGCCTGCCTGTGCAAGGCGCTTTGCCATCTGACGCTGTGCCATAACCAGCTTGTAGTATATACCCTTCTTTTCAAGAAGCTCTTCGTGAGTACCGAACTCAGCAAGCTTTCCTTTATCGAGAACGATAAGTCTGTCCGCATTGCGGAGAGTGGAAAGTCTGTGAGCTATTGCAAGAGTCGTTCTGTTCTTAGACAGCTTAACAAGAGCATCCTGAATAAGCTTTTCAGTCTCCGTATCAAGAGAAGCGGTAGCCTCATCAAGGATAAGTATTCTGGGGTCGTGAAGTATAGCACGGGCAATAGCTATTCTCTGACGTTCACCGCCGGACATCGTATAACCCTTTTCACCCACCATTGTGTTATAGCCCTCGGGAAGAGCAACTATAAAGTCATGAGCATTCGCTATACGTGCAGCCTCGATGACCTCTTCATCGGTTGCAAGAGGCTGAGCATATTTGATATTGTCGCGGATAGTTCCCGAGAAAAGGAATGTTTCCTGCAAAACGACACCGATCTGGCTTCTGAGAGCATTCTGAGATATATCCTTAATGTTTACGGAGTCTATCTTGATAGCACCCTCGTTAACATCGTAAAGACGCATGATAAGGTTGATAAGAGTTGTCTTTCCGCATCCGGAGTGACCTACTATACCTATCATTTCGCCCGCCTTGATCTCAAAGTTGATATGCTCCAATACGGGAGCGTAGCTTTCGTAACCGAAGGTAACGTCTTCGATGGAGATATCACCCTCGATCTGAATATCGAGAGGAAGATTGATATCGTCTATTTCGATATTTTCCTCAAGTATCTCGAATATCTTACCTGCGGAGGTAAGGAAGCTCGATATGGTACGGGGGATATTTGTCATCCAGATAAGGGGAGAATATACGTATGACGCCATGGAATTGAAGTACTGCAATTCACCGAAGAGCATATGATTTCCGAGAACCATAAAGCTTCCGTAGAAGAGTATCAGGTATCTTCCCAACTCAACAATAAATGTGAGTATGGGGAAGAGCGTATTCCAATACTTCTGATTCTGCATTTCAAGCTCTGTATGTATTACGTTTGCTTCCTTGAAGCGTTCTATTTCTTTTTCTTCCTGACCGAAGGATTTGACGACACGGATACCGTTCAGGATATCCTGAAGCAATCTGTTCTGACGGGAACCTGCCATCCACACCTTCATGTTTCGTCTCTGAATAAATTCCCAGAACTTCTTTATGATAAAGAGAGCAAAGGGGATGGGAACGATAATGAAGAGAGCCATTACAACGTTTATGAATAGCAAAACGATAGCGGCGCCTATAAGAGATATTATCTGAATAAAAATGTTGGGGAACTGATGGATAATGAAGTTTTCCACCACGTCGGTATCGTTACTTACTCGTCCCATAAGGTCACCGGTGGATTTTTTACCGATGGAGCTCAATGAAAGCTTTGATATCTTTTCATAGAGCAGGGATTTCATGACGACGGAGAATTTTCCCGCCGCAACGGCAAGAAGTCTCGACTGAAGGACGCTGACCGCTCTTGAAAGGAATGCAACGCCGACAATTACCGCAACAAGGATTATAAAGTTTCTCGTTACCTCAGGAGTACGGACAAAGTCCGGATTCTGCGGCTGGAAGAAGCTGTCTACCGCTATTCTTTGGAGATAGGGAGACACAAAGCTTATGATAAGAGTTACAAAGGAGAAAATAAACGGTGAGAATATCATGAATCTCAATCCCTTTGTAAGCGCCCAAAGCTTCATATACACTTCCCTTTTGTTAAGACAGAAGGGGCATATCTTTGTTCCGTTGACAAAAGGTCTTCCGCACTTAGGGCAGAATTTCTCTTCCGTAGAGTTGCTTATCACTCTGCCGTTCTTTTCCTCGGCAAGTATCTCGCAGGCACGGGCGATGACCTGATATCTGGGAAGGTGGCGGCCGCCGATGAATTGGCAGATCAATGTCTCACTGCCGTCTATCGTACCGTAAAAGCCGCAGCTTCCGTACATCTGTTCTGTCTTGAAAACAGTTGCATTTTCAAGATGAAAGGTTTCGATAAGCTTTCCGTCGAGGATCTTGAGTATCCTGCTCTTTGTTATAGCCAGATAACCGGATACATAGCGTTCCTCATGGATGTTAAAGGGAACGGAGTAAAGGAGCTCTTCACCGTTGCTTACCTCGTTGAACAGAGCCGAGTCCTTTTCCGGAAGCTCATATAACAATTTCATATAATTTGACCATACCTTTCTGTTTAAGTACGCTTCGCGCCGCTGCCTTACAGATAAACCTCAATTTTTTTGTAGCTTGCGCTGTCGAGAGCATCGGCATTGGGAATCTGGAAGTTATTACCGTCCATATCCTTTATGAATATTCTGCCATCCTCAAGAGTACGGATATTCGTAAAGGGGTTGGACATGATAAAGGTTATGGGTCCGGATGTAGTGTCCGCTTCCCAATAGGAGTAACCGAACTTTTCCTTTACGCTCTTTATCTTCGTTATTGTGGGAGAGAAATAGCGTCTTGTCAATTCTTCATTGATTATTTCCGCAGATTCGCTGTCCACATCGGTTATCCTGCGTATCATTCCTATTTCAAGACCTCTTCCGTTCTTCTTGGAGTCAGGCTCTCTTACGGACAGGAATTCATCGGGATTCGTTACGGGGAAGGCTCTGAAAACGACTACTCTTTCCACTATTTCCTTTTCGCCCTTGTGATTTGTGAAATCAAGGCTTACAAGACCGCCCTTTGAGCGGAAAAATCTTGCATTATCCTTGGTAAGGGGTATGGAAATACGTCTCGGTATGAAAAGCTCGTCTATATTTTCGTCTTCATCATCCAATACGGAGCTTTTCTTTTCTGCCTCTGCGGCTTTTGCTTCGACCTTTGCGGTCTCGTTATCTTTCTTTGCGTTCTTTATTTCTTCTGCCATGTTAGTGACCTATCCTTTCATATGCTTGCAAGCGAACTCACTCCGCTATAACTTTTTTCATAGCTTCTGCCTGGAGAGAATAAAGCTTGTAGTAAATTCCCTTCTTTCTGAGAAGCTCGGTATGCGATCCCGATTCGGCAATGCGTCCGTCATCGATAGCGTAAAGCGTATCGCAGTCCTTCAGGGTGGAAAGTCTGTGGGCAATGGTGATCGTTGTCTTGCCTTGGATAAGGTTTGCCAAAGCTTCCTGGATCAGTCTTTCCGTTTCCGTATCCATTGCGGCTGTAGCTTCGTCGAGGATGAGTATCTTGGGATTGAGAAGCAATGCTCTTGCTATAGATACTCTCTGACGCTCACCGCCGGAAAGCGAACGGCTTCCCGTTCCGACCAAGGTCTCGTAACCGTTGGGAAGGTTTATTATAAAGTCATGGGCGTTTGCCGCCTTTGCCGCCGCAACCACCTCTTCATAAGAGGCATCGGGACGGGCATATCTTATATTGTCGGCAATGGTTCCTCTGAAAAGGAATATCTCCTGAGAAACTATAGCCATGTTCTTTCTGATGCAGGAAATGGTAAGATCCTTGATATTTATATCGTCTATGTATATCTCGCCTGTACCTACATCGTAAAGACGTGTGATAAGGTTTGCTATAGTGGATTTTCCCGCACCCGTATGTCCCACAAGTCCTACCGCTTCACCGGGCTCGATCGTCAGTGAAACATTTTTGAGTATGGGACGGTTGGGGTTGTAAGAGAAGGATACATCTCTCAGCTCGATCTTACCCTTCATGTCGGTAAGATCAACGGCACCGGGCTTTTCATCGATCTCGGGAATGGTATCCAGCACCTCGAACATTCTCTGTGCTGAGTTTGCCGTGTTTGTCAGAGCATCCGATACCTGAGTAAAGAACTGAAGAGGGCTGAATATCATTGCAGTATAGCCGATATATGTAATAAACGTACCGTATTCCATTACATCGTCCATAACAAGTATACCGCCGAATCCCCATATTGCTTCACTGCTCAATGTGATAAGAAGACCGATAAGCGGGAATATGCAAAGCTGAATGGCATTGAGCTTCAGGCTTGCCTTCATAAGTCTGTCGCTGTAGTAAGTGAATCTCTGAGCTTCGGTTTCTTCCTTTGCAAATGCCTTAACTACTCGAATACCCGTAAGGCTGTCTCCAAGCATTGCATTGAGCGAGCTCTTTCTTCTCCATCTCATGGTGTATCCCTTCCAGAGCTTGGGGAACATGGTCTTTATGATTATTACTATTATGGGAACAGGTATAAACACGATCAGCGAAAGCTGCCAATTTATAGAGAACATCATGATCGCCGCCGTTATAAATGTAACAATATTGACTATAAGAGACGGCAGGCTGTCGGTGAAGAATCCTCTTACCGTGGAGGCATCGTAATCGACTCTCGTGATAAGACGTCCCGTCTGGTTGTTGTTGAAGTAGGAAAGAGAAAGCTTCTGCATTGCGCTGAATATATCAAGCTTCATGTTAAGCGTTACTCTCGTCGACATTTCCGCATTGGCTCTCGAACGTATAATATTTATAAGGAGGCTCAAAACCGCCGTACCGAATATTATTCCGACACCGAGCCATACATTTCCGCGTATAAACAAATTAGGCTCTTCCATATTCAATACTCTTCCGTAAAGGAAAGCACCGCCCAGCACGGGATTGAGTATGGACATGATACATGATATTGTAAGACAGGTGAATATGATAGCTATCTGCTTTTTGAAGGGGTAAAAATACTTCAGAAGCCGCTTATAGATCGCACCCTTGTTTATACAGTTAAGACATATCTTTCTCGCCTTGTCGTTATACGGTCTGCCGCATTTGGGGCAGTATATATTGAATGCCTCGAAAAGCTTGTCATCCTCCTCCACAGTGCGTCCGTCCCTCATTTTTTCGAGTATGTCACGGAATGCGAAAAGCTTTTGACGCTTTGCATTTGTGGAAAAGCCGAGGCAAAGAGTCACACCGTCACGCTTTGCCGTGAAACGGTTTGAGGATACGAAGCTGTCGATATTAAGCTCCTCTATCTCCGAAAGGGGTATGCTGAGAAGTATCTCCCATGTATCCGCTGCATACGGAACACAAGATTCCTTATCGTTTTTCTGCTTTTTTGCAGGCTCATTCAACTTATTTTCATGACGCTCCATCAGGTAGAGGACCTTTTCCGCAAGGAAAAGCCAGGACTCGCCGAAATCGCCCTCGGTGTTAAGGTCAGTCTGCAAGCACATCTCAACTTTATCGGGAGATATTCCCGCTTCCTTCAAGCCCTGCAACGCATCATCCGTAAATTTATCAAGCGGCAGCATTTTAAGCTCCATTTCTCCGGCAGACATAAGAAAATTGTTTTTTATCGGTGCCCGCATCAGCCCATGCCGGAAGAGCTGATACAAGCTTTATACACTCTGCTGTTTCAAGTCATCGGACAGTACCGCGAAGGTCGCATTACATATCCGCAACGAATATACACCTTCCCGATCCTAACGTATAACATTTTACAGTAATTATCACCCATATGTCAAGTATAATATTGACTTTTTTGGATTTTTTTAAGTGAATTTATTTTAGAGGCATCGTAATTTCTCAGAAATCAAGGGATATCACGTAATCCGCTTCCCTTTCAAAGAAATATACGTATGAGAAACATTATCTGTCCAAAGGTATGCGGAAGCTGTCGCCCTCTTTAAAGTAGTAGACGGGAGTCATATCCTTCTTTGCGGAGTCTCTGTAGCATCTTATGGTCGTTATATCGCCTATATCGAGACGTACATTTCCGTTTTCAAGCTTTTCCGCCGAAAGAATATTGAATACCGTATTGTATCCGTAGAATCCGTTTCCCGTATTTTCGGGGAGAGGAATATGGATGATCTTTCCGCAAAGGCATGAAATATCAGCATCTGTGTCGAAAGTTACATCGATGTGATTCTTATCGGAAAGAGTCCTTGTGAAGTCCGCTATTTTTCCTTCATAGCATCCCGTTTTCGCCTCACCGAATAAGCTTGTTGCATCAAATGTCTTGATACTTACGCTTCCGTCACCGTTCTCCGTTCTTATACACATAAATCCACGGAATCCGTTCACACTGTCAGCCTCAACGGAAATGTCCTTATCGGAGCAGTAGATCACGGTATCAACTCTTCCGTTCTTAAGAGTTATCTTGACTGCCGCAAAACCGTTCTTATCAAGCTCTTTTCCGTTTTCATCATATACGGGGATCCTTTCAATGCTTTCGATCTTACTTTCGCCCGCATAAGGCTCAATAACGGATACAAACAAGCTTTCAGCTTCGTTTTCATCACGGTTGTAAGCGTATATATAATCGAGATATTTGGGATTTCCCGGCTTATTTCTCGGAGGAACGCCCTGTGCCAGCACAAGCTCCTCGACCTCCGTAAGGAACGTAAACTTTACATGAACATCCGATCTCGTTCCTCTCTTCCATGTGTCGCAGATCCTTCCGTCAAAGGAAGCATTGCCCGTAAGAGCCGTATCCTTTTGTACGTTATAAAGGTACTGATAACCGCTGGGATCGTTTACGGCAGCAAACTCGATATCCTTGCCGAGAAGAGTTCCCGTCATATATCCGTTCTCGTCGGTCTGCGGAACAAGCTCTACACCCTTAGTCTTCAAGGATTCCGTCTCACCGAAATGGAAGGAAAATGCGTGCTCCTTGCCGCCCTTTACACGGAAGAAGTCAACCGTGTAAGAATCGTTTCCATCTATTCTTACAAGGGCATCGGTCCTCTTGTATTCGCTCGTCTGCTTATACGCCTCAGGTGCTTCAACGGATACCATCTTCACATCGCCGTCAGCGAAATAATGTGTAGGCGTACCGGCACGGAGAATCTCCTGATTCATCTTATCAACGATAACGAGATTGTGGGAAAGAGTTGCATCCACCCAATACCGTCTGTGCATATCGGCGGAATCGCAGAATTCGGGATATCCGAGGTCGGGAAGAACGTTCATATTGTAGGCGTACATGTACATATTGAGCGTATCTATATGGCCGTGGCCTCTGTTAAGACCGTAATAGACGCCGAAGGATGTTTCGGGATTGTCGTTCCCCTCTTCATTCATATGCTTCAGGGAGGAATAGCCGTAGCCCGCAAGGTTCACGTCCGTGAGAACGATCTCTCCCTTTTCTTTTACTATTTCCTCTATCTCCTGTCTTATGTGCTCAATATCCTCTTCATATATTCCCACACGTAATCCCTCCGTGGTATTTCCGTTAAGGAAATATATCGCCTGTGCAAGGTACGGATCTCTGTATGTAAGATATGCGGGAAGCAATGTGGAGGCAGATACCATTTTTCCGGGATTGCCGCAGGCACCAACATCACCGATCTGAGGTGTATATTCCTTTGACATGATAAGCTTTATCATGGAATAGAACATCTTCTTGAATTTTACGTTTTCGTAAATGTTGTATATATACTTGTCAGCGGGTCTGCGCTCGATATTCTTCAGCACCTCAGCCGCACCGATAAAGTGGGCAAGCCAGCCGGAGTTATATCCGGGAGATGCTTCAAGTCCGAAGCCGTCACGGTCTATCTGATTTACGAATGTTGCCGCCATATTGGCGCCGAGGCTTTCCTTTTCCGTGATTATTGCCGGATCGAAAAGATAGTCTATCCATTCTCTCGTTGTCTCAGCATCGTCGAGCACTACTGCCGCAAGAGCAAGAGTCTGCTGATGCATTCCGTTGTTTCCGCTTATTTCACGGCGGCGGACGCCTCTGTATATCTCACGGAGAAGGTTTTCGTCAATGTTATCGGATACCTCTTCCGCAGTAGACTGTCTTCCGCGGGAATTCTTCGCTATCACATCGAGAGCATCACGGCTCATGGAAGCAAGACCGCCTTTGTACGCATCGAAGCATGCCGCGAGAGTGTGAGCAAATCCCGTTTCCCATATACATCCGAGGACCTTGCCTCTTCCGCTTCCTCCGTCGCTCTGCTGATACCCCTTATTTCTGTCGTGTCCCTCGCCGCTTAAGGTGGGATACAATTCTGCTACTCTGTTTATGAGAACGAGGCCTGCATCGGCATACTTCTGCTCGCCCGTGAACAAAAAGGCATCGCCCATTGTCACAAGGATATTGCGTATTATGTTATTCCAGAGGAACCAATGGGTAAAGTAGCATACGAAGGTATACTTCTTTCCGTCGTCGGCTATATAGCCGTAGCCGTCATCGACCGCCCAATCTTCACCCTTTTCGGGGTAAAGAGTATTTTTAAGAAGGCTTCTGTCGCCCTTTTCGGGGCAGAAATAACCGTTTTCATCGAGAGCGGAGTTGTAATAGCTTTCAAAATCATTTGACGGAAATACTGTGTGGCAATGGGGACACTCGATCTTCCACAGAGGCTGTCCGTCTATCATTTTATAGGGATAATTTCCGAATCTGTCTATGGAATGACCGCACACGAGACAGCCGTGCTTCTGATTTACACCGTAGGAGCGGTACATGCTCTGAGAGGAAGGAAGCATCCATAAAGCATCGAGAGAATACTTTTCAAGGTATGCATCCGCAGCCTTTACGGTCTTTTCGCATTGAGCCTTCGCCCAATCGTACTTTTCTATGTTATTTCTGCAATTTGCTATCTTCTCTTTCGTATAAAAATATCCTATATTGTTCATAATATTGACCTTTCAAAAATGTAAAAGTATATAGATATGATAATATGTGATCTATAAATCCAGAGGTATGCGGTATCCCGCACCTTTTTCTATATTGAAAACAAGAGTCATGTCTTTTTTCGCAGGGTCCTTATATGCCTTTACGGTGGTGACATCACCGATATCAAGTCTTATATCACCGTTTTCGAGCCTTTTCGCACCGAAGATCTCGTAAACACCGTTGGTATACTCGGATGTATCTATATGGATGCATCTTCCGCAAAGAAGCTTTTCGTCATAAAATTCATCCGCCGTAATGTCTATGTAATTATCGGATGAAAGCGTTTCCGTAAAGCCGGTAATTTTTCCGATATACGCACCCGTTCTTTCTTCACCGTCAAGTTTTTTTACATCAAAGGTGAACACGCTCTTTTCTCCGCCGTCATACTCTCTTATAACCGACACAAAGCCCGTCATGGTATGACCGTATGAAGTGCTTACCGTCTTGTCATTATCGAGATCAATAATGAGGGTATCACGCCTTCCGTCCTTCAGTAAGACATTCAGGCAAACGCCCTCTCCGCCCGAAAGACCGCCTTTTTCAATTGAAAGTATCTTGCTTTCGCCCGAATACGGCTCATACACCGCCGTATAAATACTGCTAAGGTTTTCACCGCGGCGGTATGCATATATATAATCCGCCTTTTTGGGATTTCCCACCTTTTTTCTCGAAGGAACGCCCTCTGCAAATACTATCTCATCGCAATCGGCAAACAGCGTATATCTGAGATGGATATTTTCCTTTGATGATGTTTTCCATGTATCGGTTATCCGTCCGTCAAAGCTTACCTCGGATGAAGGAGCTGTATCCCGCTGAACGTTTTTCAGGAACTGATATCCCGTGGGATCATCGCCCGATCCGAAGGGAACATCGGCACCGAGAAGTGTTCCCGTCATTCTTCCCTCCTCATCGACCTGAGGAATGAGAGAAACTCCCGAGGTCTTCATGCTGTCCGTTTCCGCAAAGTGGAACGCATATGCGTGCTCGCTTCCGCCCGTAACCTTGAAAACATCTGCTATATATGAGTTTTCATCATCGATCTTTATAAGAAGAGATGTTCTTCTGTATACGCTCGTCTGATCGTAGGCATCGGGAGCATCCACGGAAATAAGCTTTATATCGCCCTTATTGAATATATGAGATGGTCTTCCCACCACATTTTTGCTCTGTTTTTCTCTGTCAACTATGACTGTATTATGAGAAAGAGTGTGATTTGTCCAATATCTCCTGTGCTTATCCACACTGTTGCAGTATTCCGGATATCCGATATCGGGAGTAAGCGCCGTATTATAGGCGTAAATAAACAGATTCTGCGTATCCTTATGACCGTGGCCCGTATTCTTGCCGTAATAAATACCGAGGGAGGTCTCGGGATTTCCGAGGTCTTTCCCGTATCTGTGCTTCAGTGAGGTATATCCGTAGCCCGTCAGGTTTTTGTCGCCCGTTTCAAGGGGATCCGATACGCTTATCTCTTCGATCTGCTTCAATATCTCACCCACATCGCAGGTGAATATATCGGGAACGAGTCCATTGGTGGTGTTACCGTTAAGAAGATACGCCGCTTTCGCAAAAAACGGTTCCTTATATTTTACAAAAGCCTTCATCATCATTTCCGCTTTTCCGATAAGACCGGGATTTCCGAAGGCTCCCACATCGCCTATATGGGGAAAGAAGCTGTCGGACATGACAAGCCGGAGAGGCGACGCAAGCATCTTTCTGAACTTGGGATGTGTGTACACATCGTAAATATATTTGTCACCGTCTTCAGGCTTTACATCCGAAAGTATTTCGGCAACATCGATATAGTTTGACGGCCATATATTATTGTAGCTGGGAGAGCATTCGTCTCCGAAGCCGTCTCTGTCCACACGGTTGACAAAGGTAGAAGCCATATCGGCGCCGTCAACGGCGTCCACTCTGTAATTTGAAGGATCGAAAAGATACTCAAGCCATCTTCTCGATTCTCCCGTACCGCCATCGAGAGCTATAGCAGCCATGGCAAGAGCCTTCTGATGCATTCCGCTGTTACCGTGTATCTCGGCGGAGCCTAAGCATCTGTATATTTCTCTTAAAATATTTTCTTCTATATTGTCTGCGATCTCATCTGCGGAATCTTTGCACGATACTCCCAATGCCTTATCCGTCATGGAAGATAAACCGTTCTTGACCGCATCGTATGCTGCGGCAAAATCGTAGGCGATCCAGCATTCCCATATCCTGCCCAGAATCTTGCCTCTGCCGCTGCCTCCGTCGCTTTGAAAGAATCCGTTTGACGGTCTGTGCCCCTCACCGCTGAAGCCGGGATAGAAATCCGCTATCCTGTCAAGAAGCACCAGGACCGCATCGGCATATTTCTGCTCACCTGTAAAAAGATAAGCCTTGGAGCATGACCTGAGGATATTTACGATAATACCTCTCCATAGATACCAATGGGTAAAAACCGCCACGAAAACAAACTTTTCGCCGTCTTCGTCAATATATCCGTATCCGTCATCCACGCACCAGCCCTCACCCTTTTCGGGATAAAGGGTGTTCTTCAGGAGGGTTCTGTCGCCCTTTTCTGGACAGAAAAAACCCCTTTCATCAAGAGCCGACTTATAATAGCTTTCAAAATCGTTGGACGGATACACGGTACCGCATTTTTTGCATTTGATCTTCCACAAGGGATAACCGTCCGCAGGAGTGTAAACGGCATCTGTATCGAGATGTACCTTCATGATCTTTGAGCAAACAGGGCATATCGAGCCGTGGTTTACGTCAGAGCTTCTGTAAAGCGACTGAGAAGCGGGAAGAAAACGTATATTCTCAAGAGAGTATTTCTCAAGATATCCGTCAGCTTCCTTTATTATTTTATCGCATTCCTCTTTGATAAAGGGGTATTTTTTTATATTGTTAAGTGCATTTGCCTTTCGGAAGGAATTATAGTAACAGCTTTCTCTCTTCATGGCAGTTCCTTTCCGGACAGCATATATTAATAATTATAATTACGCCGTCTCCTCTGATCTGTTCCGAAAAAACGTATTTTTTTATCAAAACAGACCATTTGAAAAGTGATTTTTTTGTTGCCTTCATGATACCCGATTGAAGTGAAAGTGTCAATGCATATCGCAAAAATAATTTTAGTAAATTTGCATAAAATTATCTTTAGTCAAAGCGCGATTTTTTACATGACGATTTTTTCCCTTTTTCGCGGCTGTTTTGCATAACAATTTGATAAATTTACGTTGCTCTGCAAGTGTTTTATATATTTTCTGTGGCAAAGGAGGATACATCGGCATAATATATTACAGAACATCGGATGTTTGTGCTGATAAAAAGCTATACTATATTTTTGGGAGGATATCCACATGAACGCAAAGAACAACGGCAATTCCGCCTGCGGATGCGAAGGCACCGCTTACGGAACAGTTACCGCTGTAGATTCGATTCCCTCCGAGGGAACATATTCCTGCTGTATCGATACATACAGAATATACGATTCCTGCAGAACACAGGAATGTATCGAGGATCTGCGTGTGCTTGTAACGGATGCGGATCAGGAAACTCTGAATAACGCATCTGCGGTACGCGTAAGGTCGTGTAAAATTTTATGGACTCAGATATCTACCGAGGAAATGCCCTTCAATAAAGGATATTTTCAGATAGATATAAGATATTATTTCTACATCACCCTTGATTGCTGTCTCGGCTTCGGAAACAGCCGTGAGGTCCAGGGATTGGCGATATATGACAAAACGGTCATTCTCTTCGGCGGTGAAGGAAACGTATCCGTATTTCAATCGGATATATACAGACAGTTCTGCTCCGCACCCGATCTCGGAGGAATGAACGTAACGGCAAATCTTCCCCGAGCCGTGGTAGAGGTGGCTGAGCCCGTTGTACTGTCTCTCAACATGACGGAAACGTGTGCCGAGCCCACACCCTTTTCGAGAGGCGAGCCCATACCCGAATCCATATGCGCCTGCTTCGGCGGAAGCTTTTTTACGGATTGCGTAAGAACGAAAAACGTATTTGTGACAATCGGAGTCTTCTCCGTTGTACGCATTGAGCGTCCGTCGCAGATAGTCATTCCCGCCTGCGAGGTATGTATTCCCGACAAGACCTGCGATTCCTCGTCCGCTTATTCCGATCCGTGTACGCTTTTCAGATCGATGAGCTTCCCCATTGAGGAATTTTATCCCGCTGTAAGCACGTATTCGGGAAGAAATACAAAAGAAGGATGCACTCAGACCGCATCCGACTGCTGCAACGGACAGATAACGGAACGCTGTAAGTCCCGCAAATAATTTTCCGCTGCGGCGGTAAGCGTCCCGGGGCTGTCTCACTAACGTGAGCCAAGCCCTGAAAAACAATACCGACAAAAGCTTGCCAAAGAACTTAGTCTCTACCTTTGTTCATCTTGCTGTTTTGTTGGCGGCTGTATGCGCTTTTGTATTAAAGCGTGATTGATTTTTATAACCAAACAAAGCGCAGGGATGCATTCAAAAGAGTGCACCTTGCGCTTTTCATCCTTCCTTTTTATCTTTTCCTTCCGCTAAAATTGTTTTTTATATAAAACCCGTTGACAAGACTTTCATATTGAGGTATAATATATGGTTGTAGCAATATACGAACAATATTGAAAGGACAGCGGGAGTATTCCCGCCCGAAAGATATGCAATATACAGGACTTAACGAACTGAGAGAAAAATATCTCTCGTTCTTCGAATCAAAAGGACATCTGAGAATGAAGAGCTTTTCTCTCGTTCCCGAAAATGACAAATCACTTCTCCTCATCAATGCGGGAATGGCTCCTTTGAAGCCTTATTTCATAGGCAGTGCAGAGCCTCCCAGAAGAAGAGTCACCACTTGTCAGAAGTGTATCCGTACACCCGACATCGACAGAGTCGGCAAGACAGCCCGTCACGGAACATTTTTCGAAATGCTCGGAAACTTCTCCTTCGGCGACTACTTCAAGAGAGAAGCCATTCATTGGTCTTTAGAATTTTTGACCGATATTCTTGAAATACCCAAGGATCTTCTTTGGCCCTCCATTTACGAGGAGGACGATGAAGCCTTTGAAATATGGAACAAGGAATGCGGTATCCCCGCAGAAAGAATAGTACGTCTCGGTAAGGACGACAACTTCTGGGAGCTCGGAAGCGGCCCCTGCGGTCCCTGCTCCGAAATATACTTTGACAGAGGCGAAGCATACGGATGCGGAAGCCCCGACTGTAAGCCCGGATGCGACTGCGACCGTTTCATGGAAATATGGAACAACGTTTTCACACAGTTCAACAATGACGGAAACGGCAATTACACAGAGCTTGCTCAGAAGAATATCGACACGGGTATGGGTCTTGAAAGACTTGCATGCGTAATGCAGGGCGTTGACAACCTTTTCGAGGTCGATACGGTAAGAAGAATACTTGACAGAGTATGTGCAATATCCGACAAGACATACGGCGCAAAGTACGAGGATGACGTTGCCATAAGAGTTATAACAGACCACATCAGAAGCAGCGTATTCCTTATATCCGACGGCGTTATCCCCTCCAATGAAGGCAGAGGATACGTTCTCAGAAGAATCATCCGCCGTGCCGCTCGTTACGGCAAGCTTATCGGTATAGACAAGCCCTTCCTCTTTGAGCTTTGCGATCTCGTTATAGACGAAAGCAAGGGCGGTTATCCCGAGCTTTGGGAAAAGCGCGATTATATAAAGAAGATACTCAGCAACGAAGAGGACCGCTTCCGCAAGACTCTCGACAGCGGTCTTAACATTCTCGAAAGCCTTATAGATGCAAATCCAGAAAAGCTTTCCGGTGCAGACGTATTCAAGCTTTACGACACATACGGCTTCCCTCTCGATCTTACACGTGAGCTTTGCTCCGAAAAGGGCATCGATATCGACGAAGAAGGCTTCACAGCTCTCATGAAGGAACAGAGAGAAAGAGCAAGAGCGGCAAGAGCCGACGGAATCGGCTGGGAAGGCAGTGATTCCTCCCTTACAGACGGTATTTCCGCAACGGAATTCACGGGATATGAAGAAAACGTATCCGAAGCCAAGGTTGCGGCTATCATATACGAAAACGAAAGCGTTGAAAGCTTAAGCGAGGGTGAGGCTGTCATCATTCTTGACAGAACTCCCTTCTATGCCGAAAGCGGCGGACAGATAGGCGATACAGGTATCATCGAAGGCGAAAAGGCTCTCCTTACGGTTTCCGACACAAAGAAGACAAAGACGGGCGTATATCTCCATACAGCCGTTATCGAAAACGGAATCCTCTCCGTAGGCGATACTGTAACCGCGAAGATCGATGAAAAGAAGCGTGCCGATATCAGAAGAAACCACTCTGCAGTACACCTTCTCCAGGCGGCTTTGAGAAAGATCCTCGGAGATCATTGCGAGCAGGCAGGCTCCTACGTATCGGATAAATTCTTCCGTTTCGACTTCAAGCACTTCCAGGCAATGACAGCCGATGAGGTAAAGCAGGCGGAAGCTCTCGTAAACGAATTTATTCTTTCAGCTTACGAGGTAAACACAATAGTAACAGATCCCGAAAGCGCAAAGGCAATGGGTGCATTGGCTTTGTTCGGTGAAAAATACGGTAAGTCTGTCCGCATGGTAAAGATGGGCGATGTTTCCACAGAGCTTTGCGGCGGTACTCATATCGATAACACATCAAAGGCAGGTCTCTTCAAGATAACAAGCGAAAGCGGTATTGCGGCAGGTATCAGACGTATCGAAGGTATCACCGGCAGAAACGTTCTCGAATATATCGAAAAGAGCGATGCTCTCGAAGAAAAGACAGCGGCAGTTCTCAAGGCAAATAACAAGAGCGATATTGAAAAGAAGGCGGCGGCTCTCCAGAGCGAGCTTCACGACATGAAGCTTCTCAACGATTCTCTTACGGAAAAGCTCGCTTCCGCTCAGGTATCCACTCTCGGAGAAAAGGTTCGGAAGAACGACAAGGCTTCCTACATTTTCGCAGAGCTTCAGGGCTTCAAGACAGATTCTCTCAGAACTGCATGCGATAAGCTCAAGGACAAGTATTCCGATATCGTTTGCGTTCTTTACTCAATAGCGGACGGCAAGATCACCTTTGCGGCAGGATGCGGCAAGGATGCGGTCAAGGCAGGCTTCCATGCGGGCAATATCCTTAAGAAGATATCTCCCATCGTAGGCGGAGGCGGAGGCGGACGTCCCGACAACGCAACATCCGGCGGTAAGAAGCCCGAGCTTATAGGCGAAGCCGAAAAGGAATTCTACGCTATCGTAAACGCTTGAAAGGAGCATAATATGGATTGCATTTTCTGTAAAATAATCAAGGGTGACATCCCCTCCGGGAAAGTATACGAAAATGAAAAGGTATATGCCTTCAAGGATATTAATCCTCAGGCTCCCGTTCACATTCTCGTTGTTCCCAAGCTTCATATCGATTCCTGCGATATGATAAGTGCTGAAAACAGCTCTTACGTTTCCGCTATTTTCGAGGCTATCCCCGCAATCGCAAAAGAAGCGGGACTTTCCGAGGGCTACCGCGTTATAACAAACTGCGGCGCTCACGGATGCCAGTCCGTAAAGCATCTCCATTTCCACATTCTCGGCGGCAAACAGCTTTCCGAAAAGATGGATTGACAATATAATACGGTCAAAATTCAAGCCGAGGATCATTCCCCGGCTTGTTTTTTTGCCGTTATCGGCAAAAATATAAGTGATAAACTAAGTTAAAAGTGATCTTATTGCCGATATCGGCAATATTTTACATTCGCAACACGCTTTCACCGTTGACTTTTTGCCGATAAAATGATATAATATTCATATGAAACAAATTATCGCAGGGGAAATATTTTCATGAATTATCTTTCCGTAAAAGAAACAGCCGAAAAATGGAATATCTCCGAGCGGACCGTTCGGCACTACTGCAAAACAGACCGTATACCCGGCGCTTTTCTCACGGGAAAAACATGGAGCATTCCCGAAAATGCCGAAAAGCCCGAAAGAATAAACACGAGCAGCTCCGATAAAAAAAGCTTGCTTATGATTCTGAGGGAGGAAAAGAAAAGTCAATTACGCGGCGGCATTTATCACAAAACTCAGATAGAATTGACCTATAATTCCAACCACATGGAGGGCAGCCGTCTGACCCACGATCAGACAAGATATATTTTCGAAACCAATACAGTCGGTGTCTCCGATGAAGCGTTACATGTTGACGATATAATCGAAACCGCAAACCATTTTCGCTGCATTGATGAAATAATCGAAAACGCAAAAGCTCCTCTGAGTGAAAAATTCATTAAAAAGCTCCACTGCATTTTAAAAACGGGAACAAGCGATTCAAAAAAGGATTGGTTTGCGGTTGGTGAATACAAAAAACTGCCTAACGAGGTAGGCGGAAGAGAGACTGTGTCCCCCGAAGACGTATCAAAAGAAATTAAAAAGCTTATATCCTCATACAACGGCAAAAAGAATATCACTTTAGAAGATATAATTGATTTTCATGTGAGATTTGAGCGTATCCATCCTTTTCAGGACGGTAACGGACGTGTGGGAAGACTCATCATGTTCAAGGAATGCTTGAAGCATAATATCGTTCCCTTTGTTATAGAAGATCATATCAAGCTTTTCTATTACCGCGGGCTTTCGGAATGGTACCGTGAAAAGGGTTACCTTACCGACACATGCCTTTCTGCGCAGGATAAATTCAAAAAATATCTTGACTATTTCAGAATAGAATATAATGATTGAAAGAAAAAAGACTTGTCTTAATGCATGCACCGATCCGCATCGCAAAAAGACAAGTCATTTTTTATCAATGTCATTAACTTAAGCCGTAAACGTCATAATCACCCCCTCAGGTCAACGCAAACCGAGGGGGGGTGTCTTTTTCTTTCATTCACACATTGCAACATATGCCTGGCTCTGCGCCTTAAACATCTCTGCATACATGCCGCCGCTTTGCATCAGTTCTGTATGAGATCCGCTTTCCACGATCCGCCCGCTATCCATCACCACAATTCTCTCCGCAAGCATTGCTGCAGATAGCCGATGGCTGATGAATACTGTAGTTCTTCCTTTTGCCATTCTGC
>SVTV01000037.1 GCA_015063605.1 Oscillospiraceae bacterium
CTGTTGTTTCTTTGATCAATAATCGTCCTCGTAAATGCCTTGGGTTTTTGTCTCCCAATGATTTTTTGAAAAAAGTGTTGCACTTGGCTTGACAATCTGACGAGGCTTATAGTTCTAACTTCAAGCAAAATTCAGTAACTTATAATTATTTCTGACTTTAAGTATACGCACTTCAATAGAAATCCGCACAAACCAAAGGCCCCTTTGTGTAAAGGGGGCTCCGCCGCAGGCGGTGGGGGATTGTTACTTAAAGCAAAACAACCCAAAGTCTCCCCCTCCGGGGGAGATGCCGTGACGAAGTCATGGCAGAGAGGGCTGAAAGCAGGGGGACGCCACGCCTTCTCTTCGCCCTCTCCGTCACGCACAAGGCGTGCCACCTCTCCCGCAGGGAGAGGCTCTGAGTTGTTAAAGTAAAAACAATTCCTCCGCAGATGCTTGCATCTGATTGCTTCGTCATGCCACCTCCGCAGTTGCAACGCAACTGCCTTACACAAAGGAGGCATGGGTTTGTGCGAATTTTTATTGAATTACGTATACTTTAGGTCAGATATAAGTATAAGTTATCGAATGACAATCCCCCACCGCCTTCGGCGGAGCCCCCTTTACACAAAGGGGCCATGGGTTTGTGCGGATTTCTATTGAATCACGTAAACTTCAAGTCATATATAACCTCAATTTATCAAAATTCACTCGAAGTTAGCACTTAAAGGCCCCTTTGTGTAAAGGGGGCTGTCACCGTTAGGTGACTGGGGGATTGTTACTAAACGCAAAACAACTGCAGAAGGGCTTCGCTCTTACTGCAGAGAGGGCTTAAAGCAAGGGATGGAACCCCAACTTATTTGCCCTCTCATCTCCTCCCGTAGGGAGAGGCTCAATTACTTAACGCAAAAGAAAAATCCCTCCGTCATTTTCTTCGAAAATGCCACCTCCCTTTGGCAAGGGAGGCATGGGTTGTGCAAATCTCTATTGAATCACGTTGACTTGAGGTCAATTATAACCCTAATTTATCAAATTTAACTTGAAGTTAGCACTTAAAGGCCCCTTTGTGCAAAGGGGGCTCCGCCGCAGGCGGTGGGGGATTGTTACTTAACGCAAAAGAAAAATCCCCCTATTACCCGAAACAACTTACACCACATCAGAACACCTATGAACAAAAACATAGACCTTTCATCCCTGAAGGGCGTGGGCGAGGTACGCCTCAACGCCCTTTCATCCATGGGGATCACAACAAAAACAGATCTTCTCATGCGGTTTCCCAAGGCGTACCCATCCAACAGAATTTATTCTCTCGCAGATGAAAATGCATTTGGAGAGTGCCGCGTATTCAGATTGACTGCGGCAACGATTCCCGCAACATTTTATAAGGGCGGTATGAAAACAACACGGTTTACTGCCGCTTGCCGCTCATGTATAGACCTTCCCGAGGGCTGTAAAGCACCCGTATGTCCATTAATGGAAAACGGGATATGCAAAAAAGCGCCTCGGGTAAACGTGCTGTTCTTCAACAATCCCTATATCAAAAGCACGATAAAAAAGGGTGAAACGTATACCTTCATAGGCGTATTGAAGCGTGAAGCATCGGGGCTCTTCCTCCTTTGCCCGAAGATCGACGACTCTCTCGATCTTACGGCGGATATGCGTACCGTATATCCGGTAAAAAAGCCTCTTACAAGCAAGCTTTATTCCTCTCTCGTCTCACAGATAAGAGATGAGATCCCCGATCTTATCTCGGAAACGATACCCGAAAAGATACGCGAAAGATTCTCTCTCCCCGAAAGAAGCAAGGCGGTGGAGGAGCTTCACTTTCCCACGAGCGCCGTATCACTCGAGGATGCAAGGCGGAGAATGGCATTCGAGCAGCTTTATGAATTCGCCCGTACCTCCGTTGCGGCAAAAAGAGAACGTCAAAAGCACCTCTTTCCCGCCATGAAAAAGATCGACATGGAGAGATTCAACAATGCTCTCGGCTTTGAAATGACCGACGGACAGAAAAAGGCTGTAACGGATATTCTCGGCGATATTTACGGCGACGGAAAGAATGCCCATCCTATGGACAGGCTTCTTCAAGGCGATGTGGGAAGCGGAAAGACCGCCGTTGCATTTTCGGCGGCATATGCCGTTTTGAAAAATTCATACAACGTTATGATGATGGCGCCTACACAGATATTGGCATCACAGCATTACGAAAAGGCAAAAAAGCTCTTTGAGCCTCTTGGAATAGAGTGTATTCAAGTCACCGCATCGGTGAAAAAAGCTCAAAGAGAAGAAACGGAAGAAAAATGCAAGAGAAAAGAAGGTAAAAACGGCGTTTTCCTTATAGGAACCCACGCCCTCATTACCGATAAGACGAAGGTATCCGATGTTGCTCTCGTAATAACGGACGAGCAGCACCGCTTCGGCGTTGTTCAGAGAGAAAAATTGAGAGACAAAAGCCTCATTCCCCATACATTGATGATGAGTGCCACGCCAATACCGAGAACCCTTGCGATGTTTTTCTATTCTGCGGGAAATGTATCCGTATTGGGTGAGCTTCCCTCGGGCAGAAAGCCCATCGAAACGGTCGTATGCGCCATGAGCGACAGCATGAAGAAGCGTGTATATTCCTTTATCGAAAAGCACATCAATGAGGGCGGAAGAGCTTACGTTGTCTGCCCCCTTATCGAAAACAGTGAGGATCCCTCTGCCGATATTACGGCGGCGGTATGCGAATATATAAACGTATCGTCTCATTTCGGTGAGGATATTACGGCTCTTCTTCACGGAAAGATGCGTGATCCCGAAAAGGAAAGCGTTATGGCTGAATTTGCATCGGGAAAGAAGAAGATCCTCGTCACCACCACTGTCGTTGAGGTTGGCGTTGACGTTCCCGAGGCCACTCTTATGGTAATTGAAAATGCCGACCGCTTCGGTCTTGCACAGCTCCATCAGCTCAGAGGCCGTGTGGGCAGAGGCGACAAGCATTCCTTCTGTGTACTCATGAGCGGTACCGACTCCGAAAAGTCAAGGGAACGCCTTACCATGATGAAAAACGAACGTGACGGAATGAAATTGGCTGAATATGACCTCAAGACCCGCGGCCCCGGTGATTTTCTCGGCGTGCGCCAATCGGGCGAGCCTCTGTTTGAGCTTGCCGAATTTGCCACCGAGGAAATGATACAAATGATGTGCGAGGAGTAAAATTTACAATTTGTTCATAATTTCAGTCCTAAAAACCTCTTGACTTTCCCGTCATTATATGATATGATGAAAATGCGGTAAGACAAAAGCTTACCGGTGTAAATATTCGATATCCCCAAACTACCCAATTTAGGTAAAAACCTATAAAGCGCAAGAGAGGAGACACACGACACTTTTGCGTGAGGTCTTTTCACTTGCGCTTTTTTGTACGAAGCAATAACGTTTTAAACTTTTGGGAAAGGAAGGTCTTTTATGTCAAATATCCTTAATATCATCACGTATGTATGTCTCTTGCCGTCATATCCGTTTATTTTGCTCTTTGCCGCAAATATTTATTTGGCTCTGATACTGCAAGCAATATTTATGGCGTGCACACAGCTTTTCTGCCTGTACATATTCAAGAATAAATTCGTTCGCCTCTTGCCTGCGCTTTATTGCGGTGCTTCGGCGGTCTGCCTTCTTTTTGAATTTCTTTTCAGTGACTTTTACAGCGGCTGGGATTCGCTTTTAATGGTGATCCACTTTGCTTTTTTGATTGCATGCACCGTGGGGCTGGCATTGTCCTTAGTAATACACCTTATCAACAAGCGTTACATGAAAATGCGTGAAGGAAAGCTTTCGGCAAATATTACGGCGGAAAATCCCCCCGTTACGGATGGATCCGAAGGTGTTGACACCGCTCCCGACACAACGGAAGCACCCGCATTTATCCGAAACCTCTTCTTCCGCAAATATGCAAAAAGGAATGACAGCAGACTTACTTTCAGAATGACAGTACCCGCAAACACTTGGGAAAAGGACACGGGAGTCTTATCCAATATATTTCTGTTTGTTTTCTCCGGTCTATATTGCCTTTCTTATCCCATCATTTGCTTTTCCATGGGAACATCATGGTCACGTGAAGTCTTTACGCTTGTGTTCGGACAGCTTATCATACAGCTTGTGATACAGCTCGTTTTCTGTTATACCTTCAAGAGCACAAATATAAAGGTCTTCCCAGCAATTCATACGGTCATTATTTTCGCTTCGTTTCTTTTCTGCTGCGTATATTTTGCTCATTTTGACGGCTATGTCCATATGGAAGAATTATTTTTATCATGCTTGCGTTATTCCTCCATCGGCGGTATTATCGGAACCGCTCTTGCGTGGGCAGCTTATTACGCCCACGGTATCAAGCAAAAAGCGGACAGCGTGGTCATTTTGGCTGAACAAACAGAATAAAGGATCATCAAAAATCAAATTGCGCTCCGCCTTTTTGGGTACGGAGCGCTTGTTTATTATAACCGGATCATGATCGAAAGTCAACACGATTTTCAAGTTTTTATCGACTATAGTCGATAAAATATCGGATTTAAGCACTCTTATCGAGTATGATCGATAAAAAATGCGGTAACTCGATGGGAATAGACGGCTTGTTGGGAATCTTTTAAGTGCGTATACTTGAAGTCAGATCTATATGTCTCCCATGCAATCAGAAACGCTTGCGTTTCTGATTTACACCTAAAGGAGCCTTTGGTTTGTGCAAACTTCTATTGAATCACGTAAACTTTAAGTCAGATATAACTCTAATTTACAATATTCACTCGAAGTTAGATCTATAAGGCCCCTTTGTGTAAAGGGGGCTCCGCCGCAGGCGGTGGGGGATTGTTCTCAACGCAAAACAACCCAAAGTCTCCCCCTATGGGGGAGATGCCGTGACGAAGTCATGGCAGAGAGGGCTTAAAGCAAGGGATGACGCCACACCTTCTCTCTGCCCTCTCCGTCACGAACAAGGCGTGCCACCTCTCCCGCAGGGAGAGGCTCTGAGTTGTAATTGCAAAAGAACAATTCCTCCGTCTCGCTGACGCGAGCCACCTCCTTTTACACAAAGGAGGCTTATAGTTCTAACTTCAAGCAAAATTCAGCAACTTATAATTATTTCTGACTTTAAGTATACGCACTTCAATATAAATCCGCACAAACCAAAGGCCCCTTTGTGTAAAGGGGGCTGTCACCGTTAGGTGACTGGGGGATTGTTACTCAACGCAAAACAACTCTTAGCAAACAACAATCCCCCAATGCCGATTACAGCGTTGGGGGAAAAACCTCAATATCAGCCGCTCATTCCCACGGTAACTGTGAGGGTGATGTAGCAATCCTCGGGAGCTTCCTTATAATTGTCTCTGTAGACTACTACTTCCACCTTATTACCGGGCTTTGTTTCAAGTACGGCGGCGGTAAGATCTTCTATTGTCTTTATCTCTTTTCCGTTGAATTTTGTGATTATATCACCCATCTGGATGCCGGCTTCCTTAGCCGCAGAGCCTTCCTCGACGAATCTGACGTATGCACCTACGGGCAGACCGAATTCCTTTGCATCGGCTTCCGTCAGGGTTTCTATCCTTACACCGATAGCAGGTCTTCCGGAAACGAAGCTGTCATCGGGACGATCCTTGACCTCACCGTATGTAATAAGCTCGTTTACTATGGGAACAACACCGTTTATGGGAAGAGCAAAGCCCATACCCTCATAGCCGTTGCCCAGCTTTAATGTGGCAACTCCTATTACCTCGCCCTGACCGTTAAGAACGGGACCGCCGGAATTTCCCTTATTTATGGGAGCATCTATCTGAATTACCGTCATTGTCTTCTGCAATGTACCGTAATCGTCGGTGATCTTAACATTTCTGTTTATGGCGGACACCATTCCGTGAGTGCTCGTTCCCGCATATTCTATTCCTGCGGGAGAGCCGATGGCGATAACAAGATCGCCTTCCTCAAGAATATCGGAATTACCTATCTCCACTGCGGGAAGATCTGCGTCGTCTATCTTTATAACGGCAACGTCGGTAAGCTCATCCGAGCCTATAATATCCGCCGCATATTCCGTTCCGTCAACCATTATGACCTTTATTTTTGATGCTTCATTTATCACGTGATGATTCGTTACTATGTATCCGTCATCGGTTATGATAAAACCGCTTCCCGTACTTGTACCAACAAGCTCCTCATTCTTTATTATCTCACACACTATTCCCACAACGCCGGGCTTTGCCTTCTTGATTATCTCATTTCTCGTCATATCGGGCTCCCTGTCATGAGTTGAGGGGATGGATATGGCAGGAAGGCTTCCTTCCGTTTCCTTGGGATCCTCTCCCGAGGGAAGACCGCCCGCAAGGACCACACCGAGGCAGGTGAGGGACACTGCCGCAACGATAGTCATTGTCACGGCAAAGGCACGGAGACCTCTGTAGCTGTTACGTGATTTTTTTATGCTTTTTGACTTTTCGTATTCCTCGTAGCTCCATTTGTTTTTGAAGCCTCCGTAGGAGGACGGGCTTTCGCTTGTTCTGTTTTCGTCGTTATTGAAGATCATATATCCGTTCCTTTCTTTCAAACGGGCGTCTCACTTCGGTGAGCCTATTAATTTATTTTGTTACGGGAAGGGTGAATACAAATTCACAGAAGCTTCCGTATTCGCTGTTTACCCAGATGTCCTCGCCGTGGCTGTTCATGATAGCCTTTACTATGGAAAGACCCAAGCCCACACCCGTCTTATCGAGACCGCGTGATCTGTCGGACTTATAGAATCTGTCGAATACGAAGGGAAGATCCTCTTCCGTTATACCCTGACCCGAATTGTAGACCGAAAAGAATACCTTTCTGTCCTTCAAGGTTATCTTTACCGCAAGCCTTCCGGCTGTATCGGAAAATTTCACGGCGTTATCGTAAAGATTATATACTACCTGTGCTATGGCATCCTTGTCACCGATAACGTTTATGTTATCCATATCGCAGTCAAATTCCACATCAAGCTTTTTATCGTCTATCCTCTTTTCCATCGAAAGAAGTATCTGACGGGCAAGCTCGCATATATCGAAGGGCGCCATATTGAATTTCCGTTCTCCCGCCTGCATTTTTGAAATGTCGAGAAGGCTCGATACGAGTCTGGAAAGACGCTTTACCTCCGATTGGACTATCGTAAGGTAATGCTTGTGCTTATCCTCGGGAATGTATCCGTTGAGTATTCCGTCGATAAATCCCGATATGGACGTCATGGGAGTCCGCAGATCGTGGGAAACGTTCCCAAGGAAGGTGCGCCTCGTTTCCTCGCTCTTCTCAAGAGACGTTGCCATATTATTCAATGCGGTGGCAAGCTCCGCTATCTCATCCTCGCCCCTTACGGGAACTCTCGTATCGAATTTTCCCTGAGCAAAGGATCTTGCGGCAACACTCAATTCCTTTATCGGGTGGGAAATACGCTCACTGAGAAGATATATGGCGATAAGCGCCACTATAAAGAGCCATACTACGCTTATGAGAATGGTCTTTGTCATCTGCTCCGTAAGATTGGTGTTCTGTACCGATCGGGAGGATATAAAAAATGCTCCCATCATCTGAACCGTACCATCGGAAAGCTTTTTTTCCATGGGATACATATTGTTCAGATGCTTTTTCTCGAAAACTCCTCCCAGAGTACTGTATGTGTACATCTCCGAGCCGTTTATAACACCCTGCATTATATCTCCCGGAATATCTCTGAGAAAATAGCTTCTGTCCGCTCCGCCGTATGCCAATATCCTTCCCGTCGTGTCCGTAATGAATATTACAGTATCGGAAAGCTGTGCCTGCTTATTAAGAGTCGCCACAAGATGCTCTCTGTAGCTCTTCAGAAGCGTTTCGAAATCACAGCTAAGCATTTTCATGTATGTATTTATCGTATTTATGGTTCCGTCGGCTGTATTCCTGATGGTGAGGCTTCTTTCTTCCACGGAATAATTGGAAACGATAGAGCTCATTATAAAGGCTATCAAGGAAAAGCTGACGAGGATAATGACCATAAATATACTTATATACCGTGTAAAAACGCTTTTAAACATATTCTTGTCTACCTTTCGCGGTAAGCAGACCTATGGCGGAATGCTTCGGCGGACAGCTCCTTTATCTTACCTCAAATTTATATCCTACGCCCCATACCGTCTTGAGCGCCCAGTTTTCGCTGTAGCCGTCAAGCTTTTCACGGAGTCTCTTTATATGAACGTCAACTGTTCTCGTATCACCGAGATAATCAAATCCCCATACTCTGTCGAGAAGCTGGTCTCTTGAGAATACCTTGTTGTAATTTGCCGCAAGATAATAGAGAAGATCCAATTCCTTGGGAGGAACGTCCACCATCTTGCCGTTTATCTTTACCTCGTATTTTGATTTGCTTATTTCTATATTGTCGAATTTGAGAGTGTCGGGCTCCTCTGCCTCTTCTCTTCCTATGTATCGGCGCAATACAGCCTTTACTCTTGCGGTTACCTCCTTTGTATCGAAGGGCTTTACTATAAAGTCATCCGCACCAAGCTCAAGACCGAGAACCTTGTCGAATACCTCTCCCTTTGCCGTTATCATTATAATGGGCTTGGGACATATCTCTCTGATCTCTCTGCAAACGGACCAACCGTCCTTTTTGGGAAGCATTATGTCGAGAAGCACGAGATCGGGCTCATAGACCTTGAATGCCGCTATCGCTTCCACTCCGTCATTTGCTATTTTTACCTCATATCCGTCATTTTCAAGGTATATCTTCAAGAGCTCGCATATACTCTGATCGTCATCAACTACCAATATTTTTATCATTTATCCGTCCCGCACTTTCGTGCGCTTCCTTTCCTCAGTTTTTTCGGCATACAAATAATATGTACACTCCCACAATTTATATTATACACTAACGAAAGCATTTTGTAAATCCGAAGATAGAAAAAAACATTGATTTTTTCATGAATATCCGTGAATTTTCTTTTATTTTGTAGGAATGAAGAAATGCATCCAAAGTCGCTTAAAGTAAAAAAACGGAACAGCTCCATATAAACTGTCCCGATATTTTTATTCACTTTTACATAAATAATGCCACGAAAAGGTCGGGCAATAGGTATGACAGAACGCTCATTATAAGACCGCTTGTCAAAACTCCAAGAAGGATCGCTATCATCGCTTTTCTTACGGGAAGCTTCAGAACATTTGCCACAAGGGAGCCTGTCCATGCGCCTGTACCGGGAAGGGGGATGGCAACGAATATGTATACACCCAAAAGCTCATACTTTCCGATTGATTCAGCTTTTTTTTCGGCTCTTGCCAATACCTTTGTAAGTATCGGACCGATAACGGGAAAGTTTGAGAACCACTTGAGCATATATTTGAACAGAAGAAGTATAAAAGGCACGGGGAACATATTTCCGAGAACGGCAACAGCCAATGCGGGAAGAAATTCCACATCCATTATACTTGCATAGGGTATCGCACCGCGAAGCTCCACAATCGGGAGCATCGCGATGAAAAATATCATAAGGTATTTTGCCATAAATTATTTAACAACGAAGCTGCAAAGCTTATCGGGAACGAATATTTCCTTAATTACGGTCTTACCTTCGAAATAAGGCGCAAAGCTTGCATCAGCCTTTATCTTTTCGATAACGCTTTCCTTAGCCTCGCCCTTTGCTATAACGGCAGTTCCGCGGAGCTTTCCGTTGAACTGAACGGCGATCTCAACGGTAGCGTCGAGAGTCTTGCTTTCGTCATATGCGGGCCAAGCAGCCTGGGAGCAGAGACCTTCTCCGCCTACTCTTGCATATATCTCCTCGCAAATGTGGGGAGCGAAGGGGCAAAGGAGGAGGCTGAGTGTTTTCAGCTCGTCGAATGTGATCTTATTTACAGAATATATATCGTTCATAAGAGTCATCATAGCGGCAATAGCGGTATTGAACTTCATTTCCTCGATATCGCTCGTTACCTTCTTGATGGTCTTATGGAATGCGCTTTCAAGCTCGGGAGTTACGCCGTTACCCTTAGCCATATAGAGAAGTCCTTCGAATCTGTCGAGGAATCTCTTACAGCCCTTAACGCTGTTTTCGCTCCAGGGAGCAGCGGAAGCATAGTCGCCCATAAAGAGTATGTATACTCTCAGAACATCTGCGCCGTATTCGTTTACAACATCATTAGGGTCAACAACATTGCCCTTGGATTTACTCATCTTGTCGCCGTCGGGACCGAGGATAAGACCCTGAGCCGTTCTCTTTGCGTAAGGCTCGGCAACGGGTACCTCGCCTATATCGTAAAGGAATCTGTGCCAGAATCTTGAATAGATCATGTGGCGTGTAACGTGCTCCATACCGCCGTTGTACCAGTCAACGGGAAGCCAATAGTTGAGCGCTTCCTTGGATGCAAATTCCTTATCGTTCTTGGGATCGCAATAGCGGAGGAAATACCAGGATGAGCCTGCCCACTGAGGCATTGTATCCGTTTCTCTCTTAGCGGGACCTCCGCACTTGGGACAAGTGCAGTTTACAAAGGAATCTATCTTTGCAAGAGGGCTTTCGCCGCCTTCACCGGGCTCGAAATTTTCAACTGCGGGAAGCTTGAGAGGAAGCTCCTCATAGGGAACGCCTACCATACCGCACTTTTCGCAATGAACTATCGGAATGGGCTCGCCCCAATATCTCTGGCGGTTGAACGCCCAATCCTTCATCTTGTACTGAATGCCCTTTTCGCCTACGCCCTTTTCCGCAAGGAACTTGAGCATAGTCTCGATAGCTTCCTTCTTTGTCTTGATACCGTTGAGGAAATCGGAATTTACCATTTCACCGTCGCCGGTATACGCTTCTTTTTCTATATCTCCGCCCTTTATGACCTCAATTATGTCAATGCCGAATTTCTTCGCAAAGTCATAGTCTCTTTCGTCATGAGCGGGAACAGCCATAATGGCACCGGTGCCGTAGCCCATCATTACATAGTCGGAAATGTAAATGGGTATCTCCTTGCCGTTGGCGGGATTGATGGCGGATATACCGTCTATCTTAACGCCCGTCTTATCCTTTACGAGCTGTGTGCGCTCAAATTCCGTCTTCTTTGCACATTCAGCCTTATATGCTTCAAGCTCTGCGATATTCTTTATCCTGTCGGCATATTTTTCTATAACAGGATGCTCGGGAGCAATTACCATGAATGTAACACCGAACATAGTGTCGCATCTTGTGGTATATATCTTGAGCTTATCGTCACAATTTGTGAGAGCGAATTCCGCAAATGCGCCTTCGCTTCTGCCTATCCAATTTTCCTGCTGTAATTTTACATTGGGAAGATAATCAACCGTCTCGAGACCCTGGAGAAGCTTGTCCGCATACTCTGTAATTCTAAGGTACCAAACGTCCTTGGATTTCTGGATTATATCGCTGTGGCATATATCACATTTGCCGCCCTGGGAATCTTCATTGGAAAGAACGACCTTGCAGTGAGGGCAGTAATTAACGAGAGTTGTTGCGCGGAATACGAGACCTGCGTCAAACATCTTTCTGAATATCCACTGTGTCCACTTGTAATATCCTTCCTCCGTTGTATCGACAACTCTCGACCAATCAAAGGAGAATCCGACTCTCTTAAGCTGAGAAGTGAATTTTTCTATATTCTTGTCGGTAACCACTCTGGGGTGCATACCTGTCTTTATGGCATAATTTTCCGTGGGAAGTCCGTATGCATCAAATCCGATGGGGAAAAGCACATTGTAGCCTTCCATTCTTCTCTTTCTGGAAACTACCTCCAGACCGGAATATGCCTTGATGTGTCCTACGTGCATTCCTGCACCGCTGGGATAAGGAAATTCAACGAGGGCATAGAATTTCTTCTTGGAGGGATCCTCCTTAGCCTCGAATATCTTGCCTTCATCCCATATTTTTTGCCATTTTTCTTCGATCTCTTTAAATGCGTAGCTCATTTTAATTTATATTCCTTTCTGTCAAAATAGTATTTTGAAGATTTATCTTCAGAATACTACTTCCTCTGCGTCTGCCCACAGCTTTTCAAGCTTATATTCTGCGCGGGCATCCTTTAAAAATATGTGTACGATAATGCTGTCGTAATCAAGAAGCGTCCAGCTGTCGGATGCTTCCTTGTGTGTAGGTGCTATGCCTTCCTTAAGTCCCATTTCCTGCTCCGTGTCATCGGCAAGAGCCCGCAAATGGGGAACAGAATCCGTGTGCGCTATTACAAAGTAATCTGCAATAACCGTACTGTTGAAAACATTCAGCACCTTAACGTCAAGGGCTTTCTTTTCATCGAGATACTTCGCTATCTTTACAGCGTACTCTCTGATCTTATCATTGTGTTCAGACATAATTACCTCCGTAATTTTATTTTTTTATATATTAATTTTTGATGTTGTTTTTGGTGAAATTTTATCCTTATCGACCTATGGGATAGGCGGCACGAGTTGTGCATTACTGCTAAGAGGGAAAACAAAGCATCGCACTTTTACCCTCTCTGCCATGACTTCGTCACGGCATCTCTCCCACAGGGAGAGACTTTGGGTTGTTTTGCGTTGAGGACAATTCCTCCGTCACGGCTTTGCCGTGCCACCTCCTTTTACACAAAGGAGGCTTTATACATCTAACTTCAAGTAAAATTTGATAACTTGTAAGTATTTTTAACTTAAAATATACGCACTTCAATAGAGTTTCGCACAAACCAAAGGCTCCTTTAGGTGTAAGGCAGATGCGAGCATCTGCGGAGCTGTCACCGAAGGTGACTGAGGAATTGTTCTTAACGTATAACAACTTTCCTCCTTAGGTGTAATGCAGATACACGGCGCTTCATGAAGCGCCCCTACTTCGTAAATCGCCCCTACGGGGATTTACTTTTACTTTAACTTCTTCCCCCGCGCTTCCTACTTATTGAAAATAATATTCGGCGGTGATTCCACAAGGTCGGATATACTCTTTCCCTCTGTGCTTATTCTGTCGTAATTGTCTCTTACGATCTGCTTTAACGTTATATTTTTCTCTGTTATATCGGCGGTCATGCAGTTGAAGCCTTTGTTTATTATCTCAAGGTTTTCCTTGGTATAGAGGCTGTAATAGTATGCACCGTTTGATTTTCTGTAATACTGACCCGGTGTGGTATACATAAGTATATTGTCAAGAGAAAGGCGGGAAGCATACTTTATAAAATAAGTGCAATCATTTGTTGTAAGATTTGTTGTCATATACTCACGGATAGTTTTCATAAGCTGAGGAAGCTTTCCTACTACTTCAGCACTTAAAAGCTTCTTTACAAATGCACTTAAGAATATCTTCTGTGCATCTACTCTTCCAAGATCGCCCTCGGCATATCCGGAACGGAATCTTACAAAGTCAAGAGCCTTATCTCCGTTAAGGACCTGATAGCCTGCCTTAAGATCTATATAAAGATCCTGTCCCGGGTCTTCATAGAACATATCCTGCTGTATGGTTATACCAACACCGCCTACGGCATCAACTATTTCCTTGAAGCCGTTAAGGTCTATATAGACATATTTGTTTATAACTATTCCGAAGGTATCCTCGACAACTCTTTCGGCAGCTTCCATACCTCCGATTATCTTATCATTTGTATTTCCCTTTGTTCTTGTATATGCGTAAGTGAAAACGGAATTTACTCTTCTTTCCTTGTTTTCGTCCGACGTATCTATTATACACGTATCTCTCAGTATCTGAAGGATATTTACCTTCTGATGCTTGACATCGTAAGACAGTACCATCATGGTATCCGTGGTGCTTCCGAGAAAGTCTCTTCCGCAAAGAAGGATATTGTAAAATTCATCCTTGACCTTTATTTCCTGCACGGGAGGCTTCACCTCTGTTTTGGGAGGATCGTCGCTTATGCCGGGATCGGTAGTATTGTCGGGCTCTTCCGTATCGGAAACATTGCCCGTATTTTCCAATGTCGTCTCCACAACTCTTGTAAAAGGATTTCTTTCATTGGTATCTATTACCGGTGCCGATACAGTATTTATATATATGACAGCCCATATTATGAGAGCCGCGATTATTATTCCCAACGCCGACAAAAGCGGCAAAAACGACAAAGTATTGTTCCTCGCGTGAGGCTTCTTGCCGTTATGCAAATTATTTTTTGACATTTTTAAAACCGTTTCCTTTTTATAAAAAAGCTTTATTTCGGACCATACATCAAGGAACGATCAAAATGAATCGTTAAAAAGAAGCATGTAATAATTTCTCGCTTCCACCGTATCCGTATGTATGAATTTATAATTTTCTATAAGCTCATTCAAGGTATTATTCAAGGTGACAAATATGCACTTGTCAAGCACATACAGCTTATCCGCATAATTTTTCGCCTTACTAAGCTGCTTATAAAGGTTGTTTCTCATGGAAACGCACACCTTCTCCGTCCTTCCCGCCTCTATATAATCGGCAATAAAAAGGATCTTTTCAAAGGTGGTCATATCTGCCTTTCCCGTTGTATGATATCTGATGGCATTGCATATCTCATCACTCATTCCGAACTCGTGCTTTGCCGCAAGGCTTCCGCTTATGGAATGAAGGATACCCTTAGCCAGCACATCGTATCTTGAAAGCTCATATCCGTATTTTTCGCACATCTTTCTGTGCTCCTCGGGAGACAGCTCCTTTGTCACATCGTGAAGAAGACCTGCACATCTTATATCATGTATACTCTCCTCGGGAAGAAATATTCTGCCGAGCCTTACACATTCATCGGCAACACCGATCGTATGCTTCGCTCTTTTTACGGAGAGCGTCGTCATTATTTTTTTTTCCAGAACGGAAATTATTTCTTCCCCGGAATTTTTATTTATATCGTTATTCAAACCGTTATTTGCTTCAGCTGTTATCATCAAAGACACTTACCCATTATTTGTACATATTCTTAGATATTATATAACGAAAAATGCTTTCAGTCAAGAGCGAAGGACACTTTTCACCGATATTTTCATTTTTATACCCGAAAAAAGTACGCATTTCATATATTTTTTTCATTTCTTTCCTTATATCCGTAGAAGAAGACACGATCACATCCTTATCAAGAACTGTGATCCCGATACCCTTACTGTTTATCATTTCGCATTTTTCATAAAAAAGCTTGTCCTCGTCTCTTCCGCTGTATCTCTTCGCGGTAACTATGCGGCACATCTTCAATATATCCTCATATCTGTACCACTTGTCAAAGCTTTCCGTCATGTCGCTTCCTATATAAAGAAAAATCTCGCTTTCGGGATAAATTTCCTTTACCTCTGAAACCGTATCAAAGGTATAGCTCTTTCCCGGTCTTCTCAATTCTCTGTCCGATACAACGACTGTAACACCCGTCTGACTTTCCAACGGCTCAAAGGCAAGCTTTGCCATTTTGAATCTGTCTGCAGGCAACGAATCCGAACCTATTCTCTTGTGAGGCGGGATCCCCGCGGGAAATACGAGCATCAAGTCCGGTGAAAGCTCATTTAAAAGATATCTCGCCGTTTCCGTATGTCCCTTATGCGGCGGATCGAATGTACCGCCGAATATAATTATTTTTTTCATCTGTTTTTTTGTTAAGTAACGGGGCGCCGCCCTGTTTGGTTATTACGGGGCGCCGCCCCGGACCCCGCTTAAGACCTTTTTCGCGAAAAAGGTCTTAAGAATCCCAAAAAGCAATAATAAATTAATATATTTGTTCGCACAAACCCATGACTCCTTTAGGTGTAAGGCAGATGCAAGCATCTGCGGAGGAATTGTCATTCGATAACTTATACTTATATCTGACTTAAAATATACGCATTTCAATAAAAATCCGCACAAACCCATGCCTCCTTTGTGTAAAAGGAGGTGCCCCGAAGGGGCGGAGGAATTGTTTTTTTGCGTTAGCAACTCTGAGGCTCCCACTTTGGGGGAGCTGGCACGCCTTGTGCGTGACTGAGAGGGCAGAGATAAGGAAGGGTATTAGCCCTTACTTTCAACCCTCTCTGCCATGACTCCGTCACGGCATCTCTCCCGCAGGGAGAGACTTTAAGTTGTTTTGTGTTAAGGACAATTCCTCAGTCAGCTAACGCTGACAGCTCCTTTTACACAAAGGAGCCTTATACATCTAACTTCAAGTAAAATTCGATAACTTATACTTATATCTGACTTGAAGTATACGCAGTTTAATAAAAATCCGCACAAACCCATGCCTCCTTTGTGTAAAAGGAGGTGCCCCGAAGGGGCGGAGGAATTGTCATTCGATAACTAATACTTACATCTAACCTCAAGCCAACGCACTTCAATAGAGTTTCGCACAAGCCAAAGGCTCCTTTGTGTAAAAGGAGCTGTCAGCCGTATGGCTGACTGAGGAATTGTTCTTTACATTTAACAACTTTCCTCCTTAGGTGTAATGCAGATACACGGGCGATCTTCTTTTACGTTAACTAATCAAGCCTCTCCCGCAATTCCCTCATCGCTTTACCTCTGTGAGAGATCGCATTTTTTTCATCATCCGTAAGGCAGCTTATGGCTTTACCGCAATCAAAGCTATGGAATATGGGATCGTATCCGAAGCCGTTTCCCGTAATAACGGGCTCATAAAGAAGCCTGCCCTCGCAAACGCCTTCGACACATATCCTTTCACCGCCGTCAACGTACGTTGCCGCACAAACAAAGCGGCAATTTCTTTCCGTAACATCCTTCATTATCTCAAGGAGTATGCGGTAATTTTTTTCGTCCTTTGAAATATCCCTTTTATCTATATCCTCAATAACGCTCTTTACATCCGGAAGAAGCGCCTTTACTCTTTCATAAAGAAACGGATGACCTCTTTTTTCCTCATCGCTTTCATTAACGAATATTTCCTTCAATGTCTCAAAAAAACGTGCGGATATTATCCCGGGATAATATATTCTGTTTTCGATATCGGAAACGGCATCGCACACTATTCCCGAATCGTCCGCGATCGACGGCACACCCGTATCACTGTTTACGGCGCAGGATTTTATGTATGAATTTTCGCTGAAGCTCTTTCCGTTTTCCTCTATATCGGTCAATGTACATCCCGCTTCCTTCATGGAAATTATCTCCGCGTCAGAGCCGAATATTTCTTTGACCTCGCGAAGCTTATTTTTGTTCCCCGTTGCCAAAGCTATCTTATTTTTCATTTTTCATGTGCCTTTCTTTTGATGAATATTTCTTATATGCTCTTAAATATTTCCTTCAGATCCGCCAATATGTCCCAAGGATGCTTATACGGAGATTCGGGCTTGACCACGCCCCTGGTCTCCTTGTATTCCTTTTCAAAGTCATCCATATAAGGATCAATGGAGAAAATACCGTCAAAGCTTCTCGAAAGAAGTATCGAAACGAGCTCCTTTATTTCGCCGTTGCCCTTGCACAACCGTGTTGGAACTCCCCTGTACAAGCCGTCATTTATACGGAGCACACTTATTTTATTTTTCAGCTTGCTTCCGTAGAACATATGGAAAAACGGATGATGCTTTTCCTTTACAAATTCGAAGGGATCGTATGAGAAGCTTACATTTTCATCATTGAGAAGAAGGGAAAGCTCATTCATTTCGCTGTCGCAGGAAAGAGCGCTCTTTGAACAGTTTTCAAATATAACTCCGATACCGAAAAGTCTTGCAGCCTTTGATATCTGTCTTATATACGATATCTTCGGAGAGGATTCCAATTTATCCGCAGGAACAAAGGATGCGGGTATGAGAATATTCTTTACATTGAGAAGATGAGCATTTCTTATGAATTTTTTCAATTCATCGAATGAGAGAGCATTCGACGGAAGCGACATCACCTCTATCCTCAGCATAAAATCTATAAGGGAGCATCTTATTTCCTCAAGCTCATCTCCTTCGATAAGATGAAGAGGCATACAATCTATGACGCTTCCCGTTTCAATATAAAAGAATCCGTTTTCCTTGGCAAATTCAAACGCACTGAGATAGTTTTCACTGACCTCTTTTTTTATATTCAGCGATATTTTATACATGATCTGATCCTTTCCCTACGACAACTTATTCTGCATCATTTCAAGATACTGCTCATAAGTAATGAGAAGCTCTCTCGGCTTTGAGCCGTTGGGGCCGCCTATAACTCTCATCATCTCCATTGTATCAATAAGCTTTGCGGCTCTCGAATAACCGATGGAAAGCTTTCTCTGGAGAAGGGACGTGGCAACGCCCTTATTTTCAACGGCGACTTTTATAGCGGAATAAAGAAGAGGATCCTCTCCGCCCGATCCGAGATCGTCGGAATGCTCCATGGAGCCGTCGATGTAATTGACGCTTCCGTTCTTCTTCTTTTCTCCGCATTTTGCAGCTTCCTTTTCAATAGATTCAAGTATTTCCTGAGAATATACCGTTTCACCGTCTGATTTTATAAAATCGGTAACGGCTTCAACCTCTTCCTCGGAAACGAAGCAGCCCTGTACACGGATGTGCTTCATTTCGCCCACGGGAGCGTAAAGCATATCGCCTCGTCCGAGAAGCTTTTCCGCTCCGCCGCTGTCAAGAATAACTCTTGAATCGGTCATGGAAGAAACTGTACACGCTATTCTCGAAGGAATATTTGCCTTGATAAGACCCGTGATGACATCTGTTGACGGTCTCTGAGTACCGATAACAAGGTGCATTCCGGCAGCTCTTGCCTTTGCCGCAAGTCTGTTTATCGATGTTTCCACCTCATCCTTCGCCTGAAGCATAAGATCGGCAAGCTCATCTATGATTATAACTATATGGGGAAGAGGCTGTTTTTCGGGATCGTTCTCTATACTCTTATTGTAGAAGGCGAGATTTCTTACTCTTGCCTCTTCAAGAAGAGAGAATCTTCTTTCCATTTCGTTTACCGCCCATGCAAGAGAGCCTGCCGCCTTCTTCGGATCGGTAACAGTGGGAACGAGAAGATGGGGTATACCGTTATATATACTCAATTCGACCTTTTTGGGGTCTATCATAATGAATTTTACTTCATCCGGCTTTGCCTTATAAAGAATACTTACTATAAGGCTGTTTATACATACGGATTTACCCGTACCCGTAGCACCTGCAATAAGAAGGTGAGGCATTTTCGATATATCGCAGAATACGGGAGAACCGGTTATATCCTCTCCGAGACAAGCGGTGACTTTTGATTTTGCATTCTTGAAGCCGTCCGAATCTATAAGACCTCTGATATATACGGTGGAAACGCTCTTGTTGGGTATTTCAACACCAACCGTATCCTTTCCGGGAATGGGAGCTTCTATTCTGATGCTCTTTGCGGAAAGTGCTCTTGCAATATCACTTGAAAGGCTTTCTATTGATTTGACTCTGACGCCGAGTGCGGGCTGAAGCTCATACCGTGTTACCGCAGGACCCTTTGAAATATCTCTCATGGTTGCCGAAACCTTGAATTCGCTCAAGGTCTCCATAAGCTTTTTCGCTACTTCCTTCTGCTCGTCTATGCTGTCATTGTTTCTCGTTTCCGGAAGATGAAGCAGTGAAAGAGGCGGGAATATATATTCCGGCTTCTTTTCCTCCTCAAGGGAAGGCAGAGGCTTTTCGAATTGAGGACCCTTCACCTCATTTTCGGGAGATGTTATCTCCTTTTTTTCGGTATTTATATAAAATTCCTCTTCATCCTCTTCGATCTTTATGGTAATCTCAGCCTTATCATCCTCAATAATCTCGGGAGAATTTGAGAATCTTGCCTTTACATCCTCATCCTCTTCCTCGTCGAATATATCGGAAAGCTGCTCACTTATCGATCTTTCGTCATCGGTATCCTTCTTTATATTGAGATTCTTTACATCCTCCTTGCCCTTAAGTCTTATATCGGGTATCCTTTCCTTCCCGGATACGCTCGATCCTTCATCCGACTCTTCCGTTTCCCAAGGAGCAAGGTCGTCGTCATCTTCTGTTTCTTCATCATTTTCCGTTTGGTTTACAGCCTTTTCTTCTTCGTCATCTTCAAATGTGACCTCTTTTTCATCCTTGAATATTTCGGAAACGATATCGCAATCTTCATCATCCTCGGATACTTTTTCCGTCACAGCTGTGTTTTCAATATTTTTCTTTTTCCTTCTGCGCTTTTCAAATGGAACCTCCTCGGCTGCCGTATGGAGATCCACCTTATCTATATCCTCTCCCTCAAGAGGCTTTGCGTTTTCGGAATTCTCGTCGAATTCGATATCCACGAAAAAGGGATTCTTCTTTCTCGCCTTCTGATCCTTTTTCAGATGAAGGTAATTTTCATCCATATCTTCATCTGAAAATACCGTTCTTTCATCATCGAACTCACCCTTTTTCGAGGTGCGGCGTATACCTTCATCACGCATATTCACCACCTTTTTCGGGCGGTCTTTTTCGGAAATATTTTCGGAAACGTTCTCCTTCGATGATATCACTTCCGTTTCCGTATTCACCTTGGATTCCTTTGCTTCATGGATATTTTCCTCGGATATTTCTTCATATTCCTTTCCTTTTTTGGGGAATACAATTCTTATGAAGTCACCGGGAGTCATGCCTATAAGGAAGCTTATAAATACGATAATAAACGATCCGGATATTATACCGGTAAGAGGCTTTCCTATTACGGGAACGAG
The DNA here is from genome assembly GCA_015063605.1 of Oscillospiraceae bacterium. Taxonomy (GTDB): domain Bacteria; phylum Bacillota; class Clostridia; order Oscillospirales; family SIG627; genus SIG704. Next base: position 20,533 of record SVTV01000037.1, read on the forward strand.
AACATTGCACAGCCATCCTCCCACCACTCCGCCGGAGGAAAGAGCTTTTCCGCTTTCGTAAAGCTCGGTAAACGATTTTTCATCGCCCATTGTGAAAAGGCCGTATATGATATTCACGAAAAGGAGAAGCATAACGGAAAATATCCATCTGTATCTCACCGATCCGTTTGCTCTGTCCTTTTTAAGCTTTACCGCATGATACATAAGTAATACGGGAATGAGAAATCCGCCTATTGAAAACATTCCCTTGGCAAAGCCTTGTATATATTCTCCCGCAAAGCCCGTAAGGAACGGAAAATATATGAACATTCCGAGTATGAAGGCAAAAAGTCCCAGAAGGAAAGGCAGAAGCTTTATAAAAAACGATTCTTCTCTCTTCTTTCCCTCGAGATATTTTTCTTCTATTCTGAGCTGCTCCTCTTTCTTCTGTTTTGATGTATTTTTCATTGGCTGCTCCGAGGAGCTTTTCTTTGTCTTTGCCGCAGCCGTTTTCTTTGTAAGTTGTGTTGTTTTTTTGGTAGTTTGTTTGCTCATAATCTCTTTTCTTTGCAGTTTGATTACGGGGCTGTTTGATTACGGGGCGCCGCCCCGGACCCCGCTTAAGACCTTTTTCGCGAAAAAGGTCTTAAGAATCCCAAAAAGCAATAATAAATTAATATATTTGTTAATGTATTTGTTTGCACAAGCCAAAGGAGCCTTTTAAGTTCTAACTTCAAGTAAAAATTGATAACTTGAGGTTATATCTGACTTTAAGCATACGCAGTTTAATAAAAATTTGCACAAACCCATGCCTCCTTTGTGTAAAAGGAGGTGGCTCGCGTTAGCGAGACGGAGGAATTGTTTTTGATAACTAATACTTACATCTAACCTCAAGCCAACGAACTTCAATAAAAATCCGCACAAGTCCATGGCTCCCTTGCTAAAGGGGGCTGTCACCGTTAGGTGACTGGGGGATTTATTTTTACGTTAAATTTAATTCCTCTGCATCTGCGGAGCAAATGATTGTTTTGCGTTAACAACTCTGAGGCTCCCCCTGTGGGGGAGCTGGCACGCCTTGTGCGTGACTGAGAGGGCAAAGAGAAGTTGATGCATTAACCCTTACTTTAAACCCTCTTTGCAGTAAGAGCGAATCCCTTCTGCCTATCTCCCCCACAGAGAGAGACTTTGAGTTGTTGACGGTTAAGAACAATTCCTCCGTCTCGCTAACGCGAGCCACCTCCTTTTACACAAAGGAGGCTTAAACGATCTAACTTTAAGTAAATATTGATAAATTAGGGTTATATCTGACATAAAGTATATGTGATTCAAAACAAGTTTGTACAAACCAAAGGCTCCTTTGTGTAAAAGGAGCTGTCACCGCAGGTGACTGAGGAATTGTTTTTTACTTAAAACAACTTATCGGTAACTTATACCCTCACTGCGTATTTTTTTCCACAGCCCGCACATTCACCGGGCAGGGAGAGAGGAGCTCTGCTCCTCCTATATTATACAATATTTATATTTATACATATACTTAGCAGTAGTAGTTATATTAGACCCTGTGAAGAATGTGGATTATACCTTTTTGTGTTTATTTTCCTCAAATTCCGGAAATGCATCAAAGCATGAAAACCTTCGGTGCAAGATATTGAAACGACTGTTTTCCCATGTTAAAAACATTTTTGTTGATAAAAACAATAAAATATACTGTCGAAATTTATCCAACGGTGTTAAGATATTAGTTTTCATGTTTTCCACATAGTTTTCCACAGGTTGTGAAAAATTTATAACAGGGCTGATTTTTGCCAGCCCCGTAATAATTTTACTTTATATCCTTCATAAGGTCGGCAATCTCCTGCTCAATGGCGGGATTGTTTTCCACTTCCTCCTCCATCTTGTTTATGGCGGAAAGAACGGTTGTGTGATGCTGGTCGAACATTCTTCCTATATCGTTAAGGGAAAGATCGGTAGTCTTTCTGAGAAGATAGATGGTAGAATGGCGTGCCTGGGATATCTCCTTATTTCTCTTTTTCGATTTGATATCCTCCACCGATACGGCGTATTTGTTTGATACAACGTTGAATATCTTATCCACCGTAACGGAAAGAGGCTCTGTACCCGAAATTATATCCTGAATACATCTTTTTGCAAATTCCACCGTGATGGGCGTATTATTCAAAAAGCTGTATGCATTTAATTTCTTTACGGCACCTTCAAGCTGTCTTATATTCGACTTTATTTGCTCCGCAAGGTAAAGAAGGACCTCATCGGGAACGTTTATTCCCATGCTTTCGGATTTTCTTCGAAGTATTGCTACTCTCGTTTCAAGATCCGGCGGCTGAATATCAACTATAAGTCCCCATTCAAAACGGCTCTTCAGTCGATCCTCAAGAGTTGCTATGTCCTTCGGAGGACGGTCTGAGGTAAGTATTATCTGCTTTCTGTTTTCGTGGAGGTCATTGAAGGTGTGGAAGAATTCCTCCTGAATGGCTTCCTTGCCCGCAATAAACTGTATATCGTCCATCAGAAGCACATCCACATTTCTGAATCTTTCTCTGAAATACATCATTGGCTGCTTATGAACGAGTGTATTTATCATCTGATTTGTAAAATCCTCTCCGCGTACGTAAAGAACGTTCTTCGCCTTTCCCGAGCGGAGGATCTTATTCGTTATGGCGTAGAGAAGATGTGTTTTTCCAAGACCCGAGGGACCGTGGATAAACAATGGGTTGTACATTGATGCCGGATTGTTTGTTACGGCGATACAAGCGGCATGGGCATATTTGTTGGAATTGCCGACGATGAAGTTTTCGAAGGTATATTCCTCATGGTAGATAACGTTTCTGCCCTGAATGTTTCCTTCATAAGGAGCTTCTTCGTTTCCTGCGTGAGGATCGTTATTTTGGGCTTTATCCCGGGCATTAAAGGATGTATCCATACCGGGCTCGTTTTCGACAGGTGTTTTGGTGGTGTACATATAAGAGCCGGGAATGTCTTCCTTAGGCACCGATGAGATATCGTAGGCTGTGCCCCTTCTCTCGTATCCGTAATTATTATCGCTTATACCGTTATTGTCCGAAGGGTTATATGCGGGAGCTTGACGGTAAGGATCAGCCGTACTTTGCACAGGATGACAGTTTATGGGCACTCTTTGAGTATTTTCCTGTCTTTGTTCGGGTGCGGGAGAAAATGTTCTTTCGTTATTCTGTTCCGGTGAAAAAGAGATGCGGTCTCGTGATACGGATGTTCTTTTTTCCGGATTCTGTGCGTCGTTCAGAACCTTTACACTTGAAAGTGATCCCACAGGCTCTCCGCCGTATGCGATATGATCGTCTATTATGTCATCTATCGGTCTTTCGGGCTTCTGTACCGATATTATCACTGCCTCCACCTCAAAGCCTATACAATTGCATATGCATTCTTCTATGATGGGCTTGTATTTGTTTGAAAGTATGTTCAGCTGATAATCGTAAGGAGCTAAGATATATGCACATGATTCCGTTAGTCTTGAAAGCTCCAGATCCTTTATCCAGAGGTTGTACGATGCATCAGCCATTCCCGATGTTTCCTTGACTTCACCTTTAATGTGAGTCCACAGTTCTTTTAATGAGTTCATGGTGTTTTGACCTTTCCGACGGCTTGCTTTTAAAAAACGAATCTGCGGTTAAATTTGCAAGCTTTTTCTATACTTTATGTTCTTTGAAAATTCCTCCGGGCTTTATGTCTTATCGTACAAAATATGGGATATGTGATAAAAACAGCGGCAAAAAACGCCGCGGGAAATAAGAATTATACATCATCCCCAATCTTTATTAAAGGAGTTATAAAGGATGGGATATACTTTTTAATGAAGACAACCAGCCGTATGATAATTATAGCACATATTTTAAAAAGTATCAATAGAAATTTCGTCATTTTTGATGACATTTACTGACTAATTTAAATATTTGAGGGAGGTGTTTATTTTGATCGTTCTTCACGTTAAAAAAATAAACAAACACCCCGAAACAAAAGATAATACAAAACTCAAAACATTTATCCGATAAAAACCGGAAAATCACTCGGAAAAACCTTATTTATATAAGAAAAATCAATAATAATTTGCGATAACTCTTGAAAAAAAAACCGAGTTATGATATAATATAATAATGAAAGAAACCCGTCGTGAAAGGTATATTCGAAAAACATGATGACAATAGATTTTACGGAAAAAGAGATAATCGGAACAGAGGAAACAAACGAGATAAAGACACAGGAAAGCGTATCCTCCGCCCCGGCGGAAAACGATGACGGCAACGAAGAAAAGTTTGCAAACGAGTCCGCTCTCTTTTCTGCGGAAACGGCAAAGCAGGTAGAGGTAAAGGAGCATTACGGTGAGGAGCAGATACAGGTCCTTGAGGGTCTCGAGGCTGTAAGAAAGCGCCCCGGAATGTATATAGGATCGACTTCCCAGAGAGGTCTCCATCACTTGCTTTACGAAATAGTTGACAATTCCATAGATGAAGCACTGGCGGGAATATGCGACAAGATCACAGTAACTCTCCACAAGGATAACAGTGTATCCGTACAGGATAACGGACGAGGCGTCCCCTCGGGTATCCATCCCAAGATGCAGATACCCACAGTCGAGGTAGTATTTACGGTGCTTCACGCAGGCGGTAAGTTCGGCGGCGGCGGATACAAGATATCCGGCGGTCTCCACGGTGTCGGTGCCAGCGTCGTTAACGCTCTTTCCGAATGGATGGAGATAGACAACTGCTTTGACGGCAAGAGATATACGGAGAGATTTGAAAGAGGAAACGTTGTAAGACCTCTCAAGTGCGAGGGTGAAACGGAAAAGTCGGGTCTTTATGTAAGATTCATGCCCGACAAAGAGATTTTTTCCGAAACCGTATACGATTACACCACCGTTCTTAACAGATTGAGAGAGCAGGCATTCCTCAATGCGGGAATAACAATAGAGCTTATCGATGAAAGAGATTTCGAGGAGGAGTGGACAGATACCACATCCGATGAAGATACGGAAAAGACAGAAGTATCCGAGGAAAATGAAGGTTCCGACGAAGCTGAGGGCGAAGAGGAAAACGGATATTACAAGAAGGAAAAGGAAAAGAAATACGTCTGCCTTTGCTTTGAGGGCGGTATAAGAAGCTTTGTTGAATATCTTAACGAAAAGCGTCTTGTGGAAACGGTAAACAAGAACGTAATATACGTTGCAAAGAGAGAAGAAGACACCACCTGCGAGATAGCCATGCAGTACAATGACGGCTATACCGAGATGCTCATGAGCTTTGCAAACAATATCCATACCGCAGAGGGCGGAACCCATGAAATGGGCTTTAAGACGGGTATAACGAAGGTATTCAACGATTACGCAAGAAAGTACGGCATATTAAAGGAAAACGATAAGAACTTCACAGGTGAAGATGTAAGAGAAGGTCTTACCGCCGTAATAAGCGTTAAGCTGAAGGACGCTCAGTTTGAGGGACAAACGAAAACAAAGCTGGGCAATGCCGAGATACGCCAGATGGTGGATACACTTATTACAACGAAATTGGGTGAGTATTTCGAGGAAAATCCCGGCATAGCAAAGCAGCTTGTGGAAAAGTCCATTTCCGCAGCACGTGCAAGAGAAGCGGCTAAGAAGGCAAGAGAGCTTACACGCCGCAAGGGTGCATTGGAAAGCAGTACGCTTCCGGGTAAGCTTGCCGACTGTCAGGACAGATCTGCGGAAAACACAGAGCTCTTCTTGGTAGAGGGAGATTCCGCGGGCGGTACCGCAAAGGACGGCAGAGAAAGCAAATTCCAGGCTATCCTTCCTCTCCGCGGTAAGATACTTAACGTTGAAAAGGCACGTCTTGACAGAATATATACATCGACTCAGATCATACCCATAATCCAGGCTCTCGGTACGGGTATAGGCGACGAATTCGATATATCGAAATTAAGATACGGTAAGATAGTTCTTATGGCGGATGCCGACGTTGACGGTGCTCACATAAAAACGCTTCTTCTTACTTTCTTCTTCCGCCACATGAGAGGTCTTATCGAAAACGGCCACGTATTCTGCGCCCGTCCTCCTCTCTACAAGGTATTCAAGGGCAAGCAGCAGCTTTACGCCTTCTCCGATGAGGAAAGAGACGAATGTATAAAGCAGCTCGGAACAAACGGAGTAAGTGCGGAAAGATATAAGGGTCTCGGTGAAATGGATGCTGAGCAGCTTTGGGAGACTACCATGAATCCCGAAACGAGAACGCTTCTCCAGATAAGCATAGAGGACGCTTATTCCGCAGATGCCACATTCTCCCTTCTCATGGGTGATAAGGTAGAGCCCAGAAGAGAATTTATCGAGGCTAACGCAAAGAACGTTGAAAATCTTGATATATGAGAAACTTTAAGAAGAATGACAGCGGATTTATCTGCGCTCATTGCGGTGCAGAAGTTCCGCCTCTCGGTTATACATCGAGGGATCATTGCAATAAATGCCTCCATTCTCTCCATGTGGATATAATACCCGGTGACAGAGAAAATGAATGTAAAGGAACGCTCGTTCCCGTTCAGACTCTCCCCGACGCAAAGAAGGGATTTATTATAATATATAAATGCGCCAAATGCGGTAGTACCGTCAGAAATATGGCGGCGAGAGACGATGATACGGAGCTTCTTATCAAGCTCACAGCGGTGAAGGGGTAAGGGGAAGTTGTTATTAGAATAGAACAATTCCTCAGAAAAGTTGTTTTGAGTGAAGGACAATTCCTCAGATGATAAGTTGTTATAGGAGAAGAACAATTCCTCAGTCAGCCATACGGCTGACAGCTCCTTTTACACAAAGGAGCCTTATGCATCTAACTTCAAGTGAATTTTGTTAAATTAGGGTTATATCTGACATTGAGTTAATGTGATTTAATAGAAGTTTGCACAAACCCATGCCTCCTTTGTGTAAAAGGAGGTGGCACGGCGCAGCCGTGACGGAGGAATTGTCACTTAACATAAACAACTTATAAATTAAAACTATGGAAAGAAAACACAATAAGAATCTAACGGAAAATGCGATAGAATTACGAAAAACATGACGAAGGAAGAAAAACATCTGTGGTATGATTTTTTAAGAAACTATCCGATACAATTTTTGAGACAAAAGGTTCTCGGGAAGTATATAGTAGATTT
>SVTV01000038.1 GCA_015063605.1 Oscillospiraceae bacterium
CTCGCAGATATGCTTCTACGGCTTGTATCTTTAACTCTATACTGTATTTCTTGTTCTTCCGTGTTCCTCTTGGCATAAAAAATAACCCCCTTTAAGTAGTCTCGAAAACTTTTTGTTTTTTCGAGTGTCTACTCTAAGGGGATTATATCATTTTTGAAAATATGTCGGGGTTGTTTTATTTTGTTCGGACAATTGTAATTGGGTCGTAAAAACTCAACGTTACTTTTTAATCCTTAACAAATAATGCATATCATCTTCATCTGCTATATAAGCACCGTTATTACAAATTGCCTTGAAGGAAGCAATGTTTGTTTTCAGCACACGCAAGTATATTTCTTCCTCCGGAACGATTTTTCTTGCCAATTCCAAGGTTAAAGCCAATCCTTTTGTTCCATATCCTTTACCTCTAAAATCCTTTTTTATGCTGTATCCAATGTGTCCTGCGCCTGTTTTCAGAGCATCTGTCAAATAGTGCCGAATTCTATATTCTCCAATAAGTATTCCGTTATCCCATAAGTAGTAATAAGTTTCGGGTACAAACCAGTTCGGCATATTAACTGGATTTTCATGCATCATAAGTTCTGGTAAAACTGTGATTTTATATTCTTCAAAGGATATTCCTTCATATGGGTTCGTTAATCCATTCTCATTTGCAGGTAGTGCCGTAACGTATTCCCACTGTTCCCGAATATCATCGTAGTTCATTTTTCGTAGTTCTATCATAACTGAAGCATTTCCTTTTCATACATTTTGTCAAATTCTTATTTATCATTCTGTTTTATCGCCAGTTTCGCCTTTGTTTTACAAAGGCACAGGGCAAAGCCCATCCCCCTAAGGTTGCACGCATCCAAAGGCTCTCCCATTGGGAGAGCTCCCGCGATAGCGGGTGAGAGGGAATACTGCCACCATTCTCACTCTCCGTCGGCTACGCCGCCACCTCTCCCAAAGGGAGAGGCTTTTCGTTATCTTCATTATAACACAAATCGACAGAGAAAACAAGTGTTTTCTCTGCCGATACTTTGTGCCCGCAAATTCTCCGTCAAGAACAACAGAGAAACTTCGCCGAGCTTTTTTTGTTTTATGAAAATTATTATTCCTCTTTATGAAAATACCTATACACATTTTCCGCATCTTTTTTTGATATGCGGGGAGCTTTTTCAATTTCCTCTATCGAAGCTTCCTTCAAAGCTTTCAAGGTCTTGAAGTGTGAAAGGAGCAGGGAAGCCTTTCCTTTACCTATGCCGTCAATTTTCTCAAGAGATGACTGCTTTACCGTCTTTCTTCTCTTTATATCCATTCTCGAGAGGGAATATCTGTGAACCTCCTCCTGAATGGAAAAGATAAAGCGGAATACCGCACCGTTATTTGCGATGGAAATAATACTGTCTCCATCTGTGAGAGAACGTGTCTTGTGATATTCATCCTTTATCATGCCGAATACGGGGATATGAAGCCCGTGCTCAAGCAATACATCCTTTACGGTTGAGACGTGTCCCACGCCTCCGTCGATAAGAAAAAGGTCGGGCAAGGGGAGAAAGCCATCCGAGCCTTCTTCGGCACGGCAAATTCGTCTGTGAAGAGCCTCACGCATTGCACCGTAGTCATCGGAAAAGGTCGATGTTATGTTGAAGCTTCTGTATGCACTCTTTTTGAACCTTCCGTTTTCTATTACTATCATTCCCGCAGTGGTGTGCTCTCTTCCGCTGTTTGAAATATCATAGGATTCTATCCTTTCGGGAACTACCTCGAGACAAAGCGTCTGAGCTACCGACACAAGAAGATCGGAGTCCTTCCTGTCGCGGTTTATTGTCTTTTCCGCGGCTTCCCTTGCGTTGTCACGGGCAAGCTTTACCAATGCGAGATTATCACCTCTTTCGGGTGATGTCAAGTGTACCGCATGACCGGAGTATTCCGCAAGATAGCTTTCCGTAATATTATCCTCGCAGAAGAGCACGGGATCAATTAAGATCTTTTTGGGGATCATGTCACGGCCCTTGTAAAGATCGGCAAGAAAAGAATAAAAAGCTTCTCCGTCCATTATCTCATTTTGAGAGAATGTGAATTCACACACATCGCATATTCTTCCCGCTCTTATGACCAGCATCGCAACACAGGTTATGATGTCATCGGCGTAAAGCCCGAATACATCTGCTTCAAGCTCGGGAGAACCTACTATCTTTTGCTTTGTTTTCAGCTTTTCCAAGGACGATATGGAGTCTCTGAGAGAAGCCGCTCTCTCAAAATCAAGCTCCTCGGCACATTTCTCCATTTCCTTTCTCATTTCCTTTACGACGGACGTAAAATCATTTTTTAGGAAAAGGATAAGCTTTTCTATAACTTCGTTGTATTCCTCTGAGGATACTTCTCCCGTGCAGACACCCATACATGTGCCCATCTGCTTATATATGCAGGGACGTGTCTTTCCGATATCCTTGGGAAATTGCTTTTTACAGGTGGGAAGAGAAAAAAGCTTGTTGGCTGTGTCGATTATGGAATAAACCGTCTTCGTACTGCTGTAAGGACCGAAATACATGGCAACATTTTTACTTCCGGATTCACGGCGGCGCACCATGGAAAGGGAAGGGTATTCTTCACCTGTGGATAATTTAAGGTAAGGATATGCCTTGCTGTCCTTTAATTTGATATTATACTTAGGGTTGTGAAGCTTTATAAGCTCGTTTTCCAATATAAGAGCCTCTTGCTCCGTATTGGTGACGATATAGTCAAAGCTTCTGATATCGCTGACGAGCCGCGCTGTCTTCGGCGTGTGCTTTTCGGTGGATTGAAAATAGGATAATACCCGGTTTCTCAATGCACGGGATTTTCCCACGTATATTATCTTTCCGTTTTTATCCTTGTGGAGATATACTCCCGGTTTTAAAGGAAGGAGCTTTGCATTTTCGCAAAGCTCCTCGATATGATCGTTTATAAAATTCATAGTCAGTCATTGAATCCCGTGAGGATCAAATTTGCAAGAGCATCAAGAGCGTCAGCCTCATCTATTCCATCAGCAATAAGGAGGATGTGTGCACCCTTGGATATACCCAATGAAAGCACACCCAAAAGGCTCTTGGCGTTGGCACGGCGGTCACCGCACTCTATCCATATAGAGCATCTGAAGGTATTGGCTTTCTGAATAAAATATGTAGCGGGACGGGCATGCAGCCCCACCGTGTTGCTTACAATTACTTCTTTTGAAATCATTTCAAGCTGCATACGCACAAGCCGATCTTCTGTACAACGGCATCGACGCACGCCTCTCCTTTCCGGGTTGTATGATTTAATAATGAGCCGAACATAATATACTTCTCAGCAACGGAATAAATGTTCTGCTCGTTACAATTATATCAAAGATTTCGATAAATTGCAATAGCCTCTTAAAAAAAATATATAAAAAGTGTGATGGGATTTTGTCGGAAAATTAGTGCACTTTTATGAAGCCGGCACTTCGTTTACGGAAATTACCGTTATCATAAAGTAGAGAATATCGAATTTTACGTAAAATGTACTTCCGGCACTTAAGAATACATTGTCATCGAGGTAGTAACCATCGTTGCCTTTTTGTACCTGAGTTTTTACGGTTCCCTTAAGGTTGTATCTGTTGGGTACTTGTGATTTAACGATCTCTCCGTTTGAAAGTTCCATAAACTGCTCATATGGAAGTACTTCATAGGAAGTTAGTGTTCCGATAGATTTTTCGTTTGATTGGAGCAAAAATTCCTTTCCCTCAGCAAATTTATCACAAGATATATCCCTTATGTTTTCTACTATGAATGTATATTCGATGTTTGTTTTTTTCTGCCCCACATTAAGAGCGCTCGTCACATCGTTTCTGAGAAGTACAGAAATAAGAGCGGCAATTATTAGAACTATCAGCAGAAAATCTATTATGTTGAATCTTTTCTTTAACGTCTTTGAGCTTTCGTTCATTGTTTGATCTTCCTTTCTGTTTGTCTTGTGTCAAGCTTTGGGTGATTCTACAGGTTTTACATCAATACAAGTAGCCCCTCCGATATATGAGGGTACTCTGAAGTAAACTGTAGAGCCGACATAAAGACCTATTGCACCTACATAGTATGCATTCTTTTCATATACTGCATCGGTACGTACGGTTATTATTACTTTGCTGAACGCATTGTCAGGATATGTGGTAAGTTTTTTTTCGCCGTTTTCAATATTTGTAGTTGTGGATTCCGCATTGGAATACTCTACATTTACAACTGTGCCCATGACATCGTGTGCTACCGTACTTATGACTGTGTCACCGACCTTTATCAGGTCGTTAAATTCCGAACGGACGAATTCCATTTCAATAGTATAATCTATTTTTACTTTCTCTTGTGTGCTTTGACGGAAGAAGAGAAGGTATACTCCGACACCTATTATTGCCAAAGCAAGTAATATTATCAAAAAGTCAATGATGTTGAAGGAATTTGTTTTCTGTTTCATTTCTATTATAAAGCCTTTTTATACTTTTATCAAAAGCTTCCTTTCTTCATTATTTTTTAACGGTTGAGCTGATATCAATATTTTACGGGACACAATTCCGCTCTTACGGAGCGGGCAGATGCTACCGCTACGCCGCACATTATCCAGAACATGAGGAATACTCTGTAATTGTACCAGACGTAATCGGTAAATCCCATTACGAGAAATGCGATGATACCGCAAATCATACCTACGGTAAGGTAGGTCAATCTTTTATAATCATCCGAAAGCATGGCGCCTTCATTATGAATATCCGCTACCTTTTTCACCGCCGTAAAGCATTGGCGTATTATAAAGAAGATGGCGATAATAAATACTATCAGACCTATAAGTCCTGTCTCAAGAGTGATCTGCAGGTAAAGATTGTGGCTGTGAGGCGCACTTTCTATACCCGAAAGAGAGTAATAGGGATATATTTCGTCGAAAGCTCCTTCGCCGACTCCGATGCCTGTGATGAATGTATCCTCTATCATCTTTACGACTGCCTTCCATATGTTTACTCTGTAATTGGTAGAAGTGTCATTTAAGTTACCGATGCTTGTAAATCTGTTTACGATGGATTCCGGTAAAAACGGGATCATAAACGGGAATGAGAATAATCCGAGAATACACAGTGCAATGGTGTGCTTATACATTACCAAAAGATATATAAACATAGCTATGATAAAGCCGAGCCATGCTCCTCTTGACCATGTATAAATCAGGCTTCCGCATGAACAGATCAGAACTGCAAGCCAAGCCACCTTGCTTTTCGGATCATTTTTAATGAACATAAGAGAAATAACAACCGGAATAAGCAGAATAAGATACTCTCCGAAAACATTCGGGTTTTCAAAGGTAGAGATAACACGTGTGGCTATATCGGAAAACATTTCTTCGTCATGCCATCCGGCAAAGGCTGTACCGAAGAAATTCTGATACAGACCGTAAACGGAGGTGATAAGCAGGGAAAGTACCAACAGCTTTACAGTATGACGAAGCTGCTTTGTTGAACGTATAAGGTTTGCCGCCAAAAAATACGAAAGCATAAAGCATACGTACAAAAGGGCGGGCTCAATGCTTTTTGAGGCGTTTGATGATACTATACCACCGAGCATCATCAAAGTGATAAAGAAAAGAACGAATGTATCGCAAATATCGAACTTAAATGTTCTTTTCCCGCGTAACACCTTGAAGAAGAATGATGCGATAACAAGTATCAAAAGTCCGGCAAGCACCATGGTGGGAAGAAACGGTAACGCAAATGCGAGAAGCATGAAACCGAATTCAGGCTTATGCATGATGCACGGCAGGAGCGAGAGAGCAATAACGGCTATTACAATATATTCGCAAGGAATATAAAATGTGAGAAGTCCCAACGAAGCACCGAAAAGCATGAAAAGTGCACCGCATTTATTATGCTCTGCCATGGGCTTGAAATCCGTTGGTAAAAATCCGAACATTCCCTGCAGGACATAAGCTCCGAAGAAGCTTTCTCCCAACGCTACTCTGAAATGACTTTTCGAAAGCAGGAGAGGAATGGAGAATAACATTAGGGCAATGCCTGCGGCAAGTCCCGAAAGCTTTACATCTTGATCCAGCAACAGATATCTTTTTACGATATAAACAACCGAAGAAAGAAAACCGAATGCAAAGACCGTGTTACCGTAAAGCGATATACCGGCATCAAGAATAAATGTTATCAGTCTCCTGTAAAGATTTATCAGAAAGCTGTTTTCAACATAGGAGGCAAATGCCATTTTCATTTTTATCCTTGAAGCATCCGTCTTGTGAAACGTTTCGATGAGCTTGCCGAACATGCCTGATCCGAAACGCTCCGAGGATGTATCATGGTCCGTAAGAAGCTTTACAAAGAGAGAATCAGCGGCTTTCGAATACAGGTATTCGGAAAAGGTTATAAGATTTCCCAATAAGAAGCTTTCACGGCATTTTGAAGAGAAAGATTTATTTGTTTTTGATTTCAAATACATTGACCTCCTTGAAATTTGATCTGCATGGTATTTTTACGCATCAGCTTTTAAGCTTGTGGAATACTCCGGAAAACAATTCCGAAATAAGCTTTTCATGTAAAATAAGAGAAAAAACGATATATGATACCATGCCGGAAATAAAAGTAACGGCACAGCAAATAAAGTTGAGAACAAATCCGTCGCTTGAATAGGATATGTTCAGAAGCTTTAATACAACTGTCATGATAACAGAGGAAAGTAATGCAGAAACGATAAGCTTAATCAGATCCGGTATCTGATTTAAAGAAAAGAGTCCCTTGATCCTTACCGCGCCCGATATTATAAGAAATACGGCGGAAAATGTAAATGCCAAAGCTACAGACAGCCCTACAGAGAACACGGGAAGGTTGCCCGCTTCAACAAAGAGATACGCCGAAATATAGTTTACTCCGATGCCTATAAGGGAGGCGATTGCAGGGAGTGTACCGTTCCCCAAAGCGTAAAAGCAACGCGACATTACTTCTATAACGGAGAATGAGATCATTCCCGGTATAAGGGCTGTGAATACGGAGGATACCGTATCGCAGGAATAAACATCGAATTCGCCTCTCATGTACATTACCGATATAACGTTTGGCGAAAGGATAAAGAGCGCACATGCCGCAGGTATAACGAGAGCAACAACGGTGAAAAGCGCTTTTGATGCATCCTTTGCGAAAGATGTTACTTCGTTGTGAGAAGCTTTATCCGAAAGAGAGGGAAAGACGTAATTGCATATACTGTGGGTCAGTATTCCCGCCGCCATGGTGAAGAGCGTATTTGCGTATTCAAATGCGGGAACTGCTCCTTCAACTCCCGTTTTAAGAGCAAAGTCAAGACCTATAAGAACGGAAAACGGAATGAGCCATGATCCCGCCATTACCTTGGGAGCCATTTTCAACGATCTGAAAAAACCCGGGGTTCGCGGGTCGAACACAGCCCTGAACTTGAATCCCATTTTAAATAGGGGAACGGCAAGAGTAAGGAATTGAACAAACCATGATAAAAGGTAAGCGACAGCAAGCCCCGTTATCCCGAAAAAACCGTCAAACAAAAGAAAATAGAGAATAACGCATAAGTTGGATACTGCGGAAATAATTGCGGGAACGATGAAATTCCCCTTTGATTGTAATATTCCCACCAGTGTATAGGATGAGCCTGCAAGAGCTATCATGGGAAGCATTATCTTCAGAAGCCTTGAGGCAAGAGCAAACGAGCTGCCGTCAAGTTCAGATGCGATAAGAAATATGAGTGTATCAGAGAAGATAATTCCGAGAATACATAATATTCCCGTTGCAAGTAATACAAAATTGAAGAAAACGCATGCGAATCTGTCGGCATTTTCATGATCTGCAGTTGATCCTTCTCCGTTTTCCGCTTTTTTATACACTATCAGTGAGTTGTAAACAGGAATAAAGCAGCCTAAGATGGCTGAACCGAATAAAATATCAAAAAAGGAGAGGGGAATACGGGAAGCGGTCGAAAAGGCTGTGGCTTCCATACCCGTTCCGTATGCAGATGCAAGCAATATTCCGCGAAGCATCCCCAACACCTTTGAAAAGACTGTGACCGCCATCATAAAAATGACGGTCTTTACAGCCGAGCTTTTTTTGTTTTTCATATTTTGACCATGCCTTTTGCAATGACCGTCCGAAAGCTTTTTCAGACTTTCTTTTTATCAATGAGATCGGGGCGTCTTTCCAAAGTCAATTTCAATGATTCACGTCTGCGCCATTCATCAATATTCTTATGATTGCCCGAAAGAAGCACCTCCGGAACGGCTCTGCCGTGAAAAACGGCGGGACGTGTATACTGCGGATACTCAAGAAGTCCGTCCCCGAAGCTTTCATCGGTGTAACAGGCACTGTCCGCAAGGACTCCGTCACACAATCTTGATACACAGTCGGTAATAATGGCGGCGGGAAGCTCTCCGCCCGTGAGAACGTAATCTCCTATGGAGATCTCTTCATCCACTATCTCATCTATTATTCTTTTGTCAACCCCCTCATAGTGACCGCAAAGGATTACAATATGCCCGCGCTCCTTGTATTCAACGGCTTTTTCCTGAGTGAACACACTTCCGCAGGGTGACATAAATATTGTGTGGGGCTTTTTTTCAAGCCCCCTTGTTATTGCTTCGAAACAGTTATAAATGGGTTCGGGGCGCATAAGCATCCCGAAGCCTCCTCCGTAAGGGGTATCATCTACCCGGCGGTGCTTGTCCTCCGAGTAGTCCCTTATGTTGTGGCATCGTATGGTTATGAGCCCGTTTTTCCTCGCTCTTCCTATTATGCTCTCGTTTAAGATGTTGTCAAGCATATCTGGGAAAAGCGTCATTATGTCAAATTCCACTTAATCGAGAAGCTCCTTTGCGTTCGTCATGATGATCGATTCGATCTCAGGCTTGAAGCCCTTGGGAATTCTGTAGTAGTCACAGCTTCTGTCGGTCTCGTATCCGCCTTCTTCGTACATATGCTCCATAGGGATATATCCTATCTCTCCGTTGGAGTATCCTGCAACCATAACGGTTCTGTCGGGAAGAAGTGCACGGAAAAGTCCGCCGTATTCGGAAACAACTTCGCCTTCAAGAGCAAAAATCGTGAATTTATCTCCGAGGTCTATTCTCTGAACGGAATAGGGGATCTCTGTGGGAAGATTTTCATAATTTTCATAGAACCAGTTGTATACTTCTATCAGAACGCCCGTATTGGTGTCTCTGAGTCTTTTGTAATCTGCCTTTGTGAGATTGTTTTCCTGGAGAGGGAGGCTGAAGCGTACTATTTCATGATCGGATGTTCCTTCTACCTTTGTCATCTCGGAACGCTTTCCGTTGCAAAGGAGAAGCACTGAGGTACCGAGACGGTTGCCGATAGTGGTGATATCTTCTTGATTGCCTGCTCTGAAGCCGGACATGTTGCTGTTTACTACTCTTGTTTTAACGTCGCCGCCGCATCCCTGAATGAACATAGCGGTAGCACCGGGGAGCTTTGTTTCGATAATGTTTCTTGCGTGGCCTACAAAGTCAGCGGAAGCCTGATTTCCGTTAAGTGTGCTGGGATGGCATGCAAAGCTGAAAAGAACCGTCTTTACTTTGTCGCCCGTCATGATCTTTATAACGGTTGTGGAGTCGTCTCTGGGGTCCTTTTCGGAGGGCTGCCAATAGCATACGCCGTTATTGATAAGGCGGCGGCTGATGCCTACGTTTTTAGCATCCGTTGCACCCGTGTATATTTCGACTTCTTCAAGATCTTCGAGAGCCGCCTTTATGCATTCGAAGGCTGTTTCGTAGAAAAAGTCCTGATATTCCTGAACGGGGTATCCGAGACCGGATGTGTTTGTCAATGTGTTGAACGATGAGTGTGTATGGCTTGCGTTGAAAAGAATGGAATCTGCGGGAATACCCAATTCATTCTCGACCTTTTTGCGAAGCTCTTCCGTTATATCCTTGTCCCAGCCGAGTACGTCAGCCACGACAATGGCACTCTTTGCACCGTTTATTTCGAACACGGTGCATCCCATTTCAAGCTCATCGAGAACGGATTCGAATCTTCTGTTGATGTTGCCGAAGCCGCAAAGAGTAAAGCCGGACATATCTATGTCATCGGGGGGAAGTATCGATCTTGTGGCTGTACCTGCCATTGTGGCAGGGCGCTTCTCTTCCGTAGAGGAAAGAGGCTGTGTTCCGGTGGTTCCGACGGGAGCCTCTGTGCAAGCTGTGAACAGCATGGAGAGACATAATACTATAAGTAAAAGTGTGAATTTGCGTGATCTGCTACTTGTTTTTTTCATTTTTTGTTACTCCTTTTTAATTTTTGTTTTTTGTTCAGTCAATATATCAAAAGGACGAGTGCTCGAAAAGCATATTTATTCATTGGTTTCTTCGATCTTTATCTCGTCGCTGTCGAATATTCCTTTCGGAGGGTTTATAACTATCTTATCGTCTGTATCGACGCTTACGAGAAATTCAGGCACGGCGGGGAAGAGATATGTCTTTTCACCGTTTTTAATCTCGTAAATATCTCCTGCGCCTCTGTTGAAAACATCGGTCACCTTTCCGTAGCATGCTCCCGTATTTGCATCGTAAACGGGAAGTCCGAAAAGATCGTCGATAAATACCGAATCCTCGGGAAGAGGAATATCGTCACGTGATACATACAGTATACGCTGCTTGTATGCGGATGCCTTGTCGAGATCGTCTATCTCCTCAAATTGTATGAGAAGAAAGCGGTTGTGCTCTCTGGAGGCAGAAATATGCAAGGGCTTCGTACCCTCGGCGTCAAGGTAAAGGACCTTGACCTTTTTCAGAACATCGGGTGAATCGCACCAATGCTCGAATTTTATTTCGCCGCGGATACCGTGAGTATTGATTATCCTGCCGGCTTCAAGAAAAGCTTTTTTCATAAATTAAAAATTTCCTTTTTTACCGAAGAACCGTTTTAACGGCATAGCTTCGGCAAGCAGATAATAAAAATAAATGTGATACGTATTCTCCGTGTCATTTGCGGAGAAATATACTTCATTTGGTTTATTATAACATTTTTAACGAGTACAGTCAATAAAAAAATAAGTTTTTTATGGTATATGAGCTCTCAAATATAAAAAATGAGTAACTTTTTTGAAATTTTTTTACGATTTTTTACAAAAATTCATATTAGCTATTGAAAAAAACTTCAGATTATAGTAAAATAAAACTGTGGAGAATAAAAAGTTCTCCGAGAAAGGAAAGTAACATACATGATCAAATTGATAGTAGGATTAAAGGGAACAGGCAAAACAAAGACTCTTATAGAAATGGCTAATAAGTCGGTAGAAACCTCTCCCGGAAATGTCGTTTGCGTGGAAAAAGGCAACAAGCTCATATTTGATATCAAGCATCAGGTAAGACTTGTTGATACGGATGAATACGAAATAACCAACGCCGACGAGTTGTACGGTCTTGTGTGCGGAATTCTTGCGGCTAATTTCGATATCAAGGATATGTATATAGACTCTGCACTTAAGATCTGCTGTGAAAACAAGGAAGAGCTTGCTTCGTTTGTAAGAAGAGCCGAAAAGCTTGCATCAAAGCTTGAAGTCAATATAGTTATTACTTCTTCAATTACAGTCGAAGAGCTTCCCGAGGATCTTAAAAAATATCTTATCTGAGGCGGAAAAAGGAACAAATGTTATACAGAAAGATAGATATTTCCATACCTCATGAGCTTACCGAGGAATTATCGAATGCTCTCATAATCAACGGCTTTGTTTTTTTCGAAACTTATGATTATGAGGATCTGGAGGATTCGGCGGGAGAGCTGTTTTATGACTACATAGACGATAAGCTTGTGGAAATGAAAAATGCCCCCGTTATCGTAAGACTCTATTTTTCCGATGATACGGATGAGGAAAAGGCTGACAGCGATGAAAAGGTAAAGCTTCTCGGCGATATAGTAAAGGGTATAGGCTCTGCCGATACCGTTGCCATGAAGACTGAAACCGTCGATTCGGGTACATGGGAAAACAATTGGAAGGATTTTTTCCATTGGTTCACCGTGGGTGAAAAGACTCTTGTTTCTCCTTCCTGGGAAAATCCTCCGAGAGAAGCACTTGAGGGACGTTTTCTTATAAATATCGATCCGGGAGGAGCTTTCGGAAGCGGAACTCATACCACTACACGTCTCTGTCTGAAGCTTCTCGAAAAATATAACGGAAATGAAGTTCTCGATATGGGATGCGGAAGCGGTATATTGGGTATAGCCGCGGCAAAGCTCGGTTCAAAAAAGGTTGATGCAGTGGATATAGATATGACTGCCGCAAAGATCGCAGATGAGAATTTTGCATTCAACGGTATACCTTCTGATATATATATGACCGCTCACGGAGACGTTACATCCGATGAAGCTTTGGCAAATAAGCTTCTTGCTTCCTACGATACTGTATGTGCCAATATAGTTGCGGGTGTCATTATCGCTTTGAAGGAGTTTTTCTCTGATAAAACGAAAAAAGGCGGATATATAATAACCTCAGGTATATTGACGGAAAGAAAGAACGAAGTTATTGATGCACTTTCCTCCGTTGGCTTTGCTGAAGTTGAAAGCTGTGATGAAGACGGCTGGAGCGCCGTGGTCTTCGAAAGAAAATAAGTATATGTTTTCGAATTGTTCCAAATAATAAATAACGGATAAAATCGACTTGCCCCTTTTGTATTTGCATTTGCGGCAAGTCTTTTTTTGAAACCAACTAAACAAATGATTTACTCTGACAACAACTGATTGATAATTGACTGTGTTTAAGAGGTATGCTACAATATGACCGTAAGCTTACGAAATATATTTAAAGTCCGAAATTAAATTTTCAGACACGAACTTCCATTTTGATAGAAAGGTATGGTTATAATTATGAACATAAAAATAGGTACGATCATTAAAAAACTGCGTACAGAAAATAACATCACACAAGACGCTCTTGCAACGGCAATCGGTGTGACGCCTCAGGCAATATCACGTTGGGAATCGGAGGGCTGCTATCCAGATATTGAACTTCTTCCCGCACTTGCCGATTTCTTTTCCGTCAGTACAGATGAACTTTTGGGATATAAGCTCTCACAGAGGGAAGAAGAAATTGCAAACATAAAAAAGGAAATATCACGTCTTGCGGAAGAGGGCACGATCGATGAGCGAATAGCTTTCGCAAGGAATGCGATTTCCCGCTACCCTGCAGATTTTGAAATCAAGGAAAATCTCGCTGTTTGTTTGTATCATTTGTGGCAAGATGCGCAGAATATCGATCTCGTAAAAGAAATCGAGAATCTTTGTTCGTCGTTGTTGGACGATTGCAAAGACGAAGATATCCGATATGTTGCGCTCATCATTTTAATTGGTATTTACGGAAAGACCAAGCAGAACGAAAAGGTGATGCATGCGGTGAATATGCTTACGCCTATGAAGTACTGCCGTGAAACTGTAATGTCACAGGGAATCGGAGACGGAAATACCGAACTGTACATTCAAGACGAGATCGACAAATTGACCGACGCTTTGGGAGGGGCTATTGAGAATCTTGCATTGAACGAAGAGCTGCCCAATGATCCGTCTACGTGGGATAAAAAGATCGAAATGCTTGATATATCCAATCAAATCTATAAGTTGATATACGGAGATAACCTTATGTTTTATCACGTTAGACTCTCCCGAAATTATTGGTTAATTTCCACGTATCAGATATCACAAGGCAAAAAGGATGACGCACTTGAATCGCTTGAAAATATGTGTTATCATGCGGTTGAATATGATAGATCTTATATAAACGATCACGGTAAATTTTACACATCAATTCTTACCGATAAACTGGTTTATCCCGAACCGGGTAAGGATTTTCACGAGCTCACATATCATTCCGATTGTTATTATATGCTTGACAGACTTGCATCCAAGCGTTACAGCATGCGTGAAGAACCGAGATTTATTACGGTTATCGAAAAATTAAGTGAGTACTCCAAGTAAAAATGTGAAATAATTCTTCCTTAAAGTAAAAAAATCGCTCCCCGACCTGTATTATTTACAAGCCGGGGAGCATTTGATCATACATTGTTTTCTGCCATTGCAAGAGCAAGCGCTATATTCGGAGTGTTTTCTTCAAGCCATTTTTTATTGTGCTGTGATGCAACGCTTTTGGCTTGCTTCAGCCATACATCGAAATAATCCTGTCCGTTTTTTGAAGCGTATTTTATTATCTCATCTTCTTTTAAAATATCGAGCATGGCTCTTTTCATTATTTCTCCCCGAAGTCCCGTCTGACCGCCTTTCAGAAATTCCGAAAAGATATAACGAAGTGATCTTCCGTCCCAAAAGCTCGTTATGGCATTGTATTCGCTTTTGTATTCGGCTATTACTTCATCTGCATTTTTGTTTCCGGCTGACTTTACCATTTTATCAAGCAGAAACGCTATCGCTTTTTCCGCTGATTCATCTTTGAGATCACGGTCGTCAAGGAGCATTACAAAGCCGTCCGTTGAAGAATACGACTTATCGGAGTTTCTTTTGTATTTTACTCTTATTACACCGTTACCTCCGTCTTTTTCGTAAAAATATACAGATACCGTTTTATTCTCTTCGTCTTCTTCTACCGAGGCGCTTTCTTTGTCAAGGACTATTCCCGCCTTATCCGCTTTTTCCTCGGCAAACTGCCATGCGCTGAAAATGAGCCCGTCATACATCATATTATCATTGTATTTGTCGAATGATACGCTGTCTATGCTTTCCAAAAGATCATCCGCCGTCTCCATTGCGGCGGCGGTATATTTACTGCCATATTTTCTTCTCATGGCTTGAGTATCGTATTGCGTTTCGATAATATCCTCTGTCAATGTACCTGCACGGAACCAGCTTTGAAGAGAATTTTTTGAGGTGTAGACCATTACAAAGTATCTGTCATCGAAAGAATACCAGCCGTCCGCTGTCACCTTAGCACCTTTGAGAGAATCACCGTCATTTTCCTTTGCCGAAAGCTCGTAAGTCAGCTTGAAAAGAAATACGCTGTCCGTAAGTCCCGAAGTGCCCGTATTTATCCGCTCGATATTGCAGATCCTTGCACCGTCGATAATACCTGCGCCCTGTTCCACGTGGTGCATAATGATATTTTCGGCGTAAGCTTTTACATTATCATTAATATTTAAATCGTTTTTATAATAAAAGGGAATTGTTCCGGGGATAAACGTATCAATATTAAGTTTATATCCGTTGCCGTCGGCAATAAGCTCAAGGGGCTTTATTTCATGCTCCTTTGCTATTCCGAAGGGATATTTTGATTTTGATACGCACAATACGTTGTCCTTTACAGTGAGAATATAATCATAGATTCCTCTTTCCACCAGAGTATAGCTGTTTTCATTTTTCAGATCGAATACGGAAACACGGCAATCCACTATTCCCGAGCCGTACATTGAAGTTACGCATATTTCATTGAAGCCGTCATCATTAAGGTCGGAAAAATATACGTTCATTATAGCTGAGCCCGTATCAAACACATGACCGTTGCGGGCATCTTCGTACCATATTTTATCAAAGGTACAAAAGATCTTTTTATCGGGGAATTCGGAAAGAGTTGTTTCGTATCCTTTTTCGCCTATGGCATTGTCGCCGTCTATAAATCTGTCAAACCATTTTATGGTATTTTTGCTTCCCGATGAGATCACGGTACCGTTGTTTTCAATATGATCCGTTCTTTCGGGATCGGTCAAAAAGCATATCGATACTGTAACGCAGATCAATACTGCAAGTATTATTATCCAAAATGCGGGCTTTTTATAGTTCATAACATCCTTTATTCTCGTTTTAACGTTGGTTTCTCCGAAAGCGAGAGGGCAGGCGGCGATGCTGCGGCGGTGTGTACTGCAATTAAGTAAAGCGAAGGAATATGCTTTGCGCTCTTCTTCCTCCATTTCCTTGATGACCTTTTCATCACAAGCCGCTTCGATATCTCTGCAAAGCAGAATGTATGATATCCACATAAGAGGATTGAACCAATATATTGAAAGAAGTAAGAAACCGAAGGGCTTCCACAGGTGGTCGCCTCGTTTTATATGTGCCTTTTCATGCGCAATGACATGCTTCATATCATTTTCCGATAAACCGTAAGGAAGGTAGATAACAGGCCTTATTATTCCGAACACAAAGGGAGAGGCGATGTCCTCGCCTTGCTTTATGCCCTTTTTAAGCTTTACGGAAAATCTTACCCTGCGTTTTACCGAAAGAGTGCTTGCCAGACCGTATACGAGCATAATTGCGATCCCGCATATCCATACTGCGGATAATATAAAGCCGGGATCGATCATTTTGCTTTCAATCTGCTCCGTATCTCCGACAATGACACCCGAGGCGGGAGGAGATATGACTTCGTCCGGAAACTCACCGTCTATGTCTTTCGGGAAGTTGGTTTCGTTTTCAAAATACTCGGAGTAAATATATTCCTTAGACAACTCCATTGGGATGAGACTCAAGGAGCTTTCAACGGAAAAGGGTATAATTAGCCTTAATGATGCCAGAGCCCAAAGGATGCATATAAGATATTTCGGTGCTTTTTTCAGAAAGACACGCAATATCATAACAACAGCCAAAAAGCAGCTTGCCTGTATACTCAGACTTACCGCATTAAAAAACAGATCCTTCATATTTTCATTCCTTTCTCGGTTGATATTTCAGTGTTTTTAATTGTAACGACGCTATCAGCGCTTTTCTATTATGCGCCGTATCTCGGCGATGTCTTCATCGGAAAGCTTTTGCCTTTTCGCAAAAGCCGCAATGAAGGCGGGCAGAGAATCCTCGAATTTCTTTTCCATAAGCTCATCAAGCTCTGCTGTCTGAGCCTGTTCCTTTGAAATAAGCGAAGTTACTATAGTATTTTCGTTTTTGACGACACCGCGCTCCGATAAACGTTTTATGACCGTATATGTAGTCGTTTTCGACCAATCGAGCCTTTCCTTGCATAATGATGCAAGCTCCGTGCTTTTTATAGGCTCGTTTTCCCACAGTATAAGACAAAATCTGTATTCGCTTTCAAATATTTTCGGTGTATCCATTTTATTTTCCTCCCGTAATTCTTATCAAATTGTTGCATAAGGTGAAATATACACAAGCTGAAAATTAGGTCTAATCCGTTAGTACAGTTATATTCTAACACGTTAGACCTTGTTTGTCAATAGGTTTTTTGAGATTATTGAAAATTTTACTTAATATGAAACTATCACGTCTTCAACGATGTTTTTATTGACAATAAATGCTTCCGTATGCTATAATGAAGGTGTTATTTACAGCAATATAAAATGCCGAAAGGAAATACAGTATGTACATTTACAGCAATGTGTCCGCAGATCTTCTCTTTATCAGCACCGATAAAAGACCGGGAAAACTCTGCTTTAAAGATAGAGAAGGTAATGAAGTAATATGTCCCGTTTTGAAGATAACGGAAGAAAAGAACGGTTTTGCAACGATGCTTGACGCCTCATCTCTTACACCGTGGTCAATAAACGATCCCGTGCTTTACACCGTTACCGACGGTGAAGAAACGGTAAGATTTGGTCACATGACTCTTTCCGCAGTGCAGAATAAGACTGTTCTTCTCAACGGCTCTCCCGTTTATCTCAGAGGATATATAAGAGGTATTATTGCCCATGACCACCCTAATATGACGGGCGGAAGCGGTTACGATGCTGCAGTAAAGAATATCAGCCAGGCGAAGAAATACGGCTTTAACCTTGTAAGATTCCATTCCACAATTCCATCGGAGGACTTTGTGCGTGCCGCCGATGAGTTGGGAATGCTCGTTCACATAGAAATAGGCTTCGCCTACGATTACGATGAGCAGGGAAATAAGAAAAATCTTTCCATGAACAATGATAAATGGGAACAGACTATATTGAAATTCAGAAATTCTCCCTCCCTTGCCATCTTCTGTATCGGAAACGAAATGCATAATTCGGGTCATTATCCCGAGGTGCACAGACTGTATGAGCAGGGTAAGGCTCTCGCACCCAATAAGCTTATCATGGATAATTCGGGCTGGGGTGAATATGACAGAACGAGCGCCGATATTTTCTGTCAGCATGTAGCGTATTTCTTCCCATATAAGCACCACGGCGATATGTTCAGGATAGATGCGCCCTGGCACATAAACGGTTCATCATATGACGAGCCCATGGAAGCTGTCGGAGAAACGGAAAAAGCCTCGGCGATGATACACCGTTATGCCGAGCCTTTGCGTCCCACACTTTCCCATGAGGCTATGCATTATATAGATATTCCCGATTATGGGGCGATGAATAAGAAATTCGACGATTTTGCCGCAAGAGTGGGAGAAAAATATCTTGCAGATAACGGAATAAAAAAGCCCGCTTATCTTACCACGTTGCCCGAGCTTATAAAGAGAAAGGGACTTGAAGACTATATGCCCGACTATATCAAAGCATCACGCAAATGGAAGCTTACCGCAACGAAGATGTTTCTTGAAAAGCTCCGCCTTTCAAAGTATGCAGGATATGAAATGCTTCAATTCTCCGATTGTCTGAAATATGAAAACAAAAACGGTATAGTTGACTTTTTCGACGATGATAAGGGAATAGATCCCGTATGGATGCGCCGTATGAATGACGATCTGGTGCTTCTTGCGGACAGAGAAAACGAATGGTACTTTGAAGACGAAAGCTTTGATGTGGATATCTGTATCTCGGACTTTCTGCCTTCTCCCGAAATATCGGGCACTCTTACCGTATACTTTGACGGTGCGGAGCTGTTCTGCGGGAAGAAGTACATGCTTGCGGGCGGTCTTCAGACTCTGGCACAGCTTACGATCACTCCAAAAACGGAAGGAAAAGCTCGAAGCTCGGTTCTGAGAGCGGTATTTGATTCCGACGATATAACCGTTGAAAACGAATGGCAGGTATGGCTTTATCCGAGAACCGAGAAAAAGACATCTTTTGAAGCCGATGTTTCGGACGGATGCCTGAAAGCGTATCTTTCATCGGGAGAAAAGAAGGACGACGTATACGTTACGGATTCCTTCGGTGAAAATGTTTTCGAAAAGCTTTCCGAGGGAAAGACAGTCATACTTTTCTATGAATACATGGCAGAGCGCAATAAATGGCAGCTGCAGAGCACCCTTGAACGTTTCAAGCCCTGTATCTGGGACAGAGGAAGCAACCTCGGCGGTGTTATAGCCAATGAAGGTCTCAGAAATGCCTTGGGTAGTGACAAGTATTTCGACCTTAATATGCAGCCTCTCCTTGAAGGCGGATACAAGGTCAACCTGGATAACTTCCCCTGCAAGGTAAAGGAGCACATTATTGGTATAGATAAGCCCGTGAGAGACAGAATGAAGGGTCTCATTCACGGTATCAAGACATTCCGAGACGAGGATACTCTCCGCAGATTCTCTCATTTGTTCTCATTCAAGGTTGGAAAAGGCGATCTTATCATTTGCACCTTTGCTCTTGATAAGCTTTCCGATCCCGTTGTGTCTAATTTCCTTGAATATCTGACAGACAATGCAAAGGAATTCTCGACCGATCTTTCCATAGAAGAAAATGAATTCAGAAGCTGGCTTGATGAAACGAACAAAGCTGGATTCCGTCCCGAGGATGTAATGAACCATTTCTGGGAAATAGACAACAAGCCCGTAGAAGATACTCTTTTCTGGGAAGAGGCTCACATCGATCTTTCGAAAATGGACAGCTGTGAGAAATAAAGACAAGAAACAATAGCAACGCAATATGAAAGGGGGCGTCGCATTAAGCGATGCCCCCGCTAAAACAGCGGACGAAAATAGGGGACGGGAACCCGCTATTCAGGGCTTGGCTCACGTTAGTGAGACAGCCCCGTCTTTATTAAAGAATATCTACATGATCGCCGTTCAGAGCTTTGTTCATGCTTCTGACGGCACAGAATTTTCCGCACATCGAGCATGTATCCTCATGCTCGGGCTTTCTTTCGTTACGGATTCTTTTTGCCGTTTCGGGATCGAGGGAGCATTCCCATTGCTTTTCCCAATCAAGATCTCTTCTTGCATCCGCCATTCGGTCGTCGATATCTCTTGCGTAAGGAATCTTCTTTGCTATATCAGCGGCGTGGGCAGCTATCTTGGAGGCGATAATGCCTTGCTTTACATCTTCCACATTGGGAAGTGCAAGATGCTCTGCGGGTGTCACGTAGCAAAGAAAGGCTGCACCCGATGCTGCAGCGATCGCACCGCCGATAGCGGAGGTGATATGATCGTATCCCGGAGCAATATCGGTAACGATAGGACCGAGCACGTAGAAGGGTGCACCCATGCATATGGTCTGCTGAAGCTTCATATTAGCTTCGATCTGATCCATAGGCATGTGTCCCGGACCTTCAACCATTACCTGCACATCCTTTTCCCAAGCGCGTTTTGTAAGCTCTCCCAAGCGTACAAGCTCCTCGATCTGACAAACGTCGCTTCCGTCCGCAAGACAGCCGGGACGGCAGGCGTCACCCAAAGAAATGGTAACATCATATTCACGACAGATCTCAAGTATCTCATTGAAATATTCATAGAAGGGATTCTCCTCTCCCGTCATGCACATCCAAGCGAAAACGAGAGAGCCTCCGCGGGAAACGATATTCATCTTTCTCTTATGCTTTCTGATCTGCTCAATGGTCTTCCGTGTAATACCGCAATGAAGAGTGACGAAGTCCACGCCGTCCTCGGCATGAAGCCTTACCACATCTATAAGATCCTTTGCAGTGAGAGTGGCAAGATCGCGCCGATAGTGGATGACGCTGTCATATACGGGAACAGTACCGATCATGGCGGGACATTCGCTCGTCAGCCTTCTGCGGAACGGCTGTGTATCTCCGTGGCTTGACAGATCCATTATCGCCTCGGCACCCATATTTACCGCCGTCATGACCTTCTGCATTTCAATATCGTAATCCTTGCAATCACGGGAGACACCGAGATTTACGTTTATCTTGGTTCGAAGCATTGAGCCGATGCCGTTGGGATCTATACAGGTATGTAATTTGTTAGCGCATATCGTGATCTGACCTTTAGCGACAAGTTCTTTGATCTCCTCTTCTGTCCTGTATTCCTTGGCGGCGACCGCCTTCATTTCGGGTGTGATGATACCGCGTCTTGCGGCATCCATTTGTGTTGCATAATTTCTCATTTTTGTTGGTTCCTTTCAAGCATTTATTCGGCAAATCTTCCGCTCAGATCAAAAGCGTGGTTCATAGGCCCTGAGCCTTCCCCAAGGTCAAGCATTGCGGCAAGTGCGTCCGAGATATAATCCTTTGCTTTTCGAACAGAAGCTTCAAGGTCATATCCTTTTGCAAGATTGGATGCGATGGCTGACGAGAGTGTGCATCCCGTTCCGTGTGTGTTGGGATTATCGATACGCTTTCCGTAAAACCATTTACAGATGCCGTTTGAATAGAGAAGGTCGTTTGCATCATTGATACTGTGACCGCCCTTGAGAAGAACGGCACATCCGCAGGTATCGGATATAAGCTTTGATGCACGCTCCATATCTTCCTTTGTGTTGATCTTCATTCCCGATAAGACTTCTGCTTCGGGAATATTGGGTGTTACAAGGACGGCGAGAGGAAGAAGTTCTCTTTTCAGTACCGATACCGCATCTGCCTTCATAAGCTCTGAGCCGCTTGTTGCAACCATCACGGGATCAACTACGATATTTTTAGCTTTATAAAGCCTGAGCCGTTCGGAGATCACCCCTATCAGCTCAGCCGAGCTGACCATTCCTATTTTTACGGCATCGGGAAAAATATCCTCGAATACCGCATCGATCTGATCCTTCAAAAATTCGGGATCGGATTCCATAATTGATCTTACGCCGGTCGTGTTCTGCGCCGTAAGTGCCGTAATTGCACTCATGGCATAAACACCGTTCATTGTCATTGTCTTGATATCTGCTTGAATACCGGCGCCTCCGCTGCAGTCGCTTCCCGCAACGGTCAATGCTGTTTTCATTTTCATGTAATTGCTCCTTTCGTTTTCAGCATCGTTTTATATTGCGGCATAAGGTGGTGCCCCCGATCTGCCGCGTATTTAATTCATATCAGATGAAGCTCATGCGCTCTTTCCTTCAGCTCTCTTACGGCTTTTTGCGGATCGTCTGCCTTCATAACGGCAGATACCACGCATATTCCCGCAATGGGGATCCCTGAGAGTATATCGATATTGTCCTTGTTCAATCCGCCTATGGCGTTTACGGGAATAGGTACGGCATTGCATATATCACGAAGGGTATCCGTAGAGGTGAGAACGGTCTTTACCTTTGTGGTAGTGGGATAGATCGCACCTACACCGAGATAATCGGCTCCGCCCTCGTATGCTTCAAGTGCCCAAGGCACGGTTTTTGCGGTTGCTCCGATGATGAAGTCATCTCCGAGAATCCTGCGCGCGGTTGCTATCGGCATATCCTCTTTTCCGAGGTGAACACCTTCCGCACTTACTGCCAATGCTACATCGATACGGTCATCGATTATCAGCGGAACATTGTATTTTTTCGTCAAAGCATGGACCTTTTCGGCAAGCTCGATATACTCTATAGTTGAATCGTTCTTCTCACGAAGCTGTAAGATCGTCGCACCGCCCTTCAGAGCTTCTTCTACACGGCGAAGAAGCTCTGCTTCCTCAAATCCCGTGGAATCGGTTATAAAATAAAGTGTGGTATCAAAGCTTTTCATTCTTTTCTCCTTATACGTAGAGATAATCGTTCAGCACGGGCTGAAGACCTTCTCCCTCAATGTCCTTATACATCTTGTCAAGGCTTCTGTTATCGTCAATTTCGAATTGCTCATCGCCTCTTTCTTCGCCGTTTTCCTTGCCGTTGTATTTGTTTTCATGGTCGCCTATACCCGTGGAAACACCTGCGGATACCTTGGTGGCGGCGATCTTTACGATGCCGTTTCTGAATTCCGCACTCTCACGTGAGGATACTGTGATGCCCACAAACGGAAGAAAAATACGGTAAGCACAGAGAACCTGGCAAAGCTGACGCTCGTGAACGTCAAGCGGATTGATCTTATCGTTATTGATAATTGGACGAAGTCGGGGACAGGACAGTGACATTTCTGCGTGAGGATATTTTCTTTGCAGAAAATACAGATGCAATGCACTTGCCAACGCATCCTTGCGGAAATCCGAAAGTCCGAGCAATGCCGAGAAAGCCACTCCACGCATACCACCACGCAAGGCTCTTTCCTGCGCATCGAATCTGTATGGCCATACACGCTTGTGACCGAGAAGGTGAAGCTGTTCGTATCTGTCGGTATCGTACGTCTCTTGGAACACGGTCACATAGTCCGCGCCGCATTCGTGAAGATACTTGTATTCATCGGTATTTACGGGGTATATTTCAAGACCTACCATACGGAAATACTTTCTTGCAAGCTTGCATGCTTCACCGATATATTCTATATTGCTTTCGATACGGCTCTCACCCGTGAGAATAAGTATTTCCTCCATGCCGCTTTCGGAAATGACTCTCATCTCCTTTTCGATCTGCTCCATATTGAGCTTCATACGCTTGATGTGGTTGTAGCAGTTGAATCCGCAGTATACACAGTAATTTTCGCAATAGTTGGCAATATAAAGAGGCGTAAAAAGATACACGGTATTGCCGAAATGCTTACTCGTTTCAAGCCTTGCTCTCTCTGCCATTTGTTCGATAAACGGCTCTGCCGCAGGGGAGAGAAGAGCCTTGAGATCCTCAATAGAACAGGTGGTATGCTCCAACGCAGCTCTTACATCTCTTGCGGTATATTTCGTATAATCGTATGATCTCATCTGCGACAATACCTGCGAGCATACGTCCGATTCGATGATCTCCATACCGGGCAGATATTCCATGTGATCCTTTCGGCTTGCGGGATCGTTTTCCAAGCGATGCTTCTTTTCAAGTGCTTTCGGAGAAAGATGCTCCGAATCAATAAAGAACCTGTTATCCATATTTTCCCCTCAGTCTCTCAGAAATCCCGTTAAAGGATCGGATGCCGATGCACCTCTCGTCAGAACTCTGCCAAGTCCCGAAAGATATGCCTTACGTCCTGCTTCGATAGCCTGCTTGAATGCCGATGCCATCATCGGAAGATCGCCTGCGGTTGCAAGGGCTGTGTTTGCCATAATTGCCGCCGCACCCATTTCCATTGCTTCACATGCCTGAGAAGGCTTTCCGATTCCCGCATCCACGATGATGGGAAGATCTATCTCGTCAATAAGTATCTGTATAAATTCCTTGGTCGCAAGTCCCTTGTTGGAGCCGATGGGAGACGCAAGAGGCATCACGCTTGATGCGCCTGCATTAACAAGATCTCTTGCAGTGTTCAGATCGGGATACATATAAGGCATAACGATAAAGCCTTCCTTTGCAAGAATTTCGGTGGCTTTGACCGTTTCCCCGTTATCGGGGAGAAGATACTTTGAGTCCCTCATTATCTCTATCTTTACAAAATTTCCGCATCCCAGCTCTCTTGCAAGGAGGGCAATACGTACGGCTTCCTCCGCATTTCTTGCTCCCGATGTGTTTGGAAGCAAGGTCACTCCTTCGGGAATATAATCAAGGATGTTCTCCTGCTCCTTTGTGTTTGCACGCCTTACGGCAAGTGTTATCATTTCCGCTCCCGCATCCTTTACTGCCGCTTCGATGAGCTTCATCGAATATTTTCCCGATCCGAGAATGAAACGGGAATTGAATTCCTGTCCGCCTATTATAAGCTTGTCGTTGTTCATTTCTTTTTCCTCTTTCTTTATACATCAAATTGTTTTGCCAAAATACGAAGCACCGTATGTGCCTGATGAGCTGCACAAACCATAACACGGGAAGATACAAGGCCTATTCCGTCCGAGACGTCGCTTTCCCCGTCTCCGCACAGATAAAATTTACTTGTTATTTTTCGTGTCCTGATGCGGTTGGCATCATCGAGTCCCGCCATGCCCGAAGCCGCCACGAGGTACTTATCCCGCATTTTCGTAAGCACGGCCTCCGTAAGCATCGCCTTACACTCCGCATCGTCAAACGCTTCGCATATGATATCCGCACCCGAGAGAAGTGATCTTGCGTTTTGCTCTGTGATCCTCTCCGTATGTGCTTCAAGTGAAATGTACGGCGATATTTCCATAAGATTATCTGTGAGAGCCTCTGTCTTATACATACCGATCTGACTTACCTTATAAGCCTGGCGGTGGAGATTTGTGATATCCACGCGGTCAAAGTCGAACAGTATGAGCTTACCGATACCGGCACGTGCAAGTGCCATGGCAATATTTGAGCCGAGACCGCCGAGACCGCACACGGCAACTGCGGCGGATGAAAACGCCTTTTGTAATTCTTTGCCGTGGCGTTCCTCCAATGCCTTATACCATTCCTCTTTTGTGTGTATCATATCAGCCTCCTCCCACAAAGCTGACGATCTCAATGCTGTCACCGTCCTTCAATACAGTGGCGGCATAAGCGGATTTCGGAACAATATCGCCGTTAAGCTCCGTTGCGATCCGCTTTATGTCGTAATTTGTCGTCAGAAGATATTCGGCAATGCTCTTGCCTGCAATATCCTTATTTTCTCCGTTTACCTTTACCATTTTCATTTCCTCCCGAAATGCAGTAAAAATGCAATAAAAAAAGGAGCTACCGATTCGGTAACTCCAAAAATTCCTTTAGTCTTCCCAATATTCTTGTATCAGGCATCCCTACGTTGGCATTATCCAAATCAGGTTCTCGGTCGAAGGTCACACCTTCCTCTCAGCCTGTATACAAGCTCCCGCATATCGCATTGTCAAGTTTATTATACACCGATATTTTATAAAATGCAATAGCTTTTTGAAAAAATATAATACTGTTTCTTATGCGGTATTGACCTTTTTTTATTTTCGGTGTAAAATAACGGTGTAACCCTAAGAAATAGAGAGAAGGAGGAAAGAGAAATGCCGCTTACGATAATAAGGGATGATATAACACGATTCGAGGGCGATGCCGTGGTCAATGCCGCAAACTCAGAGCTTTTGTGCGGAGGAGGCGTCTGCGGAGCAATATTTGAAGCTGCGGGAAGAGACAGACTTTCGGAAGCCTGCGGTAAGATAGGACATTGCGATACGGGTAAGGCGGTCATCACCAAAGGCTTTGGCTTGAAGGCAAGGTATATAATACATACCGTGGGACCCGTTTACGGCAGAAATCCCGAGCATGAAGAAGGTCAGCTTTATTCCTGCTACCGCAATTCATTGATGCTCGCCAAGGAAAACAAGATCGCATCGATCGCTTTTCCTCTTATATCCTCCGGAATATACGGTTATCCAAGGAATGAGGCTCTGAGAATCGCCACTGATGCCATCCGTGATTTCCTTGAAGAAAATGAAATGCAGGTATACCTTGTCGTTTACGATAAGTCATCCTTTGAAATAAGCAGAGAGCTTTTTTTATCCGTGGAAAGCTATATAGAAGATCATCTGGTAAAGATCCGACCGAGAAGCGAAAGAGAGGAAGAGCTTCTTTTTTCGGACGATACCTGTGAGGACTCCTGCGGAATTTCTTATGAGGCGCAAAGCATCTCGTTTTCCGATTCTGATTTCGGTGAACCTGTTGAGATCGCGGAAAAAAAGATACAAAGCGCAAAAGCGAAAAGAAATACATCGGATAAAGAAAGTTCAGCTTGCGGAAGCGTCGGAAAAAGAGCCTTTGCCGCAGCTCCGTCATTTAACGCAAGCGTTGCTTCACCGCCGCCACGTTCTCTGGCGGATCTTGTTTCGAGAAAAACAGAGACCTTTTCGGAAATGCTTTTGAGACTTATCGACGAGAAGGGAATGACCGATGTGGAGGTATATAAGAGAGCGAATATTGACCGCAAGCTGTTTTCGAAGATACGCAAAAAGGATTATATTCCGAAAAAAATAACGGTGATCGCTCTTGCGGTGGGCTTGAAGCTTAATATGGATGAGGCAAGAGATCTTTTGGGCAGAGCGGGATACGCTTTCTCTGAGGCAAGTAAATTCGACATTATCATTGAGTACTTTATCGAAAACAAAAAATACGATATATTTGAGATCAACGAGGCGCTGTTTGCCTTTGACGAACAGCCTCTCGGAGCGTGAAAAAGGTCGCTTTTACGGCGACCTTCAGACTACTGACAAACCCGCCTCAAAAAGGCGGGTTTTGAACAAATAAAAGGAAAAACAAGTAGGGCAGAAAAAAGAAGCAAACTCCTCTTCCAGAGGATGGATGCAATCCTTTTCATATTCTGC
>SVTV01000004.1 GCA_015063605.1 Oscillospiraceae bacterium
TAAATGCATTTCTCTTTCTCAGAAGTTTGTGCTGCTTGATTTCTGATTTCGTCAAACAACGATTGCTTAACGGACATAGCAATCCCTGTAGTTTATATTTTGTTGCAAACTTCATCAATCTTATCTTTTTTTCGACCTTTTCGTCAGTCCATGCGCTATAAGTCAAAGGTGTACACATATCATTTCCGATTATTGCCATTACATCATCGGGGTACGTCTGCGCCCATCTCAATGCTTCTATACCAGACATAGAATGTGGCAATAAAATGTATGACCCATTTTCACCGACAGCTTCCAAAGCTTTCCTTTGTGTTGAAACAATCGTATCTATATCAGCAGGAGAATCAAAGATGTCCGAATATCCATATCCGAACTTTTCTATTACAATCACTCTGAAGTTTTTTGATAACTTTTCATACAGTATTTTGAAATCATATACAGGTGCAACGGTTCCCGAACCTGACATAAGCACAATCTTAGGGTGCCTATATTTCCTGTCCTATATATATGAATGTTATGCCCGTCTACATTTACAAGCTCGCCGTTGTATTTCAACGTTTTATTCATAATAATATCACCTCGTCAAATTCTTATTTACCGTCCTGTTTTATCGCCGGATTCACCCCTGTATTACAGATGCACGAGGCTCAGCCCTTACCTCACCGCACTGTCCGTTAATTTTTGTGCAAAAAGTCCATTTGAAATTTTCAAAAATTTATTGTATAATTTTTATACAGCAATGATATTACCTTGTCGTTTCATACCCTATCGTAATGTCAAAATAAAGTATCGCTGTGAAAGGCTGAAAAAATGCTGTTTGATAAAGAAAGCTTTGAGTATCATGTGGGCGAATACATCCTTTACAAGACGACCGGCATATGTCAAATAACGGATATACGATCGGAAGCCTTCAAGGATGGCGAGGAACGTATATATTATGTTCTTACACCAATAAACGATCAACTTTCCTCAGTGTATATTCCGACCGATTCGGAAAACATCGCCAAAAGCATAAAACGAGTTCCCACGGTGGAAGAGGTTGAAAAAATGATCGAAGACAGTCTGTCCGTATCATACGTTTACCCTGCCGATATCAAGGAAAAAGCCGTCCTGTTCGATAAGATAATCCATTCGGGAAACAGAGCGGAAATATTATGGATGGCAAAAAATCTCGCTCTGCGTAAAAGAGAGACGGAATCGCAAAAAAAGAAATTTCATGTTGCCGACACCCGCTACCTTTCCCTTGCCGAAAAGATAATAACCGAGGATTTCGCTTTTGTTCTCGGAATAGACAAAAGCGAGGTCATTTCTTATATAATAGAAAAAACCGAGACAAAATAAGGAGTGGAACACTTGATTCAGTTCGGCTGAGATACTACAATACGCAACATCTCAGCCTTTCATTTATTTCCGATCAAAGTCAAAGGAGATAACGGGAATATTTCCGCTGTCTCCCCAACTGTCAAGGGGTATCAATATAAGCTTATCAAGCTTTTTATCAATATTCAAATGATAGGAACGCTTTCTGTTATCCGTCACATGGATAAGCTCAAACTCTTCTCCATTTGATCCGCCTACAAGCTTGAATTCCCTGCACAATGTCTTTGGCATATGCATCAAAGGACTATCAAGACGGTGGTTTGCGCGTGTTGAATGATTACGCTCACAATGAGAACCGGGAAGAGTATCGCGATTCAGATCACTGCAAAACACGATATGCACCGATGATATATCGGTCTCGTCAAAGCTATAACAGATCTGTTCTCCGATACCCGCAATATATGAACAGTTGCTTTCATCCGTATTGTAAATGCGGTGAGGTCTATCCTGACCGTTTCTGATAACATCATTTCCGATATTAAGCTTTGCACTTGCGCATACTGAAGATATCTTTCTTGTTTTCGAGGGAAGAAAACAGTCTTCATTCATGAGCAGAGTTTGAAGCTCATCTATCTTAGTGCAATAAACGTCATGAGGTGTGAATTTGTTTTTCACAGCTAAGAACGCTGCTTTTCCAACAGCTTCTCCCAACAATGTGCAAGTTGCCATAACGCGGATACTGCTCATTGCCGTATGAGTCATACTGATATTTCTGCCTGCAAAAAACATATTTTCCACATTTTTCGAATACAGTGCACGGTAAGGTATCGAATAAGGAGCAGGTGTTGAATAATTTGTGTTCGGAACCCCCTTATGGTAGAATCCACCGGGAAAGTGATCGTCAAGAGGCCAGCCTCCGAAAGCTATCTCATCGTTGAACACTTTCTTTTCGCTGATATCCTTTTGTGTTATCATGTATTCGCCGCACATTCTGCGGGATTCACGCTTGCCGGGTAAAAATCCCAAAAAATCAAGATCCCATTTTGATGAATCAAAGCTGCCGGAATTTTTTATATAATCCCACGTTCCGACTCCGAGTGCAACAAGCTCGTCTCTCAGTTTTTCCGTATCGTCAATGGTATTTCGGTCACCGCCCAATTCAAGATACCAAAAATTTTCCGTATCATTATATATATCGGGCTTTCTGCTTTGAAAATCCTTGTCCGTAAGAGAGGTGCTCCAGGAAGGAGGTGTAAATTTAATATCCCGTGTGGT
The DNA here is from genome assembly GCA_015063605.1 of Oscillospiraceae bacterium. Taxonomy (GTDB): domain Bacteria; phylum Bacillota; class Clostridia; order Oscillospirales; family SIG627; genus SIG704. The sequence goes on from SVTV01000004.1 coordinate 2,596, forward strand.
TTCACGTCCCTGAATAAGACAGGACATTCCCATGGTCATATTATCTGCGATATGAGTTTCCGTCATTTCACCGAACTCACTGTCGGCCTCACGACCCATACGGAATTCGGCACCGGTAAGAGGTGCAAGTATACTGTCACCTGAGCTATCACAGAAAAAGAGTGCTTTCACTTCGTAAAAGCTTTGCGTCGTCATCTGATAACCCGTGACCGTATTTATCTTCGTATCCCTGCCATATGCAAAACAGCCTTTTTCAACGGATGCATCCATGCAGGTGCAATTCAGAAGCAATGTTATATTTTCTTCACGCCGTACAAAATCATAAAGCACCGTATCCCATACGGCATAGCTTTTCGAGGGGTTACGGTACAGATTCTCAAGAGCGATCTCCTCTGTTATTCCCGTTTCCCTGTTACCTTTGCCTTGAGCACCGCATATCCACATTCGTATCTCCGACGAAGCATTACCGCCGAGAACGGGGCGTTCATGCATAAGAACTACTTTCAGTCCTTCTCTTGCCGCAGATATAGCGGCGGAAATCCCCGACATACCTCCGCCCACAACACACAGATCACATTCTAAATAATTCTTTTTAAGCAAAGATACAATCCTCCTTACCATAACAGCTTATCCTGAGCGTTCTTAACACCCAAGATAAGCTGTTCTTTGTTTTATATCACCGCGTTTCCGATTCTTAAAGTTCGGCAAAACACGGTATATGACCTTTATTCTATATTGTTATATAGCCTTTGCGTTTGCAAGGAGATACTTTTCAGCCTCTGCGCACCAAAGTCCGTTGTTAGCCTTTACTATCTTTGCAAGCTCAGCATACATGGGATCGCTTTCTCCGAGCTTTTCCATATCGTCAAGAGCAACAAGAGGCATACTTATATTTGTATATATAAGCTTCTTTCCGCCCTTGATATTGGGAAGATTGAGAGTAGCTTCTCCCGCAGCGTCGAGACCGCCTACGTGAGTTATCATGGCAGCGGGATTGATCTTTCCCTCTTCCATAAGCTTCAAGGATTCAAGCATATCATCTGTATTTCCGCCGCTTGTTCCGACAATATGTGTGGAAGCATAGTGAACGTTATAGAAATTGAGATTTGCGGAGAATTCGGGATTTGTGGGGCCTGCGAAGAAATTGAGGCATCCGTCACGTCCGAGTATCTTGTCAGCCTGCTCTACAACTGCCTTAACGGGAGCGAAAGCAAATACATCATCATAGCCCTTGCCGTCGGTAAGAGCGATAAGGTCTGCAACGGGATCTTCGGATTTTGCCGTGTTAACGTAAACGAGCTTGATTCCCTCCTTGAGAGCATCCTCGGGTCTGATTATCTCTGCAGCTCTTTCAAGACGTGCATCATCAATATCCGTTACAACTACCATAGCGGGCTTGATATCGCCGTGGAGAGCGTAATCTATAGCACCGAGACCCATGGGACCGGCACTTGCAAGGAGAGCAAGATTTCCGCCTGCCTTTATACCCATCGTATGAGTATAAACGCCGTTCTGTGTATGGTACTGTGCATGGTATGCACCTACTATACAGCTCATAGGCTCGGAAAGAGAGCCGTAGAAATATGCATCACCCTCGTAGGGAAGGAGAGAGCCTGTTTCCATTACCTCGTGAGGTATGATTATATATGTAGCGTCTCCGCCGATGTACTGATACGAATAACCGGGAGAAGCAAGGCTTCCCTTATAGTTGAGCGCGGGCTGAATGGAGAAGCGCTGTCCCGCAGTGAACTGATCCTGCCACTTTGCGCCGACCTTAACTATCTCGCCGCAGAATTCATGACCGATTATGATGGGCTTTTCAGCTATATCATCGGGAACTCTCTTGTGAGCGCTGCCCTGTATTGCCGCCTTGTAGGAGGACATGCATATACTGTCGGATACTATGTGGGCAAGTATCTCGTCTTCCTTGATCTCGGGAAGCTCAAATTCTTCAAGTCTGAGATCGTTTGTTCCGTATAATCTCAATGCCTTTGTTTTCATTTCGGGTATATTCCTTTCAAATATGGTTTATTAATCGTTTTAAGCTGTCTGAGCCGCATCGTCTGCGGTACTTTCCGTTGCCGTTTCGGGAACGAGACCGCCGTTTTCTCCGTACAGAAGCGTCTTTGACGAATTCTGTGATATGAAGAAGAGGCATAATGCCACGACGCATACGGCTATAAAAGTAAGCATAAGAATATTCTTTGTTTTTTCACTCATACATTTACCTACTCTATTATATCCGATAAATATATTTTTTTCAATATTTTTTCGCTTTTGTTTTTCAAATAATCGAAAATTTGATGTGACGACTTATCAAAGATTACAGTATTTGTCCATATAAGCTTCCATAAGCTTTGCAAGATCCTTTGTTTCTTCCTTTTCCAAAAGATAAGAATGAAGGTCGAGAACGCTTATGATGCTGTGAGTCTTTATTCCGAAGTCCTCATAAAGCTCCAATGTGGCTGTCTTGCCGTTGTAGCCCTTTTCACATCTGTCAACGGAGATTATCATATCCGTTACAACAGCACCCGCCGCCTTGAGCATTGGAAGTGTTTCACGTACGGATGTACCTGCGGATACAACGTCCTCGAGGATAACTACATTATCACCTTCCTTGGGAATGTAGCCTACTATGCTTCCGCCCTCGCCGTGATCCTTGGCTTCCTTTCTGTTGTAGAGGAAGTTCTTGTCTATGCCGTACTTTCTTTCGGTAGCGGCTGTAGTTGTACATACTATGGGAATACCCTTGTAAGCGGGGCCGAATACCGCATCATAGCCGTCTCCGAGAGCCTCATAAAGCTTATCCGCATAAAACTCTCCCAGCATTCTTATCTGCTTACCCGTGCTGTAAAGACCTGCGTTGATAAAATAGGGAGAAAGTCTTCCCGCCTTTGTTTTAAATTCTCCGAAGCGCAATACTCCGCTTTCAAGCATGAATTCTATAAACTGTCTCTTCATTTTTATATATGTCCTTTCAAAAATGTTCTTTTATCTGCTTTTATTACGTTTTTGCATGAAGCCATGTAGCTCCCGTTCCCACATCGGCAACGAGACGTATCTTGTCGGTAACGCCTTCCATTTCATTTTTCAGAAGGGTGCTTACGTATTCCGCTTCATTTGCGGGAGCTTCTATTATAAGCTCGTCGTGTACCTGAAGTATAAGCCTTGATGAAAGCTTTTCTCTTCTCAATCTTTCATCCGTCTTTACCATAGCGATCTTGATAATATCGGCGGCACTTCCCTGTATGGGAGTGTTCATAGCAACACGCTTTCCGAATGATACTATATTTTTATTTGTCGCCTTAAGCTCGGGAACGTATCTTATACGTCCGAACATGGTCTTGGAATATCCCTTCTCCTTTGCATCCTCGATAAGAAAATCAAGGTATTCCTTTACCTTGGGATACTTTTTGAAGTAGGTCTGTATATACGTTTTCGCCTCGGCAACGGATACTCCTATATCCTTTGCAAGAGAAAAATCGCCTATTCCGTAAATAATACTGAAATTGACCGTCTTTGCACTGCTTCTCATTTCGGGAGTAACATACTGAGCGGGTACTCCGAAAATATTCGAAGCCGTTCTGATGTGAATATCCTCTCCCGTTTCAAAGGCATTCACCATGGTCTCATCCCCCGAAAGGTATGCAAGCACTCTCAATTCTATCTGAGAATAGTCCGCATCGATGAGGACACTGCCCTTATCTCCCGGAACAAAGAAGCCTCTCAATTCTCTTCCCAATTCCGTTCTTGTGGGAATGTTCTGCAGATTCGGTTCGGCAGATGAAAGTCTTCCCGTAAGTGTCAGATACTGATTGAAGGATGTGTGTATCCTTCCGTCTTTCGGCGATATCACCTTCCGGAGACCTACAGCATATGTGCTGTAAAGCTTCGTAAGTCCTCTGTACTCCAGAACGAGATCGAATATGGGAGAAGAAGCTCTGTACTGCTCAAGAGTTTCCGCATCGGTTGGATATCCGTTCTTCTTTTTTTTCGGTCTGGGAAGCCCCATCTTCTCAAAAAGTATTTCTCCGAGCTGTTTGGGAGAATTTATATTGAATTTTTCACCGGATAGAGCGTATATCTCCTCCTCCGTTTCCGCTATGCGTTTTTCAAGCTTTGCCGCATATCCGATCAAGCCATCCTTCGAAACGGAAAATCCCGTTTCCTCCATGGAAGCAAGAACTCTTGCCAAGGGAAGCTCGACTTTATAATAAAGATCGGAAAGACCGTTTTTTTCGATCTCCTCGGAAAGGCACTTATAAAGCTCCTCCATAACGCTTACGGATAATCTTTCATCGCTTTCAATAAGCTCACCGTAGGAGCGTTTGAGATAAAGGAACACAAGTCTTGTACGTGTTGTGGCGCTGTCTGCGGGATTAATGAGATATTGGGCAAGCTTCAAGTCAAAGCATACATTGAAGTCATCGTTTTCCACGGAATATCTTTCCTCAAGATAACCGAGAAATTCCTTCTTATCGTATACTACGATGGGAAGCTTTTTCAGGAGCTCACATGAAGCTTTATCGGATACCTTGTAAAAAACGCCGTCAAGAGACAGCACAGCATCAGAATTGTTCCTGAAATCGACAAAGGCGCATATTCCCTTTGCAGCGGCATCGTTTACCGCCTCCGCATTCACCTCGCAAAGCTCCTCTTCGCTTTCATCCGGCTCTATCTCGTCGATCGTTATCTGCAGAGTATCCTCGGGGATCTTCTTTCTCTTTGAGGAGGATGCTTTCTTATAGGAGGTTATCTCCTTTATAAGCTTCTCCTGCATCTGCTCCATCGTAGGCTCGTCAAGACCAAAAGTCTTTATAAGTCTTTGGAATTCAAGCTTTGTAAAAAGCTCCGTAAGCTTTTCCCTGTCGATCTCTGCCATTTCGGCGTTCTTTATATCCACATCGGGAACATAGGTATATATCTCGGCAAGCTCACGGCTCATATAAGCACTGTCTTTTCCGTTTTTCAGCTTTTCCTTTACGGAAGCAGATACTCCGATCTCATCTATTTTTTCGTATATCTCATCGAGAGTGCCGTATTCAAACACAAGCTTTACCGCCGTTTTTTCACCGATACCGCTGACACCCGGAATATTATCCGATGTATCTCCCATAAGGGATTTTATATCAATAAGCTTTTTCGGCTCCACGCCGTATTTTTCGTATATCTCACGGGGTGTAAAAAGATCGTCCTTTCCCGTGGAGGCGATATTCACAGAGGTATATTCCGACACGAGCTGAAGAGAGTCTCTGTCACCGGTTACTATACGGCATTTTGTTTCGTTTTCCTCCGCCTGCCTTGCAAGAGTGCCTAATATATCATCAGCCTCAAAGCCTTCCTTTTCGAATATCTTTATTCCGAGAAGAGATACAGCCTCCTTGGCATAGGGAAGCTGCATGGCAAGCTCCTCGGGCATACCCTTTCTGGTAGCCTTGTAACCTTCATATCTTTTATGACGGAATGTGGGAGCCTTCAGATCGAAGGCGCAGACCGCACCGTCGGGCTTGAATGCATCAAGATGTTTTTTTATTATATTGAGAAAACCGTATACTGCGTTTGTATGAAGTCCGTCCTTTGTGGTAAGAGGACGAATTCCGTAAAAAGCACGGTTCAATATACTGTTTCCGTCAAAAACAATAAGCTTTTTCAAAGGACAAATTTCCTTTCATTTATTTTTCGCTGTCTCATCACCGTTTACGCCTTTATCACCCGAAGCAAAGGATGATATGGGACAATCACCGCACCTCGGACCTTGTGCACTGCAGAATTCTCTTCCGAAGAAAACGAGTCTGTGGCAAAAATCCGACTGCTCCTTTTTTTCCACGATCGCAGAAAGCTCTCTTTCGCACTTCACGGGATCATCGGGAACGGAAGTAAGCCCCAATCTGTGGGAGATACGCATACAATGGGTATCGGGCACTATTCTCGGATCGTCGTAAAGCTCGCCCATTATAAGATTGGCTATCTTCATTCCGATACCCGGAAGATTAATAAGATCATCGTATGTACACGGAACGACACCGCCGTATTCTCGGCAGATAATAACGCAGGCATCCTTGATGCTTTTCGCCTTGGTCTTATAAAGACCGCAGGGACGCACTATGCGTTCTATATCCTCCAAAGGTGCTTCCGCCATGGAAAATACATCCGGATACTCCTTGAAAAGCTCCTTCGAAACGATATTGACTCTTTTATCGGTGCACTGTGCCGAAAGACGCGACATAACGAGAAGTCTGTAAGGAGTATTTTTGCTGTCACCCTCATTGAATTCAAGAGCACACAATGAATCCTCATACACGTTTTTGAGGATCTCGCTTACCCTTTCCGCTTTTTTCTTCGGAGTTCTGCCCAATGCTTTGGCATAGGGGCAAACAAGAAGCTTTTTTCTCTCGCTTTTCTCCGCCATAATTACATTTCCTTCATCATCTTTTTAAAGGAAGCTATAACATCGTCAAGGGAAAACTCCTCGGAATATTTTCTGAAGGAGAAATAACCGTTGTAGCTTCTCGAAAGCATTGCGGATACACATTCCTTTATCTCGCCGTTGCCCTTCTCGGGAAGAACGGGGGTTCCGTCCTTTTTCATGTCGTTGATCCTGATAAAGGCTATGTCATCCTTGAATTTATATTTATAAAGCTGACCGAGGAAAGGATTTATATTTCCGAGCACGTATTCGGAGGGATTGAATATTATTCCCGTATTTTCGCTTCTCAATGCACTGTATACCTCATTTGTGAACACGGGATACTTCTTTCTCGGCTCAAAAAGAATATTTATATTGAAGGCTTTCGCCGCCTCGATTATTCTCTTCACAGCGTTTATAAAGCCTTCGCCGGGATTTTCGGGAAATGTGCAAAGGCATATTTTTATATTCTCAATACCGATGCGGTTTGCGTTTCTCAGTATTCTTACATATGCATCGAAATCGTTTATATCGTTCTTTACGGTATGAAGAACTATCTTCTTCATGGAATCGCAGAGTGCATCTCGTATATCCTCCGTCTTACCGCATGGAAGCTCGGAAAGAGCAGTGCCAAATATAGGATCATCGGTCTCGAGATTCGTTATACCGAAGGTGCTTTCAAAGAAAGAAGCTTTTTCCACGGAAGCATTTATTCTTACAGAGTAATTAAACATTCAAAAAGCCCTCCTTATTTCGCACCGTTGTCACGGGCATCCTTTTTGCCGCGGCAATAGGCACATTCATCATTATTGCAAAGGAAGTAATCGGGATCCTTTTCAAGCATCTTTTCGCCAAGTTCAAACATCATCCTTGCATCTATAAGAAGCATACGGGCATTTCCCGCAATTCCCTCTGTAAGAGCGCCGCCTCGTCTGAGCACAGATGTGAACTTAAGAAAATCACGATGTCCGGGAGGAAATTTTCTCATGGTCATGGTCTTTCCCTCATAGTCCTTCATGTACATGGGAGCGGGAACCGTTCTGTTTTCAAGATAATAGGAATCCATTATGTCTTCTATGGAATGGAGCGTTGTGTTTCTGTTCATGTCAACACCCAGCATAAGTATCTTTCCGCCCATATCACGAAGCTTTGTATAAGGCGTTCCCTCTCCGCAATTCGTTTCGGAGATGTCGTGGCCCGATGTGAATTCCTTGGCTTTTTTACCGTAAGCCGCAACGGAATGAACGGGCTTCAGGCTTCTGAATGCGCCCTTTCTCTTTCTCAATGTTTCGCTGATAATACCAACGGTTGAGGGGGAATTTTCGGGATCAAATGGGTGCTGACCGCTCATTGCCACAACGGCAAGAGTACCTTCTTCACCGAGCACATTGAGAAGTGCATCTATAACGGTATCCGCGCCGCCCGATACTTCTCCAATGGAGGATAATGCGCTGTGCATGAGCAACAGATCGCCCTTTTCTATTCCGCACAGCCTGAAAGCAAGCTCAAGCTCGCTTCCCGTTATTTCTCTTTTGTTATTCTTCATTTATGTCTTGCCTTTCTGTGGTTCGAAGCGAAGCCGGTTTCGAAGCGAAACATATTTCGCGATTGTACCTTTTGCTTAAGCAAAAATTTATTGTAATGAATTATTTCTTATTGTTTCCCGATTTTACCCGTTCCTGATATTCGTATGCGGCACGCTCTGTTTTGTTGTCGCCGTACGTATAATACTTCTTATCCTTAATATCATCGGGCAGATACTGCTGAGACACATAGTGATTCGGGAAATCGTGGGGATATAAATATTCACCCTTCACCTCGCCCACTCCGAATGCGTGATTGTTCTTGAGTCTCGAGGGCATGTCCCGTCCAAGTCCGTTTCTTACATCTTCAAGAGCCATGTCCATTGCCATGTATGCGCTGTTCGACTTCGGAGCTGTTGCAAGAAGCACCGCCGCCTGAGCCAGGGGAATACGAGCCTCGGGAAGCCCGAGACGTATCGCACTGTCAACGCAGGCATTCGTTATTGCCGCCGCCATTGGGTAAGCAAGTCCTATATCCTCCGAAGCTATAACGAGAAGTCTTCTGCACGGGGAAAGAAGATCTCCAGATTCCAAAAGCTTTGCAAGGTAAAACACAGCCGCATTCTCATCCGAGCCGCGTATGGATTTCTGCAATGCGCTGAGAAGCTCGAATTTATCGTCGCCCTCGGAATCGTAGGATGCATATCCTTTACCTGAGACCGCTTTGGCAGTCTCTTCGTTTATAACCGTATCCGCTGTATAGTATGATGCTTCCAGAGTATTTAGGGCTGAGCGCACATCCCCACCGCTGCTTACGGCAATCAACCGTGCAGCCGTTTCGTCAAGTATCTTCTCTTCCCCGCCCTGAGCCTTGTTTTCTTCATTCAAAGCATTCATGGCTCTTACAAGCACATCCGTCATATCTTCTGGGGAAAGCTCCTTGAATTCAAACACAAGACATCTTGAAAGTATCGCTTTATATATGTAAAAATAAGGATTTTCCGTAGTGGAGGCTATAAGAGTAACTCTTCCGTCCTCGATATATTCAAGTAAGGTCTGCTGCTGTTTTCTGTTAAGATACTGTATTTCGTCAAGATACAGCAATATTCCCTCAGAGCCCGTAAGTGTCTCCGTCTCCTTTAAAACATCCTTTATATCGGAACTGCCGGCTACAGTGGCATTGAGTTTAAAAAAGGTCATACCCGCCTTTTCGGCAATAATATTCGCCGCTGTTGTCTTACCTGTGCCGGACGGTCCGTAAAAGATCATATTTGGGATCTTATTTTGTGAAACAAGCTTGCGAAGAGGAGCGTTTTCTCCTATTATGTGACGCTGTCCGCACATTTCGTCAAGCTCTCTCGGTCTCATTCTCTGAGCAAGAGGTATACTTTTCATATTTATATCACGCCTTTCGCAACTAAGATCCGAAGATCAGATCATATACCGAGAAGCTCTCGTGCATTATCTCCCATTATCAAATCCTTTTCCGTTCTGCCTACGGGAAGCGCTTCTATAAAAAGCAATTCCGCAAGGCTTTCGCTCCAGGGAAAATCGCTTCCGAAAAGTATCTTGTCAGCACCGTGAAGTCCGATGGTCTTTACAAGTCTTTCGGGAGAAATATGTTGAGAAAGAAATGCCGTATCGAGGTAAAGATTCGGAAAACGTCCCGCAAGATATTCATTCACCTCATCGAAGCGGTGCATTCCGCCGAGATGAGCAAGGACGGTCTTCATTTTCGGGAAATCTGCAAGCACCCTTGCGGATGCCTCGGGAAGAGCGTGGATAAGCTCGGGAGACAAGGGGTCGTATCCCGCATGGAACACGGCAACAAGACCCAATTCGCTTACCGCCTCATAAATGGGATACATTTTTTTGTCGTCTATCATGAATTCCTGATAGTCGGGATGAAACTTTACGCCCTTTACACCTTTATTCTTCAATCGTACAAGCTCCTCCACCGCATTGGGTGAATCGGGATGCACGGAGCAAAAACGCATATGACGGGCATATTTTTCGTTTCCCGAAATAAAGCCGTCTCTTTCCATGGCGTAATCGTTTATTTTTTCTATGTTATCGGGGCGTGTGGCTATCGTAAGAATAACGGCAACATCCACTCCCGCTTTTTCAATATTTTTTTGAACGGCATCGCTTGTACCGTCTCCGTAATAAGGTATGCCTGCGATCTTGCCGAGCTTTCCCATGGTCTTCTCCGCTATCTTTGAGGGAAAAGCATGGGTATGAATATCGATTATCATAATTATTTTAAATTTTCGGTTCGCTTTGAAGCTTTTACACACTCCAAAGCGAACCTTTTGCCTGTTTTAAAAAATTATTCGGATCCTATCCGTATTATTTGCCGGAGTAGATGGGATGCTTTGCACAAAGCTCGGCAACACCCTTTCTGATCTCATCGGCCTTGCCCTCGAAGTCGCATACTGCGTACTTGATGTATTCCGCTATCTTATCCATATCGGAAACATCAAAGCCTCTGGATGTAACGGCGGGAGTACCTATTCTGATACCGCTTGTTACGAAGGGGCTCTGGGGATCGTTGGGAACTGCATTCTTGTTTACGGTGATATTCACTTCATCAAGTCTGTGCTCAAGCTCCTTGCCCGTGATATCCATATTGCGGAGATCCACGAGCATAAGGTGGTTGTCGGTACCGCCGGAAACGAGGTTGAAGCCTCTGGAAACGAGACCGTTGGCGAGAGCTGCGGCATTGTCAACGATATTCTTCTGATATGCCTTGAATTCGGGCTTGAGAGCTTCACCGAAGCAAACTGCCTTAGCGGCGATTATGTGCATAAGAGGACCGCCCTGCATTCCGGGGAATACAGCCTTGTTTATAGCCTTAGCCAATTCTTCCTTGCAGAGTATCATACCGCCTCTGGGGCCTCTGAGAGTCTTATGAGTTGTAGTGGTAACAACATCGGCATACTTCATGGGGTTGTCATGAAGTCCCGCAGCTACAAGGCCTGCGATGTGAGCCATATCTACCATGAAGTAAGCTCCTACCTCATGAGCTATAGCGGCAAAGCGTTCGAAATCTATCTTTCTGGGGTATGCACTGGCGCCTGCAACGATAAGCTTGGGCTTATGCTCCTTTGCGAGACGGAGGACCTCATCATAATCTATCATCTGTGTTTCGTCGCTTAAGCCGTAAGAAACGAAGTTGTAGTAAAGACCGGATATATTTACGGGGCTTCCGTGTGTAAGATGTCCGCCGTGAGCAAGGCTCATACCGAGAACGGTATCACCGGGCTTGAGAAGAGCGAGGTAAACGGCTGTATTTGCCTGTGCACCGCTGTGAGGCTGAACGTTTGCGTGTTCTGCGCCAAAAAGCTCCTTTGCTCTTTCGATAGCTATTGTCTCGGCAATATCTACCGCATAGCATCCGCCGTAGTATCTTTTTCCGGAATAACCCTCTGCGTACTTATTTGTAAGAACCGTGCCCGCCGCTGCGAGAACCGCTTCGGAAACGATATTTTCACTTGCTATAAGCTCTATGTTTCCGCACTGACGAAGATATTCCTTTTCTATAGCTTCGCCGACTTCCTTGTCATAAGCCTTTAAGAATTCCATGTTTTCAAGTATCATCTTTTTTATTCCTCCCATGATGGTTATAAAGTTATATACTTCAACTCTTATATTATAATACCTATTGCGTTTTTTTTCAAGTATTATTTGCGTTAAAGCCTCTATTTTGTCGTTAAATGAGTATTTTTTTCAAAAAAAATCCGTCATATCACATGCAATTCAAAGAATTCACATCCACATTACAGTATTAAGATATATAATCATACACAAATGTTCATTTCTCGAAAGGAAGAATAAAAATTGAGTAAAGGTGCAAGAAAACGCGAATCGCGCGAAGAAAAGATCCTTGCCGAAAAATTGGCTGCCGAAAAGGATTTAAAAAACAAAAAGAAAAAGATCACGATCACCATTATCACTGCAGTATGTCTTGTCATTGCTGTCGCTGTATCGGCAATTGCGATAATCAGTCATAATAATTATCTTGATACAGGTGAGGGCTTGAGAAACACAGCTGCTCTGGCATCGGATAATTTCACCGTTGACAATGCAATGATGAGCTATTACATCTATGACACATATTATTCCATAGCAAACTATTACAGCGCTCAGCTGTCTTCATGGGGACTTGATGTTACAAAGTCCATCAAGAAGCAGTTTTATTCCGACACACAGTCATGGTTCGAATTCTTCACCGAAACGGCTATCTCCACCGCAAAGCAGACTCTGACGCTTGCGGAAGCGGCTCATAAAAACGGAATATCATTATCCGAAGACGAGATATCAGCCCTCAAAATAAGAGTGTCGGCTCTCAACCCCTTATCCTACGGAAGAGGCATCACCACCGACGATATACTTCGTGCGGAATCCTTAAGTTATCTTGCGGCAAAATATGACAACAAGCTTCTTGAAGGCATAGACACATCGGATAAAGCAATAGATGCATATTACAAGGAGCATAAGGACGAGATACTCAAGGCAGAGTATCGAATGTATTCATTCTACTTCGACGATGATGAATCGAGCAGCAAAGCCCCCTCCGAAAAGGTGGCAAAATCCTACGCGGAGGATCTTGCAAAATGCAAGACCGATGAGGAATACTGCGAATGGCTCAGAGAATATCTTACAAACGATCCCAACGTGGATAAGAACGGCATCGACGCCGAGATCCAGTACGCACATATTACCAACGGAAAATACACCGATGAATACGAATCCCTGAAATGGGTTTACGATGAAAAAAGAGAGATCGGCGATACCTATGTGGAATACGATCCCAATTACAAGTGCTACATCACTTACATGATAACAAAGCCCTGCAGATTGGACACAGCCTCCACAATAAACGTCCGACACGTTCTTTTCACAGCCGATAAATACGGCACGGATGCGGCGGCAGCTGAGGAAGCAAAGAAGGTCTACGATGAGTGGAAGGCTTCCGAAAAGACCGAAGAAAGCTTCGCTCTTCTCGCCGTGGCTCATTCTACAGACTTAGGCTCCGCAAACTCCGGCGGACTTTACGAAAATGTCCGTGAGGGTGAAATGATGGCGGAATTCAACGATTGGTGCTTCGACAAGAGCAGAAAGGCAGGAGATACGGGCATAGTCACCACCGATTACGGCATCCATCTCATGTACTTCTGCGGAGAAGGTCTTGAGGTATACAAGTCTCAGATCAAGCAGTCCATCGAGGATGCGGAATACGCTTCCGTTTACGCAGATGCATCTTCGGGCATTACCATCAAGGACAATTCCAAAAAGGCTTACGGTATCCCCGAAAAGAAGCTTTAATTATACGCATACGCAAGCAAGCCACGGTCTTTATCAGGCCATGGCTTGTTTTTTTTCATATTATTGACGGGCTTCCCAATCCTTAATAAACTTTTCTATTCCCTTTTCCGTAAGAGGATGATAGTACATCTGCTTTATCACCTTATATGGAACGGTTGCTATATCGGCTCCCGCTTCGGCGGCACGTATAACATCGAGAGGTCCTCTGATGCTCGCCGCAATTATTTGCGTCTTTATTCCGTAGCTTGCGAATATACTGCTTATCTGCGCTACGGTTTCCGAGCCGTCATATGATATATCATCAAGCCTTCCTATAAAGGAGCTTACGTATGTTGCTCCCGCATTCGCCGCAAGAAGAGCCTGAGCCGCGCTGAATACAAGGGTGACATTTGTTTTTATTCCCTCTTTTTCAAGAACCGAGACTGCCTTTATTCCTTCCTCACACATGGGTATCTTTATGACCACATTTTCTCTTATTTTCGAAAGTTTTCTTCCTTCTTCTACCATTTCTGAAGCCTTATAGGTCGTGACCTCCGCAAATACGGGACCGTCGGTCATCCCGGCTATTTCCCCTATCATCTCCTCAAAGCTTCCCTCTTCTCTTGCTATAAGAGTCGGATTCGTGGTCACTCCGCTTACCGCTCCACCTGCAAGTGCTTCCTTTATGTCCGATAAATTTGCTGTATCTGCAAAAATTTTCATAATATTCCGTTGCTTACAAAAGCATCCTCCGTTTATCTGACTTGGCGATACTCAAAGTCCATCACCGTATTATATTATACACCCTCGAGGAAAAAACGTCAACACCGGTATACAACGTATACAACGCCTCGCACGGCACAATGACACGGATACCTTACGAATTTTGTAAAATGCTCCGCGTACGTAAAATTTACCTTACGGTAAGTGAATTATTGCCGATCTCTATTGACATTTCACATGGATGGATTTATAATAAGCTTGTAATATCCGCCGATGCGGAAAATCAATAAGTCAACAAGAAAGGGATAGAAAAAATGTTTATAGATATTCATGCTCACATGTACAAGTACCCTTATCCTCTGTCATACAACAAGGAAACCGATAAATTCAGACTTCTCTTTCCCAACGGAGAAGAGCTCATAAAGCTTCACGATACTCTCGGAATAGACAGAGCGATCATTGTCCCCTTGGTAAATGCCGAGGTATACGTTCCTCAGTCACTCGGAGAGGTTATCGACTTCTGCAACGAATCAAACGGAAGATTCATACCCTTCTGCAGTCTCGATCCCCGTGTAATTTCCAATACAAGCGATGCACCCTTGGGATTCCTTATCGATTTCTACAAGCGTCAGGGATGCAAAGGCATGGGCGAGGTACTTCCCAATATGTCATTCTCCGACCCCAAGATGCACAATCTTTTCCATCACTGCGAGCAGGCCGGGTTCCCTCTTCTCTTTGACTGCTCGGGTGCAAGAGGCAGATCCTACGGCCTTTACGACGATCCCGGTCTCCCCGGACTTCGTGATGCTCTTGAAAAATTCCCCGATCTCGTATTCATAGGCCACGGCCCCGGATTCTGGAAGGAATTGGGCACCATCCGCCCCGGCGACGAACACATCAATTATCCCACTTTCCCAATTGAAGCCGAGGGTGCCGTTGTAAAGCTTATGCGCGAGCATAAGAATCTCTGGGTAGACCTTTCCGCGGGAAGCGGCTACCATGCAATGACAAGAGATATTGAATTTTCAAGAAAATTCATGAACGAATTTTCCGACAGGATACTGTTCGGTACTGATATCTGCTTTGCCGAGATTCCCAAGGAGCTCGTTATAGATCTTCTTAAAGGCTTCCACGCCGACGGTACATTGAGCGACGAAAAATTCGAAGCCATTACCCACAAGAATGCCGAAAGACTTCTCGGCATCTGATAATCAACAGATCATTGGCTTTCCTTTTAAAAAAGAAAGCTTTTAAAGAAAGGCTCATTTCATATCATGGAACATTCCGAGGTTACAGCCTCACACGAATTCAAGCGCTTTGTTTCCGAGCGTGAAAAGGAAAAAGCCTCAAAGGGCATTCTTCTCATGGCGGTCGTTCTCGCCGTCACATTATTGGCATACTTTTTCTCAGCATATCCCATCATATCCGTATTAATAGGCATCGCTGTTGAAATATACGTTTTCTTGAGGTTTTGCCTGCCGAGGATACTCGTTTTAAAGGACACCTCCTATGAGGGAACCGTGGAGACGATAAAAAAGAAGACCGTTTCCGGAGGAAAAGGTGTCGATGCCGGAGATGTGCCGTCACGCTTCCGTGTAAGGATGAAGATAAGAGGTACAGACGGAAAAGGTCATTCCTATACATTCTACAATGACGAAGCAGACAATGTGAAGAATTACTTTTCTCCCGGAGATAAGGTGTTCCACCATAAAGGCATAAAATGTCCCGAAAAGACTGACAAAGACGAAGATGCTCAGATCATCTGCCTTTGCTGTACACGTCTTGTAAACAAGCGTGAGGATACTTGCCCCATTTGTGAAATGCCTCTTGTAAAATGACCCTCAAAGTACAATTCCCGATCGGCTTTCACCGCCTTACAAGACGGCAGAAGGAGGATCGGGAATATCATTCATTTAATGTTTACGAAAGGAAAAAATGTATGGCATCAAGGATCCTTGTTGTTGCACTGATATTGATCTTAAGCATAGCCTATGTGATCTTATACGCAATAAGCGGCATCGGAATGCCCTGTTTTCTGTATGAAACAACAGGTCTTTTTTGTCCCGGCTGCGGTCTTACAAGAATGGTCTTCGCTCTCCTGAGACTTGATCTTTACGAAGCATTCCGCATGAATCCGCTCATGCTTATTCTTTTACCGTTCTTTACGGTATTCATGACTTACGCTGTATATTGCTATATTGCGGATAAGCCGAACAATATGGCAAAAAAGATACCTAAATGGGTCTATGCCGTTATTATTCTCTCTGTCCTTCTTTTCGGAATATTGAGAAACATGCCTGTTTTTTCCTTTATGGCTCCGGTATGATTTTGTCATAATAAACTGAGGATTTCTTTTAGAACGTATTCGTATTTTTCCTCATTTTTTTATAAAAACATATTGACAAATTCGTTTTCACATGATATAATTCCATATAACCGGAACGAGTATTATTTTAAAGTCCGTATATCATAAAGTCCGGCAAAAAAAATAGTAACTCGAATAATTAATGCAGGCATTTTTATGGAGGTGCTAAAATGAAAAAAGTTATAAGCATAATAGCAGTTGTTGCTCTTGTTATGTCCCTTGCAGTTTGTGCAAATGCGGCTCCCAAGGATGACATCATCGCTGCTATCAAGGCTGCGGTTCCCGCTGATGTATACGCTGATTACGAAGCTATCATCTCTAACACACTCGATCAGATCGAAGTTACTTCTTCCGAAGCTTCCGAGATAATCAAGATCGTTAACGAAACAAAGAGCGAGGTTAAACTCGATTCTTCTTCTGTTGCTGATCTCTCCGGTGCTGAGAAAGATGTTCTCGCTTCCAAGATCACCGAAGCTGCTGCTGTTGTAGACCTTAAGGTTTCCGTTGACGCAGGCAAGGCTGATGCTGATGAGATCGTTGTTACAGTTGCTAAGACATCCGGCGAAAAAGTTGTATCCTTCGAGACTGATCCCGTTAAGAAGACAGGCTTTGAACTCAACACAACCGCTATCATGGCTGTTTCTGCTGTAGTTCTCGCTGCTGCAGCTGCTGTTGTTTTCGGAAAGAACGCTAAAGTTTTCTCCAAATAATAACACTTAATGCAACCGAATATTAAAAAAGAGAGCAATCACGTCTTTGGCGTGGTTCTCTTATTATTACCCTTTATTTTTGTTTTCGGTGCAATGACCTTATTCTGTATGTTGGGCTTCGAGGCGTTTGTTGAGCGTTATCCGCTCTTCGCCCTCGTAGTCAATACAGGACAGGACTTCATCAAAAACGACGATGATGTTATTTCCTCCCCTCCAAGCAATGATTCAACGCCTGACAATGTGTCTTCCGGCGACGCACTTCCTACTATAGACCCTTCTTCCGGCATCGTGGATCAGATAAAAGATGCCGAAGTATTCCCTACTATAAAGTGGGGGCAGCTTTGGGCTTCTCTTTATATTGATAATTACGATTATCTCGATAAAAATGATAAAAAGATAAACGTTTACTACGGTGATGACGATAAAATTCTCGGTAGAAGAAACAGTACCGGAATGAGTGCAACATCATTTTTTGCCGGCAAAGGCCGTACATGTATAATATCCGGTCATGTAACAAATGCTCTTTATGATCTTCGATATGTAAGTACAGGTACAAAGGTTACACTTAATACAATTTACGGTGTTTACACATACAAAGTAACTGAGTCCACCCAATTTCACGTAGACAATTACAGAGATTACTTCAATAAAGACTACGGAAAGGACACTCTCCTGATATACACATGTTACTACCCTCCCGGTGTTAACTGGGACAAAACAGATTTCAGACATATACTTGTCTGTGAAAAGGTAAGCGGAAAGGATTGGTCTTAATGAATTCATCTTCTACCGCACAAAAAAAGAATCCGTTAATGGGTTTCATCGGAATACTTTTAGTATTTCTTCTCTTTATTTCCGTCACAGCTTCACTTTATACGTATATACTTAACTTCGTTATATTTTCCGAAGATCACTATGCTTCCATAGAGATATCAGATGAATATATCGCCAAAATAAAGTCATACATTGAAGAAGAGCTTGACACAGCTACGGGTAGGTACAGCCTTCCTTATGAAATCGTTTCGGGACTTCTTTCGGACGAAGCCATAATCGATATATCTAAAGATATGATCTTTAAAGTATACAGATCACTTCTAACCGGAACTGAACACGTGGAGACGGTGTATGATATTTCTCTTTATAAGGAAGCCATATCTGCATACATCAAAACTCTTCCGGAAGGTCATATTCTCAGTGATCCTGCTGTGTACGAACCTCTGTTCACACGATTAGAGGAAACAATAACTTATTCACTTGATCCCATACCTGTTGCTCAGATCAAGAAATTCGTACCGGGAATATCCTCCGCAATGCAAGCAGGCAGTTCCGTTGGAGATCTTTTTATTGTTTTCGCTCTTGTTTCGGCAGTATTAACAGTAGCCGCGATGCTTGTTCCTTACAACAAATTGCATTTGCGTTTATACTCTGTATCAGGCGCTCTCTTCGGCGCAGCAACAGTCTATTTCGTTCCCGCAGTGCTTATCTCAAACTACGACGTTCCCTCACGTCTTGCTTTGGTATCGGATTCTGCTCTAAGAACTGTGATAAGCACCGTATGGTATTCAATAACCGATTCATTGATGCTTTCTTCAACAGTATTCTTTGTTTTCACATGTATACTTGCTATTGTATCGACAGTTTACATTACTGTACACAATATAAGATCCGAAAAGGCAGAGCTTGCGATTCTGTCTGGCAACATCACAATCACAGACAGCTCATCTGAAAGCGAAAAAGTTCCGGAAGTGGCACATATCGGCGTAAAAAGAACGCCGAAAAGGTTTATAGAACCTATAAAGGACGAAAATAATCCCGACGAAAACCGTACCAAAACGGTAAATGAAGATACAAATACTACACAAACCGAATAATGAAAAGCAAATCGAAAGGAGGACAACCTATGAAGCTGACAAAACGCAACCCGCGCAGGCAAGAGCTTCTTCCCGCTGTACTTCTTTCGATTTTTCTTGTTATTCTCCTTTCTCTTTTGCTTGTTCTCAACATGTATCCCTTTGCAGTAACAGACAGGCGTGAGCTGAAGGCTCCCGTGATTGAGGTAACATCGGAAAAGAGCGGACTTATTTTCGGCTCAGACTCCTTGGAAAAGCCTCTGCTTAACGATTATGAGATACACTCCGATGCATCCGATGTCATTACCTTGAAGAATCTCTCGGAAAAGGATTCCGAGATAAGCATGTTCTTCTCTTCCGATATAAAAGCCGCCATTCCCGAGGGCTCCGAAAAGCATGACTCCCTGGTGGCAGCATCGGGAAAGATAACGGTCACGCTCTCATCGGAGGAATCGGTAAATGTTTCCCTCTCGTCAAGATCGGAAAGCGAACCGTTTTTACCCGAAATAATCGTGACCAATGACGGAAATACCGTAAGCTACATTACATCGTCATCCGATCTTCTTTCCGCACTTTCCGATACAAGCAGCACCCGTGAGGTCGTTCTGATGAACGATATAACGGTTGAGGATGAGAACGATATCATCGTAAAAAAGAGCTGTGCCGTTTTTGTTGGAGAACATAGCCTTATAATACCCGGAAGGATCATATTTGATTATACAGAGGAAGGCACATTCCAGATTTCCGGCGGCGAAGGTACGATAAGTGCCTCGGGCTTCATAGCGAACGCTCCTCTGTCAGCCGTTCTGATAGAATATCCGTTTTTTGATATTCCTGAGGAAAAGCTCGGCTATTATGTAACCGCAAGAAAATACAATTCGTCACGTTTGCGAGCAGTTGAATATCCCGTATATTCCGTTGAAGAGCTTACGGCACTTGCAAGCGATGAAGAATATCCGAAGCTTTTCGATACCGCCGAGATAATATTCCAAGCTCCCATCACTCTGACGGATGATATTGTATTCAACCATGCCGTAACCCTTGATATCAACGAGGAGCTTACCGTAAACGATCATACGATATCCGTTATAACGGGATCCTCTGCATCGATAACAGTCAAAGACTCCACATCGGGAGTTGACTATTCGTCATTTATCTACGATGCCCCCAACTGCTCATTGAGCTGGAGCGGAAGGACCGCCCCCGGTCCGCTTTACGTTGCCGAAAGAATGAACCTTCTGACATACGGCGGAAAGAATCTGCGAGAGATCTACGGTATCGGAGGATACTGCATGGGTACCGTTGAATCCTTCGTAATAAGAGCCTCGGACAACCCCGTTTCCAAAGAAGATATAATTTTCACCGCAGAGGGAAATGTCCTTACCGGTTATATTTCAGATTACTCTCTTGACGAAAGCGAGCTTACGAATATAGATATTGCATACAAGGTAAAGGATTGCAAGCTCACATTTCCCGCATACATGAAGAATGATGACGGTACAGTCGATCTGACGTATGAGCCTGTGTGCACCATAACAGATACTTACGGAAATTCCAAAATATTCAGGATAAAGCTGAAACGCGGCGGAAAAGAGATCCCGGTAGTTAATATAAAGATAGACGGCGGCGTTGATGTCCTTGCTAAAGAAGACTATCAGAACGCCGTCGTTTCAATAGAAGCCATAGGAAGATACGGCTTCGATGATCTTTACGATACAGAGATCACCATACGCGGCAGAGGTAATTCCACATGGAAAAACTTTGACAAAAAACCCCTCAGACTTCACTTTCCTCAGGATATCTCTATCTTCGAGCTTCCCGAGGGGAAGGATTGGATACTCCTTGCAAATTACACGGACAAAAGTCTGATGCGCAACAGGATAGCCAATGAGATAGCAAAAAAGCTCGACAATCTTCCCTACGCCGCCACTCAGTACTGTGTAGATGTATTTGTAAACGGCTCATATCAAGGCGTCTACACCTTCGGTGAAAATCTCGATGTATCACCCTCAAGAATCGCTCTTACTGACACGGGAAACGCCGATACGGGATTCCTTATAGAAATAGGCGGAGTGGATAACGGAGTACACGTCAGAAATGTAGATTTTTTCCACGCAGGACTTATAAAATTCGCTCTCGTGAAGCATCCCGATGAGCTGACACGAACCACCTCTCAGGTATTGTTTATAAAGAATTACTTCAAGGATGCCGACAAAGCGGTAAAAAAGATGTCGGGCTACGAGGAATTCATCGACATAGATTCCGTGATCGATTGGCTCATACTTCACGAATTGTCAAATAATACTGACTCAAGCTTCAGACGAAGCTGTTACTTTATAAAGCAACCGGGCGAAAAGCTTCAAATGGGTCCCGCATGGGATTTCGATATAGCCTTCGGCAATTTCATAGAGGATGATCCCGATTACGATACATGGGCATGCTACACGTATCACTCTCCGGAGGAAACGAATGTGGACACAAGCAAGGATTATGTGGGAACCACATGGGGAAAATATCTTCTCTCCGACAAAGCTTTTGTCGAAAGATTCAGAGCACGGTGGCTTGAGGTAAAGGACGATATAGTTTCATCCGCCCTTGCGGAAATAGATCTTACCGCAGATGATATCATAGAATCGGCAAATGAAAATTTCAGAGTATGGAAGATATTGAACAAACGCGTAACCCTCCAGAGAAGAGATGTAACAAAGTACAATACCTTTTCAAAGCAGGTGGATTACCTTAAGGATTTCATAGTAACACGCTCCGAATGGATGACATCTGAGCTTGACAGAATGATGGCGGAATTTGAAAACGCAGAACCAAAATAAGAAATAAGCACTGTACTGCTTGAAATATAAGGACAAGAAAGAAAGGCACATTAAAATGAAAACAGATACATTAAGAGTCGGATTTATAGGCGCGGGCAACAGAGGCACGTCCCTTTTGACAAATATGTTCAGCGTTGAAAACGTTGTAGTGACCGCAATATGTGATCCCAATCCCGAGGCTGTTCAGGCTAATGTAAACAGATGCAACGAAAAATACGGTGACGTTTGCACGGGCTACAGCGATTATAATCATCTTCTCGACAGCGGCAAGGTTGATGCGGTCGTAATAGCATCCACATGGCTCACCCACGTAAGAATAGCATGTGATGCTATGAAGAGAGGCATATATGTGGGAATGGAGGTAGGTCCTGCGGGAAGTATAGACGAATGCAGAAGGCTCGTCGAAACACATGAAGAAACAGGTACACATCTTTTCCTTCTGGAAAACTGCTGCTGGGGACAGAATGAGCTCTTTATACTCAACCTTGTGAGAAAGGGCATTCTCGGAGAGCTTGTACACCTTGCAGGTGCATATCAGCACGATTGCCGTGAAATACTTCTCAGAGAATATGACAATATGGATAAGCCTTACTGCGAAAGAATATATCATAAGATAAGAAACATGGAGGGCTACCCCACACATGAGCTCGTTCCCCTGGGAAAATTCATCGGTATAAACAGCAGAAACAGATTCCTCACGCTTTCAGCCGCTTCCTCCAAATCCGTAGGCTTCCAGAAGCTTTACAAGGAACAGCGCGGAGAAACATTCCCCGACAGAATAAATCAGGGTGACGTCGTTTCCACGCTCATCCGATGCGCAAACGGCGAAACCATATCCCTTACATACGATACCGCTCTTCCCAGACCTTATTCCAGAGGCTTGCGTGTACAAGGCTCAAACGGTATATGGATGGAGGACAACCGTTCCATATACATTGAAGGAAGAAGCCCCAAGGATAAATGGGAGCCCGATGCGGAATATATGACGGAATTCGAGCACCCCCTCTGGACAAAATACCGCGAAAGCGAAATCCAGGGCGGTCACGGCGGCATGGACTATCTTATGCTTTGTGCATTTGCCGATTTCGCTTCGAGAAATGCCCGTCCTCCCATAGATGCATATGATGCGGCTACATACATTTCCATCGCATGTCTCGTTGAGGATTCACTTTCCATGGGCGGCGCTCTCGTAACAGTTCCCGACTTCACCGACGGAAAATGGGTAAAGAAGCGCAATTACGAAACGGATAATCTTTACGACATAAATATATAAATTAACGGCAGAGTCCAAAAAAACATACGGACATTGACAGAAAGGCACGGTCATAATATGGCAGCAAAAGAAAAAGAGATTAAAATAACAGAAAAAGATCTTGCGGATTTTTCCGTACTTTATCCCGAAATGACAAACGAACAGCTTACCGAGCTTGCACTCGGTGACAAGGCGGGTATAAACTTCTCATCCTACGCTTCATCTTCCCTTTCCCCCGAGGAAATGAAAAATGCAAGAGAAGCGCTCATCGACTCCAAGAAGAGAAACACGGCTCTTTTCGAGTGCCGTTACTTCACTCCCGCCGCTCACGTTCTCGCATCCCTTTTCAATCCCTGCGAAAAGCTTGCGGATGCACTCATAAACGAAAGCATCAAGGGTCTTTCCTATAAGGATATAGGACGCTTCTCCTCCTCCAACGGAGTTCTTCAGGGTAAAAGCGACAGAGTATACGCTTCTTACCTTGCGGGAAGAGAAATAATTTCCGGAATGAATAAGGAAGAAAATGTTCTTCCGGAGAAATATGCGGATATGGCAAAGAAAATAACCGTAAAGGAAAACCTTCTCAACACGGAGATCTTCTTCAATATGTGCGGTGAATGCAATATATACAAGACCTTCGGCAAGAACGGTCAGGACATTATGAAGGGAATAACTCTTTCCGAAAAGTCCTCCTTCATCGTACGCGATAAAATGGTAGGCTACAACGAAAGCTACTTCTCCATAGCTTTGGAATTCGAAGGTCTCACCGTATCGCTCGCCGTAGTTCCCAACACATCGGCAGTTAAGGGAAATGCGGCTGTATCGCTTATTTTCGCAGATGAAATTGCAGTATACGTAGATTCCGCAACGAAGTACTTTGACACCTCTCTTCTCACAGCGGGATTGAAGAGCTGATCGGAAATAAGGAACAATCTGATATATGGCAAAAAGAAAAAATAAAGGTAACAGCCTTATAACCTCCACCATCATGTTCTTTCTCGTGATGGCATTCCTTCTTGTGAAGGAATTCGTAACGGATTCCGTAAGTCTCGGAGTTACCAACAGAGCGGAGGCGGCGCAGCAATTCGAGGAGGGTGCAAGCCTTCTTGAGGTGCATTTTCTCGATGTGGGTCAGGGTGACGCAACTCTGATAGCCGTTCCCGATGAAAACGGCGGAAGCGATTTTATCCTTATCGACTGCGGAGAAAGCTTTGCAAAAAGCGATCTTCTTTACGCTCTCGACGAATATAACGTGGATGTAATAGATCTTTTCGTTATTACCCATCCCCATTCGGACCACATGGCAAATGCATCGAGCGTATTAGAGGAATATGACGTGGAAAAGATCCTCATGAACGATCTTGAGGTCAGCCACTCATTTTACAAGAATTTCGAAAGCGCGCTGAAGCTTGAGGATGCCGAGGTGGTATATCCCGCGATCGGTGATAAATATGCCTACGGAGACCTTGTGCTTACAGTCCTCGGTCCCGGAAAGGATATGGACACAGAGGATCTCAATAATATGAGTATCGTCCTCAGAGCAGATTACAACAAGCGTTCCTTCCTTCTTATGGGAGATGCGGAGGCTGAAAGCGAATACGATCTCATGGACAGATTCATGCAGATCAAAGCCGACGTACTGAAGCTGGGACACCACGGCTCATCCACCTCCTCCGCAGAGGATTTCGTTGACCTTGTAATGCCGATGTACGCCGTTGCTTCCTGCGGTTTGGACAACGAATACGGTCATCCCCACCGAGAGGTGGTAAGCTATCTCAATAAGCTCCGCATAACGCTTTTCCGAACAGATACGGACGGATATGTTTCCTTCTACACCGACGGAAACAAGCTTGTGTATCTCACTGAAAATAATACCGCAGCAAAATAATACCGCATATTGCATTTTTCATAAATAATATTGCGTTTATTTCATTATAGGTCTTGATATTTTTTCATTTTAGTGGTAGAATAGTACATGAAAGATATCGGCAGTCACAAAGATATCAATAAATGAATACAGGAGAAAAATTATGGATTTTTTATCAACAGTAAAAGGTTCTCTTCTCGAAGGCTTTTATCCCGCAGGCTGGGATCTTGAGAAGATAGACAAGTGCTGCTCTAACAAGCCCGAAGATATAACAGTTCGCCAGGATTTCTGGAACAAGGATTTCGACATAGTTCCTTGTGATAACGTATACGATTTTGACATGATCCTCGGTCATGAAATAGCTCTCGAAATAAAGAGCTGCAAGGACGAAGGACGCAAGCTCGTTATGATCCTCCCCGTAGGTCCTATGGGTATGTACAGATGGGCAGTTTACTTCCTCAAGGCTTGGAAAGTTTCCTGCGAGCACGTTTACGGCTTCAACATGGATGAGTGGAGCGATGCCAACGGCAAGACTCTCGATCCCTCCAACCCCGGTTCCTTCCAGTACGCTATGGAAAATGCTTTCTACGGTCCTCTCGGCGAGCTTACAGTTCCCGTTGATCAGAGAAACTTCGCAACTCAGGACAATCTTCCTACATATCCCAAGAAGATCGCTGCTCTCAGAGCTGAAGGCGCTAAGCTCGTTACAGTATTCGGTATCGGCAGAATGATGCACATCGCTTTCTGGGAACCCCATTTTGCGGCTGACTTCGAAACAGAAGAAGAATGGAAGAAGCAGTGCTACCGTCTCGGCGCAAAGCTCCATCCCATGACAATCGAACAGAACGCTCTCACAAGCTTCAAGAGCCGCACGACTCTCGTTCCTTGCAGAGCTAATACAATAGGCCCCGGACTCTTCCTTTCCTCCGACAAGATCATCGGCGGATGCGACGGTGCTTTCAACCGCGGTATGCAGTGGCAGGGACTTTCCCTCTGGACAACTCTCCGTTACGGTCCTTCCATGTGGATTCCTTCCTCTTATATGCCCACTCTCCCCGGCAAGATAGTATTCTTGAAGGAGCTTGCTGGTCCGTTGGTAGCAGAGTGCAACTAATTGCGTAAAGCAATTGATCGCATACAGCAATCCACAATAAACAGAATATAATATTTGTCGAGCTACCCAAAGGGTAGCTCGTTTTGCCCTAAAGGGCAGCTCTGTGAAATATCTCCCTCGGGGAGATTTTTTATTTATACAACTACCGCAACCAACGGTTGAAAAAACTCAATAACGGGATGTTTGATTTATTTTTACCGGTATAGTATAATATGATCACGGAAGGCGCCTCCGAAATAACGATTAAGAGAAAAAGTCTGAAAATAAATTTTCAGACATTTCGAAAGAAAGGCATGGTTATAAATATGAATCTCGGTAATAAAATACGTGAACTCAGAAAAACAAATAATCTCACACAGGAGCAGTTGGCTGCTTCACTGAACATATCCGCACAAGCCGTGTCAAAGTGGGAAATGGGAGCAAGTTATCCCGATATGACAATGATACCTACGATCGCAAGTCTTTTTAAAGTCTCTCTTGACGAGCTTTTCGATTTTGATTTGAAAAATATCGACAAAGAGATCGAAAATATCATTATGGAATACAAAAATTATTTTTGGAGCAATTTCGAAAAAGCCGAACAGATATTGCTTGACGGTCTGAAGCTCTATCCGGCATCCATTCAGCTCAAAACGGAATTGTTTGATTTGTACTCATATAATCTTGATCGCGGAGATGAACTTATAAATAAAGCTTTTGAACTTGGAAGTCACATTATCAGCGTATCGCAGGATGTTTTCTGTACCTGTCGTACTAAAGAGAATATGATACGTATATACAAATTCCTTGAGCGTGAAAAAGGAGAAGATCATTACGAAGAGATAGAAAAGATCATTGACACGCTTCCGTATATGTACCCTTATATGTTGGCAGATAAAATGCGTCTTTCCGCTTATTATATAAAGGGTGAAAAAGGAATGCAGGAAGCAAAAGATCTGAAAATTATAGAGTGGCAGGAATTCTTTATTGCGTGCGACCGGGTAGGTCATCGCTATTTTGATGAAGAGGATTATGAAAATGCGATGATTCACTTCCGTGAGAGTGTAGATGTGATCGAAAGATTTATGTATCCCGATAAAAAAGGATGTGAAGCTTATCCCATCGACGGTACCCATTCAAATCACGCCTTTACGCTTCTGGATATTACAGCTTGTATGTATCGTTTAGGTGAAACCGACGGTATAGACGAGCTGATCGAAAAGGCTAAACATATATATCTTGATGCATACGAGAATGTTGAGCTTCGTGATTACAATAAAACAATGCGTAAAATGATCGAATATTTCACGAAGCAGTATAACAAAAAGAAGTTAGACGAATATAAACCGCTTGACTTGAGCGAGTTTGAAA
Source organism: Oscillospiraceae bacterium (assembly GCA_015063605.1). Lineage (GTDB taxonomy): Bacteria > Bacillota > Clostridia > Oscillospirales > SIG627 > SIG704. The sequence continues at coordinate 29,891 of SVTV01000004.1, forward strand.
AGAGAATAGAAAAGAAATAGAGCAATAATAAAAATTAAATACGAAGCTAAAAAAATACTCATGCAAGGTTTTTGCCCCGCATGAGTATTTTTATTGGGTAAATTTAAATTTTATTTCTTCTTTTTCGTTGCAAAGAATATTCCGGCACCAGCAACAGCTATTACGGCGATAACAATTATCACGATAATTACCGTATTACCCGAGCCTTCGGAAGGCTTCTCCTCATCCTCCGCATCCTCATTGGAAGCGGAAGTAAAGGTAAGAATATTCTTTCCCTTGGAAACGCTGAGAGTAACCGTTGAGTTTTCGCTCAACGCAACTTCGTTTCCTGCGAACATTATGTCTTTAGCATCTTTAGGCAATGTGATGACAACGTCTGCGGAAGCATCCGCTGTTATAACAGCCTGACCGTTAAAGTTAACGGATATATCGGCAGCCTTTGTGGAGGTTGCAATTACCGCCCCGTTATAAGAAAGGGATGTTCCTCCGCTCAGAATGTATCCGTCATAGCCTTCACCGTCATCACCGAAGATTCCCAAGAACTCACCGTCGCCCTCTAAGGTCACCGAGGATGCGCTGTCGGTATGAGAGGCATTCGCTTTCTTATTGTTGAAAAGTATATGGTCAAGCTTTGTTCCGTCGCCGTATGTTACGGACGCATAGGAAAGATCTTCATCTCTGTATGATGATCTGACCTCTGCTGTCTGAAGTATTTCAACATCCGTATTCAATTCAATGTGAACAAGACCCAGCTTATCGGCGGCTTCGCCTGCCGCACTTTCATTCCATACGAATTTCAGATCATAATTGCCCTTTTCAAGTGTTACATTTTCAAATGAAACGGTATCGAAATCAACATATCCGTCTCTGTATCCGTCAAAGGAGCCTACCTTTGTGCCGCCTATGTATACATCTGCACCGCCGTAGCTCTTGCCTGTAAGATAACGAAGCTTTACGGTATAGTTACCGCTTGCTATGATATCGATGGGAACTGAAACGGAATCACCGATAGATGCATCACGTACGAGAAGTGTATCGAAAATATCAACATGGGCAACCTTAGCGGTAGCCGTCTTGCCTACAAGCTCAAAGGTATCGGCAAAATTCTTGAACTCGATCTTTCCGTTTGCGGGAATATAAGGAGTAATTACCGCAAGATATTCCTGCTCCTTTGTCTTATTGGCATTTGTTACATCAATAATGGGATGCAATGTGGTTTCGTATTGACCGTACTTTATATTGAGCTTGTCGTCAAAAGCGAAATTAATTCCGACGCTGGCGCCGTTGTAGACGACGGAAATATTTCTCTTATCGCTGTTAACGGATTGGGAACTGAAACCGTTGATGTTGAGACGCCAGGTGTATTCGTGCTGCTCTGATGCTCTCAATTCATCGCGTATTATGAAATAAGGCATACCAAAGCCGACCATAACGTATGTTCTGGCAAACCTTGAAAGTCCGAGAGCTTTAGGATAAGCACTTGAAGCATCTCCCTCGGAGATTGCGAAAAACGGTGAAGTCAGTTTTTCCTTCAGGCTTCCTCCGCCCAAGGATGTCTGACCTTTGCCATCTATAAATATGGTGTTATGACCGCCTGTCGTTCCGTAAAGACTTTCCGCACCGCCGTCAAAGCTGTGGTAACCGGGGTCACTTGCAAGCCATGCACCGTTCATTGCAAGTACGAAGCTGTTGGCATCATAATGGCAATGTCCCATCTTACTTCCGCTGGAGTTAGCAAAGAGAACGGGATCGGAAGCTTTCCAGCTCGGTCTGAATATGCCCCAGCCGATAACGGGAATGTTGAAAGTAAGATAATCATCGGATGGAAGCTGTGCTTCTACCTTATTGCAGGTGTATATCAACGCATCAAGTCCCGAGGAGCTTGATTTGTTTCTTACAAGATAATATGCCGCAAGGGGATTCTTTGTAAGTCTGTACATTGTGGAAGCGGTAATGAAGAAGTTACCTGTGGAGGGAGAGCAGTCTGCAATGTTGACACTGAGTCCCTTGGAGTTTTCCGCACCGGTAACGATCCATTCCATAAGGAACTCGGAAAGATATTTATGCTCGATCACGGACATATCTCCGAAGGTCCTTGCGTAATGGTCAAGAGCAACTATCATGTACTCCACACCGTATGAGGTGTACATAAGGCCTTCATGATTTGCGGAGGTTAGTCCGGAATCCATAAACCAGTTGAAAAACTCAAGCGCCTTATGAAGATATACGGAGCATTTTATTTCATTTGATTCATAAATGGTGCTGCATGCTGTCATAAGAGCCGCACAGCGCAGCATCTGACCGTTATCGGGAGATTTGGAATGAATGTCAATATAAAGCTTTGACATAGCATAGTTTATCAATGCTTTTTCGGTAGCTTTCTTATCATCCTCGGTAAGAAAATCGTAAAGCAGATCATAGACAGCACAAACACCGTAGGTCATGTGTGCCGTATCAAGACAGGTGCTTCCCGAGCCGTAATAAGGATCTGACCATGCCGTCCAGGTCACTACCTTTCTCAGCCACTTGAGAGCCATATCCGCATATTCCTTCTTTTCGGTAAGGACATACGCAACGGCAAGAGTCTTCATTCTCGTTTCTATCTGTCTTGTAAGAGCTGTCCAGTAAGGATACTGATCCGATCCGCCGTATTTCGGGGGATTGGCAAGCTTTCCGGGCATATCGGTGGGAACATTGAAGGTAAGAGTGTGACCGCCGTAATATGAAATAGAGAAATCCTTTTCAATAATGTACTTTTCCGCGGAAGTGATAATATCGCTTGTATAAGCCGCCATTGATCGGCCGTTATACATTACCTCAGTATCATTCGCTCTCTCCTTGAAATCAGACAATTCTTTTTCCGTAAAGTAAAGACGGGGATGAGACTTTTCTTTTGTAACGAACTTTTCCACATTATCATCTTCGGTCACGGTCTTTATTACGGCTTTGTCATATGCTACCGTTCCCATAGCTTTGCCGCCGGAGTAAAGAAGAAGTGTCATCGTTGCGGTATCGTCGGGAGCGATACCGATTCCCGATATAGTCTTCCATTCACCGTTTCCCGCACCGTTGAATACCTTAACGCCTACACGCTTTCCGGAGTTGTTCCAGAATTCAAGGTACAATTCTCCGCCGCTTCCGTCAAGGACCCACGCATCGACATATGCGGAATATGCCTGACCGGGTGTTGCGGGAATGGGCTTCATACGGAATCCTGCACCCTTCGTGTCACTGTCATCAGTGATGACCGCATATGATTTTCCGTCACTGGGAGTTTTATCATCGAATCTATACGATGCCGTTCCCGTATAGATCTCCCATTTGTCGGGAGGAGATGTTTTTGTGGCGGGATATTCGAATGACTCGAAAAACACCGTACCGTCACTGCTTTCTCCGTCTGCCGTTACTACCGTAAACGGAATAAAGGGAAGGCAAAGACACATTACCAATGCAAGTGATATGATTCTTTTTATCTTGTTCATTTCTTCACGCAAAGCAGAAGCTTTTCTCCTGTTTTATTTTTTGTATACCTTCTCGGAAGATATCGTGATTTAAAAAATGACCGCCGGATCGCCGACGGTCTCAGCATTTTTGTTTTATATCCGTTTAATGTACGGATATATCAGAAACCGACCTTATTCAGATGGGAGCCTGGGTTATTTGAACATTACCTCGGACATCAAAGCTCCCTTGTAACCATGTTCGGAAAGCCACTTGCAGGCAGTCAGAACGATATCCTCGAATTCGGGGATATAAGCCTTATAGTCGGAATGGAAATACTGCTCATGGATCATTACGGAAATGAATCCCGCTCTGTGAGGCTCTGCATATATTCCCTCAAGTGTAGGTATAACCTGTTCGAGCTTTATCGTGTTGAGAACGTTGTCTATACGTCCATACATCATATCCTCGTCGGTATCCTTCCAGAAATCTCTTGCGCCTACATGGCGTACGAAATCTGCAGGATAATAGTATCCTACAAGAGGAGTACCGTCACGGTTTATTTCAAAGTATCCCGTAAGACCTTCGTATCCCGCCTGGCGGAGAGCGCGAACAACATTGATGTTAGCCTCACCCCAATGAACGGTACAAACATTGGAAAGAGTTTCTTTTCCCGCAAATCTTATTATTTCCTTGTGGATAAGCTCGATATCCTCAAGAGCCTTTGTGTATGTAGCATACTTATAGGGCTTATCGGGATCGTTTGCCTTTGCATGGAAGGAAAGCTTGAGCCAATCGGAGTTTGTGATAAATTCGTCCTTGAATTTGTCTGTCATCATGGAAAGATTGAAATACTCATGCTTGGAATTGAAATGAGAATCGGATTCCTCATTGAATTCATAGTAGATATTCAAATGGATCTTGGCACCGTAAAGATCGTGTGCCTTCTTGTACATAGCAAGATAAGGATTTTCAAATATGGACTTGTATACATCCTTGTTCTTGTTTATATCGGCAAGGAAAAGAATGTTGTCATCACTTGAAAGTCTGTACTTACCGAAAGCATTCGTAAGTCTGTATACAGCTACCTTTGTTGTTTCGCCGGTTGTCTTGTTTTCGGCAAACAAAGTGTTTCTGTAGCCGTTTATAAGAATATCGGCGGTATATGCTCCGTCCTTTACCTCAGCCTTTTTTTCGTTTATATATACCTCGTCACCGAGAGACTCGGATACGACCTTGACCGATACGATAAGGCCTTCTTCTGTTTCTTTTCCGTCATATCTGTTCAGACAATCTCCGTCAAGAGGAAATTCGAATCTGAATTTTTTATCTGTTCCAAAATAGTTTTTCATAATGATTTTTGGCTTAAAAGCTTCCTTTCTGAATATTTGATCATTTGAATTTCTATAATAAGATCAAATGATTTTAAATATATAACATAACAAAATTATTATAACATGTGTAAATAATAATTTCAATAGTATTTTCGATTTTACTCGTTTTCTGCTGCAAGCTCTTTTGCTTTTTCCAGAATTATTCTTTCACAGTAAGGCTCAAATCCTTCGCCGGCGAAATATACATGACAGCTTCTCACCGGTTCGTATCCGCTGTTCTTACCGAGCTCATACATTTTCTCTGTACAAATATATCCGGGGGAACCGTTTGAGTATCCGACAGTTATAACATATTTGTCGGGAAGCATGCTCTTTATGTTATAGTCATATTCAACGCATACCTCACCTTCAAGAGCAAATAATACGAATTTATCTCCCAAAGTTATCTTCTGAACGGAATATTCTAATTTGTCTTTAAGAGAATCATATTCATCGTAATACTTCTGATAAGCACATTTATCGTATTCACTTATATTGGAATTTGCAAGAGCATGATACTCTTCTCTCGAAAGATATTTCTGCAAGGGAAGTTCGAAATCGGATACCTTGTAGGATATATCGCCTTTTATGGAGAGCATTTCTTTGGAAAGAGCTTTTTTAGCGGTTTCAAAAAGTATCTTTCCGAAGTTTTCAACATCCCCGTATGTTCCCGCACGCCATCTGGGAGCATCGGGGGATTTTGTGCTGACACGTATATTTCCGCAGCATCCCTGCATGAAGAGAGCCGTAGTACCCGGATATTCTTTTTCAAGAAGCTTTGCAGCTACTCCGGGAAAATCTCCCAGCATGTAATTGAATCCTATTGTGGATGGATGGCAAGCATATTCGAAAAGAATGGCTTTCGTCCTGTTTTTGCACTTGCCTTTAATTACGGTTACGGTGTCATTTTTTATTCCCTCTTCGTTGGGAGCATTTATGCAGACACCGTCTTCTACTCTTCGTCTGTTCATTCCCAGACCGCTTAAAGCTTCGGAGGAAAAGGAAAGCTCGCCTTCTTCAAGATCTTCGTATGCGCTTAAAGCAACCTTATAAAGAGAATCATAGAAGAATTCACCGTATTCCTCTTCATAAGCACCTAAAACAGGATTAAAAGCAGGAGATACGTTGGGCGCACTGTGTGTATGGCTTGCGTTGAAGAGAACGGCATCCTCGGGAACACCGGTCTTTTCATATATTCGTTTGGTTACATTTTTAAGAAGAGATTTGTCAAAGCCGAGAACGTCTGCCGTTACGATAATAACTGTCTTTTTTTCGCTTATTGCGAGAGCTTTTACAAAAATATCATCGTATACTCCGTCGAATCCTCTTGCGGGGTTTCCGAATCCGCATAAATGTATGGGCAGGTCGGTGGAAATACATTTTTTTGATACGCCTATTTTCATTTATTTACAATTCCTTTCGTACTGATCTGAGATCTTTTATTTGTTATTTTCCGGAATGCTTTTCGATAAGATCCGCTATGATGGTGGGATCCTCAAGTCCGTGAGGATGATGTCCCACGCCTTTTTTCATGAACACATATATGGTTCCGTTGTTTTCCTTATAGTATTTTTCAAGCAATGCTCCGTTCTCATGATACGGCACAACCGTATCGCTGTCACCTGCCGCAAGAATAATGGGAAGATCGTTTTTGAGAAGGATGTCCATCTTGTCTATGGGGTTATCACGGTAGCTGAGAAGCTGACTCAAGGTCCTTCCCGTGCAGCGTATATATTCCTCGAGAAGAGAGGTCTGTGAATCTCCCAAAGCCGCAGGACAGCTCAGAAGATTCATTACCGGAGCATCAAGATAAAGACAGCTTACCTTTTCGGGATAAAGCGCCGCAAATTTCACAGCTATCAATCCTCCGCAGCTCATACCCACAAGGGCGGCTTTTTTACTGAGATCGAACCTTTCGGAAACGTAATCGACAAATTTCGCTTTTCTTTCAAGATCCAAGGGCTCTGCCCATCTTGTATGGTTGACGTTAAATGCAATATGCCAGCCGCGGTTCAAAAGTTCAGTTTCCTCGGCGGGGAATGCATTAAAGTATTCTGTTTTTAATGCCCATAAGCCGTTTGGGGTTACATTCGGTACGACTACCTTTGCGCCGAGCCCGTCAAATTCAAAATCAATACATTTAAATCCTTCGAATGCCATTTTTCTTGTCCTTTCATGAGTTGCGTTTTTAATAATTTACAAAAGAAGAGCCGAGGTTTTCATCGGCTCCGAAGCTGAAACGGTAAAATTATTCCACAGCGGGAGTATGAGCGCAGGCAACATCCTCCGCCTTGTTTTCGTTATATACGTAACGTACGGCGTTTGTTATGATCTTCTGTATCTCGGGCATATGGAATATGGGATTTGTTTCGTGACCGGGCTGGAAATAGAATATCTTTCCATGTGCTCTGTTGAATACGCATCCGCTTCTGAACACCTCTCCGCCGTTAAACCAGCCGATATATACAAGCTCGTCGGGAGCGGGAATATCGAAAAATTCACCGTACATTTCTTCTCTGTCTATTCTGAAATCAGCGGGCACGCCTTTTGCGATAGGATGAGAAGGATTTACGCACCAAATGTGCTCTCTTGCGTTGTCACGCCATCTGAGAGAGCATGTGGTACCCATCAGCTTATGGAATATCTTTGAATTGTGTGCCGAATGAAGGGCAATAAGACCCATGCCTCTGTGAACCTTCTTGTAAATCTTTTCAACGATATCATCTCTTACGCTTCCGTGAGCGAGATGTCCCCACCAGATAAGCACATCGGTATTATCGAGGACCTCATCCGTAAGACCGTGCTCATCCATATCCAGAGTTGCGGTCTTTATTTCCATATCGTCGTTTGCTCCCAAAAAAGATGCTATACAGCCGTGTATTCCCTCGGGGTAAATAGCCGCTACCTCGGGATTTCTTATTTCATGCTTGAATTCATTCCATACAGTTACTCTTATCATTTTTTCGTTTCACTTTAAAAAAGTGTCCTTTCGTGCTTTTTTGATTTATGATTTATTAAAATATATTCAAAACCGTTATTACCGCTATTCCCACAACAATTGCTATATATGCCGGCGGCTTTAATTTTTCCTTGAAGAAAATGCGTCCTATAAACGTGGAGATCATAAGGGATGTTCCGCTGGTAACGGGATACTGTATCGCCGATGTGGCATACTGAACGAGAGATGAGTGAGCTATCGAGTTTATACCCAAGGTTACCGAAAGTCCTATTGCCGCAGGAAGTATAGCCGTAAGATAGACAGGTGCCTTCTTTTCATCGCTTTCGATCTGTTCCGATACCTCATCGTGTGCCGATTTTGTCAAACGTAAGCTTTTGAAGCCGCCCGTTACGGCGAAGATGATAACGCTCGTCAGGGAAGCAAAGGCAAAATAAAGAAACATCATCTGATTCTTTTCGCCGTTGTTATTGAATACCGCCTGCATACGGATACCGAAGTTTATAAGGCTGTTTGCGGCAAAGGTGGATATTATGAGGATCATCCATTTTACATTTGCTTTCTTTTTCTCGGCGGTTGTAACCTTTGATACGGTGAGAGTATATATACATCCCAACATGAGAACAAAGCCTATACCTTGAATCAGGCTCATTTCTTCATCAAGGAAGATTATACCGTAAAATATGGTCATGAAGGAACTGAAGTTCAGAAGTACCACGGAAGTAGTATACGGTCCGCAGGCAAGGGAGCGGAGATAAAGATATGCCGCAAGAGAAAGACAGCATCCGCATAACGCCGCACAAAGCAAGGTAGATGTTGAAAACTTAAGAGCTTCACCGTTTATAAATATACCCGCAAGGAAGTAGCATGATGTCAAAAACATATATACTCCGCAAAGAAGAGCGGGAGCGGATACGTTTTTACCTTGTCTGAGACTTCCCAATTTATAAAAGAGTCCCGTAAAAACGGATGACAGTATGGCTAATGTGTAGAGAAGAAATAACATCATTTTTTACCCTAATATAAATTTTATACTTGAAACGGCAAAATTTTGTTTTTTAACGCATTGATAATAAAAACCATTTGAAATTTGCCCGATTAAGTATTATAATATAATTACTAACGTTATTATAAACGTTTAGCAAAAAAATGTCAACAATAAATTTGATTATCGTCGAAAAACAATACATCTTATACATCAAAAAGCTCATTCACAGACTAAAAGATGAATAATGAATAAAACGAAACATAGACATTAAGGATGATCTTTCATGAAAGAAAAAAGAATACATATTCCGCAGGCGGCGGAAGAGATTTTAAAAAAGCTTAGTGAAAACGGATATGAAGCATATATAGTCGGCGGTTATGTAAGGGACACCCTTCTGGGAAGAGAATGCGGCGACATTGATATCACCACAAACGCGCTGCCGGATGATGTCATACGCATTTTCGGAAGTCATTACATATCAAAAAGCGGATTTGCCCACGGAACTGTCGGTGTGATATACAATGGTGAAAGCTATGAGATAACCACCTACAGGATAGACGGCGATTACAAGGATCACAGACATCCCGACGGAGTCGTTTTTTCAAAAAGCCTTATCGAAGATCTGGCGAGAAGAGACTTTACGGTCAATACGCTTTACTACGGCTTATCCGAAGGAGTGGGAGACAAATGCGGAGGTCTCGACGATCTTAAGAACAAGACCATCAGAGCCGTTGGGGATCCCGTGATGCGCTTTACCGAGGATTCCCTCAGAATACTGCGCGGCTTGAGATTCGCTTCTCAGCTCGGATTTGAAATAAACGATGATACTCTTCAAGGGATGGCGGAAACAAAGGATTATCTTTCCGATATATCAGCGGAAAGGATATCTGTCGAAGTTATAAAAATGATCTGCGCTCCGTTTTTCTTTGAAAGTGTAAAGAAATATACCGATACTTTTTCGGATATATTCCGCAGCATATTTTCCCGGGCAGGTATAAGCTTTACTGATGATGCTTTTACAAAGCTTCTTCTGAACAGTGCGGAATGCACCGAAAAGGTTTCCGGCAGTGTTTATCTGAAGCTTGCTTCTTTTCTCTGCCGATTCGACATTGCTTTTACAGACCGGTTCACGGATGCACAGATCGGAGATATGACAAAAAAGCTTCTCAAATCATTAAAGTGCTCGGGAAAGATTGTAAATAATGTTCACTACCTTGTGCAGAAGCATCAAATACGAATCTTGGATGACAAAAAGGCGATTGCGAATACCGTGTGCGAAAGCTCTCCGGAAATGCTTCTTGAGCTTCTTGAGCTTCAGAAAGCATATTGCGGATATCACGAAATGAGCTCCTCGGAAATCGAAAAAACCGAAGTAAAAGCAAAAGATCTTATATTCCGCGGCGAGTGTCTCATTCCGTCGCAGCTTAACATAAACGGCAGAGACATAATAGCCTTGGGATGTAAGGACGGAAAATCGATCGGAAATATTCTCGAAGAGCTCTATCGGCAAGTTATAGAAGATAAACTGAAAAACGATAAAAAAGTTCTGTCCGATCATGCTTTACGCATATTGAAATCATCGAATAACGACGATACAACAGAATAATCAAAAAAAGGATCTCTCCGATATTTTACCGTGAGAGATCCTCATTTTTTATTATTTGCATTAACCGAAAAAGACACCTGTAACAAATATCTCAATTCCAATAAAGATAAGTATCGCACCCCCTAAGATTCCTGCTTTTCCCGCAAGCTTTGTTCCCGCCTTTCGTCCTATAAAAAGTCCGCCCATGCATATTACAAAGGTTACGGCGGCTATTATCATAGCCGCAAGAAGTGCGGCAAAGAAGTCGTATTCCGATATGGTAAAGCCGACGGACAGCGCATCTATTGAGGTAGCAACGCCTTGTACAAGCAGAGCCGTAAAGGTAAGCTTTGTGCAAACGAATCCCTCGTCTTTATTCTTTATCCCCTCAAGAAGCATCTTTCCGCCGATAAATCCGAGAAGTGCGAGAGCTATCCACGGAATAAGAGCCTCAAATGCGCTGAAATACTGAACCACCGTATGTACGCATACCCAACCGAGTAAGGGCATCATCGCCTGAAATACGGCAAAAACTCCCGCTACCACGCTCATTCTCCTCATTTTCATGCAAGGCTCATTCAAGCCGTTGGCAAGGGATACGGAAAAGGCATCCATAGCAAGTCCTATTCCCAGCATTATACTGTTAAAAAAGAAATCAAAACCGAGTTCCATAATCAATCCTTTATCGTTCTTAGATCATTTATTCATTTCAGTAAGCTTTTCGATATTTCTCTTTATGCGGTAGAAAACGAAAACAGCTATAAGCGGGAAAATCATTCCCACAAGCATACCTATCTTCATGCCGAGCTGCTCGGGAAGAAGGTCGATGCTTTGGGCAAATCCCGCCATGGCGGGATCGGCTATAACGGCATCGGCAATAACTCCTATAAGCTGAGGGCCTACAGAAGCGCCGAGATCTCCTCCCGCCGCCATCATGGCGTAAAGGAACACTCCTGCCGAAGGAAAAAATTCCGAAGCTGCTATAAGATTTCCGGGCCACATCATAGATGTGCAGAAACCCGTAAAGGCACAGGCAATAAGCCCTATTAAGGGTATGGATGATACAGCCGCCAAAAGGTAGCATACCGTAGCTCCCACAGCACCCGCAAAAAGAACTTTGCCGATATTTTTACCCATTTTCGCATACAGAGTTCTTCCCAGCCCCAGAGTCAAGGCAAACAAAGCCACGCCGAAAATATCGCCCCATACTTTCGGAATACCGAGAGCCTGCTCAAGATATCCCGAGCTCCATTGAGCCATGGTGCATTCGGAGGCGCCGCCCAAAAAGATGGAGAATACACAGAGCCACAATGTTTTATCCTTCAGAGCATTGACAACGCCCGATATTTTTTCGGGAGTTTCCATATGAGGTATTTTTGCACCCGAAAAGAATATTGACGCCGTTATGGGCACCAATGTAAACAAAAGGGCAAGCCATTGCCAATTCTCTCCTCCGAAAGCAAGGAGAAAAAGCGTACTTATGATTATTACGAACACAACGCCCCATGCATATATCGAATGAAGCTTACTCATTTCCCTGTCGGGGTCGTCCGAGGGTATCGCCGCTATAACGGGGCTTATAAGGACCTCGCAGAATCCGCCGGAGGCAGAGAATATAACGGTACCCACCACAAGTCCCGCATAAACATGATTCGGGAATACGAAAGGCCACAGCGCATAGACCAGCATACCGAGAACCGTAAGAAAAGGCGTCATTTTTACCGCCTTCGGTATATTGAACCTATGGGAAAAGAACGAAAACGCCAGATCCACAATAAGCTGTGTGACAAAATTTATAAGGACCAGAAGTCCGAGAAGAGAGAATGATATTCCGTAAAGCTCACGGAACGTAAGAAAAAGCACGGGGGAAAGGTTACCCACCACGGACATTGATATATTGGTAGAATAGCAGGCGCATTTCAAGCGCATTATATCACTGCGGCTGAGAGGTGTGTTCATTCGAGCACCTCCATTTTATCCAATGCCCTTACAAGCCTTATTTCCTTTGCAGCCATTGCATCCATCTTTTCGAAAAGGTCGGGAAATTCTCTGCATTCCTTTTTTATAACTTTATTCATATCAAGCCCGGGATATTCATCCGAGCACATCACTGCCATAAGTGTAAGGCGCCATGAATGCTCGGCAACGCTTTCTCTGCATCCCGATGATGTCCACGAATTTCTGAGATCGCATTTCAGCTTCCCGACCGTGTTCAAAAAATCTATAAAAATACGTGCGTCCACTTCATTCCCTTTCAAGTATTTACAAAATCGTTACTTCTTTTGCTTCGCCGGTGACAATGTTTATCATAATGTATCCTCCATCATGGAATCCATCAGCATCCGGATATTTCTGAGCTCTGATGAGGATCCAATCCCCTATACCGTACATATCCGATACAAAACCGGGATCAATTGGTATGGAATATCCGATCGCTCCTATGTCGCAAAGAAGCCTTTCATCCGTTCCGTCGGAATTGCATATATAATACTTACCGCCCCACCTGTCATACAGAGGCTTAAGCGTTCCCGTTCCCTCATCGAGAAATTCTCCCACGTATTTTCTGTCACCAAGCTTGGGATATATTATTTTACCACCGTGAATGATGGGCACGTAAGCCTCAAAACGTTCTAAAGCCGTAACTTTTTCACCTGTTTCACGGTCAACTCTTATCATTTTATAAACAGGAGTTACATTTTTATCTTCTTCCACAGCCTGTTCAATATATTCAAGCTCAAAAGCATATTTCCCCATTACAGAGTTTGAATGCGGTACTTTATCGCCCTCTCTCTTATCCGCAAAATCAAAGTCAGTTGAAAAATGCTCGTTTTTTCCTTGATCGTACCAATAAACTCTGTCATTCTGTATTGCTCTTGTTGTGATCCTGTCCAAAAAAACTTTATCTGTAAGTTCATCGACTTTTTTGGTTTTTATATCATATCTCATGGGAACACAGCCGTATTTATTGTTTTCGTCATACCGTGACCATACAAAGAAAACATATTTATCATTAGCTACATGACTCGCAATATCTCCGCTTTGCGCTTCATATAAAACCTGATACTTCCCATTGTCCGAATTATATGAGCAAAGCTGTCGTGCGTCAATTGAAAAACGGTCATTGCTCCTGCCTCTCAGATAATATATATTGTTGCCGTAAAAACGCAAATATGCATTTTCACGTCTTACTCCCCAAAAAGGACAGCTTTCATCCTCATGAAAGCAAAGGGGATCGGGACAAAGAGAAACGAGCACCGCACTATCCACATCCAGGCGGTAAAGAACCGATTGCCATACAACATACATGGTATTGCGGTCGTCCGCCTGCTCAGACGATTCAAGCCCCTCGCATGAAAATATCATAGTGCAAATTAATAAAACGGATATTACGGCAAATATCTTCTTTATTAAGCATTTTTCCATTACAGCCACCACACCTTTCACATCAATCAGCCTTTTTTTCCTTTTTCGGAAGCTTTACCTTTATAACTATTCCTATCACAAAGGTAGAAAGCATGACCGTCAAAAGAGAAAAAACTATTCTCGTAAGAGGAATATATATGCACGAAAGTCCGAGCACCGTAAGGTCGGAAAATACATATACCCATTGAATGTTGACCTTGAGCACCTTTGACAGTCCCATTGCCAAAGCATCATCCCCGCTGGGAGCACCGCCTATCCTGACACATATTCCCGCCCCTATACCTACAAACAATGCGCCGAGCACTGCGGCAAGAACAGGCATTTCGTAAAGCTCCGGCCACAACGGGTCGAACTGCTCGCATACTCTGTATGCACAGGAAAAGCCCAATGTTGAGCAAACGGAGTATATTACAAAATTCTTGCCCAATATCCTCCACCCGAATATGTAGCATGCCGCATTCATCAATGCGGAGGTCACCGCAGGTGAAAGATCAAAGACCTTTTCAAAAAATAAATTCAAGCCGAGAATACCGCCCTCGGTAACGCCCGAAACGGAGTGAACATTATACATTCCGAAAGCAAGAAACATACTGCTTAAAACTGCGATGATGCAATAAGATATTCGTATTTTTCCTGCCTTTTCTTTCGTCATTTGTTTTCCTCCTTGTTTTATAAACCGTACTTTATACTTTTATCAGTTCATGCCTTTTCTCATCATTTGCTAATCAAATCTAACCATGATTCGAATCACAGTATGATTACGAGCTTATAGATTGTACTCCACTTGATCGAATTTGTCAACACATAAACATAAAAAACATCAGAAAAACACTTCCGACAAATTTCAGGATATTATCGTATACTCAAACATTTCGTAATGAAGCTTTGTTCCGATATCCGTCCCCTCGGGAAGAAGCGCCAAAGCTATAAAAAGCTCATTTCCGCTTGCATTTTCTTCCTTCAGATAGGCATATTCGCCCTCTATTCTGACCACCTTGTAATCCTTGGGTTCCATTTTTTATTCCTTTCATTATTTAAGATTCTAAAAATGCGTATATCTCATTCCACAGCGCTTCATCCTGAGATGTCATTCTGTTCCAATCGTATCCGTCTTTAAATCTTTTCTTGCTTTCTTCATCGGAAAGCTCTTTATTTTTAAGCTTATTTGTAAGCTCTGCAAAGAAACCGTCCTTGTATTTCACGGCATCGCAGGTGAAATTGGGATTATGTCCCTTTCCTTCGGTCAATATAAAGCGGATATTGTCCCGATCCTTAAGAGCGTCCTTGAGGATATCGTAATGAAATTCCTTTTTCACCATGGGATCGTCCTCGGAATAAATAAGCAACACTCTTGCATCGGTATTCTTTAAAGTATCAACGCCGTTAAACCCGGCATACCTTCCGTTTACGCTCTTTTCAAGATCATAGAGACTCTTTCTGTAAAGGGCGAGAATGCCTTGAAAATTCTGCTTTATCATCTGCTCTACGGAAACAAATCCGGATATTGCCGCAATATGACTTATTTTGGGATGAAGAGATACAATATTCATAGTTGAATACGCTCCCCAACTGTGACCCACAACGGAAATATTCTCTTCCTCATATCCCTTGTCACACTTCAGCACATTTATACAATCGTCAAGATCCATGAGAGACCTTCCCAAGCCGTATGTGGACTCCCCCTCCGATTCCATACATCCCGTATGGTCGTAGGCAAATACCTTATATCCCTTGCGGCAAAGCATTTCTATTTCCTTCATATAAGAGCGATGACCTCCGCCGTATCCGTGATCGAACACTATGAGCCTTTTTTCATCGAAGTTATCATAATCGTAAAAATATCCTTGAAGCTTATAATTCGATGAGGATATAAAGGAATAAGGTTCTTTTCTCAAATTCTCAAAATCATCGGAAGAGAAATAGAATACCGTTCCGTTGTCGTCGCATCTTCCGAAAAGCTGACTTTTATATATTTTTTCGATCTTTTTTCCAAATATCATTTTTTCACCTTTCCCTTTCACATATTACTTTTTCGTGACATAGTATAAATGAAAACCTACAAAATGTCAACACTAAACAGACATTTATTTTCATTTTGATTTTACTGTAATTTGCCTGTTTTTTCGCTTCCCTTCCCTCAAACGTGACCTTTGGCGTGATAATATATATTATATAATAAATATCAACTTGTTAATTTCAATAAAAGGGGTGTTCTGCCACGAAATCCAAAAAAACTATACAAAAAAGATCCTTTGAAGAAATAACCGCCGATGACATCATAACAAAGCCCGAGGAAAAAAGCTCGGAGCTTATTACGGTATTGAATGAGGAGGAAGAAAAGCTTCAGGCTCTGTACAGTGCAATGACGGAATCCGACGATCCTCAAAAGTACGAAAAGGAAGTAGACATACATATACGCTCTTACAGAAGAGCATCCCACAACATTCTCAAGGAATCACGCCATCTGATATCAATGACGGACGAGCTTAACGCAAGGCTTACCGATCTTACAAAAGGAAAAAACAGGAAGCTTATCCCCGCTCCTCCCGCAAATTCCGTCATAGATCTGGCGGAACAAAAATCCCGCCACTTTGCAAGCGGATTGAATATGTATAAAATCCTGCTCATCTGCTTTATAGGAAGCTTCCTGGGTGTAGTAATAGAGATGATCTGGTGTCTTCTCAGAAACGGTTACATTGAAAGCCGTGCAGGACTTGTTTACGGTCCCTTCAATCTTCTTTACGGTGCGGGTGCCGCAGTGCTTTCCGCCGCCCTGTATAAATTCAGAAATAAGGGCTCATGGCTGTCATTTGGCGGCGGAATGATAGTGGGAAGTGCGGTAGAGTACGTATGCTCTTTTCTTCAAGAGCTTGCCTTCGGCTCACGCTCATGGGATTACTCCGAAATGCCCTTTAACATAAACGGAAGGATATGTCTTCTTTACTCCGTATTCTGGGGAATTCTCGGTGCATTCTGGATAAAATCCGTATATCCCCGAATGGCAAAGCTTATATTAAAGCTTCCCGACAAGGCAGGTAAGATCATCATATGGATATTAGTTGTATTTCTCATAATAAACGCCATAGTGACCGTGATAGCCGTCATGCGTTGGTCGGAGAGAATAGAAGGTATCCCTGCAGACAGCGGCTTTTGGGAATTTGTTGACGCAAGATTTCCCGACAGCAGAATGGAAAAGATATTTGCAAATATGGATTTTGCATCCGCTGATTAGCATTTATATACATAGCTTAAGGCACACAGGACAGAGAAACTCCGTCTTATGTGCCTTTGTTTTCCTGAATTATCTATGCAATCCTTTCACACGCATTAAGAGAGAATTTTTAAACGTGTAATAATCGAAATATTCATGCACATCCATTTCTATTCTCTCGGCGTATTTATCCAAAGCATCAATGCTTGCTTCCTTTTCTTCTTCGCTTCCGTTAAGGCGTGCTATCAATGCATCGGCATAAAGACGGCACATTTCGGCATGGTACTCAAGCTCTTTCCATCCCTTATGCAAAGGAGCCTTAGGCTTTATGTACTTTTCTTCAAAGTCATTTACATAAGCCTTTGCTTTGTTGCACTGTGCCGTAAATTCGTCGAAGTCAATGGGTCTTTCACCTCTCATAAACGGAGGACAGAAAAGCTTTGACAAGGAAGACATATACTCTCTGACGATCTCACCGTCATCACCGAAAGCGGCAGAGAAATATTCCTCGGCTACGCCGCAAAATTCGGAATCCTTATTCCAGAGAGCTTTCGCCATTGAATACATGGGAAGTCCTGTCGGAAATGCAACTCTCTGCGCCTGACAGCTTATCATACCTTTTAAACCAAGCTTATCAAGATTTTTCATATCCGTATGGAGAACCTTTGAACATTCGTAATAACCGGGGTCTATGTAATGATCCCACATCAGATGATAATCGAAATCGAAGCTGTCTTTATTTATCTGCTCATTCTGCCACTTGGAAAGACGAGCCATGTTTTCGGCAACCGAACGAGGCATTGTAAGTCTGTTTCTTACATAAGGTGCAAGTGTGATATTTTCCGACATATCCGCATCGGCAAAGGCTGTTGTATATGTTCTCGTTATGGGAGCGAACATAAGAACGAATCTGTCGGGATTTTCTATTTTATTCTTTTCGGGCGCCCACAGAAGATCAACGTAAACGAGACACACTATTTTCGTTGTTATTCCACGCTTTTCAAGCTTTTTATCAAGCTCATTGAGAAGCATTACATAGTAATCGGAGGGGATCATCTTTTGACATTCCTCGCACTCGCAATTATTGTTGCTTCCGTCGCCCAGCCAGAAATGGAGATAATTGATAGCCGGATGCTCCTCACAGTAATCTGTTATGGCGTCTGTCATTCTTTCTCTGACATAGGGGTTGGAATAGCAGAGGTTCGTATTAAGAGCGATACCGCCCCAAAACTCTCTCTTACCGTTGACCTGCGCCAGGCATTTTCTCACATCCTCGGAAAGCTCTCCCTCATATTGCTCCCAATTGGTAGCATTGATACCGAAGGGCTCACATGTCCAGCCGTGTCCTGCCGCATGATAGTTGAGGCCTCTCTTTATCATTTCTTCCTCAATGCGGACTCTCATGCGCTTTACATCTTCATCGTTCACCGATTCTTTTTCCATATAAGGGCTTTCGGTATTATAAAATCTCTTGAAAAATCCGCTAGGGGTATGGAACTGTATAAAATAGCTGTTCATTCCCACCTTGGGGAGCCAATCTATCATATTCTGAACGTGCTCACAGCTTACCGCACCCTCAATGCACACGCCTCTGTGACGATATGAAGCCTTTTCCGAAACGTACACGTTTAAATTTTCTCTCTTAAGCGAACGCTTCGGTATGATCTCCTCATCACTTCCCGGTCTGGGAAAACGGCATCCCAATTCAAATGCGGCTCTGTAAACGGCGATAAGAACAGCTCTTTCATTGGAGGCAGTTATGATACCGCTTCCGTCTTTTATATCTATAAGTATTTCATCATCGTCGGACAAAGCAACACGTCCGTTAAGACCTATCCACAAAGTATCCTTCTTGCTCTCCTCAAAGGAATCATATACGTATTCCTGAATAAAGCATGGACTATCCATACTGCGAAATATCCTTATCAGCTCAGCGCAGGCAAATGCCACCGTTCTATCGTATCCTATTCTTCCAATTTTAAGCATGATCTGTCTCCCTTCAATTTTAAAGACCGCCATGTTCCGATGATTTGCGGTATGCTCATTATAACACAAATTCGGCAGAAGGACAATGCCTCTGCCGAAAATTGTAAGCATGAGTCCGAAGATTTATTTCAGACCTTCAATTTATTCTCTTTGTTTGCTTCATTAACTGCTTTCAAGCGTATCACAAGCCATATCAAAGCAAGGATTCGTAAAGCTTCTTTATATCCTCCACGCTCGTTTCCTTGGGATTACCGGGACGGCATGCATCATCGTATGCGGACTGTGCAAGGAAAGGTATATCCTCTCTCTTTACTATATCACGGAGATTATCGGGAATACCTATATCCGAAGAAAGCTCCTTTACCGCATCAACTGCCGCTTTTCTGTATTCCTCGCATGTCATATTTTCAGTTCCGCAAACACCCATAGCCGCCGCAATATGCTTATACTTATCACCGGTCGCCTCAGCATTGTATTCCATTACCGTGGGGAGTATTATGGCATTTGCTATTCCGTGAGGTGTATCGTAAAGAGCACCGAGAGGATGAGCCATCGAATGAACTATTCCGAGACCCACATTGGAGAATCCCATTCCCGCCACATACTGACCGAGAGCCATACCTTCTCTGCCCTCGGGTGTATTGTCAACAGCACCTCTCAATGAGCGGGCTATTATTTCGATAGCCTTGATATGGAACATATCGGAAAGCTCCCATGCGCCTGCGGTGATATATCCCTCTATCGCATGTGTAAGTGCATCCATTCCCGTTGCGGCGGTAAGCCCCTTGGGCATGGTGCTCATCATATCGGGATCTACAAATGCAACCACGGGAATATCGTGGGGATCCACACATACCATCTTACGGTTATTCTCAACATCCGTTATTACGTAATTGATAGTAACCTCAGCCGCTGTACCTGCTGTTGTCGGAACGGCAAAAATGGGAACACTTTTATTCTTTGTGTCTGCAACTCCCTCAAGGCTCTTGACATCATAAAACTCGGGATTGTTTATTATGATTCCTATAGCCTTTGCGGTATCCATGGAGGAGCCGCCGCCGATAGCTATGATATAATCAGCCTCAGATGCCTTGTATGCTTCAACGCCCGTCTGAACGTTTTCTATGGTAGGATTGGGCTTTATCTGAGAATATATTTCATATTTCAAGCCTGCGCCTTCAAGTACATCGAGCACCTTTTTTGTTACGTTAAACTTTATAAGATCGGGATCGGAGCACACAAATGCTTTATTAAATCCCCTTGCCTTTGCTTCGGAAGCAATATCATTTATTGCACCGGCACCATGATACGAGGTTTCGTTTAAAATAAATCTGTTAGACATTTTTATGACCATTCCTTTCACTCGGCAATATAGTATATATTATTGCCGTAATTTATCTTGATATCGGCAGAAGCAATACAACGCCGCAAGTATATTTTAACAGAGCCGGAAATCATTGTCAAGCATTTAACAAACTTTTCATGGAAGTATTTATCTCTTTTCACATTATTTTTCAAAAAAAACAAACGATCGGCAAAGCATCTTGACTCTGCCGATCGAAAAAAACGAATTATTGCTTTATAGCCTTTGTCTTCCACTTTCCGACTCTGTAGAATATTGCCGTGATGACCGCACCCAATACCCATGAGAAGAGAAGCGAAAGCTGTATGCATTCACATCTGCCGTAAGGAAGCTCGGGGGTTCTTGTGAGGAAAGAAATTCCGTAAGCTACGGGAACACGGACAGCAACAGTCGTGATAAGAGATATCCACATAGGAGTCATCGTATCACCCGCACCTCTCATGATACCCGAAAGGCTCTGGGTAACAGCAACCGCAATATATCCTGCCGCAAGAATGGTCATAAGGTAATAGCTCATATCAACAAGCTCTGTCGTGTCGGTAAATATCGCCATAAGATATTTTCCCAAAAGCAGTATAACGCCCGTTATAACCGCCGAACAGCTTACTGCCATAAGAGTTCCCTGCTTTGCGCCCTTTGTTACTCTGTCATAAAGACCTGCACCCACATTCTGTCCCGCATATGTAGTCATTGCCATACCAAAGGAGAAATTGGGCATCATCGCAAAGCCGTCAACACGCATTATAACAACGTTTGCCGCAATGAACTGATCTCCAAATTGGTTTGTGAGAGACTGAACGATGACCATCGCAGAGGAGAATATAGCCTGAGTTATACCCGAGGGTATACCGAGACGGATTATCGTCTTGGTGTAAGCGGCTTTGGGCTTCATGTACTTCAATCCGAAATCGAAATCGCTTCTCATTTTGGAGAGCTTTACCACACAAAGAGCGGCAGATACCATCTGAGCTATAACTGTGGCAAGGGCAACACCGCCGATACCCATCTGAATGACCGCAACGAAGAATATATCGAGAACGATATTGATAACTGTCGCAATGAGAAGGTATATGAGGGCTGATACGGAATCTCCCATTCCTCGTAAAATACCGCTGAGGATATTATAGAAGGCAAGACCCGCAATACCCATAAGGGATATCATAAGGTAATTTGTGCATCCGTCAATAAGGTGGGGAGGAGTATTGAGTATTTCAAGAGCAGGACGGATAAAAGGAGAAGCAACGATCATAAGGAACACACAACAGATAGCGGTAACAGTAAGAGAATTGCCTATGGTATAGGAAAGACCTTCTCTGTTTTTCGCTCCGTAATACTGTGATACCATGATATTGGCGCCTGCGGAAACACCGATGAACAAAACGAGAAGCATATTGATTATAGGACCCGCACTTCCGACGGAGGACAGTGCGTTGTCGCCTATAAACTTTCCGACGACTATCGTATCTACGGTGTTATAAAGCTGCTGAGCTATGTTTCCCAAAAGCATGGGAAGAGTAAACATCAAAATATTTTTCCACGGTGTGCCTACCGTCATATCGGAGGCTCCGTAAAGAACCTTTGACAGTGAAAATTTCGCCATTTGTTAATTAATATTCCTTTCCTTAAAGCGGATATAAGCAAGCAGTCGGGACTTCGGCGTCACACCTTGTGTGAAAGCCACTTTTTACCCATAAATCTCGGTATGAAGAGTGCCACCCTTACTATCCAGTCGCAGTACATCGCAAGCCATACGCTCAATGTACCGAGATGGAAGAAGTAGAAGAATATGTAGCTCAATCCTATGCGGGCGGTCCACATGGAAATGACCGATGTCATCATGGTGAAGCGCACATCTCCCGCCGCTCTGAGCGTGTTGGGCAGAACGAATGCCTCCGGCCACATTATCATCGTAACGATGCAATACGTTGTTATAAGCACATTTGCGATCTGTGTTGTCTCGGGAGAAAGATTGAATACATAGAACACAGGACCTCTGAATATCAGTAGCAATGTTCCCAGAACCGCAACGGACAGATTGGAAAACAGCACAAGCCTTTTTGTATGCGCTCTCGTTTCCTCCACTCTTCCCGCTCCGAGGCATTGTCCGCTTATGGTAACGAGACCCAAGCCCACTGCCGCAGGGGGAATGAGAAGAACGCTTGCAAGTGAATTGGCGGCGGAATTTGCCGCTATGGAAGAGGTACCGCCGAGAGTCACTATGCCCTGAACAAGTATCTTTCCTATCTGGAACATGCCATTCTCAAGACCGGTGGGAACGCCTATACGCAGAATCCTCAATATCATGGGTATATCGGGTATGAAATCCCTGATATTGCTGAAATATACTTGACCGTTCCTTCTTGAAAGAATATACATCGTAACAACGGCACCTGCCGCTCTCGAAATAAGAGAAGCTATCGCCGCACCCACAACATCAAGATCGAATACATATATAAGAATTGCGTTGCCTGCCACGTTTATTATATTCGACGCGGCGGAGACATACATGGTCACACTTGATCTGCCCTGTGAACGCAGTATTGCCGCTCCCGCATTGAATACCGCTATAAAGGGATAGCTCATCGCCGACCAGAAAAAGTATTTCATACTGAAGGCAAGGACATCCTCACTTAATGCGCCGTAAACGGTGGTAAGTATCGTCTTGTTCAGGATTACGGTTACCGCGCTTAATATCACGGACAGAAAAGCCACAGCGGTAACGAGCTGGCTTGCCGCTTTTCTTGCAAGATCCTTTTCGCCGCTTCCGATATGGCGGGAAGTAATTATCGCACCTCCCGTGGCAAGAGCTGAAAAAATAGTAATAAGGAGCAGATTAACGGAATCGACTACCGACACCGCACTCATTGCCGCCTCGCTTACGGACGATACCATCATCGTATCCGCAAGACCAATGGCAACTCCCAGAAACTGCTCTATGATAAGCGGCAGAATAAGCTTCACTACCGCTCTGCGGTCAAACAATGGCTTATCCGCAGTTTGTAATGAATTATCCATTATTTATAAATAACCTATTATTCCTCTGTACAGATTATATCGTACTTTTCTTTACCCAGTTTTCTGCAAACAAGCAGAAGCTTCATAAACGCATACAAGCCTACAACAAATTCAAGAAGCGAGAACAATGTCTCATTGGTGAATCCGGTGATCCAGAAGCATGCAAGGATTATATTCGGTACTGAATGAAGGGAAACATACATAACAACGCACTGTGCGAAGAAAACATACGCCTTCAGATTATACTTTTCTCTGAATGACAACGTAAATAACGCCTCGTTATGGAAGAAAAACATCATTGCACATGCAGTCATCAAAGTAAAGAAGCTCGTTTCTATGTTCACATTATTATGACGTGCCGCAAAGCACATAATAAGTCTGAATGCCGCCCAAATAGTGGGGATCGAGCATGCAACAGAATATCCCACGCTGTGGGGATATACATTTTTCGCAGAAGAATATATATAGAATATTCCGCAGCATGCAGACAGCAAAAGGACTGCATAGGTAACAAAATTATCCTTAACGGGGCCGAGATCTCTGAAAATAAGCAGACCGAAAACGGAAACGAACATAAATCCGAGAAGTGCGGTAATAAACACCATAAGAGGAGAATCATTTACCACAACTATAGCCGCACCGTCAGTTATCTTTTTCACCTCAGGGGCTTCATCTTCTTTATTGACCGATTCATTATCCGATATATCCGCATCCGACCCATTATCGTTTTTTTCGCCATCGGATGACAAAATTACATCCTCCTGTTTACCGCCACTGCCCTTAAACTTAAAGGACTTGCTTTTAGCCTTTTCTTTGCTTTTCTTCTTATTGACAAAAGGAATATCGTAAAAGAAGGAGAGAACAAAAAGAGCAACCGTAAAGACAGCTATGATCCCGTTAAATATACCGGGTATCGCACTGTCATCAATGGCATATCCGCTTTTCGGATCTATAAAATTGATATTGACTAAAACACTGAGAGCGATAAATACGGGAACAAGAATAAATATGCACACCGTCGAACGCTTTATCAACATTTTTTTCTTTTCTTTACTCACTTTATTACCATCCCTTTCTTACAAGCGAAAGCTTCCTGTGATCTTTTCATGTACGTTCAGCGCTCATAGCCGCAAAACACATACTTTACATATTATACCTCATACTTGTGAATGTTTTATGTATGTTATCGGCAGTTAATATGTACACCTGTATATAAAAAATACTGTTTTAATACTTTCTGAAATTGCGTATCTTCGATGAATGTCTTTTATGCTTGAGCTTACTTTTCTCGCTGTTTTTCAGAATAAGCCTTTCAAGACGCTGTATCGATGACCTCGTCATCATACCCCGCATGGGATCACGTGTATCGCGGGAATACTTCCGCATCGTATCCTGCCTGTATGCCTTAGAGCTTTTTACGAAAGACGCCAATTGGTTGAGGCTTACCACTTCCCTGACCTGCTCGCTGAATCTGACATTTTTCGAGGTAAAAACAACGAATCCGTTGACATTCAGATCACGGAAGCTTCTGTCGGTTGCAATTATATTCCGCAAAGCCTTCTTATGTATCTCATTCTGATGAACGGGATTATGGAATTTTACGATCTTATCATTATATTTTTGCGTCCATTGTCTCTGACCTATATCGATAAAGCCGTTATGGCTCTTTGTTTCTATAGCGAAAAGCCCGTATTTACATATGAGTATATGATCCAATTGGGTAAGACCGTTATTCGTTTTCAGATATATATTGTTAAGGCAGACTCCGTCGGGAAAATTCTTCTTCAAATAATTCGAGACCTGAGTTTCCGCATAATCACCGTAATGGGATATTTTTTCTATTTCCTTATCTTTTTTCAGCTTGTGGAAAAGAAGAAAGACAGCAGCTATAAGATTGATCCCGCCGAAGACCGCAAGTATCACATACAATTCCCGGCTCATTTTATTCCCCTTCCAATATTCAATTCGGAAAACGAGGAATGCTTTTCCGTAAGTATCATATCTGTAAGCTTTACGATGCTTCCGGCACCCATCACTATGATAAGGGTATCGGAAGAATGCTCATCATTTCGCAAAACCTCCGCAATTTTTTCGAAGGAAGGATAATACTCACCGTTTTCACATTTTTCCGCCAATGCTTCAGAGGTCACGCCTTCTATAGGCTCTTCCCTTGCACTGTAAATATCTGCAAGCATCAATCTGTCGCAAAGCTTGAACGCATCGGTAAAATCATCAAAAAGAGCTTTAGTACGTGTATAGGTATGAGGCTGAAAAACACATATAACATTATCGAATCCCATTTTCCGTGCGGTCTTCAATGTGGTCCTTATCTCATCGGGATGGTGGGCATAATCGTCAACTGTAACTGCGTTATTGCATTTTCCTCTTAATTCAAAGCGTCTTTTCACACCCGTATAATCATTGAGACCTTCCTTCACATCTTTTCCGTCGATCCCCATAAGATATGCACTTCCCGCCGCCGCAAGAGCATCGGCAACGTACACCTCACCCGGTACTGAAAGAGATACATCCGTGTAAAGCTTTCCGAAAGCGTAGATATTGAAGGAATAAAAGCCCTTCTCTTCTCTTATGTTATCCGCAAAAAAGTCCGCATTCTTATCCTTTACCGAAAAAGTCACTACTTTGGAAACGGCATTTTCAGAGGCCTTGATGGAGTTTTCACAATCTCCGTTTATAAGAGCGTATCCTGCCTCTCCGGGGATATTAATATACTTTGCAAAGGACTTTATTACATTTTCGAGATTCCCGAAGTAATCCACATGATCGAGCTGTGTATTCAGAACTACCGATACAGAGGGGAAGAAATCAAGAAAAGAATCCATATATTCGCAAGCTTCAAATATGAAATCCTCGCCCTTTCCGTCTCTGTGAGTTCCGTTTATCATAGAAAGCTCAGCGCCTACGAAAATTGAAGGATCACGGTTTGCCGCAAGGGATATGGAAGAGAGCATTCCCGTTGTGGAGGATTTTCCGTGAGTGCCCGCTATTCCCACTCTGTTCTTCTTTTCAAGGGAGATGACTCCCAGCATCTGTGCACGGGTCATGCATTTGATCCCCTTTGACTTGGGATATGCGTACACCGGGTCACTTTCATGTATGGCATTTGTGAAAACGGCAAGCTCCACTCCCTCATACATTTCTTCCTTGAAGGTGTAGCTTATATCGATGCCTTTTGAGGAAAGTCGGTCGCATATATAAGATCTGTTTGCATCGTATCCGCAAACGTCAACACCCCTGTCAAGGAGATATTCTGCTATTGCGGACATGCTTATACCGCCTATGCCCGCAAAAAAAACTTTTCCTTGAATTTTTCGTATTGTGTTTTCACAATATTCTGTTATTTTTTTACAATTTAACATTTTTCTTACCTTCTCCTTAACAAGCAGGTATTATAATATATCCGTTAAGCGCTGAAATGGTGCTTATTGGGACTTACGCCGCTTTTTCCTCATACCATTAATTAAAAAACACTAAAAAATCAAATATTTTAATAAAAAACATATGATCTTGCCACTGCAGATCAAAGCGGCTATTCTGCGTTTGGCAATCGGTACAAATCAACATCAGCTTGTTTTTCATCATCTTGTCATGTCGTACTTCTTTGTTTTTTGAAAGGAACATACAATGAAAATCACAGGCATAAAAATAAGACGGCGCTATACAGAAGGCACTCTCCGTGCTATTGTTTCCGTAACATTCGACGATTGTTTTGCGGTTCACGATATCAAGGTGGTTTGTACAATGGACAGATATTTTGTGGTAATGCCGTCAAAGCAGAATCCCGACGGAACATTCAGAGATATCGCTCACCCCATAAATACCGAGTTTCGCCGTGAGATCGAAAAGGCGGTAATGGATGAATACAACAAAGAGCCTGAAGAAGCTTCTGCTTCCGAAACCGTCTCCGAGTGAACAACATTTTGGGCCGATCCCTTCTTTCCCGGAATCAGCATAACTAACAAGACAATATTGTGATGATTCGATTTATCCGCAGTCAATAAAGGCTGCGGATATTTTCATTTAACCCCTTGCAACCGCCTTGGGACGGCTGAAATTTATACATTTTTTCTTTATTTCAATGAAAAGCTCCTTAGCCTTCAATATTTCTCCGTCTATGCATATGCTTATTTCCTTCGGAGAAATAATATGCGCCTTTTCAAAAGGAAGATATGTCAGAAGCTTTTTGGCGATCTTAGCTTTGTAAATAGTACCTTTTCTATATTTGCCCACAAATCCCAACAATACTCGTCTCGTCGTATTTTTCACGAGAACAAGATCGAGCTTTCCGTCATCGAGAGAAGAGAATGGAGAAGCCTTATAACCGCCTCCGTAATAAGATCCGTTGGCAATCAGCGCAAGAAGATATTTTCCCGAAAACCTGCTTCCGTTATCCGTTTCAATATTAAGATCGCAGTGAGGCATATCCCAGAAGGCGGAAACAAGTCCCGCGGTATAGGATACCGAACCTATCATATAGGGCTTTTCCCTGAATTTCGTGGCTCTTTCCACCACGGCGCAGTCAAGACCCATATTGAATATGTTGACAGCGGAACGAATTTCTTTTCCGTCACGGGAATACGTTATCACATCGATGGGAGAAGCCTCTCCGTCGACCTGAGCCTCGATATTTTCGAATATATCACACGTATCGAAATTTCTGGCAAAATCATTTCCCGATCCTATGGGAACCATCGCTGTCTCGAACATTTCTCTGTCATCACGTCTGACAAGACCGTTGATGACCTCACTCAGAGTACCGTCGCCTCCGCAGGCATAGAATCGTGTTTGCTCTCCGCCATGGTCATACTCGTATGCAAATCTTGATGCATCGCCTATCCCACAAGTAATATATATTTCATACGGCAGATTTTTATTACTGCATATTTCGTCTATGTTCTTTTTTGCGGATTCTGTTTTTTTGCCGCCGCCTGCGACAGGATTAATTACAAAAACGTGCTTCATGAGGCATACCGCCCTTCCTAAAGTTGTTTTATTACGCTAAGATCATCCTATTTTACAATTATCTATCATTTTATCGAACATCTCAATATACACATCTGGGCTGTCCGTCAGCGAAGTGTATGTAATGATATACGCCACCTCATCATGTATTGCTATTACCTGTATCCATTTATAAGTGACAGGCTCCGTTTCGGCTTTTTCGTCGGCATCCATCTCTTCGGAGACCTCATCACCCTCGGATAACTTTTCTCTGCCTGTATAAACAAGCCTTTTCGCCGCAATATCACCTACCGTGATATCCTTTATTTCAAGCTCTGTATAATCATCTATGTAAAGACCTATTTCAGCCTTTGAAAAGGAAATATACTCATCAAGAGATATTTCATCCGACAAGCCGTCATCATTAAGATCGTATCCTATAAGCGGTATCGTAACTATACCCACATTCTCGTAAAAGTTATCCTCCGCATCCTCTCGGGGAGAAAAGAAATTTACCACTGAGCCCTCATAGGAGCGTATATCCCAATTTTCGGGATACACCAAAGATATTTCCGCATCTTTATTCTCGTACTTCTTATACCCCTTCGGTGCAAAAGAGCATGAAGAAAACATCACGATTGCGGCGACAATGCTTACAGCCGCACGAAAAGCCGCATATTTAAAAGTGTTTCTCATAAAAGATCCTTATTTGATATCAATCCCGAAAAACTTCCGGACATGAAATTTGCAAAAGGCACAGTCAAAAATGATATGCCAATACTATGGAAAGCGCATGCAGCTTACCGTTGCGCGGTCCACTGCATGCGCACGCATTTTTTGTGATCGCTTTTTACTTAAAAGTCGTATGAAGGACAAACAGGCTTTCCTGTAGCCGCGGATTCAACTATCGCACATCCTACAGCAACCGTGGAAGCACCTTCTTTTCCGTCTGTTATGAGAGGAGCTCTTCCGAGAATAGCTTCCGTAAGCTCTTTGATCTCTGCGGTAACGTTGTGGTTATTAACGTCAACGGGAAGTTCTGTCGTTTTTATGGATGCCTTGCCGTTTTCATCAACAACCTCCTGCATAAGTGTTATCTTTTCGGAGGTGTTATCGGTGATTATTGTACCGGTGGATCCGTAAAGAACTGTTCTCATTGTATATGTACGCTTGCATCCGACGCTTGTGAATACCTTACCGACTACCTCGTTGGGGAACTTCATTATAGCTACCGTGCAATCGTCAACGGGCCAATCCTTGAGCATCTTTCTGTTGGAATATGCATATACCTCGGAAGGGTTGCCCGCAAGCCATCTGAGAAGGTCGATAGCATGGCATCCGCCGCCGATTATGGGGTGGCGAAGGTGAACGGGGTCAATTCTCCAATTTCCTACGCCGGGAATTCTGGAATAATCGTGTGCATATTCGGATTCAACGAAGAAAAGCTCTCCAATTTCGCCGTCTTCTATAAGCTTCTTTGCCAATACGAAGCCGGGAGCCTTGCGGCATACCTGACCGATCATAAGAAGCTTTCCCGTTTCCTTGGAAG
Source organism: Oscillospiraceae bacterium (assembly GCA_015063605.1). GTDB lineage: Bacteria > Bacillota > Clostridia > Oscillospirales > SIG627 > SIG704. The sequence continues at coordinate 59,743 of SVTV01000004.1, forward strand.
CGGCTATCATCTCACGGCATTCCTCTGTTGTAAGCGCCATGGGCTTTTCACATATAACGTGGCACCCCTTTTTCAAAGCAGCCACTGTGCATTCGCAGTGAAGCTGGTCGGGAGTAGCAACCACAACGGCATCAAGCTCTTCCTTCTCGAGCATTTCCTTGTAATCATCATAGCAATGCTCTTCGGATACTCCGAATCTGTTAGCACAGTTCTTCATAGTTTCGGGAGACTTTTCGCATATTGCAACCAATACAGCATCTTCATTACTCTCTATACCAACCATATGGCCGCTGCCCATTCTTCCGCCTATAACACCAAATCTTATTTTTTCTGACATATCATATACCTCGTATTTTCATGTTCCACCTTCTCCGAACGCTTTACGAAATATGTTCCGAACGGAGAAAAATGTTCACGTACAGTATACAATTATTAAGAATGATTGTCAAGTACTTCGCAGTAAAAAATGTTCTTTTTTCCGTGGCGATATACAAACCCGAAGAAACAGAAAAGTATCGTGTCGTACGCCTTTTAAACTAATTATTCGGTAACATCAAAGCCCGTCTGCATCCGTCTCCTTAAAGGGGGGATGCAGACGAGTCATTACTCAAAAAGATTATTTCTTGGAAATAGCTATCTTTGCCTTAGCAACGATATTTTCAGCTGTAAGACCGTAAACCTCAAGAAGCTCCTTTGCGGGGCCGGACTTACCGAAGCAATCCTCAACGCCTACGCGAACTACGGGAACGGGACACTCAGCGGATACAGCTTCTGCAACCGCACTGCCGAGACCGCCTATAATGTTATGCTCTTCTGCAGTAACTATAGCGCCTGTTTCCTTAGCAGCCTTGATAACGATCTCTGTATCGAGAGGCTTGATGGTGCAGATGTTGATAACTCTTGCGCTGATGCCTTCTTCAGCAAGCATTTCCGCAGCCTTGATAGCCTCGGATGTCATTATACCTGTACCGATCAATGTAACGTCTGTACCGTCCTTGATAAGGTTGCCCTTACCGATCTCGAAATCGAATGTATCCTCGTCAAATATTACGGGAACGCCGAGACGGCCGAATCTGAGATATACGGGACCTTCATAGTCGATGGCAGCCTTAACGCAAGCACGAGCCTCAGCCGCATCAGCGGGATTGAGAACTACCATACCGGGAATGGTACGCATGATTCCAAGGTCTTCGTTGCACTGATGTGTAGCGCCGTCTTCACCAACCGTGATACCTGCATGTGTAGCACCTATCTTAACATTGAGGTGAGGATAACCTATAGAGTTTCTTACCTGTTCAAACGCTCTGCCTGCCGCAAACATAGCGAAAGAGCTTGCGAAGGGGATCTTGCCTGTTGTTGCTATACCTGCGGATACAGCCATCATGTTGCCTTCCGCGATACCGCAGTTAACGAATCTTTCGGGATAAAGCTTAAGGAAGTTAGCCGTCTTTGTAGACTTAGAAAGGTCGGCATCGAGAACTACTATTCTTTCATCTGCGCCGAATTCGGCGAGAGCGTCTCCGTAAGCTTCACGGGTAGCTATTTTTTTACCTAATTCATATTTCTTTGTAAGCTTCATCAGTTGTTACCTCCAAGTACCGCTTTTAATTGAGCCTGAGCATCCTCATACTGCTCCTTTGTAGGAGCTGTGCCATGCCAGGATGCCTGATTTTCCATAAAGGAAACGCCCTTGCCCTTAACGCACTTAGCTATAACTGCTGTGGGCTTGTCGCTGCTTTCCGCATTCTTGACAGCCGCTTCGATCTCGTCAAAGTTGTGGCCGTCTATAACGATAACGTTCCAATTGAATGCACGGAACTTGTCATCAATGGGAGTGGGGTTCATAACCTTTGTTATGTCACCGTCTATCTGGAGACCGTTGAAGTCTACGAATATTGTAAGGTTGTTAAGCTTATAGTGTCCTGCGAACATAGCAGCTTCCCAAACCTGTCCTTCTTCCAATTCACCGTCGCCGAGAACGGAATATACTCTGTAGGAATCGCCGGAAATCTTTGCGGACTTAGCCATACCGCAGGCTGCGGATACACCGAGACCGAGAGAACCTGTGGACATATCAACACCGGGGATATACTTCATATCGGGGTGACCCTGAAGTATGCTGTCAGTGTGACGGAATGTCTTGAGAAGATCTGTAGAGAAGAAGCCTCTGTTAGCCAATGTGGCATAGAGAGCGGGGCAAGTGTGACCCTTGGAGAGAACGAATCTGTCTCTGTCTGCCTTCTTGGGATCCTTGGGGTCTATATTCATCTTTTCGAAATAAAGATATGCCATTATATCGGCTATGGAAAGAGATCCGCCGGGATGTCCGGAGTTAGCTCCGTATACGCAATCCAACGCGCCCATTCTTATTTTGGTGGCTATGTCGGAAAGTTCTTGTTTTCTTGAAATGTCCATTTTATTGAATGTTCCTTTCCTCACACGGCGATAATCGAAACAACGCCGCAGAATATGCAATATATGCTTTTTATATTTTCGCTTCGATACAAAGGGAGAAAAAAGCTTATTTTTCAAACCCTTTACAGCGAAAAATCGCGAAAGCGTAATGTGCCTTCACGATTTTAAAGCACCGCGGAAGGCAGATGACCAATAAAACGGTTCTGCCCTGACCGCTGTGCTTATGATCTCAGATCAGAGTATCTTAGCTCCGCTGTCGCTGTCTACATAAAGTACAGCGCTGTCGTGGTTGCGGAGTATGGATGCGGGGCACTTTTCTTCGATTGCGCCGTTTACTGTAGCTTCAACAGCGTTAGCCTTTGTCTTGGCGGGAACCATGCAGAAGAGGTTGTCGCCGGAGAAAAGTGTGGGTATTGTAAGTGTGAGAGCGTGTGTGGGAACGTCGGAAAGCTGTGCAAAACATCCGTCGTTGACCTGCTGCTGACGGCAAACGTTATCAAGCTCAACTACCTTAACTGTCTTAGGATCATTGAAGAATGCAACGTGAGGATCGTTGAACGCGATGTGGCCGTTTTCGCCTATACCCATGCAAACTATATCAATGGGATGTTCCTTGAGAAGCTTTGTATAGCGTTCGCACTCAGCTTCTATATCGGGGTTGAGACCGTTGAGATAATTAACGGACTTAAAGGGAGCCTTGGAGAATATTCTGTCGCGGAGGAAGTTGCCGAAGCCCTGAGGAGCATCAGCGGGAAGTCCTACGTATTCGTCCATATGGAATGCATTGATGCGTGAGAAGTCTATTTCGGGGTCTGTGTAAAGAGACTTGAGAAATTCATTCTGGGAGGGAGCTGCTGCAAAGATCATGTTGATCTCGTCCTTTTCAGCGAGGAGCTCCTTCATCTTCTTAGCGCATGCAGCTGCCGCATAAGCGCCCATTGCATCTCTTGTATCAAATATTTTTACCGTAAGCTTATCTTTCTTGAATTCCTTGATTAAAGCCATGATTGTACCATCCTTAGAAAATATTAATAGTTTTTATTTCATGTCGCTTATGTGCGGCAGATCATTCGCCGTAAACGGTCTTACCGCAGATTATCGTGCGGGAAACGTCTACATTATCATTGAATACAACTATATCCGCATCATATCCGGGAACAAGGATACCCTTGTGCTTGAGGCCCAATATCTTAGCGGGTGTGGTGCTCATCATCTTAACGGAATCGCATATACCTGCTTCGCCGTACTTGAGCATATTTCTTACGAGTCTGTCCGCTGTGGCAACACTTGCCGCAAAGGCTTTTCTGTCGGGCATCTTTGCAACGCCGTCTTCTATTATAGCCTTCTGACCGTTCTTCTTGCTTCCGAGAAGTATTTCGCCTTCTTCCATACCGGCACCGCGGCAGGAGTCTGTAACGAGGGCTGTCTTATCGGCACCCTTTGCGTTATAGATATACTTCAAGAGAGAGTAAGGAAGGTGTCTTCCGTCAGCGATTATTTCCACGGTATAATCATCTACCATGTAGCCCGCATCGATAAGACCGGGGAAGCGGTAGGAATTGATCCTTACAAGACCGCTCATTCCGCTGTAGAAGTGTGTGATATGTGTATAACCGTTTTCGTAAGCCTCGATAGCGTCATCAAGCTTCGCATCGGAGTGGCCGATGGAGGGAAGAACGCCCTTGTCGCGGAGGTATCTTCCGAGCTCATGACCGCCGGGAAGCTCAGCCGCTACAGTCCATCTCATTATCTCGGGACAATGGTTAAGGATCTTTTCGTAATGCTCCTTAACGGGAGGAACTATATACTTGGGGTCCTGCGCACCCTTCTGGGAATCTGCAAAATAGGGACCTTCAAGGTGGAGACCGGGCATCTGAGAGCCCTTTTCGTTATGCTTCAACGATTCTTTATATACATCGAAGAAATCGAAAAGCTCTTCATCGCTGCATGTGAGGGATGTGGGAAGAAGTGTTGTGGTACCGTACTTTGCATGAAGCTCAGCCGCGCCGAGGAACGCCTCAACGGTAGCATCCATGAAGTCATGTCCGCCGCCGCCGTGAGTGTGCATATCAACGAATCCGGGAGCTATGTACTGTCCGCCGCAATCAACTACCTTGTAAAGAGCGTCATTGTTTCTTCTCTGACCGACATATGTTATTGTCTTGCCGTCAAATGTTATTTCTCCGTCTTCTATTATTCTGTACGGAGTTACTACTTTTCCGATAAGCTTTGTCTCGGTTGCCATTTTTTCAAGGTGCGTGCGAAGAGTGCTCTCCGCACGCTTTTCTCCTTATTTTTCTTTATGTTTTGTAATTTCTTACTTATTTAGCAAGGTTAGCCTTCAATGTATCAAGCTGATCTCTGAGTTCCTTGGGGAACTTGTCGTCGAAGCGTGCATAGAATTCTTCGATTCCGCTGATCTCTTCGCCCCAGAGAGCCTTGTCTACGGAAAGGAGCTCCTTCATTGTATCGAGCGTTACATCCTCGAGACCGTCGATGTTGATATCTTCAGCAGCAGGAACGTAACCGATAGCTGTTTCAACAGCGTCAACCTTATCTTCGCAGCGATCGAGTATCCACTTAAGAACACGCATGTTGTCGCCGAAGCCGGGCCATATGAAGTGACCTTCGTCATCTGTTCTGAACCAGTTAACGTTGAATATCTTGGGAGCGTTGGGGATCTTCTTGCCCATTTCGATCCAGTGGCCGAAGTACTCAGCCATGTTGTAGCCGCAGAAAGGAAGCATAGCCATGGGGTCTCTGCGTACTACGCCGACAGCGCCTGTAGCAGCTGCAGTTGTTTCGGAAGCCATAATGGAGCCGACAAATACGCCGTGTTCCCAGCTTCTTGCCTGATATACCAGGGGAGCTGTCTTTGCTCTTCTGCCGCCGAATACGATAGCGGAAAGCGGAACGCCCATGGGATTGTTGAATTCCTTGGAGATGCAGGGGCAGTTCTTAGCACATGCTGTGAATCTGGAGTTGGGATGTGCGCCGCAGGTGGACTTATCCTTCTTGTCGTACTTTGTGTAATCCCACTTGTTGCCCTTCCAGTCGATAGCGTTTGCGGGAGGATTCTTGTCGAGGCCTTCCCACCAAACCGTATTGTCATCGAGGTTATGAACAACGTTTGTGAATATTGTATCTCTTCTTGTTGTAGCAAGAGCATTGTAGTTGGAATTTTCGTTTGTACCGGGAGCAACTCCGAAGAAACCGTTTTCGGGGTTAACAGCCCAGAGTCTTCCGTCTTCGCCTATGCGGAGCCAAGCGATATCGTCGCCGACTGTCCATACCTTGTAGCCCTTCTTAGCGTAAACTTCCGGAGGAATAAGCATAGCGAGGTTTGTCTTGCCGCATGCGGAGGGGAATGCAGCAGCGATGTACTTAACATTTCCGTCGGGATCTTCAAGACCGAGGATGAGCATATGCTCAGCCATCCAGCCTTCGTTCTTACCGAGGTAAGAAGCTATACGGAGAGCGAAGCACTTCTTTCCGAGAAGAACGTTTCCGCCGTAACCGGAGTTAACGGACCAGATGGTATTGTCTTCGGGGAAGTGGCAGATGTATCTCTTTTCGTCATCGAGATCAGCCTTGGAATGGAGACCCTTGATGAACTGAGCATCGTCGCCGAGAGCCTCGAGAACGTCTGTTCCCACTCTTGTCATGATTTCCATGTTAAGTACAACGTATATGGAGTCTGTAAGCTCGATACCGTACTTAGCGAAGGGGCTTCCTACCATACCCATGGAATAGGGGATAACGTACATTGTTCTGCCCTTCATGGAGCCTGCATATATCTTGGAAAGCTTTTCATAGCATTCCTTGGGGTCCATCCAGTTGTTTGTGGGACCCGCATCTTCTTTTTTGGATGTACAGATAAATGTTCTGCCTTCAACACGTGCAACGTCGTTGACTGCTGTTCTGTGGAGATAGCATCCGGGAAGCTTTTCCTGGTTGAGCTTTATAATTTCTCCTGTTGCCATTGCCTGCTGGCGAAGCTCTTCAAGCTGGCTCTCGCTGCCGTCGATAAGCACGATGCTGTCGGGACAGGTCATAGCTGCCATTTCATCGATCCAGGCATTTACACTCTTATTCTTTGTGATCATAATTCTTTTCTCCAATTCTTATTCGATTTAATCTTATTGTTACCTGCGCTTGACGCAGGCTTAATTTAATACCAATCGTTAACCATTATATATTATAATATCTTTTCAAGGAAAAATCAATACAAAAAACGAAAATTTAACTGTCTTTTTTCATTTCTTCACATACTCATTGAGTTTTGGCGGGATTTTTTCAAAAAAACGCTCTCCTTTATTGACAAAATCGGGTAAATGTGATATCATTCAACCGTATAAATGTAATTATTCAATATCAGATTGGACGGTAATATATTTTGTGCGGATTCGCCGGTATTTATAAAAAAGGAGGCATTTGCGACACAGATCGCATAAGTGCCGAAAAAATGTCCGAGACCATATGTCACAGAGGTCCGGACGAGGATAAAAAAACAACAAGTGAAAAGCTCATACTCGCCTTCAGACGTCTTTCGATAATAGACCTTGAGGGCGGTACTCAGCCCTTTGAATTAAACGACAGATTCATGGGTGTCTTCAACGGTGAGATATACAATTACAGAGAGCTGCGCAAGGAGCTTCTCAACGACGGAGTTACGTTCTCCACCAATTCCGAGATCGAGGTAATACTCAATCTTTTTGCCAAGGAGGGTCCATCCTTCATAAACAAGCTCCGGGGAATGTTCGCTCTTGCTTTCTATGACAAGCAGGAGGATAAGTTGATGCTTGGCAGAGACCCCTTCGGAATAAAGCCTCTCTATTACAGGATATCCGATGAAGGAGTTGTCTTCGGAAGCGAGATGAAGATATTCAACTCCCTTGAGGGCTTTGAAGGATATAAGATAGATACAAAGCTTCTTCAGCATTATTTTTCCTATCAGTTTGCCCCGGGACTCAAAACTCTCGGAGGCATCGATCTTCTCCCCTCCGGCTCATATATGTTCTTCGATAACAAAACGGGAAAGCATGAAACGGTAAAATACTTCGACCCCATGTTCACTCCTGTAAAGAAGAATGAAAAAAGCTTCGAATCGAGAGCTGCCGAGCTTCGCAGTGTGCTTGAGGAATCGGTAAAATATCACATGATAAGCGACGTTCCCGTGGGAACATTTTTATCGAGCGGTGTGGACTCCGCCATCATAACGGCGCTTTCCGCAAAGCTTTCTCCCGGCTTGAAGGCATACACAGTAGCCTTCGGAGTGAAGGAATATTCGGAAATAGACGATGCATCGAAAATCGCACAGCACATAGACGTGGAGCATATCAAGCTTGTGGCGGGCGTGGAAGACTTCAAGGAAGCATTTCCCAAGGTGGTATACCATCTCGATTCTCCCGTTGCCGACCCCTCCACGGTGGCTATATATCTCATATGCCGTGAAGCGGCAAAGGATCTCAAGGTCGTTTTGTCGGGAGAAGGCGCCGATGAGCTTTTCGGCGGCTACAGGATCTACGACGAACAGCGCTGGTCAAGAAGGATATATGCTCTTCCCGGATTCATAAAGGGACTTCTCGCACGCCTTGCGGAGGCTCTTCCGGAGAATGCCAAGGGAAAGAATCTCATTATGAGAGGTGTAACGCCTCTTGAAAAGAGATATATCGGAAATGCATTCATATTCACCGAGGAGGAAAAGAAAAAATTCCTCAAGACATATTCTCCCGATGTTCATTTCAGCGATGTGACGAAGGATATATATGAAAGAGCAAAGGCTCATTCCCTTTCTCCCATGGCAACCATGCAGTACGTGGATATGAACACATGGATACGCTCCGACATTCTCGTAAAGGGCGACAGGCTTTCCATGGCTCATGCTCTCGAGGTACGTGTTCCCTTCCTCGATAAAGAGGTATTCAAGTTTGCTTCAACTCTTGCGGATGAAGAAAAGCTCCGTAAGGGCACGACCAAATATATACTCCGCTATGCCTTCAGGGACATAATAGATGAAGAGACCTTCATGCGTCCGAAATTGGGTTATCCCGTCCCCGTAAGAAAATGGCTTAAAAACGAGCTTTACGATTGGGCGAAGGAAATAATAGAAAACTCGCCCGTTGACGATTACATCGTAAAGAGCGAGGTATTGAAGATGCTTGACGATCACAGAGACGGCACAAAGGATAATTACAGAAAATTGTGGACGATCCTTGTGTTCTGTGAGTGGTATAAGCAGTATATGGCAAAATGATCAATTTTCCGGGACTGCCGTAATACGGCAGTCCCTTGTTTTTGCGGATAGTTTTTTAATATGCCGAAAACGATCGTTTTTTATAAAAAATTTCATTTCCGTATTGATAAATTACTGTTTTTATTTTATAATATAATATGGAAAAATGTCAAAAAATAACGTTGGCATTATATTTACAGAAAGCACAGATCAAAGAAAATACATGACACTCGATAAATTGAATCCCGGCAGCGATGCCATAATAAAAAGCGTTAATTGCAGTGAGCTTTTACTGCGGAAGCATATTCTCGACATGGGACTTACCCCCGGCACGGAGGTAACGATGATAAAAGCCGCCCCCATGGGAGACCCTCTGGAAATACGTCTGAGAGGTTATGAGCTTACATTACGAAAAGCAGATGCGGCAAAAATTGAGCTTGACGACATTCATGATGCTCACGAATTCCGCCGTCACAGAGCAAAGGATCTCCTTGCCCAAACAGATCCCAAGCATCCCGGCTTCGGTGAATCCGATGATAAGAGAATAGAAAAGGAGGTCATCCGCCAGGGAGAAAAGGTAACATTCGCCCTTATCGGCAATCAAAACTGCGGAAAAACCACGCTTTTCAACCAACTCACAGGCTCAAATCAACATGTCGGAAACTTTCCCGGCGTCACCGTAGACAGAAAGGACGGTATTATCCGCTCCCATCCCGAGGCGGTCATAACCGACCTCCCGGGCATCTATTCCCTTTCTCCTTACACATCAGAGGAGATCGTCACAAGAAGCTTTCTTCTCGACGAAAAGCCCGATTGTATAATCAATATTATCGATGCGTCAAACATCGAGCGCAATCTCTATCTTACATGCCAGCTCCTCACTTTGGAAATGCCCATGGTGATCGCCCTTAACATGATGGACGAGGTACGCAAAAACGGCGGTTCAATAGATATAAACCTTCTCGAAACGGCTCTCGGAGTCCCCGTCATACCCATCTCCGCCGCCAAAAACGAAGGCATACATGAATTGACGGAGCATGCAGTACGTGTGGCACGCTACGCCATACGTCCGAGAAAAAGCTTTCTCGCAAGATGGGACGAGCTCAAAACAGATGCGGTATCTCGCTGTATTCATACGGTAATGCATATTATCGAGGACCATGCAAAAGCATCGGGCATATCGAAACGTTTTGCGGCAACAAAGCTTATCGAGGGAAGCGACCCCATCACGGAACAGCTCGGTCTCAATGAAAACGAGCTTGAAATGATAGAGCATGCGGTAGCTGAGGCGGAAAAGGAATCGGGCAAGGACAGGCTTTCATTCCTGTCCGATATGCGTTTCGGATTTATCGGTGCAGTCTGCTCTGAAACAGTCGTCTATCCCACCGAAAGCGTGGAAAGCAAGCGCAGTAAAGCCATCGACAATATCCTTACGGGCAAACTCACCGCCATACCCACCTTTGTGTGCATAATGGGACTCGTGTTCTTTTTGTCCTTCGGTCCCATCGGTACATTTCTTTCAGATATGTTCGAAGCCGGGATCGAATACATCACCTCCCTTGCGGACAACGCTCTCACCGTTCTCAACATAAACCCCGTTGTTCATTCTCTCGTTATAAACGGTATTTTTGCGGGCGTGGGAAGCGTATTGAGCTTCATGCCCATAATCGTTTTACTGTTCTTCTTCCTATCTCTTTTAGAGGACAGCGGTTATATGGCAAGAGTTGCATTCATAATGGACAGGCTTCTTCGAAAGATAGGTCTTTCCGGCAGAAGCATCGTTCCAATGCTCATCGGCTTCGGTTGCTCCGTACCCGCCATTATGGCAACGAGAACTCTGCCCTCGGACAGAGACAGGAAAATGACAGTCATGCTCACTCCCTTTATGAGCTGCAGTGCAAAGCTTCCCGTTTATGCATTTTTCACCGCCGCACTCTTTCCCGATAACGGAGCTGTCGTTATGCTGGCATTGTATTTCGGCGGAATGGCTGTGGGAATACTGTTCGCACTTCTTCTTAAAAACATCGCCTTCAGAGGCGAACCCGTTCCCTTCGTAATGGAGCTTCCCAATTACCGTATGCCCAAGGCGCAGAACGTCTTACAGCTTATATGGGAAAAGGCAAAGGATTTTCTTGTAAAAGCCTTCACTGTAATATTTGTGGCATCGGTGGTCATATGGTTTCTCCAGACCTTCGATTTCCGATTCAACATCGTATCCGATTCCTCGGAAAGTCTTCTCGCCGCTATCGGAAATATCCTAACACCCGTATTCATGCCTCTCGGCTTGGGCAAGTGGCAGATAACCACAGCTCTTATAGCGGGCTTTACCGCCAAGGAAAGCGTTGTAAGTACCCTTGAGGTGCTTCTCGGTGCGGGAGGCATCACCTCGATATTCACTACCGCATCGGCAATAATATTCCTTATCTTCACCCTTCTCTACACCCCCTGCGTCGCGGCGATAGCCGCCGTAAAGCGTGAGCTTAACGGAAGATGGGCGTGGATAATGGTAATCTCAATGTGCGGTAGCATGGGTGATAAGCTTTATTGCCTCCCTCATACTCCGCCTTATAGGTATCATGTAACGCAAAAAACGTTTTTTCGTTGAAAAAAGTTTTTTCGTTGAAAAAAGTTTCCGGCACTTACCGAAAATAAGGTCATACAATAATTATGGATCCTATTTCTATACTGATAATAGCCGTCATTGCCGTATGGTTCACGACGGCTGTTATCTCCATGATAAAAAACAAAGGAGGATGCTCCTGCGGATGCGGCAAAAGCTCCTCCAATAATAAAAGCTGTAATTGCAGCTGCTCTTCCTGCGGCAGCTGTAACGGGTGCGCTCAAAAGGATAAATGCGGCAAGAATAAAAACAAGAATAAATAACAGTATTCTTATATATAAACGGTCTTGCCCCTATGATCGTAGTCTTCGGAATGAGGAAGCTCAATAAACGCATCCTCTCCCCTTTCTCTGTATGCCATGGGGCTTATCCCCGCTTTATCCTTGAACACCTTGCAGAAATAATGAATACTTCCAAATCCCGTTTTCTCCGATATTTCCGATACTGTCATATTCGTATGCAGAAGCATATCCCTTGCAAGAAGAAAACGTCTGTGGTTCACGTATTTCATGGGCGTTGTCCCGAATGAACGCCTGAATATTTCCGTCAAGGTCGTTTTGTTTATATGCATAAATGCGGAAAGATCCTCAAGGCACGATATTTTTTCTGCATTTCCATCGATATACTCTCTGAGCATATTTATATCCGCTTTGTTTCCGTTGTCATCAAATGCTTTCAACACTGCGGCGGGATCGTTCGACACATCTTTTGTATTGTATATGCTTTTCCTTGAATCCCTGACCGTACCGACAAGAAGCGTTGTAAGGATAGAATCTATATTCTGCTGATAAAACAGAGACTTTTCGTTTGCCTCTTCAATAATGCTTTCCGTATATCTCAATATACGGGGAAAGTCACTGAACGTAAGCTTGAAATCCATGGCGGCAAGGGATGAATGTAGTTCGGGATCGGTAACGGTAAATTTGCAATCGAATACCACTGCCCTGCTTTCATCCTCCTTCACGGAGAAAAAGCTGTGATAACGTTCGGGAGGTGCGAGCATGGCTTCGCCCTTATTCACATAGAATTCCTCATTGACGATGATCCTTCCCGACAGCGGATATGTAAGCTGATAAAACTCATGCTTATGGCTCAATCCTCTGCCTGCATTAGGAGGGTATTTCGCCACCCACAATACATTAACGCCCGACAATTAGGCACACCTCCGTTTCAAATTCTTACACAATTTCAAAACAATTGAATAAATTGCAAAGGTTACTGAAAAAATCACAAAGCTTTGACTTTCATTTTACATTATAATATATTCAGGGTGTAAATTCAACACTTTTATTAAAAATGAAAGGAAACTTGTGCCATGAAAATAAATCTTTTGCAGCCTTCGCAAAGAAGAACCGATCTTTTTTCCGAAAAAACTCTCAGAAAGCTTGCCTTGCTCGGAGACTTTACCGCCAACGAAGGCGGTGCAGATGACTGCGACATAATAAAAGCCATCGAGGGCGCCGAGATAGCCATAACCGCATGGGGAAACAATATGCTTACAAAAGAAGCACTCGATGCGGCTCCCGATCTTAAAATGATAATCCACGCGGGCGGCTCCGTAAAGCCGATAATGTGCGAAGAGGTATGGGAAAGAGGGATACGCGTTGTCGGTTCACAGAAAGCAATAGGCATGGGAGTAGCCGAGACCGCACTCGGTCTTACCGTATCCGCCTCCAAAAATATATTCGCCTTGAATGACGGACTTCACAACGGTGTAAAATGGGCTGAAGGAAAGGAAAACATACGTGAGCTTTACGAGCTTACCGTCGGTGTCATCAGCGGCGGATGGGTAGGCAGACATTATATAAAGCTTCTTTCGAATTTCGATGTGGATATCCTCCTTTACGATCCTTTCGTCACTGAGGAAGCATGCGAAAGAATGGGATGCAGAAAAGCCGATCTTGAAACGCTTCTTTCCTCATCGGATATCATATCCGTTCACGCTCCCTCTCTGCCCGAGACCTACCATATGTTCAACGCCGATACGCTGAAGCTTATGAAAAAGGATGCTGTCCTTATAAACACATCCCGAGGCTCTCTTATCGACGAAGACGCTCTTTACGATCATATGACTGCGGGAAATCTCAAATATGCCTGTCTCGATGTATTTGAAAAAGAGCCTCTTTCCCTTGACAGCAAGCTTCGAACCGTTCCCAATATAATACTTACTCCCCATCTTGCGGGACTTTCACAAAACGGCAGACGCAGGATCGGCGCTCACGTTGCCGAGGAGATAGAAAGATACTTAAACGGCGAAGATCCCTTGTGCGAGATAAAATACGAAATGCTGTCACGTATGGCATAAGGATGAAAACGAAGGTTTTCATCCTTAAGAAGTTTTTCATTTTGCTGTCAAAAAGCATGACAGCAATTTTGCTTCGCAAAACCACTCAAAACTTCCGGTTTGTGCGTGCCCCAAGTGATCGTTTGGCGCTTGTCCGCCAATACTCGGGCGGACATTTTGCTTCGCAAAACCACTCAAAACTTCCGGTTTGTGCGTGCCCCAAATGATCGTTTGGCGATCGTCCGCCAATACTCGGGCGGACATTTTGCTTCGCAAAAGCGCGCAAAACTTCCGTTTGTGCGTGCCCCAAGCAAACGTTTGGCGATCGTCCGCCAATACTCGGGCGGACATTTTGCTTCGCAAAAGCGCTCAAAACTTCCGGTTTGTGCGTGCCCCAAGCTTTGTATAAAACTTCGACTTACGAAATTAGGCGTAAATGTACAACCATATCGGTAAATACTTCAAGTCATATCAAAGCTTATCCTTGCATAAAAAAAACAATAAATAAGCACAAGCCAAAGGCCCCTTTGTGCAAAGGGGGCTCCGCCGAAGGCGGTGGGGGATTGTTCTTAACATAAGTCCAATATAATATAAACTTTCATACGGAAAGGAAACATAAAATGATCAGAATAGGCGTTGTCAATATAGACACATCTCATCCCAATACCTTTGCCGCAAGAATGGCGCAAGGTGACAGAGCAAGATACACGGCAATATACAATGACGGCTTCAGAGAAAATGACGAGGTCGAAGCTTTCATGGCAAAGAACGGTATCGAAAAAAGATATACCGATCTTTCCGAAATGGCAGAAAATGTTGACGTTGGATTTATTCAGGGCTGTAACTGGGATAAGCATCTTGAATATGCCGAGCCCTTTATAAAGGCGGGAAAGCCCGTATTCATAGATAAGCCCATCGTTGGAAGCATGAAGGACATAAAGAAGCTTAACGAATACGTCCGCTCGGGTGCTGTTATCCTCGGAAGCTCCTCCGTAAGATACGCAAAGGAGATTTGCGACTTTCTCGCCCTTCCCAAGGAAAGCCGCGGCGAGATAGTAAACGTATACGGAACGAGCGGTGTGGATGAATTTAATTACGGCATACATATTACGGAAGGCTTCGGCGGTCTCATTGACTCCGACGCCGTATCCTGCAAGCACACGGGTACTGCCGAGGCTGCGGGAAAGAAATGCGAAAGCTACATTGTAAAATACGCAAACGGCGTTACCGCATCCTATTCCCTCTTTATCGGATCGTGGCACCCCTTCACATTAACTGTACAGACAACGAGAACCACTTACAATTTCAAGATAGATTCAGCCGCACTTTACGATGCATTGCTCACAAGATTATTCGATTCCCTTGAATCGGGCGAAATGAAAACAGCATCCGTTGATAAGCTCTGTGAATCGGTAAAGATCATGCTTGCAGGTAAGATTTCCCTTGAAAACGGTGATAAAGAGGTTCTTCTTGCCGATATTCCCGAAGATTATGAAGGATACGACGGATATGCCTTCGAAAAAGGCTACGCCGCTTCCTCCAAAAAAATATATCTTTGATCCGAAACAAATACCGGATCACAATGAGGTCCACATGAAAAAAGTCACACGCATTTTGGCATTTATTCTGTCGCTCATTCTTGCGATACCATTTTTCGCATTCCCCGTCATGGGTGATGAAGACAGCAAAGAATACATTCTCTTTGAATCCTTTGAATACCCTGCATCAAGAAAGACGCCTCCCAACAATTGGTCGGTGTATACCGGAACGGCGGGATACGAATTCAGAGAAGATAAGCCCACCCACGGCACCTCATATGCCGTAATAACCGATAACAGCGACACCTACGGTGCGGGCTTCAGATCAAATAAGATTCCCGTAACTCCCGAAACTTACCTCCTCGTTTCCGCTGATGTAATGCTTCTTGAAGGCGGCGGAGGCCACGTTTTCATCGAGGTTTGGGACGCTGCCAACAACAGAATATCATGCCCTACCCTGGAAGGCGCTCCCATTGGTGAGTGGAAAAATCTTTCGGGAACAGTATTTCTTCCCGAAAAGGCTAAATTTCTGTCTATCCTTCTTTATTCCGGCGGAACCGACAGAGGAATAGCCGCATACGATAATGTGCGTGTCAAAAAAGTCGAGGAACAGGATAATGTTGAACCAATGACTCTTGCGGAAGATGCAAAAACTCATCCGAGACTTTTCTTTACCGCAAGCGAAAAGGATGATTTCGTAAAGCGTTCCATGGATGAAACGGTGCTTTATAATAAGAACACCATGAAATCGTACCGTGAAACCGTCCTCAAAAATGCGGATAAATTCATTTCCGAAACACAATTCGCATTACGCTATCACGAGGGCTACACCGTGACCTTCAAATCTCCCACTGATATGCCCGGAAAAATGCCCAACCCTCCCGGATACAATGCCTCGGGCGGTTCATCGGTTTATCCTTATTGGACCCACCTTGCGGAAGCTATACAGGAGCGCATGGAAACGCTTTCCATCGCATATGCTATGACGGGTGACAGGAAATATGCGGACAAAGCGATCGTATGGGCTGAAAAGATGCTCACATGGAGCGTGTGGTCAGATCCTTATTACGGTACCGGCTCCACATCTCTCGATACCTGCCACATTACCTTCGGTATGTGTGCCGTCTATGATATTCTGTATGATATTCTGAGTGCCGAGGACAGAAAAGCCATTGAGGAAGCTTTGATCGAAAAATCCATGAAAAAGCTTTACGTTGATGCACATAATCTGAGCACACATAACTCTCAGATGCTGAAATGCTCAGCCCTCATGACAGCGAGCTGTACCATCTTCGAAGCCGATGAAAAGCTTTGCACCATGTATATAAACAAAGTCAAGGATTATTTAACATGGTACATGGATACGGTAATGAGCCATCCCGAAAACGAAGGTCTTTCTTATCTCTCATACACCATAGACCATATGATGATAGCATTTGACCGCTATTCCCGTGCGTTTGGTGATCTGTCATTCTATGAAAATGATTTTACAAACAAATTCCTTATGGAATGGATAGTAGCTGCGGCAGAAAACCTCAACGGCGTATGTGCTAATATCGGTGACTGCTACGCCGCATCCTCATATTTCTTTGTCACCGCTTCAACGGTATACAAAAACACGAGCTCGCCTCTTGCGGCATATTATCTTACGAGAAACAAGTCCTCGTCATCAAATCTCGAGGCTCTTCTTTATACCTGCAACGTAACGAATGCCGATATTCCCGACGAAAAATACCTTGCTTACTATAACCCCGTTATAGATTGGGGTGTTTTCCGTACCGGATGGTCGCCCTCCGATCCCACCATGTTCATCGTATCATCTCAGAGCAAAGCGGGACATGCACACAGAGACGCCAACAGCTTCTCCATAGCGTTAAACGGTGCGTGGATAGCAGCGGAAACCGGATACAGAAGCTATGACGGCGGTGATGAAACGGAATACAGCATTTCCGGCGGTCACAATACAATAGCCATAGACGGAATGTCACAGGATCTTTCGGCAGGCGGAAATCTCGAAAGCCGTGTATTGTCCCCCGTTTTCGGAATGCTTCAGGGTTCTGCCGAAAAGGCTTATTCCTCCGATTTCGCTTTAAACAGCTTTGAGCGCTCCTTTGTAATGGTAGGCTTTGATACACCCTATTACATTATCAGAGACCTTCTTTCCTCCGATAAGGAGCACGAATACACATGGCGCCTCAACACCGACAAAAACACGGGCGTTACCATTGACGGACGTTCCTTCGATGTAAAGTATACGGGCGCATCAATAGGAGTTGATTTTGCTTTTGACGATGCTCTCAGTATCAAAAACACGAAATTCAAATCCACCTCCCACCCCGTCGTTGATGCGACATCCGCAAAGACAAAGGATCATGAATTCATGGCATTCCTTACACCTTACATGGAAGGAAATATCAAATACGAATTCAAGAATATCGGAACGAACTATACCGTAAAGGGTGAGGGTGCGGAAGCAAAGCAGATGACGATAGATATCTTCAACACGCTCCTTTTCCGTCCCAAGACATTGGGCGATTCCGTATCCTTCGATCTCACCGTTCCCTTTGACGGAGATTACAAGATATCATTGAAGCACCTTACGGGTAAATCCTACGGTGCCGTAAGCCTCAGCATCGACGGAACAGAGATAGGAATTGCCGACGGATACAGAGACGGATATGCCGACGCCGCGGTAACGGACTTTGAAAACATCTCATTGAAGGGCGGTCAGAACTGCTTCACCTTCACATGGTGTGAAAGCGCCGCAGCCGAAGCCGATAAATACGGCTTTATCCACCTTGAATTGACGTCATCTTCAGATGCTGTACCCGATATCACGGTTAAAAATTCTGTAAAGGAAGAGAATTTCTCTGCCGCACGTGTTTCCCACAGCACGGGAGATATTGAAGATATCATAATTTTCAATGACGGCTCGGAAAGTGTTACATGGGAAAACGCCTCCGTTGACGGAAGCTTCGGCGGAGTATTCGGTATCGCAAACGAAAAGATATCGGGATACGTTGTCGAAAACGGTACTTCCGTCACATTGAACGGAGCTTCTCTCCTCACATCCACCGAAAAGATCACCGCAACGGCAGATCTCGACGGAACGATAACGCTCTCCTGCGAGAAGAGTGCCGATATCACGCTTCTTATCCCCAAGGATGCGGAAAACGTAAAGTACGGTGAAAGCTTGCTTACCGTAACAGACGGTTTAATCACCTTCACGGCTGAAGCGGGCGAAAGCAAAATAACCTTCGACATTCCCGAAGATATCGAAGCCGTTCCCGAAAAGAGCTTTTCCGCGCTTCTTATCGTCATTCCCGCGGTCATACTTGTTGCAGCGTCGGTAATAATCGTGCTTTTATTGAGGAAAAACAAAAAAATATCATAAAAACATATTGCAATCTCCACGTTATATTGATATAATTAAGGCAGTACGTTTTTGACTTTGAGCCTTTGAGATCCGTACGGTACTTCAAAGGCTTTTATAAACTTTTATATCCACGAGGAAAGGATTAACAAATATGGGAAAAATTACATTTATGGGCGCCGGAAGCAACGTATTCGCAAAGAACGTTATCGGTGATACCCTTATGACAGAAGCGCTCAGAGATTTCGAAATAGCTCTTTACGATATAGATGCGGAAAGACTTGACGACTCTTACAAAATGATATGCAATCTCAATTCCACCATCAACGAAAACAGAGCGACCATCAAGCAGTATGTAGGCGTTGAAAACCGCAAGGAAGCTCTCCGCGGAGCAAACTTCGTTATAAACGCAATTCAGGTAGGACGTTATGAGCCCTGCACGGTAACTGATTTCGAAGTACCCAAGAAGTACGGTCTCCGCCAGACAATCGCTGATACGCTCGGTATAGGCGGTATATTCCGCGGCTTGAGAACGATTCCCGTTCTTGCCGATTTTGCAAGAGATATTGAAGAAGTATGCCCCGATGCATGGTTCCTCAACTATACAAACCCCATGGCTATACTCTCAGGCTATATGCAGAGATATACGGGTGTCAAGACGGTCGGTCTCTGCCACAGCGTTCAGGTTTGCTCCAGAGGCATTCTCAACGCTCTCAAGATACCCTATACAGAGCCCGTATCCGATGTTATCGCAGGTATAAACCATATGGGATGGCTTCTTGAAGTCAAGAACGGCGACGGCACAGACCTTTATCCCGAAATAAGAAAGCGTGCAATAGCTGAATTGGAAAATCCCGCAAGCGAATCTCATGACCTTGTAAGATACGAATACATCCGCAGACTCGGTTACTACTGCACAGAATCCAGCGAGCACAATGCGGAATACAATCCTTTCTTTATAAAGAGAGATCACCCCGAGCTTATCGACAGATACAAGATACCCTTGGATGAATATCCCCGCCGCTGCATCCATGCAATAGACACATGGGAAAACAAGCGCAAGCAGCTTCTCGACAACACTCTTACACATAAGCGTACAAACGAATACGCATCCAGAATAATGGAAGCCATAGTGACAAATGTTCCCACATTCATAGGCGGTAACGTGCTCAATACGGGACTTATCGAAAACCTCCCCTCCGATGCGTGCGTTGAGGTTACATGTCTTGTAAACAAGAACGGAATCATGCCTTGCTGGCACGGCAAGCTTCCTCATCAGCTTGCGGCAATGAACATGTCAAATATCGGTTCTCAGCTCATGACTATCGAGGCTGCTGTTACATTGAAGAAGGAAGCTATTTATCAGGCAGCTATGCTCGATCCTCACACAGCGGCAGAGCTTACCATTGATGAAATAGTTTCTCTCTGCGATGATCTTATCGAGGCTCACGGCGATTGGCTTCCCAAGTACAATTGATCGGTAGTACAGTCATGATAAACAAGATCAAGGATATATTTCTGACCATGGGGCTTACCTTCACGGGTATAGTATACGCTCTTACCTTCACGAGAACGTTCATCGAGAGCAAGAAGGAGAATTTTCTCGGTACGAATCAGCTTTCATGCATTCTGCTTTTCGCCTTTCTCCTGGGTCTTTGCTCCCTTATCCGATATATACCCAAGGTTCCGGGCGGTTTAAAGAGGCTTATACATTTTGTGCTTTCATCACTTGCATTCTTTTTATGCATTATCGTTCTCACGGACCTTATGCAGACTCCCATATTCATTTTCTTCGGATTGCTGCTATATACGGTATCCTATCTTGTAGTATGCGGAGTAAAAGCACTGATAAACCACATTATTGCCAGAGCCGCATCCCGCTCAAGAGAAGACTCCATGTTCGAAAACTGAATAAACTGCCCATGTCATATTAATGCTTGACAAAGGCTCAAAAATCTGAAATGTTACGGGAGTCGTTTCCGACTCCCGTTAAAAATTATTACACATATGAACACATTGGGAAAAATACCCGATACCGCCGTATCGCTTCTTGAAGCAAAGGGGATTTCAAAGGATGATATCCTGCTTATAACAAAGTCGGATATGTCATATGACATGACTCTCTGCGATTGCTATGCGGTACTTACAAAAGAAGCGGTAGTCATCCTCGCTGTGGGGGAGACCATACAAAGAGACGAAAAGTCCGGATTCTTTACCCCCAACAGAATAAAAAGCACCGTATTGGAATACGGATATAAATACTACACCATCAAAGAACTGTCCGATATGAAGATAACGGACAACATCTCCTCGGGAAGATTGACCGCAAAGCTTGAAGACACCGAGGGAGCTTCCTCCGAGGATAACAGGATAACCCTTTTCTATTTCACAAACACAAAAAAGAGCAACGTGCGTGTGTTTGCGGAGTGCTTCAAAAAATACAAGGAAACAAGCGAATTTCCCGAGGAGCTTTACAAAAAGCATACGGAAAGCGTTTGTCCCAAGTGCAAGAATAAATATCCCGACGGGGAAAAGAAGATATGTCCTCACTGCATGAGCAAAAAGACGCTTATCAAAAAGCTCCTCCCCTTCTTTTCCAAGTACAAATTCCAGATATTCCTTATCTTTCTGACTATCATTATATCCACAGCGCTTTCCCTTTTGTCACCGTACATCAGCGGAAAGGTATTCTATGATGAGGTGCTTACGGAATCGGGCAGTATGTACGGTAAGATAGGCACTATCCTTATCGTGATCGTTCTTGCAAATCTTCTTTCCCATCTCTTTTCCATGGCAAACGGTCTTATAAACGCCCGTGTTACGGCATGGGTAACATACGACCTGAAAAAGACGATATTCTCATCCTTCGGAAAGCTTTCTCTTGCATTTTTCACGGGACGCCACACGGGCGGTCTCATGACTCAGATAAACAGCGATGCCACATCCATTTATTGGTTCTTCTGTGACGGCTTTCCTTATTTCTGCATGAATATCATAAAGCTTGTGGGAATAATCATACTTCTTTTCACAATAGATGTGAAGCTTACTCTTCTCACTCTTGTTCCCATACCCTTGTTTGCTTTGGCATACAAGCTTGTGCTTAATGTTTTCAAAAAGCTTCATGCACGCAACTACTCAAAGAGAAGAAGCGTTATGTCCATCGTATCCGATGTTCTGTCGGGCATCAGAGTAGTCAAGGCATTTTCAAGAGAAAGCACTGAGATCGCACGTTTTGATAAAAGGAACGTTTCATTTGCCGAATCCTCCCTTAAAATATCAAAGGTAGAAAATACCGTCTTCCCTCTCGTTTATTATCTTATCGGCTTAGGCTCATATCTTATATGGATATTCGGCGGATGGTCCGTAATAACTCACGGTGCCACCGGCGGTGCGGAGGGTATAAGCTACGGCTCATTGATGCTTTTCGTTTCGTATATGTCCATGGTAGTAGAACCGTTACGCTTTCTTTCGGATGTTTCGGGACACCTTGCGGAATGTTTCAATTCCCTTCAGAGACTTTTTGAGATAATGGAAGCCAAGGTAGACGTTGAAGAAAAGGAAGATCCCATAGAGCTTACCGACATAAAAGGAAGAATCGAATTCAAGAGCGCTGAGTTTTCGTACACCAAGGATAAAAAGACTCTTGAAAATATTTCCTTTACCGTCGAACCCGGAAAGACGCTCGGCATAGTCGGTCACACAGGTGCGGGAAAGAGCACCCTTGCAAACCTTCTCACGAGACTTTACGATGTTGATTCCGGTGAGGTCCTTATTGACGGAGTAAACATAAAGGATATCTCCTTCCGTTCACTTCACGATGCCATCGCCATCGTATCTCAGGAAACATATCTCTTCCGAGGCTCTATTCTCGACAATATAAGATATGCAAAGCCCGAGGCTTCTTACGAAGAGGTCATTGCCGCATCGAAGGCGGCGGGCGCTCATGATTTCATTATAAAATATCCCGACGGATACCACACAAATGTGGGAATGGATCAGAAGCAGCTTTCGGGAGGCGAAAGACAGCGAGTCTCAATCGCCCGTGCCATATTGAAGCAGCCGAAGATACTGATCCTTGACGAGGCTACCGCCGCAATGGATACACAAACGGAGCGAATGATACAGAATGCCCTTTCCGAGATCACAAAGGGAAAGACTACGATCATCATCGCTCACCGCCTTTCCACATTGAGAGATGCCGATAATCTTATCGTTATCGAAAACAGGACCGTTACCGAAAGCGGCACACATAAGGAGCTTATATTGAAAAAGGGCTCTTACTATAAGCTTTACAAGCTCCAACTTGAAGCTTTGAAGACAATAGGAATAACAGAATGAACAAGAAATCGCACGAGAGTGCGATTTCTTGGAAAGTTTGAATTTGTCCGCCATAACCTCGGCGGACATTTTGCTTCGCAAAAACATTCAAACTTCCGATTCGAGAGACTTCCGGGCAAAGTTTGAATTTGTCCGCCATAATTCCGGCGGACATTTTGCTTCGCAAAAACGTTCAAACTTCCGATTCGAGAGACTCCCGGGCAAAGTTTGAATTTGTCCGCAACAAAGATGAGACAATGCTTTTTACTGCACTGTCTCATTTTTATTTATCCGATTATTAAAACGAAGGGTCTTCCGTCGGTACAGCGATTATTTCATAATCCACAGACGCCGAACCGTTCTTAGTATCGTTTTTAATTTGTATATTTCTGCACGAGCTCACTCGTAATTCCGCCGTATTGACAATGGTCCTTCTTTCACAAGTATCGCTTGTTATCGTAACAGTACAGGGAGCGGAGCATTTTACTATAATATCACAGTCATTCCGAGGCACTTCACGAATCCTGCCCGTATCGGGATAGCAGTTTTTATCTGATCCGCCTTTGATCGTTCCCGAGGACAAAACAACAGGCTCTGTGACCTCACCGCCCTTCTTGTAATATCCCGTCAGCTCCAACACCTCAATACTTCCCTCCCCTTCAAGCTTGATATAGCTTACGCCCTCAAGGTAAGCCTTTTTTCCGACCACGGTATCGATCAGATAACCGTTTTCATCAAAAAGCTTTATTACGGATTCTTTTGAAGCAACAACACTAAGATAGTCAACATTCCAATCCTTATACTCGGACAGATACCTTCTTGCCTCATCAATGTTTATATAAAGATCCTTATATTTGAATTCGAAATCCGCAATATTGGTTTCTTGGAACAACATTCCCATGTAAGGATATATATTTATACGGTCACATCCCGTCAGATCAAAAACATAATTTGATCTGACAAGGTGAGCGGGATTAAGCTTTGCGACCTTCGGGAACAGTGCCTCATTATCTTTCACCCAATCGTAAAAATTCTCAATACATCCCGCTCCGTACTCCTCGGTAAAGGTTTCGTTTATCCACTTTTCCGTGCTGCTCAATCTGTATATATCGGAAGATATCTCTTTGTCACCGTACCGTGTAAACCATTTATACGGGTCACCGTACGTCTTTTCCAGATATGTCATAAACATATATCCGACGGTATAGTTGTCATTCCCCTCGGAAAACAAACGGTTCTTCATATAATACATAAGATCCTTTGAAATTATGCGCTTTCCGGGGTAAATATCATAAAGAGTACCTGCATGGGTATTCAGATAATACGCAAGCTCGGGATCATTTGCTTCCAGATATTTCAGAGTGTTGATCTCAATATAAGTTGCAAAGCCTTCATCGAGCGTTGAATTGAAATACAAAACAGCCCTTGAATCGATTTGTCCAAATCTCAATGCGTGTGCCAATTCATGAAGCAATGTGCTGCTGCCGCTCAATAAAAGCTTATCAGGGGTAATAAATACGAAATGTCTGCACTTGTCACCTCTTTTTGTCGTATATGCTCCCGCCACCGAATGGGGAGAAACTGTTGTGTGCTCCGCATCCGGATCCGTAACACTTCTCTTGTCAACCTTAACACAGATCTTTTCGTCTGTATATCTGTTGAATGACAGACCGCTTACTCGCTCTATGGCTCTGCATATCTTATCGGTCATTTCCGCAAGATCTTCAACAACATATATGTCCGGATCAATTTCATATATAACATATTCGGTTTCAATATATGTCAATTCTTTTGTAATATACCCTTTACGAAAATCGGGAGGCGTCTCATGTTCACGGGTCTTGCCTTCGTCTGCTGTCCCCCCGTTTTCATATGTATCCGTAACACCTGTGCTTACAGTCCCGGGTACACCGTAGGTCTCTGTATGATTTCCCGTTTCCGGGGAAATGAAAATCCCGCAACTTGAAAGACATACTATCATCACCGATATTAAGCATATTAAAAGCTTTTTCACCTATTACCACCTCCCGTAAAAAAACATAAACAGTATGTGCACCTATCCGTTCAAAAAAATATCAAAACCGACAGGTGCACATCTTATCCTTGAATCTTTATTTTATCAAGCCTCTGTCAAGCACTCTCTTCATATTGCCGCCCAGGATAAGTCTCTTATCCTCCACGGAAATATCCGCATAGGCTACCCAACCCATCTGAGGTCTCGGGTCACGCATGGGAGCGTCTGTGCCGTACATGGTCTTGTGTGCAAGTCCTTCCTTGCACAGATACTCTATAACGCCTTCGGGAACGCTTGTATATGTAAGCTGGAGATATACGTTTTCATATTTTTTCGCAAGAGCCGCATACGCTTCCGCTGTAGCGAAATCTCTTCCCGCATGGTCAAGGAAGATCGATACCTCCGGATATTTTTCCGCAAGCTCCGCCATATCCGAAAGGTATTCGGGATACGAGCCGCTGTCAAGCAAAGCGTATATTCTCTTTTCATTGGCTACCTTCCACCAATAATCAAATACGGGATCGTTATATCTTCTCTGTATTCTGGAGCGGAACATCTTCATTCCGGGGAATTTTTCACCGAGCTGATACTTATCCACCTCAGCCTTTACATCCTCCACATAATTGGGATCGATGAGAAGATAGGGGTATACTCTGCTGTCGCGGCGTGCCATTTTGAGAGTTATCTCATTGCCCGCTTCACTGTCAGTCCATATCGCAAGCCATGGAGCTACACAATAGCCGTCAACACCCATCTTTTCGCTGAGAAGCGCCATATGCTCAAGGTCACCGTTGAGCATGAGAATGACACCGCCTCCGCACTGATCGTTATCATCGATGAAATGAGCATGAGAATCAAGCACAAGATCGCTCAAGGGCTTTCCCTCGGATGCTTCCTTGGCAATGTAGTCGCATTTCACTTCTGCGGGAGCGGGAAGCTCCATACCGCAAAGACGCGCAAGGTTCTCACCGGCTATCATTCTCTTCTCTTCCTCGGTAATCATTGCATAATCTATAAATGCTCTTGCCGCACCGGGAGATTTCATGGGAAGACCCGTACCGAAAACTATTCTTTCTGCGCCGAATTCCTTAACGAGAGCCTCTATGAGATAATTCGCCTGCATGGAGGAAAGGTCCGTATACAGATTGGGATACTTTTTCATGTAAGCTATAAGGTTTATCGCAAACGCCCAGCTTGCGCCTACATATATAACATTGAGAGAAGCATGATTTGAAAGCACTTCTTCAAGCTCATACCAATTCATTTCGGCACCGTCAACTATAAGGGGAATGTTTTCTTTTTCCAATGCGGAATAATATGTTCCCATTGTCTTTTCATCGGGAGAATAGCCGTTCGATCTGGGGAACATTACAGCCGCCTTCATTCCCATGGAGCGGATCACTTTTACAAGTTCGTCGGAGGAAACGGAAAAACCGTAAGCTTCGGGAGCTATGGCATAGCATCCGAAAAGACGTCCCTTGCCCTTTTCAAGCTCGTCGAGAAGCCTGTCATTTCCGATTTCGGGATTTCTTGTGCGAAGCCATCCGCCGTACAAAAGTGCGGCACCTATACCGACTCTGTCCATTGCGGCTAAAATATCTTCTGTGCGCCATTTTATTTTATCGCCGCCGCTTATTCCGGCAGACACGTTTGAATCAAAATATACTATAGACATATTGTGCCATCCTTTCTCTGTAAAGAAATGTCAAAGAGAAATATCAAGAGCGTTTTTGCAAAGGCGGATAAGATTTCCACTTGCTATAAGCTGCTTTTCTTCGCGGGATATATCGGAACCTTCAACGATCCCGATGATCTTTTCGGGAGATGTGAAAGGAATTCCGCTTGAGAATACAAGTCTTTCCGAACCGATATTCTTCACGGCACATTCGAGAACTTCTTTATTCTCCATCATGGATGTGTCGAAATAAAGATTTGAATGCTTCTTCGCAAGAGCATAAGCATTTTCGCAATTTTCCCAAGAAGCACGGACAAGAAGCACATTGAGAGCGGGATGCAATGTAAGAAGAGCATCAAGATCCGAGACGGATATCTCCGACTCTTCAACGATGAGAAGTATTCCCGCTTTTTCGAGAGCACTGTAATATTCTCCCATTAACGTTTCCGTGGGAATATATGTCTGAGACTTGGGGAACATAACGGAAGCCGCCATTTTCTTTCCCTTGATATCACTTATCACCTCTTCGGGTGAAGGAGCACATCCGAGGAATCCGGGCATCACGGCGTAAATGCCGTAAAACAGATCCTCCGCCTTTTCAAGCTCACCTATTAATCTTTCATTTCCGTAAACGGGCGTATAATTACGTGCCCATCCTGCATAAACAAGAGCGCCGCTTATTCCGGCATCGTTTATCACCTTGATAATATCCTCGCTGCGCCACAGCGCACCCGCTTCAATATATCCGCGTTTGCCGACACATACGTTGGAATCCAAATACTTTACAGATGTTTTAATATCGGGCATATCTTTTTCGTTCCTTTCCGAAAAGCAGGAGAATGCATGGTTTTTCGCATATCACAAGCCTCCTCTTTTCACAGCAAAATTGCTTTGCTCCACATTGAAAATTATACATAAGCTTATCTCGTTTGTCAATACCTTTTACGTGTGTAAAAATAAAATTACCGATTATTTCCTTTACTTTTTCTTTTGCTCTTGACAAACTGAGAGAAATGAAATATAATAGTCTCATAATTTACAGACTCGTGATTCAGTAACTTATGAGTCTGTTGTTTTCACACAACATATCCCCGGAGGAAGTATGAAAGAAATCAGATCACAAGAAGACTTTGACAGAAAGATAAAGCGAGTCATCATATCAAAAGAGGAAATAGCTGAAAGGATCAAGGAAGCGGGAAAATATATCGACTCCATCTACGACGGCAGACCCGTTCTTTTGGTAAGCATACTCAACGGAGCATTCGTATTCATGGCAGATATCTGCCGTGCCGTTACCATTCCCTGTGAAATAGCCTTCATGCGTGCAAAAAGCTATTACAGCGGAACGTCATCCTCCGGAGTTGTACAGATAACGATGGATCTTGATCAAGATATAAGCAATTACCACGTTGTTATAGTAGAAGATATAATCGATACCGGAAGGACTCTCAACGATATCATGAAGCTTCTCAAGGGAAGAAACCCTCTTTCCATAAGAATAGTCACTCTTCTTGACAAGCCCTCCAGAAGAATAGTTGAATTGGAGCCCGATATGGCGCTCTTCACCATTCCCGATCATTTTGTTATCGGTTACGGTCTCGACTGCGGAGAGTATTTCAGAAATCTTCCTTACATAGCGGAATTCAACGAAGAAGAGCTCTGATAGAATAATCGATCTTACCCATTCACAAGGGGGCATCGCATTAAGCGATGCCCCCTCGAAAATAGGGGACGGGAACCCGTTATTTTCGGAAACTTGAACGTTTTTGGCGTGTTTTAGTACGAATTTTTACGTAATTTCGGTGCCAAAACGATGAATTTTATTCATCGAGTTCAATTTCAGGGCTTGGCTCACGTTAGTGAGACAGCCCCTTGATCTTTCTTAACCGAAAATATTTTTTTCAACACAAGCGCAAAGATAATGGTAAACAGGCAAATGCAATTCCTGGACCTTATAAGTTTCGCTTTCCGGGACACGTATTGCAATGTCACTTAACTCATAAAGCTTTCCGCCGCTCTTTCCCGTCAAAGACAGGACCTTCACGCCGAGACTCCGCGCAAGACGTGCACAATTATATACGTTTTCCGCATTTCCGGAGGTTGATACGGCTATAAGCAGATCGCCTTTCACAGCCAGACCGTAAAGCAATTGCGCATATACCATTTCAGGCTCCAGATCGTTGATAGAAGCTGTCAGTGCAGAAGTAAGCGACGTGAGCGGAACTGCTGGAAGCGACCCCTGAAGGTATTCTCTCATATCCTCGGGTACATTTTCATCGCAAACAGAACGCTTGCTCAGAAATCCCTTCAAAAGCTCTCCCGACATATGATCGCAATCTGCCGCACTTCCTCCGTTTCCGCAGATCAGAACCTTGTTTTTGTTCAAGAATGTGTTCGTGATAAGCTCTGCTCCCTTTGATATATCATTTTCGCATTCCTTCAAAGCAGGATAACGAGTCAAAAGATCGTTTATCATAATTTTGATCATTCCTTTCGCAATGTTCCCGGATTTGTTATTTCGAGCTTTCTTTCAGGCATAATCCGTCTGCGGCAACAGACAAAGCCGCAATATCTCCGAGCGACTCTCCGAATGCCGACGGCACGATCTGACATATCGACGCACTTGCCGTCAGGGCTTCTTTTTCGATCGCCCTCTTCATCGCAATTTCAAGAAGTGCTTTGGAGCGTGTAAAAATACTGCCGATAACTATCCTTTCGGGATTCAATATATCAATAAGCACAGATAATCCTCTGCCGAGCATAGTTCCGCACTCTTCATATATCTCAATGGCATCCTTATGACCTTCGTTAGCACATTCCGCGACCGTTTTTGCGCTTATACGGAGAATATCTTCTTTTGTCGGAGCAAAGGACGGAGCAATACCTTTTTCGTGCATTTCCACGGCCTTTCTCACAGCCGACTGTCTGATCCCTCCGCCCGAGCAAAAGCCTTCAAACGAACCGGCTTTACCGTATCCTGTGGGACCGTCTTTTTCCAATGCAATGTGGCCTACCTCGCCTGCCATACCGCAGCTTCCTTCATACAAAGCTCCGTTCAATATCAATCCCGCTCCCATCCCCGTACCAAAGGTGAGA
Organism: Oscillospiraceae bacterium; assembly: GCA_015063605.1. Lineage (GTDB taxonomy): Bacteria > Bacillota > Clostridia > Oscillospirales > SIG627 > SIG704. The sequence continues at coordinate 89,310 of SVTV01000004.1, forward strand.
AATATCATATTACGGCATCCTTTTCCCGCACCCCACCGCCATTCGGCAAGAGCGCAAGCATCGGCATCGTTTCTGAGAAAGGCAGGTACCTTCAAAACATTCTCTGCAATATGGACGATAGGCACTTCATCCCAACCGGGAAGATTGGGCGGAGACAGGATCTTTCCCTTTTTTGAATCCAACGGACCTCCGCAGCTTATACCTACAGCAGAGCATTCACCCAGCCTCAAAGCCGAATCGAATATTTTTTCCACCGCCTCATCCTTGTTCTCCGGAGTATCAAATTTTATCTTTTCTGCGATATTACCGTTTTCATCGCCCTTTACCACGGAGATCTTCGTTCCTCCGATATCGATACCTATGTATCTATTCATATTTATGACCATTCCTTTCTCACCGATCCGAATATCTATTTCAAACCTCCCACTCCATAAGGTCGAGCTTCTTTCCTTCCTCATTCAGAGTAGTAAGTCCGTAAGCCTTTACATCCGACTCAACACTTTCACCAAACAATTCAAGCTTAAAGGACGTATCCTTTCCCTCGACCTCAAGACATCTTACGATGCTCTTATCGTTGTCCTCGCTTTTCTTGACGGCTGTGATAAAGATATTTTCATCTTTAATTGAAAAGCCTTCGTATTTAAGAGGCAATGATCCTCTGTGGAAGGATTCGTAAACCGTACGCAAGGGAGAATTGAGCACTGCAGCACGCTTATACGCCTCGGCTATGCCCGTGAAGGGTGATATACTGTATTCAAAAGTATGTAGCCCTCTGTCGGCAAACCTGCATCGATCATCTCTCACACCGTAATGGTCTGCATATATCGCCCCTCTGAGCACTGTCATACGGATGCTGTCGGGTGTGGAATCGTATCCGTGCTTGCTGTTATTGGCAACACAAATACCTTTACTCGCAAACCATTTTCCAAAAGGCTCCTCGCCCTTTGACAGCTCTCTTTCCACGGTTCCGTAGGGTATCTCGCATACCGCATTATTTTCTGCGGGGAAAGTGATCTTCAACGCCTTATGCTCTTCCCAAAAATCTGCCTCGCCCTTCACATGGATCTCATCGCTCTGCGAAGTAAGGGTATAATCTCTTGTCAGCACGGACCTTCCGTAACGTGTCTTTACACGCATCGTTACACAAACGCTTCCTTTTTCTATGACGGAAAACTCCGGGGATCCGAATCTGCCGCACACATCACCGAGATCGAATTGGTTATGCGCCCATGTATCGCAAGGTGTTTCATCCGTCAAAACGGCACACAACTCGCCTTCAAAAATGACCCTTCCGCACTTCTTATCGATCAATCTCGATATATCTCCCGTATCTTCTGAAAACTCTACACGAACAAGCTCATTTTCAATAGCTTTTTCCTCTGCTTCAAGAGACTTGAACCGCTCCTTCCCTTCTCCCTTTTGAAAGGCTCTGTACATACGGTAACCGTAAGCGGGCACCTCTGCAATAAAGGACAAAGCATACCTGTCGGTACCGTTTGTCTGTTCGCCTCTTATCTTTTGGAAAGGTACTTCATTATTATTTTCATCGGTTACGTAAGCTGCGCCCCCTGATACCGTCACATATCTGCGGACAGGGAAAGCATGGGGATTGAATACAACCATGGGAGTACCCAATTCATCATGCTCCCAGACATACCACCGTGCAGGCTCCTTGACGGAACTTACGGAGGAAGCACCCGTATCGATCCTTCTGCATATGGCGTGAAGCGCACTGTTGACAGCTTGCTCGGTGATACTCATTATCTCTCCGAAAAGATACGAGGCGTCGCTGTAAGCACTTTCTATAGCGCATCCGCAGAGAATATCGTGGAACTGATTGAAAAGAAGGTTTTTCCACGCTTTACGCAAAGCCTTTTCGGGGTACTCATATCCCGTAAGCTTATTTGCCATAAGACAGAATCTTTCTGCAGCAAGAATATTCTCCTCGCATTTACGGTTCATCGTCTTCACATATGATGTTGCACTGTAGCATCCGCGGGCATGATGCTGTAATTCGCTTTCCACTACGGGAAAATCATTATCCGTCAAGCTTTCAAAAAAGTCATCAACACATCCGAAGCGCTCTTTATACGAAATATTTTCCTTAAGCGCCTCAATAAGCTTAACTGTGGGACCGCCTCCGTGATTGCCGACGCCGTAAAACACCATTCTGCTCTTACCGTCGTTTTTCTCGGCTTCCCTAAACTCAAGCATCGTGGACACGGCACTTCCCACATGGGCATATCCCTGAAGTCTGTACGCCGTTACTTCGCTTCCGTCCTTGCTCTTCCAGATAAAAGTATCAAAGGACTGTTCTCTCTCACGTTTATCGGGGCGCATGTATACGTAATTTTTCATTCCGCCGCCGTTCAATATCATGGGAAGTGAAGCATTGTGGCCGAACGAGTCCACATTGTAGCCGCTTTTTGCCGTAATTCCAAACTTTTCCTTAAAATACCGTTGTGAAATAAGCGTATGCCTTGCAAAGCTCTCACCGCTGGGAATGTTGCAGTCGGGCTGTAAAAACCAGCCTCCCGCTATATTCCATCTTCCCTCTTTTACTCTCCCGGTGATCTCTTCGAACATTTCGGGATCTGTCTTTTCCACCCATTGATAATATACGGCGCAAGCGCTTGTAAACTTGAAATCATCGTATTCCTTCATGCGGTCAAGAGCGCTTCTGAAGGTCGCCAGAACCTCCGAATATCCGTCCTGCCATCTCCACAGCCATACAGGATCGATATGTGCATTTCCTACAAGATATATATTACCCATAAAAACCTCTCACCAAGTTATTTTCAGCAAGCGGGAAGCCTGCTGCTTCAAGCTTATTATAGCAAATAGCGTTAACCGCAACAATGCTTTTTTATAAGATAATATTGCTTTTTCTTACGAAATGATTTATAATGATATTGAAAAACGACATAAAAACAGTGATCATTTCCCATGTAAGGAGAACAGCAATGGAAAGATTCAAAAAAGAGCAGTATATCGGAAGCAACGGAATAAGTGCCTTTGACAAGATATTTGACGGCTTTTGCAAAACTCATTGGCACGAATTTTATGAAATGGAATATATTATCGACGGCTCGGGAGAATATATTGTAGACGGTATCTCTCACACCGTATCCCCGGGAATGCTTTTCTTTATGACGCCTCTGAACTTTCACAGCGTAGCCATGTCCGACTCCCACATATTCAATGTTATGTTCTCGGAAAAGGTGTGCGACAATACTTTCCTGTCCGACCTTATGGAAAAGCATCCGAACGGCGTAATAATTATTCCCCAACAGGACAGAAGCTTTACAGAGGCTGTTTTCAAGGAGCTGTCAAATGCCGACAGAGATTCCTCTTACTGCGAATATCTTCTCAATGTAATATTGGGAAAGCTTTCATCCTACGGAAACAAATCATGCCGTACCTCCCCGTCTCCTCTCTCGAATACCCTGCTGTTTCTTTTGAATCATTTCAGAGAGAATCCTTCTTTAGCCGAGGCGGCAGAGCATTCCGGATATACGCCGACTTATTTTTCGGAAATATTCAAGCGCGAAACGGGAGAAACATACAAGAATCAGCTCGACAGGCTTCGCTTCGAATACGCTCAAAAGCTTATAAAATACTCGGATATGTCTGTATTTCAGATCTGCCGTGAAAGCGGATTTGATGATTATGCAAACTTTATAAGAAGGTTCAAAAAAAGGTACGGTATATCACCGAGGGAAATGAAGCTGCAGAACAACAACAAATCATGATACTGAAAGCTTTATAAACAATACGGGACCATTGCGCAATGCAGTGATCCCGTGTTTTTATTTCAGGTAATTATTCAAATTTTATGTCATAAGGAAGCGTTCCCTTCGCGGGGATCTTACCCGCAAGAACCTCTATCGCATACTTCTGAGAAGCTGCGGCGGTATAGCCGAATATTCTTCTGGGAACGTGATGTATAGTCTTCAATGCGGCGGGGTTTCCGAAGTGAAGCACAGCGGAGACCTTTCCCGAAAGAATAAGACAGTTTATAACGGATTCCGTACGGCGTGTAAGACAATCCGTGCCGAGATAGCTCGTAGTTGTACAGAACGTAACAAATACCACCTCATCATGCTTCGTTGCCGCCGTAAGAACAGCATCGTTTTCTCCCGCACTTGCGAATTCGGGAATGAATTTGACTTCGGAATTCGGAAATTCCTCCTTGATCTTTGCCGCAATGTTTTCGGGGTAATACCACTTACCCGTTCTTATTTCCGCAACGGGAGAATCAGCTTTGAAGCCCATTTCGGTAACAATGACGAAAAGTCTTCTCTTTTCGGGATCGCCGAGGGAAGCCGCAGCACCGTCAAATGTAACAGCAGTTATACAATCCTTTGCCACATTTTCAAGATTTTCTCTGTCTTTTTCCGTTATTTCAACGCTCTTTTCCGCATTGTCTGCAATAAACTCCATCATATTAAGAACTCTGCGTACCGCTTCGTTGAGTCTTTCCTCGGAGAACATACCGTCACGGTAATTCTTAAGGAACATTTCATAGCATTCCTTTGTGGATGTGCGGTAATTGGGAAGAATGATATCGTTGCCCGCATAAGCTGCCATACCGAGAATATTTTCCTCGCCGTACTTCTGAAGTATTCCCATCATTGCAAGAGAGTCCGTAAAGCACACACCGTCGAAGCCCTGTTCTCTTATCATGTCGATAACGGGCTTGGAAAGAGTTGCGGGATATTCGGGGTCAATTTTTCTGCATATCGCATGGCGTGTCATTATTGCAGGAAGAAGCCCTTTATTATTGAGGTATATATAGGGCTTAAGATCGTACTCTATAAATTCTTCCTTTGAAACATCGGATGTACCCTCTGCCATATGTGTATCGAAATCGCAATCCTCACCGCCGGGATAATGCTTTCCCGTGCCGATAAAGCCGTATTCCTTGAATATCTCGTTTATTTCCTCAGCGGGGAATATTACCTTTTCGGGAGTATCTCCGAATATTCTCTGTACACGGCAGGGACCGTCACAGCGGAGTATATCAACAACGGGACACCATGTTCCGGAAAAGCCTTCCTTCTTGGCGCTTGCCACAACAGCCTTTGCGAAGGAATGATAGTATTCCTTATTGTTGCAAGCCGCCATTGTCATAGCGGGAAGCATAGGAACATCTGAACGGGGATAACCCTGCTCCATATCATTGAAAATGAGTAAGGGGTAATCAGCCGCATCCTTGATCTTCTCTATTATTTCGGGAGTCTGAGCGTTGATGGGAACCTGAACACATCCGAGAGCATGATCCTTTATAAGCTCCAATGTAAATTCCATATCATCGGGTGTAAAGCGTCTTGCACAAAGCATCATACCAAGCTTCTGCTCGGCAGACAGCTCTTCTATCTTCAACTTCTTCAATTCTTTCATTTCGGTAAAACTCCATTTCCTTTTATTCAAGATCGGTAAAGCACCGATAAAAGCTTTTGTTAAGTAATTAATATTATCTTACAGTATTTTTTCAAGCCACACAAGGTCTATCCATCTGTCGAATTTATATCCGACCTCCTTTAAATGGCCTACCTTTTCAAAGCCAAAGGACTCGTGAAAGGCTATGCTGTCTTCATTGGGAAATGTAACTGCGGCAATGGCGGCATGATATCCCCTTTTCTTCAATTCCGAAAAGAGCGCTTCATAAAGCAATGTGCCCACACCGTGCCTGTGCACATCATCCGCCACGTAAACGGAGCATTCAACGCTGTATTTGTATGCGTCCCTCACTCTGTAACGTGATGCATATGCATATCCCACTATTCTGCCGTTATCACGGCAAACGTAATATGGATATACTGATGAAATCTCCTCTATGCGCTTTCTGAATTCCTCTTTTCCGGGAACCTTCGTTTCAAATGTATATGTGGTCTTCTCTATATACGGAGCGTAGATGGAAAGTATCTCATCTGCGTCCGTAAGCTTCACACTTTCTATTATCATATAAATACCTTTTTATACCGTCATTGATCGACTGAGGCTCTCCTTCCCCTTGCCGATTCTTTTGTTTTTTTCCAAAGCTTATATAATTCCTCTGCAGCAAGGCGCGTCTTGGTAACTATATCTGCCTCTCCCTTGGGGAAGCAGTAATACAGCTTACCTTCATTTTCGATGCATATGGTATCACCTATCTCATACCAGAAAAAATCTGCGTTCAAACTATAGGAGGTATCCGGAGTACGATGTATGTCAAGCTTGCCGCCGCATCCCTTCAAAGTGAAACCGTTTTCACCGTGGGCAAGAACTCCGTCTCCTATTCTGTACAATGCCTTGAAATCGGTAAGAACGTATATATCCACTTCCTTTTCAAAGCCGTATCTTCCCTCTTTTATCTCATCAAGAACTTCTTTTCTCTGCCAATCGAACCAATCGGGAATATGCTCAAATTCCGTTTCACCGTTTACTGCACGCATCTTTCCGTATTCCGTCAATTCATATTCCTTGCCGCAGGCGGTACACTTAAGGCGTGTTCCCTTACCTACATTTGCACCCTCGGCATTGCAGGCGGGACACTTGTAAAGGACTCTGTTAAGTCCGTCGGCACGGAAATCTTCATCTATTTTAACTTCGTTTTCCTGCTGCCACTTAAAATTGTCGAAAGAAAAGGCTTCTGTCACACCTGCCGAAAGCTCCTCCGCCGACTTTTCCTTTATATCCTCTGCGGTATACAAAAGCTTTACATCCATTGTTATATCGACCTTACGAAGCTGCAATCCGTTATACAGAGGATCACGTGCGAATGCACCGTGAGCCATAACGAATACAACGGGGACCTTCAGGAATTTCAAAAGCTTTCCCATGGTATCGGGAATAACCGTGGCACGTCCGTCAAAGCTGTACCCTGCTTCGGGATAAAGAAGCACTGAGCTTTTAAGCTTTCTCAAAGCATATCTCATATCACTCATAAGCTGAAGATCGGATACGAATTTTTTTGTCGGGATGCATCCCAAAAGACGCATCAAAAGGCTCTTTCCCACCAAGGCATCCATAGTGCAAACGATGGAAAGGGGACGGGGGAAGAAATAGAATGACGCCAGCTTCAGATCCGTAAAGCTCGAATGATTCATAAGTATAAGACACGGCTCTTTCTTTCCGAGCTTTTCCATACCTATCTCATTGAATTTGACGTTATTCTTTTTTATCACCGCAAATGAAAGCACCTTCTGAACCAAACCCAGCACGGGATTGGGATACATGGGCTTTTTATAGGGGAATGCCGGGAGTGCGGATATCTCCTCACAGCTTCTGTTTTTAATCTTTATCTTCATAATGCACCCTCTTAAAAATAGACACAGTAATTATATCAATTTTCTGCGCAAAATACAACAGTTTTCCCCCATATATTTATGTTTTGCGTAAAAAATTTCAAAAAAAGTCTTGACAAACAGTAAAAAAGGTGATATCATATGACTGTAAATTCATATGATTGTTTATTCATATGAATAAAATTTCATTTGTAAAGGAAGCGCTATGGCACACACCACCCATGACCATAATATCATACTGACAAAGGTACGAAGTGAATTGCCCACCGATGAATTGCTTTGCGACCTCTCCGACCTTTTCAAGATCTTCGGAGATACAACAAGAATAAAAATACTGTACATACTCCTGGAATCGGAAATGTGCGTCTGCGCCATTGCCGAACTACTTAATATGGAGCAATCGGCAATATCACATCAGCTTAAAATATTGAAAAATGCCCATCTTGCGGGAAGCCGCAGAGAGGGCAAAACGGTGATATATTACCTTGCGGACGATCACGTAAGAAATATCGTGGCTCAGGGCTTCGAGCATCTTATAGAGAAGCGCGGAGGAAATCATGAGTAAGATACTTTGCTCCACGGGAGCATTGATAGGAAGACCGAATAACAGAGACTACCGTCTTTTAAAGGAGCTTTCCGGAAAGCTTTCCTGCGACGGCTTTGAATTTATGATGTACAGCACGTGGTATCCCGAAAAGGAAAGGCTCATTGATGCTCTTCTCTCATACGGCTTATTTATTCCCGTTATCCATTGCGACAAGCTTCTCGGAGAAAGCTTTGCCTTGGGAGAAGCATCCGAGGAATATAATAATGCCGTTTCTCTTTTCGAGACTAACTGCATCATAGGTAAAGCCTTGGGTGCAAAAAAAGCCGTACTTCATCTTTGGAACGGTCTTATTTCCGATAAACACATAGAAAACAATATTAAGGTCTATTCCGTATTGGCACAGATCGCAAAAAATTATTCTTTAACGCTTCTTATTGAAAACGTGGTCTGCAACGGAAAGGATCCGTTTTTCCATTGGACATCGTTAAAGGAGATGTATCCCGATATATCGTTTATCTTTGATACGAAAATGGCTGCCTTTCACGGTCAGCTCGACTTACTTTATTCCGAAGAATACTCATGGCTCAACGAAGAAAAACACATACTCCACTATCATGTAAACGATTACGGCGGAGGATACAAAGATTGGAAAAATCTGAGAACACTTCCCATAGGACAGGGCAGTATAGATTTTGAAAGGTTTTTCCGATTTGTAAACTCAAAGGGATACAATGACACCTTCACCGTTGAATCCACAGCCTTTGATGAAACGGGAAAGGTCGATACGGAAATGCTTAACCGTCAATTCGATCTTTTAAGAGCATCATTAAACTGAATCTTGCGAAAGGATAATATACATATGAAAAAGTCATTCAAGCTTGAAAATCTCGGTTGCGCTCATTGTGCATTGAAGATGGAGGAAGCCATAAAAAAGATAAAGGGCGTTGATAACGCATCGGTCAACTTCATAATGCAAAAGCTCACCATAGAAAGCAGCGAGGAAATATCCGAGTCATTGCTTTCAGAGGCACAGAAGGCGATCTCAAGGATCGAAAGGCATTGCGTTATAGTAAAATGAGTAATGTTCAAAAAAGAGAGCTTGTGCGCATAATCATTTCCGCGGCAACAGCAATAATTATTTCTTTTCTTCCCGTTACGGGGATACTTCGTCTCGTTCTTTTCTTCATCCCATATCTAATTTGCGGATACGATATCATCGCAGATTCGTTTTTCAACATTATTCACGGAAAGATGTTCGACGAAAAGTTTCTAATGTTCATTGCAACCATGGGAGCATTTGCCATCGGTGAATACACGGAAGCCGTTATGGTAACGGTATTGTACCAAACAGGTGAGCTTTTCCAAAACATCGCCGCGGGAAAGGCACGCCGCTCCATCAGCGATCTCATGGAAATATGTCCCGAGAATGCAACCGTGATACGTGACGGAAAAGAGATAACGGTTTCTCCAGAGGAGGTAGAAACAGGCGAGCTCATTTCTGTAAAGCCTGGTGAAAAGATTCCTCTTGACGGTGAAATAGTAAGCGGTGCTTCCACGGTAAACGCATCTGCTCTTACGGGTGAAAGCATCCCCGTAGAAAAGGGCGTGGGAGATAAGGTGCTGAGCGGTACCATCAACCAAAACGGAGCTTTGATCATCAAAACGGAAAGCCGATACGAGGACAGCACGGTATCGAAGATCCTTGAGCTGGTGGAGAATTCATCTGACAAAAAATCAAGGACAGAAAGATTCATAACGCGCTTTGCGCATTTTTATACACCTTGCGTTGTTATAGCGGCTCTTTTCCTTGCTCTTGTTCCTCCCCTTCTATTCAACGGAATTTGGAGCGAATGGGTACGCCGAGCCCTTGTATTCCTCATGGTCTCCTGCCCCTGCGCGCTCGTTATTTCCGTTCCACTGTCATACTTCTGCAGTATCGGCAGACTTTCAAAAAAAGGCATACTTGTAAAGGGTGCAAATCACCTTGAAGCCTTATCTGCCGTTAAAGCCGTTGTATTCGATAAGACAGGCACTCTGACAAAGGGAATTTTGAAAACAGAAGGAGTCTACCCCGCCGAAGGAGTAACGGAAGATGAGCTTCTTATCATAGGAGCATCTTTGGAATCTCATTCCACCCATCCCATGGCAAGAGCAGTTTGCTCGGAAGCCGAAAAAAGACGTGCCGATAAAAACATTCCGCATGCCAAACGCGTAGAAGAAATAGCCGGCAGAGGTGTGAAGGCGGTAATAAACGGAAAAGACTGCTGTGCGGGAAACGCCATTTTCATGAAGGAATCGGGTATAGAATGTGTCATTCCCTCTGCAATAGCAGGAGCTGTACATATAGCATGCAACAAACGATATCTCGGGTATATACTTACGGAGGATGAGACAAAGGAAAGCTCAAAAAAAGCCGTTGATGCGCTCAGATCCTTCGGAATCCCTCATATAGCAATGCTTACGGGCGACACCGAAAAAGCCGCGCTCAAAACGGCTGAAAAAACGGGTATAACGGAATATCACGCAGGTCTTTTACCAAAGGACAAAGTGGACATTCTTGAAAACATTATGGAAAAGCGAGGCAAAACAGCCTTTGCGGGTGACGGCATAAACGATGCACCGGTTCTCATGCGCTCCGACGTGGGCATTGCCATGGGAGCTTTGGGAAGCGATGCTGCGATCGAAGCCGCAGATATAGTCATCATGGATGACGATCCGCTGAAAATAGCGGAGGCTGTAAAAATATCGGTAAAAACCACACGGATAGCAAAGGATAATATTGTATTTTCTCTTTTATCAAAGCTTTTGTTCCTTATTCTCGGAGCCTTCGGGCTTGTGGGAATATGGGGTGCCGTTTTCGGCGATGTAGGCGTAATGGTGCTTGCGGTTCTCAACTCCATGCGGTGCATGAAGCTGTAAAAATGCCAACAGCAGCCTCACATGGATCATGCACCTATCGCTTCTCCGACAGAGACACCTTTTTCATAAAGGATTTCCGGTGATATATCGATCTCACCGTCATTCCACACCGGTACACCGTAGTCAATATACACACCCTTGAACAGTATCTCATCTGCAAGCGGTGCAAATGCGGGTTTAGTCAACAACGGGCGAAAGTCAAATATTTTTGCTTCTCCCGTGTTGAATCTGAGCCAAAGCTTATAATTATCCATAGGGCGAACACCGTTCACCTTAAGCATCGGCTTTTCTTCTCCTGCATAAGCGATTCCGTTTCTTATATACATTTCCGGACCTCCTCCTTATTATCTGAGCGGCTCGATTTTTCCGAACGGGATTCCCTGAACTGCCATATTCCATGCTCGATATAACTCATCCTCATGAATAAGAGCCCAAGCCTGTACCAACTTCAACTGTTTTACAGGTATGCTTCCGGCAAGCAATTCTCCGTCGATTCCAACCGATGCCTCATATTCAGCAAAATAAACATGAAAATGCGGCTTGCTGTGTTGGCTGTTATCATTGTAGATCATTTTTATAATAATATTATAAAATCTGCACAATTCGGGCATAGCTGTTCCTCCGCATATATTATTATCTTTTATTATTATATCATACAACTTTTTATTCGTCAATAGAACGATAAAACGGATCAATAAGAACCGAAAAAATCGGCGGCAGTCAGTTTCTTTAACGAAACAACTGCCGCACTTTTATTGCCGTAATGACGGAATACTATTATTTTTTAGCAAGCAGATCTCTTATTTCCGTGAGAACCTTTTCCTGGTTCATTATGCTCTGCTTGAAGGCTTCCTGCTGTACCGCAAGAGCCGCTGCAGCTTCAGCATCTGCCTTTGCCTTAGCATCGGCTTTCGCCTTTTCTTCTGCCTTCTTCTTTTCCTCTTCAGCTATCTTTTCAGCATCCATCTTCTTCTTTGCGTTCATAATTATACGAAGAACAACAAAGATACAGAATGCTGTGATAAGGAAGTCAAGGATCGTTTGAAGCCATGTGCCCCAAAGAATAGCTACCTCTGCCGATACAACAGCGCCTGCCTCGTCAAGAACTGCAGGGGTAATTATCGTCTTGATGGAATCAAGGCTTCCGCTCTTCATGAATATTCCAACGAAGGGGTTGATTATGTAGTTTACAAGTCCCGTTACTATCTTGCTGAAGGATCCGCCGACTACAACACCGACTGCCATATCGAGAACGTTGCCTCGTGTTATGAACTTTTTAAAGTCACTCCAGAATGTACTCTTAGCCATTTTATTTTTCCTTTCGCTAATACACGATTTTTTCTTATTATACTCCATTTTTCTGAAAAAATCAATTGTTTTTTAACATTTTATTCTTTTTTTCGAAAAATAATCAGGCTTATTTTTCCGAAAGATACTCTTCTATCTCATTCTTTATCCAATAAGTAAATTCCGTTTTTGAAAGTCTTTTTTCATGTGCTTTTATTTTAAGGTAAAGGGGTGCACCGTCAACAGCTCCTTCCCAAATATCGGCAAAGCAAAAATCAAAATCATCCTCCGAAACGGTCTTCATATATTCCACAGCATCGGCGACGATCACCTTGATCTTTTCCTTTTCGGGAAAACAAGGCAATATGGTTTCCTCGAATATATCCGCTGTCTTTTTATTTATTTCCACTATGGTAATTCTTTCTACCTTTTCGGATGCAGATGCGATAAACGGATAATAACCCAAGCCCAGACCGAGAACGAGCACTCTTCCGTGTGCCGCTTCAATATCATTCTTCATGGAGTTAATTTCCGAAGGACACACGCTCACCCACGGCACCACGCCCTCGTAAAGAGCGGGAAATCTCACGGCTTTATTGAAAAATCCAAGCCTCGGTATGACCTTATCCTTTGTTATAACGGGCATATCGTATTGAAATATCTCCCCCTTCATATAGGAAGCATATGTCAAAAGAATATCGCCCTTTTTTGTGTCCTTGAAGTTTACGTTTTTTATGTACGGATCGGACATGAATTCATCCCCGTCAAGCATTTTCGCATTAAAGAATATATCGGAAATATATTCTCCGTCAAGCTCATCCGAAAAGGGCAATCGGCTTATAAATTCACGTATGACGTAAAACTCTTCAAAGCTGTCCTTCATAAGTCCCAAGCTCTTCATTTCCTCAATGTCGCTTTTCGTAAACTCATTTTCGGCTTCTCTGAGATCCTTGTCCGTGTATTTTATATGGGGAGCGCATTCGGCTATAACTCTGCCGATAAGCGCACTGTGTTTCATTGATATTTCTTTGCTTTCAAGCATTTTCTTTGACTCTCCGAATTCACTTTCATTGATACGTATTATAGCACAAAAATATGCCTAAATGCAAGAAGAAACATAAAAAAGAGCTTAAAATATAATAACATGTTGGTGAAACACCGCTCTACATCCCGGTCTAAAAAGGCATCACTGTACCGCCCCATTCAACAACGGTAAACCCTTTTCTTTCGGGAGCGGAAAGCTCCTGCTCTTCGATCTCAACGTATTTTTCCGAAGGAGCATATGTCATAAATACTCTTATCACCGTATCGGGTGAGGGAGAAACAAGAAGTTTTGCGGCATCCATATAAGCCTTTGTCTGAAAAGAAATGATATTATACTCATTTTCCTGCATCAAGGGAAGCCAGAAAACGATAAACTCATTTGCCTCCTTTCTTGTAAGCCCGAGCCTTTCAAGAGCGTTCTCGAGAAATTCCGCCGTATCTTCTCCCTTTACGCAAAAGCCCTTTGACATATCGTAATTGCACTTGATATCACCCTCCCAATAAAGGTAATTGTAGGTCTTGCCGCTTTTATCCCGAAGAGTGCCGTCGGGAAGAGCTGTCACGCTCCAGACGTCATTATACTTCGGATATGTGCATGTAAGCCTTCCGTCAAGCTCAAGCTTTACAGAAGCCTCGGTTTCCTTTTCAGGATAAAGATATATTACGGGCTTATACGCCGCAAAATCATCCGGTACAAAATCACTCGTTTTCACTGAAACAAGATCTGCTTCTATCCTTTTGTTCTTATCATCCACATACACATTTGTGTGCTCAGCGATCACCTGATCTCCCACACACCATTCATCAGACAAAATTCCGTTAATTTTTATCGTATACGGTAACGGAACCACGGTGCGGGCAAAAAAGCAATCGGAATAAATTTCCGTTATTACGATGTCACCGAAATAATTATCCTCGACCCTTGAAGCCTTTGACTTATCAAGCCATTCTTCCTTATATTCGATATCGCTCATATCATCAGCAGTTTGCTTCATCCGAGCGCTTTCAAGCTCCCACAATTCATCTATGGTCTTATTCTTATCTCCGAAGAAATAAAACCGAACTTTTTCATATATACCGGGAGCTTCGCCGCCCTCATCAACAATATCACATATCTTTTTCCAATGGACTATCTTATAAGTAAGAGCATTGTATTCCCTTGTGCCTCCGTCATCGTACGCCCCTCCCGGAACGGGCACAAACAATACCAAAAGAAGCAAAGCACAAACAACGGGAATAAGTATTTTTCTTTTCATTTTTACCATACCTTCCTTTCTTTTCAGAATAATCTGATCTCCGTAAATGCAATAAGCGAAAGTAAATCATCTTTCTCAAGATCGTGATTCGACTGAATGCTTACAAGCATTTCCTTGTACATAAATGAATAAAAACGTCTTTCGCCGTCCTTTGTCTCCGACACCATGACCTCGGTTTTCTTTCCGCCCACCGATAATTCCTTTGTATAAATTCTTTCGTAATTCGAAAATTTACCGAAATTATGAACATTTGGAGCATCGGGGCAAAATTTCTTTAAAAATTCCGATGCGCTTTCTCCGTTCGTATCGGTATACATGGTCTTGATTATCATATCCGTACCGTTTACGCAAGCATGATACCATATCCACGGCATATTATAAGCTTCGGACGCAAAAAGAGTGATCTTCGGATAGCCCGCTTCATCCTTCAAGGTAAACATATCTCCGTCAAAGGAAGGAACATATATTTTATTTTCCTTCAATCTTTTCTTGGTGAACTCTTTGAACACCTCTCTTGCACTTTCATCAAGAGTGCTCGTTTTTTCATTCAGCTTTTCATCCGAAAATTCCGTCCGCAAGGCTTCCTTCAGCTCATCCGTGTCACTGTATCCGAAGCTTCCCGAAGGCGGCGTGTTATTATAAAGCTCGGGATCTTTTTTGCCGGGACGCGCTTCACCTGTAATTACTTCCAAAGTGCCGTCATACACTCCCCCGCTTCCGTTTTTTTCGGTATTTTTCTCTTCGGTTTCGGGCGTAATGCTTCCCACGCCGTATGTTTTTTCGGAATGTATCCCGCCGTCATGGGATATCCTCGGTATACCTAAAGCAATAGCCCCAACGGTCAGACATACTATCGGAAGTGAAAGCATCCAGATCTTTTTTCTTATCCTCTTTTTTCTTTCTCTGCCCGCCCTTCCTCGGGAAAAGACCTCTTCGTTAAATTCTTCTCTCGTTCTCATAGCTTATCCACACTCTTTCCCAAAATGGTATGAAGCTCCTTTTTTGCGCGGTACAGCAGATTATCCACCTGCTTTTCGCTCTTTTTCATTACCTTCGCCGTTTCTTTATACGAAAGCTCCTCGAAATATACAAGATACACCGCCGTTCTCATATCCTCGGGAAGCTTTTCCATCGCAGTATTTACAAGCCGCTTTCTCTCATCTTCGATAACGTATCCCTCGGGAGTTTTATCCTTCGAAGGTATATTTTCCGCCTCGGACAGAGGCACGAACTCGATTACTTTCCTGTGCTTCAGTACATTCAACGCACGGCTTCTTCCCAGCATATATAGATATGTTTTAAGCGATACCTTAAAATTATATTTTCCCGGATTAACAAAAACATAAGTAAAGACCTCGACCGCAATATCCTCCGATGCATCAAGGTCGTTAAGGTAACGGTTTACAAAAAGGATTAGTCCCCGGCGGTATTCATCCATAATATCACCGAAGGCGCTGTCATCACCCGAAAGGAAACGGCGGTAGCTACTTTCACCGTTACCCATGTGTGCACCTCTCCTTTAAAAAATACGGTCATTGCGGCGATGATCGCTGCAATGACCGCTCTGTCTGTTATACAATTTAAAAAAGAAAAATCCTTACAATTTTTGAAAAAATTTATTTATATTGAAATATTGTTGTCATCCGTGCCCGTATAAGAAGCAAATGTACAGATCGTTTTAAGCTCAAGGCTCACACCAAAGTGCTGGTTGCCGTATGATATATATCCCGACAGCTTAGCCTCGCTTTCTATTTTTTCAAGCTTACCGTTTTTCACGGTAACGATGAAGGTCTGGCTTCCGCTGTCATATCTTGCCCCCATAGCAAGGAATACCTGAGCAAATGCATTGGAATCCGCCTTTTCGCAAACGATCCTGTATACACCGTCACCCTCGGATATCATATTGGTAACGTAATCCTTATTGTAATTTGAGGAATTGATAAGACTCCATATAAACTCCTCCGCCTCCTCCGAGGTCTGAGGCGCTGTAGTCGATTCGCCCGATTCCGTGACGGTCTGAACGCCCTTTTCATAAAGTATTTTTATGGAAGCATCGCCGACCATTGCGGTTATATCGTAATAAAAGCCGCCGTTTTTCTTTCCGAATTCCACAATATCCTTTTCGCTGTACTGAGAGGTTTCACCCATTGCCGTGATCTTTTGCTCGATCTCAAGCTCAAAGGAGGCGTTTTTAGCATTTCGGATCTCATTCATTTTGTCGGAAATATCACCCAATATTCTGATATCCTCTATCTCTTGGAATTCCGATTCGTCGATAGCCTTCGGATCCGGAACAAATTCGTTGAACTTCGAATAATTTGATGTGATAGTCATCTGAGGAACGTTTTCATCGCCCTCCTCCGTATCAAAAATAAAGGTACAGTCAAATTTCAAAGCACGGAAAGCTTCATCCGCTTCTATCGACACCTCCATATCCAGCATTTCGGCATTAAATACATCCTCCATACCGAAATGACTTACCAATGAATGCATCACCTTGTTTGTATATCCCGAGAAATTCAGACTCCATGTATTGTCTTCGTTCTTTGAAAACTCCTTGGAAGTGCACTCCTGAATATCATAATTCATAATATCGCTGTCTTCATTATATTCATGATACTCTTCCTCGGTCATGGGAGAACAAAGCTTGCCGTTTACATCCGTTCCCTCATTGGATATATACAGCTTGCCGTCCTTAAACACCTCGGTAACGGTGTTTTCCATTTTCATTTGAAGATCAACTATATTGATCTTTGTTTTTGCCGAGGTGTACGAATAAAAATCGCCGCTGACGATACCGGATTGCGCCGATGTCCCCGAAATGTCCGCCGTTATCTTGTATCCTTCGTTATATGCCGTTATTTTTGAGCTCACCGAAGCTTCCATGGAATCCAAAGCATTCATGGTATCGTCTATTCTTTCCCAAAGCTCTGCGGCAGTCTGAGGCTCGGATATAGTGTTTTGCTCTGTCAACGTCTGTGTCCGGTCGTTCTGAGGTGCGCTCACACAAGAATTCAATGACAACGCCGTAAGTAAAATAAAAATGAGAAGCTTATATGTTTTTTTCATAAAGTAATTATCCTTTCACGTAAGTTATAAAAGTACCTGTCCGCGCTTATTATATCACAACTGCAGTAGTGTTAAACGCATGTTTTTGTTCGCACGGTGGTTATTTGCGCTTATTATACCATACGGTATTGTCATTGTCAATAACCTATTTGTTGTGTCCGCTCCCGAAAAGAATAATTTGACCGCCGCACCGAAAAAATCCCATGTACCGATTTCAAAAAAAATGTTGAAATCGTCACGGGGATATGATATAATGCTTTGTAAATACAGAAGTACGACCGAACAAAAGGAAGGCGTTATATTATGAAAGCATTGATAACAACTCCGCGCGGAGAAACATTCAACACATTTTTTACCGAAGAGAATATTAAGCTTGCAGAATCACTCGGCGAGATCATCTGGAACGATACGGAAAAGCAATTCACTGTCGATGAAATAAAAGAACGGATATGCGATTGCGATGTATATGTTACAGCCTGGGGCTCTCCCCGCCTTGATGGAGATATAATAGCTGCCGCACCGAAATTGAAGCTTATGACTCACCTTTGCGGCTCGGTAAAGCCCGTTATCACCGATGCGGTGTGGGAAAACGATATCCGTGTCCTCACGGGTAACGATTACTTTGCGGAATCTGTAGCAGAGGGCACATTGGCGTATATCCTTGCGGCTTTACGTGATATTCCATATTACAGCCATCGTCTGAAATACGAAAAGAAATGGAAGACGGTAACCGACAGAAACTTCGGACTTGCGGGAAAGAAGATAGGAATACTCAGCTACGGTGCGGTAGCGAAGCATACGGTAAGACTTCTTTCAAATTTCCGCTCGGAAATATATGTATATGACATAAAGCCTCTTCCCGAAGAGGATGTGAAAAAATATAACCTCCGTCAGGCTTCGCTGGAGGAGATCTTCTCCACCTGCGATATAATATCGGTTCACACACCGAAGATCCCCGCCACATATCACATGGTCAACGCCAAGCTCATTTCCATGATACGCCCCGGTGCCCTTTTCGTCAACACGGCGAGAGGTGCTGTAATAGATCAGCGTGCCCTTGAGGAGGAATTGAAGGACGGACGCTTCCGTGCCGTTCTCGATGTGTACGATCCCGAGCCTCCCACAGCCGATTCTCCCCTTTACACATTGCCCAATGTAATGATGATGCCTCATCAAGCAGGCCCCACGGTGGATTTCCGTCAGGTCATAACCCACGATCTTATGATAGAAAGTGCCGCATTCATCGACCACGGAGAGCCTACTCCCCACGAGATATCACGCGCGGCAGCATCGCTCATGACAGAATAAAAGAAAGACTTGTCCCAAGTACCAAAAAAGGCACAAAGGACAAGTCTTTTTTATTCTTTTTCTCCGACGGCTTTTCTTATATTCCAATCGTTTTCATTAAGAAGCTTTTCCGCTTTTTCTTCGTCACATTCCATTATTTCGGAAACAATGGATACCATGCGCCGTGCAAGCTTTATATTTGTGGGACGGAGGTTTATCATCAGATTCTCATATACCTTGCCCGTCTTCACCATTGCACAAGTGGAAAGCATATTCAATACAAGCTTCTGTGCAGTTCCCGCCTTCATTCTCGTGGAACCCGTAATGACCTCTGCGCCCGTATCTGTAATTATGGCAATATCCGCAGTCTTTTCAAGAAGACAGCCATGATTTGATGATATACCGACGGTAGTGCATCCTATGCTTTTTGCGTATTCCAATGCGTGTATCACATACGCCGCATTTCCCGCCGCCGAAATTCCGACGACCGTATCGCAGGACTTAAGCTCCTTTTCTTTAAGGTCGGCAACTCCCGCCATGGGATCGTCCTCGCCGCCTTCGTTTGCGCGGAACATGGCTTCCTTACCGCCGGCAATGATACCGATAACAGTATCATATGATACGCCGTATGTGGGAGGACATTCCGCGGCATCGATAACACCGAGTCTGCCCGATGTACCCGCACCCATATAAATAAGTCTTCCGCCCTTTTCAAGGCTTGCGCTTATAGCGTCGACGGCTTTGCCTATATCCTCAAGCGCTTCTCCCACGGCTTCCACCGCATTACGGTTCTCGTTCTGAATAACCTGAAGCATTTCCGATGTGGACATTTTATCTATATGAGTTGTAAGAGGATTGCGCATTTCTGTTTTCTGCATTGTTATGTCTGTTCCTTTCAAGGATGGAATGTTATCAACTATATGATACCATATAACAATGTTAATGTCAATATTATTTATATCAACATCAAGATATGTTACACAGATTCTTCTGAAATCAAGAGAATTTAATATCAAAAAGAACGAAAGGCTTGCCTTTTGCCGAAACGGCATTGAGGCAAGCCCGTACTATTTTATATTATTGTTTTCTTATCACATGCAAGCCTTCAACGCTTCATATGCCGCCGTGAACGCTTCAAAGGAAGAGTTATACGCATACTTGCGCTTGAGGTCTTCATGATTTACGGAAAGCTTATCGAGACCGGAGAACACCTGAAGGTGAGGCTCTATTGTGAGCATCATATCGCCTCTGCCGGAAGCCTTCAATTCCTTGAGTATTTCGGGAATACCGCCTATACCCATACCTGCGGGACAGATGCAATTGTCGGCATCGCCGTCCTTGATGTGCATATACTCAATATATTCGTTGAGCATATTAAACGCCTTGGGATAGGACTCAAAGCCGTCAAGAACGAAGTTACAGGGATCGAATACGGAACGCATCTTTCCGTCGAATTCCTTCATTATTTCAAGGCACTTTTCGGGAGAATCGCCGTATATACCGTGCTCATTCTCGTGGCAAAGTGTAATGCCTCTCTTTTCCGCTGCATCGAGAAGCTCTCTCATACGGCGGAATATCTCTTTCTTGTATACAGCCTCTTCGCCTTCGGGAAGGTAGAAGCTGAACATACGTATTCTCTTTGTTCCGAGGATGTCGGCAACATCGAGAGTATTGAGGAAAAGCTCATAATGAGGTCCGAAGTCCTCTGTAATCTTCTGCTTTCCTATGGGAGATCCTATAGAGGAAACACCCATATCATTTTCCTTCAATATAGCCGCAACCTCCTTTGCCTTTTCGGCTGTAAGAGAGGAAACGTTTATACCGTCTATGTTACGGGGCTCGATATTCTTGATACCGAGCTTCTTGAAGCCTTCGATCTGCTTGCTGAACTCGGGGGATATTTCATCGGCAAAGCCGGAAATCTTAAATTCGGACATTTTCAATACCATCCTTTATAAACTTTAAGCTTACGGTAAGAGTCTCTGAGGAACCATTTTGAGAGCCGCCTTGCACTGTACAAAGCCTTCCGCATACTTAACGCCGCACTGCAAGCCTCTGAACATGCTGATTATACGGGATCCTTCCGTATAGTCAACGTTGTCATGCTCTGCAAGCCATTCGGACTGGGACTTGTGGCAAAGAAGCATTTCTATCTTCTTGTCGAAGAATTCCGTTATATCAACGTATTCCGTGGGGATAAAGCCGATGCCGTATGCTGTTTCCATATAGTATATGGGAACTACCTTATCGGTAGCGGGGATCTCGGGCATATAGTGAGGAACGGATGCCATGAATGCCGCATCAAAAACGAGATTGGATGCCGCAACGTGGTCGCACATATAATCGTCGGGATGCATTGTGATGATGAAATCGGGGTTAGCTTCTCTGATCTTTGCAACGAGAATATTCTTCTGGTCTCTGTTCTGATAATAGGATTCAAAGTCGCCGAGGTCGCAAGTCATATGATGGAAGCCCGCCATTTCGCAAGCATTTTTAGCTTCCTGTATTCTCATGGGTGCAAGCTCGTCGGGCATTATTTCAAAATGTCCGAGGCTGCCGTTATTAACGTGGCAAACGTAAACCTCGTCGCCTCTTGCCTTGCACTTCAACAGTGTACCTGCACACTGAAGCTCCATATCATCGGGATGAGCGCTGATGCACATTACTCTCATAATTATATAAACTCCTTTAGTAAAAAAATTCAAATAAACACATTTATAAGGTGTTTTCACTTACACTATACATGATACCACATATAGGAAAATAATTCAAGAGGTAATTTAATTAAGTGAGAAAAAAATCAAAAATCAAATAAAAAGCGGGGCTTTTCTTCATTATGGAATTTCAAAATACTCCCTTCCCACATTCTGCTCTTTCCATTTTTTCGTGATTCTGTATCCTATGGGCGAGAACAATATCTCCATTATAAGCTCGGCAACAGCTCCGGTGAGGGCACACATAGCACATTGAAGAATGCTCCATGAAAATCCGTCCCAATATATGGGAGCGAAAAAGTAAAATACAATAACGGAAAAAATGAAATTATCAAAAAACTGCCCTGCAAATGTGGAAATATAGGCACGCATCATATAAGCTGTTCTGCCGTCGGGATCATTTTTAAAACACAATCCCACAGCCCAATTCAAAACATTATTTACAACAGCGGATGCAAGAAACGCCACGGTGCTTCCGAGAAGAATAAACCATGTACCGCCGAATATACTGTCAAAGGCGGTATAATCATCGGCAGTGGAAGGGATTGCACTGACGATATAAAATATAAGGCAAGTGAGTAAATTGATTATTACGGCATGAATGGAAATGAGTGTGGATGCCTTTGGTCCGAAATGCTTTGTAATAATATCCATGCACATAAAAGAAAGCCAGGAAATAAGGATGCCGCCGTCAAGGGCGATCCAATCAAGCTTAAGAAGCGTTTTATTTGCAAGAAGATTCATGCAAATGACGCTGACAACGAATAATGTAACGACGGTTGTGGGAATAGCTCTCAACAGCAATTTATATTCTGTGATATTCTTTTTTATACTGTTTTTCATTTTTTCTGAAGTCATGACAATTCCCACGCCTTTCGATTTAATATCATATACGTGTAACATCACACATGTAACATCACACACGTGTGATGACGAGATTCTTTTATTTAAAAAAGCCGCCGCGTTGCCGCGGCGGCTATTCTTAGGGGCGAACCCCTGAGTAATTATTAGTTAATAATGATTACTCGTTTATGCGATTTGTCTTGTCAACAAATTATGCCTTGTAACCGAATACTACTTCGGAAGCACCGTTGATAGCGAATGTGTATGTTCCATCAAGAGCATATTCACCCTTATCATTTTCAACAGCAACCTTTGTTATATCCTTGCTTGAATATACGCCGTTTACAGGAGCAGAAGCAGCCTTTGTGAGGTCGGATATAACAGCATTGTCAGCGAGCTTGAAGTAACGTCTTGCGCCGGATACTTCTGCTACGAGGTAGTAGTAAGAACCATCACCTGCAACGATGTTAGCCTTGGAAGCATCAATGGATACTTCGTAACCTTCGAGCTTGGTATTTTCCTTTGCAGTTGCAGAAGCAGCTGTATTTGTATCATATTCAACAACCTTAAGATCGTCAATAGCTTCAGCAACAGTCTTGCCTGTCCAACCATTTGTAGAATCATAAGATACTACCTTACCGATAAGAGCTGTGAGCTTCTTAGCAGCTGTATCAGCTGTAGAGTAAGCATTTTCAGCCTTGTCAGCAGTTGTTTCGAGAACAAGTGCCTGAGTTGTGCCTGTAGCGGGGTTGTATACTGTGAATGTTATGATACCCTTGAGACCATCGATTTCGATGGAGTCAACACTCTTGAGGATCATGTAGTTGTAAGGAGCCTTTGTTGTGTCAACAGATGTAGCGATGAGCTGACCTGCAGAGAGCTTGGAAGTGTTCTTAAGAACAACTGCCTTGCGGAGAACAACGGACTTAACATTAGCTACAAGATTATCGTTAGCATTTGTATAAGCCTTGGGAGCTTCAACAACGAGTTCACCAAAGATTTCATATGCAGTATTCTGAGTGATAGCACCGAATGTGGAAAGCTTGGATGCTGTGTAGTTGTACTTCTTACCGGAATCAGCCTTGAGAACATCGTTAGGCTCGTTAGAACCTTCTTTAACGTGTCTGAGAGCAGAAAGGTTGAAGATAACGGACTTGCTGTCGCAACCGAGTGTAGCTATAACCTTGTTATAAGAATCGTATACTTCGTAGAAGCCTGTGAGAGCGTTCTGAGCGATGTATGCAGCGTCAGCTATAATGAATTCCTTTGTATCAGCAGAAGGCTGAGCAGCAGCAACAGCAGCATTGATCTTGGATATCTTGTACATATCCTTAGTAGCGCTGTCCGTTGTTGTGTCTTTTTCAAGAACTACGAGAGCAGTACCGTCAGCGAGGATAGTACCAATCTTAGCATTGAGAGCCTTATCAGCATCTGTGAGAGCTTCTGCGTAATTGAGAGCAGTTACACCAGTCTTACGAACGAAGTAACGACTGAAGTCTGTGATACCGTCTATGTTATAAACGGGAACCTTAACGAGTGTGGAAGGATCAGATTCATATGCAACCCATGCATAGTAGCTATCCTTTGCTGTGTACTTAAGTACATAGTTTGTACCGTCAAATTCATAACCGGATGTGAGTGCTACTTCTCTTGCAGCGAGACCGTAGAACAACGCAACGGAAGAACCTGCGTATGTGTGAGCAGTCTGAGGAGCTGTGTCGCCGTAAACTGCTACTATCTTAGAACCGTAAACGATGAAGTTAGCGGAAGCTGTAGCCTTGAGAGCTGTATCAAGACCAGTAGAGAACGCAATGTTCTTTATAGGAGCGGTACCGGATGCAACTGTAAGTTCAACCTTTGTATCATCTTCCTTCTTAACTGTAAATGTTGTACCATTAACAACCTTTGTAACTATGCCCTTGAAAGGAGTTACGATTTCATCAACAACTATCTTACCACCGAGTATATAGAATGTAACGATGTTATCCTTAACTGCGGAAGCCTTATTGTCGATAAGTGTGTACTTAAATGTTTCAGATGTAGTGTTTGCTTTAACATTAGCTATTTTGTCAGTGGATGCAACAGGCTTTGTTGTATCAAACTTCTTGAATGTTGTAGCATTGTTAGCTGTAGCACTTTCAACCTTAGTGTCATCACCAACAAGACCGATTTCCTTAACTGTCCAATCGAACCAATCGATGGAACCGTCAGCGAAGAGGTCGTATGCAACTACGTAGAGATCCTGGCCTGCGTCGATTGCCTTCCAGAAGGAATCAGCATCAACTGCGGAAGCGGGAGCAGCGAACACGGGAACAGCGTTAGTAGCAGAATATGTAGCAACATAGTCGATCTTGTCAGCGTCAGCAGACTTCATTTCCTTACCATTGATGGTAACGAACTTAGTATCAACGTCGCTAACCTTCTTAACTGTTTCGGAGTAAGAAGCGTCTTCGATAACAGCGGAAGTAGCTGTTGTTGTGAGTTCCTTAACTATATCACCGTTACCAGCCTTAACTTCGTCTGCAGTACCCATCTTGTAGTATGTGAAGTATGTACCGATTTCAACGTCAGCAGCGAGACCGTAGTCAGCAGCAGCAGCCTGGTCAGCTATAACTTCAGTTCCCAAAGACTTAACGCCATTGCTATCTGTTGTGTATACAGCGAGGTCAACCTTGCCTGCAGCAGCTGTAGCGGAGAAGCCGGGAAGAGCTTTCTTTTCATTAGCAACTACAACAGCATAATATTCCTTTATGCTTGTGTCGCTGTTAGCCCATACGGAGTTCTGAAGAGTATATTCAGAAGCCTTGCCCTTTTCATCAGCCATGGGAGCCTTGAATGCTACGTTGAGCATGGAGATAACTTCGCCACGGGAGATGGGGTTACGTGTACCTGCAACGTCGCCCTTGTATTCGGGAAGAACCTTTGCAAGTGTTGTGTCAGCAGCCTTGAGTAAATCAAGGAACTTGAGGTAGTATCCGAGAGGATAGCTGAGACCCTTGTATCCGAGAAGAGTAACAACCATCTTTATAGCTTCGTCGTAAGAAACGTCAGCCTTAGGATCGAATATCTTAGATTCGGGATCGCGACCTGCGATGATGCCCTGTTCGTAGCACCATACTACGTTGGAAATGTACCAACCGTCAGCTTCGAGGTCTTCGAATGTTGTAGAGTTTACACCGCCAACGATGTCAGTGTAAGCTGTACCAAGTCTGAAAATAAATGCAGCCATCTCGGCACGTGTTACGGGCTTATCGAGATTAGCGTTGCCGTTTTCGTCGCCTTTAACAACACCCATCTGGTTAAGAAGAAGAGCATTCTTATACGCCTCGGGATTGCTCTCGAGAGTAATGTCGGTGAATCCGGCAGCACTTGCAGCGAATGTTCCGAAGATCATCATAACTGCAAGCAAAGCAGCAAGAAACTTTGTGCTTTTCATTGTTTTCCTCCATAAAAAATTAAAATAATTTGTTGGCTTGACAATCGCCTTCGGGCTACCGACCGGAGCCGTCAACCCTCTGCTTTTATCAGCATGACTATTTTACAATATTTTTTTTTGAATGTCAATAGATTTTTGAATTTGTAACAGTATTGTAATATTTCCCGTGTTTGTGTAACAATTGTAACAATGCTGCCGCCTGCCGTTTTTGTTTGCCCTCTCAGTCACGTTAAAACGTGACAGCTCTCCCGCAGGGAGAGCCTCAAGATTGTGTTTGTTAAAATTATTCATGTATCAAGCAACTTTCCTATTGACATTTCCGCAGATAGATAGTATAATATAAATGAAAACAAGGCAACCGTAGACGGTGAGCCCAGATCACGATAAAAAAAGATTAACCGCTACCTTTGGCTGAGGGCGGTTATTTCTTTTTTGTTATGGTAATAACAAGATTTATGACAGATATGATCA
>SVTV01000039.1 GCA_015063605.1 Oscillospiraceae bacterium
CGCGCCTGCGGATGTTTGCGCGCTTTTGCCTTCGGCAAAATTGCCGTCCTGCTTTTGACGGCAAAGTGCAAACTCTTGGATGAAACCGGTCTACACCTTACTTCGCGAAATAATGCCTGCGGGCATTATTTCATTAAGCGCGTTATCTTTGTTCGCACCGCAGTTCGGCGCGCTTATTTCATGGTCAGCGCTATTCTCTTCTTCGCCACATCAACGGAAAGAACCTTTACGTTAACTACCTTTCCGACACTGAGTATCTCGGAAGGGTGGCGTATAAACTTATTGGATATCTGAGAAATGTGAACGAGACCGTCCTGATGAACACCGATATCAACGAATGCACCGAAGTCGCATACGTTTCTGACCGTTCCCACAAGCTCCATTCCCTCCTTGAGGTCGCTCATATCAAGAACGTCGTCTCGAAGGATAGGCTGAGAAAAGTCATCTCTTATATCTCTTCCGGGCTTTTCAAGCTCGGTAATGATATCGTTAAGGGTGGGAAGTCCTATTTCAAGCTGTTCGGCGATCTTCTTTTTACCCTTCTTCTCCGCCATTATGGAAAGGAAATTGATACCGCTTTCTCCGTTTTCGCCTATTACATCCTCGGGAGAATAGCCGAACATCTTCATTACCTTGTGGCACGCCTCATAGGATTCGGGATGAACGCCCGTATTATCAAGAGGATTGTCACCGTCGGGAATACGAAGGAAGCCCGCACACTGCTCGTAAGCTTTAGCGCCGATCCTCGGCACCTTGAGAAGCTGTTCTCTTGATGTGAATGCACCGTTTTCCTCACGGTATTTTACAATATTTTTTGCGGATTGGGTATTTATACCCGAAATGTAGGAAAGAAGCGAATAAGATGCGGTGTTTACATCAACACCGACACTGTTAACGCAGTCCTCCACAACGCCGCCCAGCGTTTCCTCAAGTCTTGCGGGCTTCATATCATGTTGATACTGTCCCACTCCTATAGCCTTGGGCTCTATCTTTACAAGCTCCGCCAAAGGATCCTGAAGTCTTCTTGCTATGGATACGGCACTTCTCAATGTAACATCGTAATCGGGGAATTCTTCAGCACCGAGCTTCGAAGCGGAATAAACTGACGCTCCCGCCTCGGATACCATCATATACTTGACGGAAAGAGAATTGTTCTTTATAACATTTGCTATAAATATCTCGCTTTCCTTGGATGCCGTTCCGTTTCCTATGGCGATAGTATCTATTTTGTGCTTTCTTATAAGATCGAGAACGATCTTTTCCGATTCCTTGATCTTTTCCTGAGGCTTTGTGGGGTATATAACTCCCGTGTCGAGAACTCTTCCCAGGCTGTCCACAACTGCAAGCTTGCATCCCGTTCTGTAGCCGGGGTCATATCCGAGAACGGTCTTACCCTTGATGGGAGGAGTCATAAGGAGAGATTTAAGATTCTGTCCGAATACGGCAATAGCCTTTTCACAAGCATCATCAAAGCATGCGGAACGGATTTCTCTTTCTATGGAAGGAGCAATAAGACGGTCATAGCTGTCCTTTACAGCCGCTTCAACGTACTCTCCGAATATGCTTCTCTTTTCGCCTATGCATTCTCTCATAAGGAAAGCTGTGCAAAGGTCTGCATTCACTACAAGATCGGCTTTCAGGAATTCTTCCTTTTCGCCTCTGTTTATGGCAAGGATTCTGTGACCGGGTATTTTCGCTATTTTTTCGCTGTATTCAAAGTACATGGAATATACCTGAGCCTCAGCATTATCCTTGAGCTTCTCATCAGCTATTTTCACATCAAGAGATGCATTGTCCATCGTAATGGCTCTTATCTGCTTTCTGTATTCCGCATTGTCGGAAATATCCTCTGCTATGATATCAAGAGCACCCGCCAAAGCTTCTTCGGCAGAAGCAACACCCTTTTCCTCGTCAATATATTCCTTTGCAATATCCAAAGTATCTCCGCTTGTAAGCTCCTGAGCGAAAATAAGCTGTGCCAAGGGTTCAAGGCCCTTTTCACGGGCAACGGAAGCACGAGTCTTTCGGTGAGGCTTGAAGGGACGGTAGATATCCTCTACCTCGGTAAGTATCTCAGCCTTGTCAAGAGCCTCTGTTATCTCTTCCGTAAGCTTGCCCTGAGCCTCTATAGCGGCTCTTACCTCTTCCTTTCTCTTTTCAAGAGAACGGAGATATTCAAGTCTGTCGGCAAGGTTTCTTATTATCTGATCGTCAAGGGATCCTGTCTTTTCTTTTCTGTAACGTGAAATAAAGGGTACTGTGTTGCCCTCATCCAAAAGCTCTACCGTATTGTCTACCTGATACTGCTTCAAACCCAATTCCGAAGCTATCTTTTCATTAATATTCATTCTTTAACAAATCCTTTCCTGATTCTGATTTCATTTCATGACCGAGGGAGATGACATCAGCACCTTTCTTTCCTCGTCCGTAAGTCTTCTGTATTCACCGGGGGCAAGAGACTCATCAAGGCTCACCCCTCCGAATTCAACTCTTTTGAGATATACCACCCTTTTGCCTACTGCTTCAAGCATTCTTTTGACCTGATGGAATTTTCCCTCGTGTATGGTAAGATATCCGTATAATGGATCGGTATCTATCCTGAGATCGGCGGGCTGTGTTTTCAAATCCTTTTCAATGTACACGCCCTCCATGAAGGCGGCGATGTCGCTTTCGCCGAGAGGCTTATCGCTTTTCAGATAATAGATCTTATCCACATGTTTTTTCGGTGACAGAAGCTTGTGGCACAGATCTCCGTCATTAGTGAAAATAAGAAGCCCCACTGTATCCTTATCGAGTCTTCCTACGGGAAAAAGCTCGGAACGCTTTTCCCTGTCTCCCAAAAGCTCCGTGACGGTCTTTTCTCTCGGATCGTCTGCGGCGCAAATATATCCCGCAGGCTTGTTCATCATTATTATCTGTGTCTTTTCATACCTTATCTTTTCACCGCAAAAAATGACTTCATCTTTTTCTTCGTTGATCTTTGCGCTCGGGTCACGAATGACATTTCCGTTTACCCTTATCTCGCCCCTTGCTCCGATGCGTGAAGCATCTCTCCTGGAGCAGATACCCATATCGCTTAAAAACTTATCAAGTCTCATATATATTCACAAAATCGAGCGGAAGAGCCGTTTTCATCCACCCGATATTTCCAAAGTATGCCCAAAATTGTATACACTTAAATTATAACTTATGTTTTTCCTTTTGTCAATTATTTTTACAAAATAAATCTTGCGGAGCTTTTTACACCGTAAAATGCATAAGCTCCGCAGTGATCTTATTTTTCAGCTTATAAAATCCTCGAAATTCGATCTCATGATCTTTTCTATTATATCGTCATCAAGATCGGTACATTCCGCATTGAGAAGCATACATCTCATGGAAAGAAGCGGAGAGCCCGAGCCGAAAACGATCTTCTTATGGGAAAGTCTTTTTGTAACGCTGTCAAGCGCCATAAACTCATGGGAAAATCTCGCCGTATCCACCCATACGTTGTCACGATCATTCAGCTCGTCGGCAATCACAAATATCTCATGAGGCTTTATGCATGAAATGAGGAATTTTGTATCGGGACAAGCATCAAGAAGCTCAGGGATAAGTCTGCAATTGACGGGAGTCTGCTTGAAACAGTAATCAAGACGGAGATCCTCGGTTATTATGGTTATAACTACCTTGAGTCCCAATTCTCCCGCTCTTTTTGCCACTTCCTTTACCTCGCCGCAGTTACAGGCATAACCGTGATTTGACGGATAAAGCCGTATGGCATCGGCACCGAGAACGTTCTTTATGTTATCAAGCTCCTCCACGGTACCGGGAAGCATGGGATTCACCGTTGCGGCAAAGCGGTAGCCGCAGCTCCTTATAAGCTTTGCGACCTCCTCGTCGCCCTCGTAAGGATCATTGTAGAATACACTGTTTAGGCATCCGACAAGACCGCCCGTTATACCGTGCTTTTTATGTGCTGCCATGAGGTCGGTCATACTGCCCTTATGTATTTTTCTGAAGGGCCAGCTGCCTGTAAAGCAGCAGGAATCATTGTATCCGAAAGTCATAACACACCTTACCTTCCATACCAATGAAGTCTGTCAAAGAGCTTCGCAGTATTATTATAAAGAATATCGTCAGCCTGCGCCTCGGTTATATCCGCATCAAGCACCTGACCGTAGTTTGTGGTGTAGGAGCCGGGCATATCGGTACCGAAAAGCACTCTGTCTGTTCCTACCTGACGTATGGTATAGTCGAGATCATCTCCGCGGTATATGGATCCGCAGAAATCCACCCAAACGTTTTTATCGTTTCTTATTGCCTTAACACCGTGGTAGCAGTTAGCTCCGAGATGAGCCATTACGATCTTGGCTTCGGGATATCTCTGCGCTACATTGTGCACGTGAACGCCCGTAGTCTCGTTTTCAAGCTGGCCTACAGTCTTCAAAAAGCTGTGGATAAGCACGGGTATATCGTATTCTATGCACTTCTCATAGATAGGATAAGCTCTCGGATCGTCGCAGAATGTACACATCCAAAGCTTTACTGCCACCTTGCCCTTATCCTCTATCTCTCTTTTCATAAGCTCCAATGCATTGTCATGAACGGGATTGAGATATACATAGGCATCAAAAATATCGGGATAACGCTTTACAGCATCGGTAGCGTAATCATTTAGATACTTCACCTCTTCCTCATCGGAAAACAGAGACTTCAAAGGAGATATGAGAAGCTTATCTATATTATACACCTCCGCCGCCTTTACAAGAGAGGCAATGTTCGCTTCCGGATCATATCCGAGAATATGAGTGTGTACATCGATGACTTTTCTTTTAGGGAGACGTTTCATAATATATGAAAATTCCTTTCATTGAGTTGTAAAGGTGATTTCACGAAATAAAGTCCTCGTAATTTGAAGACATTATCATTTCCTTCACGGAATCATCCACCTCTGCGTATTCAACATTGAGAAGCATGCACTTCATGGTGAGAAGGGGAAATCCGGAACCGAATATTATCTTCTTGGCATCTATCTTTTCCAATGCCTTTTCAATAACGAAAAGCATGTGGTTGAATCTGGAGATATCTATCCATATATTATTGCATTCGTTTATTGCGGGAGCTATTCCCATAGCCTCACCCACATAGATATTGGAGAACAAAAACTTTGTATCGGGGCAAGCCTTTGCAAGAGCGACGATATCAGCCATTGCCACGCCCGACTGCTTGAAGCAATAGTCTATTCTGATATCCTCTGTTCTTACGGTGACCACTACCTTGAGTCCCAATTCGCCCGCTCTCTTTGCAACCGCTATAGCTTCTTCGGAGGCACAGCTGTATCCGTGGTTGGAAGGATAAAGTCTGATGGCGCTTGCACCGAGAACGGTCTTTATACTGTCAAGCTCCTCCAATGTACCAGGAAGCATGGGATTTACAGTTGCGGCGAAATCGTATCCGCAATCTCTTATGAGCTTCGCTACCTCTTCATCACCTTCGTAAGGATCGTTGAAGAAAACGCTGTCAAGGCATCCTACAAGACCGCCTGTGATACCGTTCTTCTTATGCTCAGCCATAAGGTCTGTTATTTTGCCTTTATGTATCTTTCTGAAAGGCCAATTTCCTATAAAGGAGCATGCATCGTAATATTTATTCATCATGATTGTAACCATTCCTTTCCCTTATTTGAGCGACATTTTCGTAAAAAGCTTAGCCGCATTGTTGTAAAGGATATCATCCTTCTTATCCTCGGATATCTCGGCTTCAAGAACCTGACCGTAATTGGTGTTATATGAGCCGGGCATATCGGTACCGTAAAGTATTCTGTCCGTACCTATCTGACGGATGGTGTAATCAAGGTCGTCCTGACGGTAGATGGAGCCGCAGGGATCTACCCAAACGTTCTTGTCGTTTCTTATGGCACGGATACCGTGGTAGCAGTTTGCACCGAGATGCGCCATTATTATCTTTGCCTCGGGATATCTCTGAGCTATATTATGTACGTGGTTTCCTCTTGTTTCGTTCTCAAGCTGACCTACGGTCTTCACAAAGCTGTGAAGAAGAACGGGAACATCGTACTTTATACATTCCTCGTATACGGGATATGCTCTGGGGTCGTCGCAGAAGGTAGCAACCCAAAGCTTTACGCCTACCTTGCCTTTATCCTCGATCTCACGGCGGAGAACATCCACCATATTGTCGTGACGAGGGTTAAGATATACATATGCATCGAATATATCAGGATATCTCTTTACGGCATCGGTAGCATGATCGTTCAGAGTCTGAAGCTCCTCAACGCTCGGATCGTAACCGGAAAGGGGCGATATGAGCATCTTATCAATGCCGTACACCTCGGAAGCCTTAACAAGCTCCTTTATATCATTTTCAATGCGGGAAAGCCATATGTGAACATGGACATCTATGACTTTTCTTCTTTCAACGCTGTTCATATTTTTTCTCCTTGATCTGAAATTTGATTTATATAATAATGTTTTATAATATGTGTAAATTTGATATTTCGGGATTTATTCTCCTGTGCAGAGCTTATCGAGAACATACTTCTCAAGGTCCTCTCTGTTGTACACCAATCCGTAAAGAAGGGCGTCGTAATAAAGTCCGTATTCCTTGTGCTTTTCTCCACGTGCGCTTTCTCTGCATTCCACAGCGGTAACAAGCTCTCTGACGGAACTGCACATAACCCCGTAACGGCTCATATCAACCATTCCGCAGGGGGAGGACATAAGGCACATATTTATGGCAAAGCCCGTGTATATAAGATGATGGATATTGAAATGTCTGCAATAAGACACCAACTGTTTTGATGTAGTGACAACAAATTCGTTGTCAAGAGGCGCTGTATCCTTTATAAAATCGTAATACTTATGGCCCTCGGCGTAGTCCGCATAATTCTCATCGCCGGGGAAAGAATTGTGCACTTTGAAGTTTCTCAGCTCGTTGACCGTCGCATCGCCCGCAAGGTAATCTGACGGGTAGTTATCGGGCTCGTTTCCGAAAAGCTCAAGAGTTTTCTTATATCCGGGACAATTTCCGAGATAAGAGGGGGTCGACGCCACATGAACTATCTTCATATCGGTCTTTCTCACCTTATCGAGGAATGGTCTCAGATCCTCTCTGCATATCTTATTGGCGCGTCTTATGTAGTCAACGCATCTTTCCCATCCGGGGAACTGTCCGTCCTCGCCCGCAAAGGTAGCATGCATACACACGATCGCCGTCGTATTCGTTTCTATGGGGAGCATTTCCCTTCCCCATCCCTCATGGCTCTCACCCGGATAAGGCTTTGTCTGCTCCGCACTTTTTTCGCGGTAGTAATTTGAAGGCAAATATATTTTCATACTGTCACACTTTTCGCAAAAAATTGAAAGATCACCTTTCTCTCTTTGCAAGCTCCTCCAATACGTATTTTTCAATGTCTTCCTTGTTGTAAACAAAACCATACAAGAGAGCGGTATGCCAAAGTCCGTATTCCTTGTTCTTTTCGCCTCTCGCACTCTCTCTGTTTTCCACCGCCGTGGTAAGCTCTCTTACGGCGCTGCACATGATACCGTATCTGCCCATATCAAGCATTCCGCAGGGAGAAACGAAAAGACACATATTTATGGCAAAGCCCGTGTATATAAGATGTCTTATATTATATTTTTCGCATATGGCACGAAGCTGATATGATTTTGTCACAACAAACTCATCGTCCTTCGGAAGAACGTAAGGGTTGACCTTTCTCGGGCATCCTCGGGCAACATCCGCGATGTTTTCTTCGCCTACATGACCCTTCATATATTTGAAATTTCTTATTTCGTTTACAGCTTCATCGCCGTTTATATAAACCGCGGGATCGCGGTAAGGCTCTTTCTCATCACCGCAAAGCTCCAGAGTTCTCTGCCACCCGGGAAAATGCTCAATAACCTGTCCTTCGGCGGCAACGTGGATAAGCTTCATGGGAGTTTTTCTGACCTTTTCAAAAAAAGGAGGCATATCCTTGCGGCATATCTTACTTGCACGCGGTATATAATCAACACATCTTTCCCATCCCGGATATTCTCCGTCCTCTCCCGTATCCCACGCATGCATACATACTATGGCTGTTGTATCGGTCTCAATGGGAAGCATTTCCTTCTGCCAACCGCCGTAGCTTTCTGCGGGATAAGGCTTTGTATGGTCTCCGCTGAACTGACGGTAATAATTCGTCGGAAGATATATTTTCATTCCCGATCTCCTTTCTCGCCACGAGAAAGCCTGTGGCATTTTATTCCTTTGACGGCTTCGCCCGCCCGGGCAAAGCGCAGGCTTCATACAATAATAATATAACAATCATGCTTAAAAGTCAAGAGAAAAAAGCAATCAATTTTTCCTTTGAACGAATATTTTGGATACCGTTTTTTTCAAAACACTTTTAAAAACAAAAAATTTAATTTTTTTCAAAATACCTATTGACTTTTTCACCGCAATGTGCTAAAATATATGAGCGCTCGAGAAAGCGTATTGAAAATCCCATATATGCGGGTGTAGTTCAATGGTAGAACCTCAGCCTTCCAAGCTGATTGCGTGGGTTCGATTCCCATCACCCGCTC
Source organism: Oscillospiraceae bacterium (assembly GCA_015063605.1). Taxonomy (GTDB): domain Bacteria; phylum Bacillota; class Clostridia; order Oscillospirales; family SIG627; genus SIG704. Next base: position 8,568 of record SVTV01000039.1, read on the forward strand.
CAAACCGCTGACAGCGGTTTTTTTACTGAATGTGCCTTTAGCTCAGCAGGATAGAGCAACTGCCTTCTAAGCAGTAGGTCAGGGGTTCGAATCCCTTAAGGCACGCCAAAGCGGTTCGTCAGAGCCGCAAGATGGTGGGTTTAGCTCAGTTGGTTAGAGCGCCAGGTTGTGGCCCTGGAGGCCGTCGGTTCGAATCCGATAATTCACCCCATACGAGAAAGCGACGGGTCAATAGACCCGTCGTTTTTGTTTTGGCTTGCCTCAAATGCGCAAAAAGCATAAGAGGCAAGCCCTTATATTTCTCCGTTGCAAACCACCCGGAAGCGGCGGGGATATTTATTTCATATACAAAACACCGCATACAGCGGAACAGATCTTATCCCGTTTTCAAAACCGAAATTTTTCTGCGAAACACGTATACAATATTTCGGATCGTATTTACCCGCATAAATGCCAAGGCTTTTGGAGCGATTGTTTATTTTCGCTTTAACCTCTATTGGTATTACATCGTCTCCTATGCGTGTAATAAAATCCACCTCAGCCTGAGTTCCGCTTGTCCAATAATACATGTTTAATCCCTTCGAAGTTAATTGATTATAAACGTAGTTTTCCGTAAGTCCGCCTTTAAAATTATCAAGTAAAGGATTCTCGCCGAAAATATCTTCATAGAAAATATCCTGACTCGCTCCGCAGAGTCCCACATCATTCATATAAAACTTGAAATCGGAAAGCGAGCGATAGGCATTTAACGGAAGCATTATCTGTTCTATGCGATAAAGCTGACTTGCTATTCCCGAAAGGCAAAGCCATTCTATGGCACCTTCAAATTCCGAAGCTCTCCCTCCGGATTTTACGTCTTTGTATTGGAATTTTCTGTTTTCTTTTGCAAGCTGAGTGGAAATGTTTTTATACACTATACGTGTTTTGGGTATCTCACTCTGCTTATTGTATTTACCCATATCATTATGATATGACTCAAGTATGGTCTGCTGTATTATCCGTACAAGCTCGGGATTATGATTCTTGCCATACTCCTCAACAGCTTCCGGCATTCCTCCCACAAAAAGGTATTCTTTATAATATTCAAGCGCTCTTTCATGAAACATCTCCGGCATCGGCTTATTCTCATTAAAGCACTCCCTTATAAGAGAAATAAGGTCACCTTCACCTCTTGCCGACAGATATTCCTCAAAATCAAGAGGAAAAAGAGTCATAAACTGAACCTTACCTACCGGAAAAGAAAAACTTCCTCTGTTCACAGACACACCGAGCAGCGAACCTAAAGCTATAATATGATATTCGTTAGCCTCTTCATTGAAATATTTCAGCGAGGTTATCGCTTCGGGACACGCTTGTATCTCATCGAAAATAATCAAAGTATTCCCCGGGATTATCTCCCTGCGCTTATAACGTGATAAATACCTGATTATATTTTCAGGAGACAGATTCGTAAAGAAATCGGAAAGCCCTCTGTCCTTTTCAAAATTACAATAAATGCTGTTGGCATACTCTCTTCCCGCAAACAGATTCACGATATAGGTCTTTCCGACCTGCCGCGCTCCCTGCAATATAAGAGGCTTTCTATCAACACTGTTTTTCCATTTCAGAAGATCGGAATATATTTTACGCTCCACGTACACACCTCCCTTTATTGCAGTATATCACATCCAATGCAATTTGTCAATCAAAAATTACATTTTTCCCGACATAATATTTTGTGAAAATTACATTTTTCCGCACATAAGACTGTTTTCGGTATATTTCAGCTTAAAGTTCTTTCAACCGCCTTTTTCCATGCCGAAGTATATTCTTCCCTTTTTTCTGCCGCCATGGAAGGAGTAAAATAAGCTTTTCCCTCTTCATCGGTATCATAAACGGGAGAATCAATCCCCTTCAAGCCCATGTCGGCTAAAAGTGCCGCACCCCTTGCGGTAGCTTCAACGGAAGATCGTCTCACTATTACGATATCGGAAATACCTGATTGGAATTCAAGGAGAAAATCATTTGCCGATGCACCGCCGTCAACACAAAGCCTCGTTATGGGAACTTCAGCATCTCTTATGAGATTTATAAGATCGTTCACCTGATACGCTATGGATTCAAGAGCGGAACGCACTATATGAGCCTTAGTTGCTCCTGCCGTAAGACCGCAGATAACGCCTCTTGCCTCACTATCCCAATAAGGAGCGCCCAGCCCCGTGAATGCGGGAACGATATATACACCGCCGTTGTCTTGCACCGATCTTGCAATTTCTTCCGTTTCCGACGAGCTTTGTATCAATCCGAGACCGTCTCTGAGCCATTTTATGACAGAGCCCGCACAAAAGACCGAGCCTTCAAGGGCGTAGGTCACCTTATCTCCCAATCTCCAGGCAACGGTCGTGATAAGACCGTTCTTTTCTTTTATGGGCTTATCGCCTATATTTGTAAGCAGAAATGCTCCTGTACCGTATGTATTCTTGCTTTCACCCACAGAAAAACAACTCTGACCGAACAGCGCCGATTGCTGATCTCCCGCAACTCCCATAATCGGGATGGTTCTACCGTATATTTCGGCAGAACCGTAATCATCCGAGGATGACAAGACCTTCGGAAGCATGGAACGGGGAACCGTAAACAAGGAAAGAAGCTCATCGTCCCATTCCATGGTATTTATATTGAAAAGCTGTGTTCTCGAAGCATTGGAAACGTCTGTGGCATGCACCCTTCCGCCGGTAAGATTCCATATAAGCCATGTATCGACCGTACCGAAAAGAAGCTCTCCTCTTTCGGCTCTTTCCCTTGCTCCGTCAACATTGTCAAGTATCCATTTTATCTTTGACGCACTGAAATAAGGATCGATGGGGAGTCCCGTTTTTTCACGTATGAGCTCCTCATATCCGCCGTTTTTCAGATGCGCGCAGAAATCGAATGTCCTTCTGCATTGCCAGACTATGGCGTTGTAAACGGGAAGTCCCGTATTTCTATCCCATACTATCGTTGTTTCCCGCTGATTTGTTATACCTATGGCGTCGATTTTCCGTTCGCCCGCAAAATCAAGAGCCTCCTTCACGCAAAGAAGCTGGCTTTCAACTATCTCTCCGGGAACATGCTCTACCCATCCGCTTTTCGGATAGCACTGAGTATATTCATGCTGTGATGTATACACAGGCTCCATCTCATCAAAAAGTATAGCTCTCGAGCTTGTTGTTCCCTGATCCAGCGCCAATATAAGTGACATGTTCTTTTCTCCTTGACATTCTTTTTGTGTTCTCAACAATATTATACACGGTTATTTCTCTTCTTTCAAGTAAATTCTTCATTTTTCGCAATCAAAAAACGTTTATTTACGAAGATCGGCCGAATATATCTCACTATTCTCCTTCAAAGCACAAAAAGCTCTTGCATTTACACCCGATTTCTGATATAATAATATAATAATGTTAACATAGGATGATTATCAACCTTAACATACAAAAAGGAGGTAGATTCCCATAAAAGGATTTAAATTAATAGCCCTGCTCCTGACAGCGGCGGCAGCCGTAACTTGCTTTGCTTCATGCACCGATTCCCCTCCTCCCACATCAGAGTCAATCAAGAAAACAGAAACAATGTTGCCAATCCCCTCAACCGAGGAGGCGGCGCATCCGGGCTCGGATGAAGATATATCCCCTGTGACAGGCTCTTCCGCTCCCGAAATATCCGACATACCCGTTATAAATGAATCGGCAATTAAAAGTCATCTCACAGGGCTTCCCACCACATTGGAGAATATAACAAAACGCCCTGCGGCGATAATGATAAATAATGATAAAAGATGTCTTCCTCAGATAGGAATATCAAATGCATCCATTATTTTTGAGTGCAACATTGAGGGCGGAGAAAACAGACTGATAGGTATTTTCGAGGATTACGAGGAGCTGGATCACACCGGTCCCGTAAGGTCAAGCAGACCGTACTTTATTGATATTGCCCAAATGCACGACGCCATATACGTTCACGCAGGAGGCAGTGCCGATGCGTATCAGGATCTTAAAGACCGCCACATAGATAATATCGACGGCGTAAATGATGGTAAAACATGGCAGCTGGGAGTTTTCTGGCGAGATCCCGTCAAACAAAAGGAACGCGGATATGAGCACGCTCTGATGGTAAACGGAGAAGGTCTTGTAAGATTCATAAATTACAAGGAATACCGCACGGAGCACAGAGACAATTATAAGCCTACATACAACTTCAAGGATAAAAATTCCGATATAGACGATTCTCTTTCTCCCAACAAAGCCTTCAATATAACCATCCCCCATTCCCAAACGGTAACATCCTCCTTCGAATACAGCGAAAGCGATATGAAGTATTATCACTCTCAGTATAACAGAAAACACATTGACGAAAGAACGGGCGAGCAGCTCTCCTTCGAAAACGTTCTTGTGGTGTTCACCGACAGAAGGACATATGACGATTACGGCAGACTCGAAGTCAATATTACGGGCACGGGCACAGGTTATTACGCTTCAAGAGGCGAATATATTCCCATAACATGGAAAAGAGCCGACAAAGACTCTATAATCGAATATTTCACGAAGGACGGCAAGCCGCTCTATCTCAATCCCGGAAAAACATTCATATCAATGGCATCCACGGGAATAGAGAAAAGTGTTAAGTTTTCCTAAAAAGAAATCACCGTAAATCAAACGCAAAGGACATATAATTTAAATGAAAAGCATAAAAGACATTACTCTCGACATTATTCTGAAGGATCCCGATATATCCTCAGCTTTCACCTGTGAGGAAGCAACCAAGCTTATCACCACACCTCCCGATCCCGAATTGGGCGACGTTACATTTCCCTGCTTCAAGCTCGCAAAGACAATGCGCAAGGCACCCAACATGATAGCCGCAGAGCTTGCGGAAAGGATAGGAAGCGCAAACTCCGAGACCTTCTCCAACGTGGAAGCCGCAGGAGGATATCTTAATTTCTTCATATCCGACAAATACCTTTCCGGAACGCTTCTTTCGGAAATTGAAGCCGAAGGCGAAAGCTTCGGTAAAAACGAGATCGGTAAGGGCAAGACGATGGTCATCGACTATTCATCTCCCAATATTGCAAAGCCCTTCCATATAGGCCATCTTGGAACAACGGCAATAGGAAACTCCATAAAGCGCATTCATGAATTTTCGGGCTATGACTGTGTAGGCATCAACCACCTGGGCGACTGGGGAACACAGTTCGGAAGACTTATCGTGGCATACAAGAATTGGGGAAGCAAGGAAGCCATCGAAAAGGGCGGCGTCAAGGAATTGGCACGCATTTATGCGGATTTTTACGTTCGTGCGGAGGAAGATCCCTCTCTCAATGATATGGCAAGAGACGAGTTCACAAAGATGGAGCGCGGCGATGAGGAAGCTCTCGCTTTGTGGGAATGGTTCAAAAAGATAAGCCTTGATGAATTCATGAGAATGTATGACGTTCTCGGAATCAAATTCGAAAGCTACTCCGGCGAAAGCTTCTACAACGACAAGATGGATGCCGTCGTCAAGGAGCTTGAGGACAAGGGTATTCTTGAAGACAGCGAAGGCGCTAAGATCGTACGTCTCGACGATTACGATATGCCTCCCTGCCTCATCCTCAAAAAGGACGGCTCGACTCTTTACGCAACACGCGATATAACAGCTGCCATTTACAGAAACAACACATACAAATTCGATAAATGTCTTTACGTAACGGATGCGGGACAGAGCCTCCACTTTGCACAGTGGTTCAAGGTCATAGGTCTTATGGGCTATGATTTCGAGGATAAGCTCGTTCATATTCCCTATGGTAAGATAAGCGTTGAAGGAAAGAAGCTTGCCACAAGAACGGGCAACGTAGTTCTTCTCGAGGATCTCTTCTCCGAAGCTATCGAGCGGGTAAGAGCTATAATCGAAGAAAAGAATCCCGACAGAGAGGACAAGGACGAGATAGCACGCAAGGTCGGTCTCGGCGCCGTTATATTCAATCAGCTTTCCTCGGGAAGAATAAAGAACGTAAACTTTGTATGGGATGAGGTCCTTAACTTTGACGGAAGCACGGGTCCTTACGCGATGTACACATACGCACGCTGCTGCAGCGTTCTTGAAAAGGCATCTGCGGAACCGGTTTCCGCCGCTCCTTCCACGGAGCTAACAAAGGAAGAAAAGGAGCTTCTTCTTACAGTAACATCCTTCCCCGAAAAGGTAAAGAAGGCTCTTGCGGAATACGAGCCCTGCGATATAACGAGATACGTTATAGACCTTTCTCAGAGTTTCAACAGATTCTACCACAACTGCCCCATTCTCAAGTGCGAGGATGACAAGAAGGCTCTCCGTATCAAGCTCTGCCGTGCCGTAAAGGCGGCATTGGGCAACGCTCTCTACCTCATAGGCATAGAGAAGACGGAAAAAATATAAAACGGTATATCATAAAAACACATATATAAATAAATTACACGAGGTACACAGACATGTCAGGACATTCCAAATGGAAAAATATTATGCACAAAAAGGAGAAGACCGACGCTCAGAGAGCGAAGCTCTTCACAAAGATAGGTAAGGAAATAGCCATTGCCGTTAAATCCGGCGGTCCCGATCCCGTTGCAAACAGTAAGCTCAAGGATCTCATTGCAAAGGCTAAGGCAAACAACGTTCCCAACGATAACATAGACAGAATAATCAAGAAAGCTTCGTCCGATGATGCGGAAGCTTACGAAACCATAATCTACGAAGGCTACGGTCCCTGCGGCGTTGCGGTAATAGTTGAAACAGCTACCGACAACAGAAACAGAACAGCATCCGATATGCGTCACTATTTCGATAAGTTCGGCGGAAACTTAGGAACAACGGGATGCGTTTCGTTTATGTTCGATGACAAGGGCGTTATCCTTATATCCGCAGAAGATCTTGAAGAAGACAAGGTAATGGAGGATGCTCTTGAGGCAGGTGCCGAGGACATTTCTCTCGAAGGCGAATATTACGAGGTAACTTGTGATGTGGGCGATCTTTATATCGTAAAGGATGCTCTTGAGCAGGCAGGATACGAAATAGAATCCGCAGAAGAGGACAAGATCCCTCAGAGCTACGTTGAGATCACAAATGAGGATGATATAACAAAGATGACACGTCTTCTCGATATGCTTGATGAAAACGAAGACGTTCAGAACGTATATCATAACTGGGAAAACGAGGAAAGATAAATCTCTTCCCTGTTTGACATGAAAAAAGAACTTGAAAAAGAAACGGAAAGCGCATTTATCGAAGGAAGTGTTTCCGTTTACGCCGTAATGAATTCCGGTTCCAGGGATATAGTTGAGATATTTCTGTCACCGGATGCAAAAAAGGATGACGGAAAGATATCCGGTATCATACGCAGAGCAAAAAGAGCCGGTATTCCCGTAACCGACTGTACGGAGGAATTCTACGAGGAGCATTCCACCGCCAAGACAAACGGCGGCGTATTGGCTTTATGCTCCGACAGAAAATTCTTAAGCTGCGAGGAGCTTTTAAAAAAGGGATACCCTTTTATCTGCCTTCTCTGCGGAGTTGAGGATCCGTACAATTTCGGATACGCCGTCCGCTCTCTTTATGCCGCGGGGGCAAAGGGAATGCTCCTTCCCGCAAGAAACTGGCTTTCGGCGGCGGGAGTCTGTGTCCGTGCTTCGGCAGGCGCTACCGAATTTATCGATTGCGCCGTGTATACGGATGATATCATGATGATGAAAACGGCAAAGGAAAACGGATACACGGTGGTATGTGCCGAGGAAAAGGATTCCGAGGATCTTTTCACCTGCAAGAAGATAGAAAATGCCGAAAAGATACTTCTCGTTATCGGCGGCGAAAAGCGGGGTATCACAAAGGATATCCTTTCAAATGCCGATTGCAAGGTGCGTATCCCCTACGGCGGAGATTTCGATATGTCCCTCACGGCTTCTGCCGCAGCATCTGTATTGGGATTTGAGATACTGCGTATAAAATACGCCGATCTCGGAAAAGATCAAAAGACAAATGGATAATATTATAAACGAGATAATAAATATTCTTTATATGATACCCGTGGCATTGTTATCACTTTCGATCCACGAGTTCTCCCACGGATATGCCGCATATAAATTGGGAGATCCCACCGCAAAGTATTTCGGAAGGCTTACCATGAATCCGATAAAGCATATAGATCCCATAGGCTTTATCACCCTCATGCTTTTTAAGATAGGATGGGCAAAGCCCGTTCCCGTAGACCCGCGGCATTTCAAAAATCCCAAAAGGGATATGGCGATAACAGCCGTCGCAGGTCCTCTTTCCAATTTCATACTTGCGTTTATATGCGTAATACTCCATCAGGTATTTGTTTTCGTATGTCTTAACATAATGAAAACGGTATCCGTAAGCGAAGCGGTGTTCACTGTTATAACGACGGTGCAGACGCTGTTTCTGCTTCTCATTTATTCGAATATAGGATTGGGAGTTTTCAATCTTATACCGATAGTTCCCTTTGACGGCTCAAGAATACTTTACGCATTTTTGCCCAACACAGTAACGGCAAAGCTCGGTGTCATTGAAAGGTATTCGGGCATTATTATTCTCGTTCTTCTCCTTACGGGAATCCTTGACGGTCCTTTAAGCTTTTTGAACGAAACGATTGCGGGAGCATTTTTCAGCGTTGCGGATATGATAATTCCGCTTCCCACTATATAAGAAAGGTAATACGGCACACCTTCCGACAGATATGAACGAAACTTCATCGACAATTCCCGAAAATGAAATAAGTGAAGCATCTGCGGAAAAGACCGATGAAGGTGCTTCACAGGACAAAGCATCCTCAATGCCGGAGTTCAAGCTTGAGCGCTTCGACGGACCTCTCGATCTTCTCATCACCCTCATAGCACGCCACAAGCTTGATATATACGATATACCTATAGCACAGATACTTGAGCAGTATCTGGACTATCTCGACAGAATGAAGGAAGCCGACATGGAAATAACAAGTGAGTTTATTCTCATGGCTTGCGAGCTTCTGTACATAAAATCGAAAACACTTCTTCCCAAGGAAGAGAAGCCCGAGGAAGACCCGAGGAAAAATCTTGTTGAGGCTCTTCTCGAATATTCCCGTGTAAGAGCCGCCGCTCTTTTCCTTGCTCACAGAGAGCCATCATATTATAAGAGATATTACGCAACACCGAAGCCGTTTCTTACCGTATCGGAAACACCGCAAATGCCTGCCAACGCTCTTTCCGACGCTCTTTCCAATATGCGTATAGCATTAAGCGCAAAAAAGGATGTTCAGAAGAGAAAAAATGTGGCAAGCGTGTTTTCTGTACAGCCTATTTCGGTGGAGGGCAAGATAATATACCTTCTCCGCAGAATGCTGAAGGCAATAAAATACGGAAATTCCGTATCCTTTTCCGGGATATTTGCCGATGCGCCCACAAAGCGGGATGCGGTAGCCACATTTCTTGCAATGCTTGAGCTTGTACAGACCGGCAGGCTTTCATATACCCACGGAGAAAACGGCGACTACATAATATCTCTCAACACAGAGAAAAGAAAGACTTCCGGCGATAACGGTGCACCGTCGGAGGAAAGCGAAGGTCAGACATGAGTTTCACGGACAAATACAAAGCGGATGAATTTTCTTTCATCGTATATTCTCTTGAAGCGGTCCTCTTCGCCGCAGGAGAGCCTGTTGAGTTCGAAAGACTGTGCGAGCTTTTTTCGATAGACGAGGCTAAGCTTATTTCCGCGGGAAAGGTACTTGAGGATAAGCTTAAACGAGGGGATACATCATTCGAACTTGTCAGAATCAATGATTCCTTTCAGCTTTGCACCAAAGTCGAATATGCAAAATACGTCACGGAATTCTTAAAGATCAAGCGCACCTCTCCACTTTCAAAGCCCGCCCTGGAGGCGCTTGCAATAATAGCCTACAAGCAGCCGGTCACACGCTCCTATATAGAAAAGGTGCGCGGTGTTGATTGCGGCGGTATAATGTCCACTCTTCTTCAAAGAGAGCTTATTGAAGAGGTAGGACGCCTTGAGGGTCCCGGAAAGCCTATAATCTACGGAACCACCCCCGCTTTTCTGCGTTCCTTCGGATTGACCTGTCTTGAGGAACTTCCGCCAATCGAGGAGGGCGTGCAGATCACTCTCGATCAATTGAGCGAGGATGTGTAAAAGCTTTAAACCGAGAAGAAAGGTGTGGTCATAATAATGATAGTATTATATATTCTTCTCGGCATTCTTGCCTTTCTCTTCATTCTTTTTCATATAGCCATCAGAATAACACTTGAATATAATGAAAGCTTCTCTTTGAAAATAGGCGTTCTGTTTTTCAATTACGATGTGACCAAGCCGAGAGAAAAGAAGCCGAAAAAGGAAAAGAAAGAAAAGAAACCGAAAAAAGAGAAAAAAGAAAACAAGAAAAACAAAACCGACGAATCTCAAAAGGAAAAAAAGTCCAAGCCGAAGAAAAAAATATCGGATATCTTCGGATTTGTGTCCTTTATCATCCGCATAGCCTCAGCCGCAACAAAAAGGATGATGACTCTTATACCCATAAAGCTTTACTATTTTGAAGCTTGCTGTGCGTCCCCCGAGGCGGAAGAGACAGCAATGCAATATGCACGTCTTTCAAATATCGCATATGCGCTTTTTGAAGCCCTTGGAAGATTCACACGATTCACATACGACCCGCGCAAGGTTTATATTTACCCCGATTATACAAAGGAAAAATCGGAATACAAGGTAAAGCTTCTTATTAAATTACGTCTCGTTTACCTTCTGAGAACGGGATTTGCAGCTTTGGGCGTTATATTGAAGGAATTTTCAAGTGTTACACCTCAGAAGAAGGTATCATCGGCGCAAAGAACGCAACATAGCATCAAGTCAGACAAAAAGCCCCCGGTAAAAAAGAATACTTCGGGCAATAATTCAAATAAAAAATAACAAGCTTCATATCCTATCGTAAAGGAAAGGTTTAATATATGCAGGAAATACCGTTGAAACAAGTTATAGACGCATCCCTTGAAAATCTCAAGGAAGTAATAAGCGTTGACAATGTTATAGGAAAGCCCATAACACTCCCCGATGAAACAGTGGTCATCCCCGTTTCAAAGGTATCCGTCGGCTTCACCTCAGGCGGTGTGGATTTTGACGGAAAGCACAATCCCACCCGTCAGCAGCCTCATTTCGGCGGTGGAAATGGTGCAGGAATGACTATCACCCCTCTATCTTTTCTCGTTATATCAAAGGGAAATGTCCAGCTTCTCAATATAAGTGATCCCGGAAAGCCCTCTGCGGGCAATATCGTCGGAACCATAAGCGACATGGTTGACCGCTCTCCCGAGATAATCGATAAGATAATGGTCACTCTCCAAAAATACAAAAAGCCGAAAAAGGACAGCGCCTCCGACACACAACAGACTGCGATGCAGAATGCAGATACGACCTCTTCCGATAACGGAAACAAATCGGGAGATATGGATATCATAACGGAAAACATGTAATTTCCATGTAATAAGCATCTTTTGAAAAACATATACTTATTCTGACCTCATAAAACTTCGAAAGGCTCGGGATAATATGAAAAAACAAAAGATCGCCTTACATTTTCACAAAAGAATCTTCAGATTCCTGACAGTGCTGCTTAGTATGTCGTTTCTGTACACCTCTCTCCTTCTCTCATCCTGTGATCTTAACGAGGATATAAAGCACGATCTCATAAGAACCGATCCCGTACAGATTTTCGGACAAAACAGTGAGGATGTGTTGTCTTCCCTTGCGGACAAAAGCATTTCCGCCGAAAGCTATTGTCTTATGGATCACGATACAAAGGAGATCCTTGCAAGCCGAAACGAGCATAAGAAGCTTCCCATTGCAAGCACCACAAAAATAATGACCGCTGTGGTAGTGTCGGAGCATATTTCTCCCGACAAGATCATAACGGTTGACAAGCGTGCCGCGGGAGTTGAGGGATCATCGGTATATCTGTACCAAAACGAAAGGATCACGGTACGGGATCTTTTGTATGCTCTTCTTCTCGAAAGTGCAAACGATGCCGCCGAGGCTCTCGCTTACGGTGTGTGCGGATCCATAGAAAGGTTCGCCGATCTGATGAATGAAAAGGCGAAGTCTCTCGGAATGGAAAACTCTCATTTCGTAAATCCCCACGGGTTGTATCATGAGGATCACTATTCCACCGCATACGATATGGCACTCCTTACTTCCTTTGCCATGACTTCCCCCTTGGTTTCGGAGATAATGGCAACCGAAAATTACAGGGCGACGCTTGATGCGGACAAAAGCGAATACAGGTTTTTCTCAAATCATAACAGACTCTTGAAAATGTACGATGATTGCATCGGAGGCAAAACGGGATTTACCAAAGCCTCGGGAAGATGTCTTGCTACGGCATCATGCCGTGATGGCAAGCTTCTTACGGCAATGACCATCAATGCTCCCGACGATTGGAATGATCATATAATCCTGTATGAATACGCTTTTTCCCTTTATAAAAAGACAGTCCTTATGGAAAGTCTCGAATATTCTTTGGAAATCCCTGTTTCGGGCGGTACTCTTCCTTCGACCTTTGTTACAAATCTTTCATCCGTTGAAATGCCGATCAAGGAAACGGATAAAATCTCATATACTGCGGAGCTTCCGAGATTTTTATACGCTCCCGTATACGGTCTCGATGACTTACCGGAGGAAGCATATCCCACATACGCATCTCAATATATAGGAAGATTGATCTTCAATATCAACGATGCGGAAATACACAGCATACCATTGTATATAACAAAAAGCGTTCCCAAAAAGGAAAAGGAATCATTTTTCGGAAGGCTTTTCAAAAATAAATAATAAGACGGTTAATTGAAATGGAAAAAATAAGGATACAGAAATTTCTGTCGGATTGCGGTATAATGTCCCGACGCAAGGCAGAGGAAGAGATTCAGGCGGGACGTGTAAAGGTCAATTCGGAAATTGCGGAAATAGGACAGAAGATCGACCCCGAAAGCGATATAGTGTACTATAACGGTAAAATATGCGAGCCCACCTCCAAAAAGGTTTATATAAAGCTTTACAAGCCGAGAGGATACGTTGTTACCCTTTCCGATGAAAAAGGAAGAAAGTGCGTGACCGAGCTTCTTGACGGAGTAAAGGAAAGAGTGTACCCCATCGGACGTCTTGACCTTGATTCCGAAGGACTTATATTCCTTACAAACGACGGCGAGCTTGCAAATAAGCTTATGCATCCCTCGGGAGGTCTTGCAAAGGTATATTACGTACGTGTGAAGACAGTTCCCACGGCTGAACAGATGACTGCTCTCAATTCTCCCATGAATATTGACGGATACGATCTTCGTCCCGTAAATGTTACGATACACCGCATTCCCTCCCCTTCGGAAAACATAACGGGCGCAAGCCTCAGATTTGTTCTTCGTGAGGGTCGAAACAGACAAATAAGAAAAATGTGCGAAAAGGTCGGTCTTGAGGTCTCCCGCCTTACAAGAACGGCAATAGGAAAGATAACACTTGCGGGACTTCATCCCGGAAAGTGGGAATACCTTTCCTACGAAGAGATACAGTACCTCAAAAAGCTTTGATAAAGGAGAGTTTTCATGCTTGTTATAACACCCATACAGGATAAAAGTCTTCAGAAAAAGCTTTCCGAGGAATGCGGTATACCTTACAAAAGCTCTCACATGGCTTATTCCATCGATATAGATGATGTGACCTGCGGAATCGCTTCCTTTTATATTAAAGACGATTGCGGATACATAAGTGCGCTCCGCCTTATCGGTGATAAAGAGGATAACGAAGCCCTTGAAATAGCGGGACGTGCGATACTCAGCTTCCTTCACAATATAGAGGTGCGCTATGTTTCATTTGCGCCGGAAACAGAAGCTGAAAAGCATATTGCAAGGAGAATGTATTTTAAGGATGAGCTTGATAAGATAGATCTGGATCTTTATTTCGGTCATCATCATTGAAGCTTACGGCAGAAAGTTAACTGAATTCGGAGGTACGGTATGGCACTCGAAAACAAGTTGGGACTTACGAGCTCCGCAGATCTTGCCCGTGAAGAAGAACGCATCAGCAAGAAAAAGGCTCTTGAGCTTTTTGAAAGCGGTGCTCTCGATAAATTGGTGCCCGGAAAAAAATGAATATCGCCCATCCCTTTAGAGAAGGAAACGGGCGCAGTACACGTATCTGGCTCGATCTTATTTTCAAATCGGAGCTTTGTAAGGTGATTGATTGGAGCAAGGTAGATAAGGAAGATTATCTTCTTGCAATGGAAAGAAGTCCTATCAGGGATATCAAGATCAAGCATGTGCTTAAAGCCGCTTTGACGGATGACATCAACAGCCGCGAGATCTATATGAAGGGCATCGATCACAGCTATTATTACGAAGGATATACAACCTTTAAAACGGAAGAATTGCAATAGTTAAATCAATAATGCAAACGCAAAAATTTGCGGTGAAATGACTCAGATCGTTTCACCGCAGTTTGTTTATATTATAATTGTCGTATTGTCTATTTACAAAAACACGTTTTGCAGTAATGGTCTGAAAATCATTTTCGGTATTAAATCTCCGGCATTTCTATAATGTACATTTCTCCCGTGTTGCAGTTGACACGCATGTATGAATACGGACCTGTTGAATTTCTGCTTGAATCTTGCCCTATAGTACCATCATCTTTCAATGAAAATTCAACAAATGTTGAATAAAAATATCCCTCAAACACGTACAAGCTGGTGGGAATATATATCACTTCTCCCCTTTTTATAGGTTCGCCGTTATATGCTTGATATATCAGCTCAACGTTTTTTCCGTCATGGGTACATCTGTAAATTTCATTCGATACCGAAACACTTACTGTTTTTTTATGTTCAGCAGATGTTAAAGTGAAACCTGTTTTTGGACGATAGTAAATATATTTGTCGGTAATATATATTCTGTACGGATCACTAATGCCCAAGTCTTTTTTATCGCTACCATCGAGCTTTCTTGACGTAAGATTTCCTGTTTCACTGCTTACGTAAAACATTCTGTCATTTGAAATAAAGAAATGAGCTGAACGATCATCTATCAATACTGATACATCATCAAAATTTCTATTATTTGCAATACATATATTTTTGTTATTTAATAAATCAATATAGTATATCTTATTTTCATCACCGCCGACAACAGTAACTTTTTGATAATCAGATATATCCAATACCGTCTTTTCAAAAGTAGACAAATCTACTTTTGTAAATGCGTAACTAAATCGAGGAAGAGACTGGTCTTTTTCATAATCAGGATTTATTTTTTTTTCATGAAAATACATTTCACCTCCGTGGAAGCTATGGTTTACTTTCAAAATGTTTGAATCAACCGGATATTCGTGCAAAACTCCAAATGAACCGTTCTTTATATCATACAATAATATTTTGTTCGATTCTCCTCGTAGATCAGATCTCTCGCGTCCCCTCATATAAATTATCTTATTATCATAAACATAAAAACCAAACTCTCTATGCAAACCGTAAAACGGACATGCTTTAGTGTTATGTTTACACAGCGGGTCTTTGCACATCTCGTTCATTTCGCCCGTTTCTTTATCTAATTTATAAAGCATCCATGAAGTTTGAAAATATAACCCTCCGTCGTAAGAAGATGGAACATCATCTAAAACGAGAACTGCCGGATTCATTGAATTGTTTGCAGAATCTTCTACGTCCGGAGCGTATGTGTAAGAAGCTTTTTCTTTTGTTTCAATTATTGTCTCCGGTTGCTCCGTAAGATAAGGCAATTCCGGAGTTTGCGTGCAGGATAGAAGAGATAAGAGCATGATCGCTAACATGATTAAACTCAAAAGAGCTTTTTTCATTTTTGTATATCTCCTTTCACATTATATTTTCAGTATATTCATTAAGGGGCTGTCTCAGTTTGATATTTAGAAAGTTCCATTGTGATAGTTCAACAAAAAACACTTGCATACCGCTAATGGTAAATGAGTGTTTTTTGTTTAGGTTGTTAATTAAATATAAAACATTTCCAAATTTAAGACAGCCCATACTTACACACCCTTAATTATAAAAATTGAACATTATTATTCAATTTTTATACGCTATTAAAAAAGGTTTGTGTAAGTTCTATCATCCCAATAATCGCCTTGAAAACTTCCAGGATCTTCATATTCAACGTAATGATATCCTTCCAAATATCCATAAATACATGAATTTGCTATAGGAGTATCATACAACGACACAATAGTATCGGTTCCTGTCATTAGTTTCTCATCATACGCATAACCGTATGGAGCACCGGTGACTTCGGTATACCAACAAGTAACCGACATTTTTATTATAACATCCACCGGATGAGATATTTC
This sequence comes from Oscillospiraceae bacterium, assembly GCA_015063605.1. Taxonomy (GTDB): domain Bacteria; phylum Bacillota; class Clostridia; order Oscillospirales; family SIG627; genus SIG704. Next base: position 24,942 of record SVTV01000039.1, read on the forward strand.
AGTGGATGCCCAAACGGTGATAGGCTCTCCTATGTTCATAGGGGGAATATCACTTGAATAAAGATAACCGTGACAGCTTATGTCCGTTAAATCTCCAAAATAGTTGTACGCATGAACTGCATCAACTTGCATCGCCGAAGCGGAGATTGCGAAAACAATGCAGAATGCCATTGTTAACGCTATGATTCTTATTTTCTTTTTCATTTTGAAA
>SVTV01000040.1 GCA_015063605.1 Oscillospiraceae bacterium
AACGATCCCACATATCACGAGCGCATGCTCAAGGCTCACCGTACATTCTCCGAGCCTATATTCGCAGGCGGAAGCTGGACATGGATAGGCTTCGGTCCTCATTGGAAGAGAACATTTCTTTCCACAAATGCCGCACTTTCCACCTGTAAGAAGCTGGGCATCAAGGAAGTATTCGTAACTATCTGGGGAGACAACGGAACGGAAGCTCCCTATAACGTAAACATGCTTGCTCTTTCCCTTTTTGCGGAGCACGGATACTGCGATGAATTGGATACGGAAAAATTCAAGAAGCGTTTTGAATTCTGCACGGGTGCAAATTACGACGATTTCCTCCTTCTTGAGGATATCGACAATACTCCGGGTGTTCCTTCAATAGATCAGACCTCCTATAACCCCTCCAAGCCCCTTATGTGGCAGGATATACTCACCGGTATGTTTGACTATAATATTCAAGGACTTGAGCTCGATGCTCATTATGAAGCTCTCGCTTCCAAGCTCTACGATGCTATCGGCAGAAACGGAGATTACAATGATATGTTCCGCTTCTATTACAATGTTGCAAACACTCTCGCAAAGAAATCTCAAATGGGACTGCGCATAACGGAAGCATACAAGGCAAACGACAGAAAGGCTCTCCTTTCCTTTGCGCAAAATGAGCTTCCCGAGCTTATTTCAAGAGTACGCTCTCTCCGTGATTCTCACTATGAGCTGTGGTTCAAGCTTTATAAGGCTCTCGGATGGGATCTTTTCGATATGAGGTACGGCTCACTTATCATAAGGATCGAATCTGCCATACGGGAAATAAAGGATTACCTTGACGGAAAACTTGAAAGAATAGAAGAACTTGAGGAGGAAAGACTCCCCTACAACGGCGAAAAAGGCATTATAAGCTACGCCAACTACTACGGCAGAATAGTATCTCCCAGCAGAATTGCATCTTACTGCTGAAAATCATATAAAAATCAAAAAAACATACAGAAAGGTATCACTATGGAAAGCATCAAAAGAAAGATCATCCCCTCTCCCCAATCAGTGAAGGAGTCTTCCGAAAAGGTCTTTTTGGCAAAATTCGGAAAAAGCCGCTATGATATCAGCTTAGCTTGTGAAAAAAGCGATCTTGTCATGTCCGCACATGATAAGGTACGTTCAAGCATAATCGAAAGAATAGCCGCAGTACCCGTAAGCGAAGAGATGACAGATTGGACAGTAAAATACGATGATGAAATATTCGTATTGGAAATGAAGGTCGATCCTTCATCTCCGAGGTTTTCGGAAATGAAAAAGGCTGAAAGCTATTACATCGACATCAATGCATCCGGTGCCGTTCTCTGCGGATATGACGATGCGGGACTTTTCTATGCCGCTGTAACCCTTTCACACCTTCTTGAGGAAGAATGCGGAAGCCTTTATCTTCCTTGTGTAGAGATCGACGACTATCCAGAATTTGTTGACAGAGGTCATTTTCTCGAATGCCGTTACGGCAGCGACTTCATGACAAAGCAAGAATATTTCGATGCCATCGATTATTTTGCGGATATGAAGATCAATAATCTTACCGTGGGCATATACGGCTGTTGGTGCACACAGTATGACAGGAAGATATCGGAATATCTCTATTTGCCCATAAAGAAGTATCCCGAATTAAAGACTCCCAGATGCATCAAGTATTATTCCGTTGAAGAAAGAAAATGGATATACAAGAAGGATGTTCTGCCTACGATGTTTGAGGAGGATTACCTTTCAGAGATCATGGCTTATGCCAAGAAAAAGAATATAACAATAAAGCCTCTCTTCAACAGTCTCGGTCATAATACTCTCATACCGAGAATATTCCCCGAGATCTCCGCAAGAGATGAAAACGGCGTTCCCACGGGACACTATTTCTGTGTTTCCGACGAGAACACATATAAGGTAATGTTCGATATCTATGATGAGCTTATAGACAACTATATGCTTCCAAACGGTATCACCGCAATGGAGATAGGTCTTGACGAGGTAACGGCAGGTCTCGGCGAAAATCCCGAAAAGCCTCACGAAAGATACTCTCCCCACTGTCAATGTGAAAAGTGCCGCAGTCTCGAATTCAAGGAGATAATGCTCAGATACATCGAAAAGGTGTGCCAATATCTCAAGAAAAAGGGTATCAAGAGCATTTACATCTATCAGGATATGCTCCAATTCCATTTCGACTGCATAAATGAGGAGCTTGTGGAACGCTTCAAGAAAGCCGATATTTATGACGTTGTTGTTATCGACTGGTGGAGCTACCGCAAGATGAACGACCTTTTCAGAGGCAAGGCAGACGGCGTAAACAATCTTTTCAGAAGTATCGTAAAGCCTATGACCGGATATTACCATTGGATGATACCCATGGAATACAACGAAAACGTTTGGGGCTGTGCGAAGCTTGCGTACGAAAGAGGATTTGAGGGAATCGAATCCTACTGCTCGTTTGACTATTCCTTTGACAAGAGCTATCTGTTCCAGGCAGAGCTTTCATGGAATAAGGAGAGCCTTATGGGAGACGAATGGGTACCCGTTATAAATGATTTCATCAAAAGATACGCTTACCGCAATTATCCTCACGCATACGAGGAGGCTTGCGAGGTATTTGAGATCATGCACAACATCATGGAGGATGCATCCGATAATATGCTCCGCGGTGTTGAGTATTACCTTTACTCGTATGTAAGAGACGGACTTCCCTATCCGAGAAGATTCCCCGAGGAAATATTCAAAATGATGCTCAATGCAAGAGCAAAGTATACATCATACTTCGAAAGAATAATTTCCTTGACGGAAAAGGTCATAGAGTTCTTCGAGGAACAGGAAGAGATTCACATGACGCCATCTCTTATCAACAAGACATGGCTTGCCTCCGCTCTCCATTACTATACCCTTGCAAATGAGTATTACACCCTTCTCAATTCCGTGGATGCCGTCAATAACGGCGGTATAAGCGCAGACGAATTCTTAACTGTTCTCGATGAGCTTATTTTCTGCAGAGAGGATCTTATGAAGGTTGCCGAAAGTGCAAGAATAGAAGCAAACAAGTATCTTTATCTGCGAAATCTTTCAGTGGGCCGTCAGTACCTTGTGGATATAAGAAACGGAGTTCTTAAAAATCTCGAAGAGGGCAAGGAAATCAATATAGATCTAACCGATCTCAAGGAATATAAATCCGAAGGCTTCACATTCCTTCAGTAATACGGAGGTTGTCATGATAGTAAAAGAATATATAAAGGATTTCGAAAATTTGGGCTTCGGAATGTTTGTTCATTTCGGTCTTTACAGTATTCTCGGACGGGGCGAATGGGCAAAATACACCCATAATATTCCCGCCGCAGAATACGAATCATTGAAGCACTCCTTCTGTCCTCATAAGGATTGGGCAAAGGATCTTGCATCAACGGCAAAGAAAGCGGGTTGCAGGTATATTACTCTTACCTCACGCCATCATGACGGCTTTTCCCTTTACGATACATGCGGTCTTAATGATTACGATTCCGTTCACGGATGCGGCAGAGATCTTATAAAGGAATTCGTAGAGGCTTGCCGAGAAAACGGCATTATCCCGTTTTTCTACCACACTCTGCTTGATTGGCATGAGCCCACATACAATGCGGATTTTCCCGCATATCTTTCCTATCTGCGTAAAAGCGTTGAGCTTTTATGTACAAACTACGGAAAAATAGGCGGTATATGGTTCGACGGTATGTGGAACAAAAAAGAAGCAGATTGGGAAGAAGATGCCCTTTACTCCATGATACGCAAATATCAGCCCGATGCTATGATAATCAACAATACGGGACTCGGTGCTATGGGAGAATTGGGACATATAGAGCTTGACAGCGTTACCTTTGAAAGAGGTAAGCCTAAGCCCATAAACCTCGAAGGCTCCCCTAAATATATCGCCAGCGAAATGTGTCAGATATTTGCGGAGCATTGGGGCTATGCAAAAAAGGATCTTCACTATAAGTCATTGGCTTCCATCATCGAGGATCTTGCCGTATGCAGAAGATACAGATCGAATTTTCTTCTGAATGTGGGACCCAAGGGGGACGGTACTCTCAGACCGATGGACAAGGCGATGCTTGAAGCTATGGGCGAATGGGTAGAATACAACGAGGATGCCATCAGGACATGCGAGCCTACAGGCATAGCCATCGATGGAAAGGACAAGGATTTCATCCTGAAAAAGGACGAAAACACATATTACCTTTTTGTTCACGACCTTCCAATGAGCGCCGATCCCAATGTGGCAGTCAAGCGCCGCGGGGAATTCACCGAAAGATTCACCTTCGATAAGAGAATCAAAAGCGTTGAATGGACAGACGGAGGTATATTGGAATTCTCTCAGAATGACATCACAACGGAGGTTTACACAACACCTTTCCTTTACGGTGAGGATCTTGTCGTAAGAGTAGCAAGGATCGTAACTGAATAACAAAAACACAAAAAAGAGAGTCGGTACGCAAAGCTAACGTATCGACTCTTTATTTATAGGTTTATTTCTGTGATGAAAAGATATTCCGAAAGCTTTCGCAAATCACTCTTCCGTTGCCTCTGCTCCTTCCTCACCCTCTTCTCCGGGCTCTGCATCGGGATCACCTTCATCCGGCGGTCTGTCATAAGGAAGCTTGGAGACGGTATATTCCGAATTATGGTGAACACAGAAGCTGTTTCTCGGAGCTCTGTCAAGCCATCTTGTAAGTCCCATGAATCTGTCGGAGGGATAAAGATTTGCATAATACGGAACATCTGTCGTTGAAGGATATACATATCCCTCGGGAAGCTCCATATACGTATACTCTGCATCCGTTACCCATACATTCTTTTCGAATTTTCTGTACGGTGTCTCAACGAGAGCTACGGTCTTTGTATCGGGACAATTGGGTCCTGCGACACAGTTGCTGTCGTTGCAGTAGAGTATGGTCTTATGGCAATCGCAGTATTCCTTGGGAACGGTCGTACGTGTAAAGTATCCCGTTTCTATTCTGTTTCCTCTGAGATCGAGCTTGCAGTTTTCCGTAGCAAGCTTACCCGAATCCTTGCAGTATTCCGCTGTAACTATCTTTGTGGAGATATCAAAGGTCTTCAGAGGCTCGCCCGTTCTCTGTGCTTCATCAATTATATCCTGATGAACTCTGTTCATTACGATATCCCACAGATAAAGAGCGGGAGACTGAGTATAGCTGGGAAGGTTTACGGGCTGAGAATAACCGAACCATACAGCCGCCGTATAATAAGGCGTATAGCCTGCATAGTAAAGGTCATTTCGTGAGCTTGTTGTACCTGTCTTGCCCGCACACTGTACCTTTTTGCTGAGTGTAAGACTCTTTGCTGTACCCTTCTTAACAACGTTTTCCAGCATTATATTCATAATGGAGGTAGTCTCTTCGCTGAGGATGATCTCGGGATCCTCTTCATCTGAAAGAATAACATTTCCTTCGTTGTCAAGTACCTTCGTGAATAATCTGTAATGATTGAAAACGCCGTTGTTGGGGAACGCACAGTAAGCCGTGGTCATATCTATAACACGTGCACCGTAGGTAAGACCACCCATAGCAAGAGATGCTATATTGATATCGGTCTTTATTTCACCTGTTGATGTCTCAAGACTCTCGACCAAAGTTCCTATCTTGTATTTCTCCGTCAGAAAATCATAGGAAGTCTGAGGGGTGAGCATTTCCATTATACGTGTTGCAACGGTATTCTTGGATTGAGTCAAGCCGTAATTTACATTTGTAAGACCGATATAAGTTGCGGGAGAGTTTGACGGCCACATTCTCTTATATGCCTTATAATACATAAGGGGAACATCGTCAAACTGTGTCGCATATGTTATAAGTCCCAGCTCGATTGCGGGAGAATATACGGAAAGAGGCTTTATTGCCGAACCCGGCTGACGTTTTGCATGAGTAGCAAGATTGAAGCCTCGGGGCACCGTCTTTTCTCCTCTTCCGCCTACAAGTCCGAGAACATCACCGTTTGTATGATCCATTATGACCATCGCCGCTTCGGGCTTAACACCGGCTGTTTCGGTATCCGGGAAATAGTTGTCGCTTTCGAAAACGTATTCCAGGGTATCCTGTATATCCTTATCCATAGTAGTATATATCTGAAGACCGCCGGAATAAAGCATCTTGCTTGCTATTTCCTTGGTGCAGTTATACTTTTCCATATATTTGATAAGGAATTCATCTATTACGGCATCTACAAACCAATTATGAATGACACTTTCCTTACTTTCCTCGGGGTCGGTGGCAAGAACAAGATCCGCCGCCTGTGCCGCATCGCACTCCGCTTCACTTATGAGTCCCTGCTCATACATTGCCTGAAGAACGACTATTCTTCTTTCCTTGTTTCCTTCCTTACCCTCTTCCCCCGTACCGCCGGGATTCTGAACAGGATCCCACTTTGTCGGAGACTGAGGAATAGATGCGAGAGCCGCACATTCAACAAGAGAAAGCTCGCTTACATCCTTGCCGAAATAAACGTGTGCAGCCGCCTGTACTCCGTTTGTACCCTGGGAGAGGTATATCGTATTCAGATACATCTCGATTATCTCTTCCTTGCTTCGTCTCTTTTCAAGATCGAGAGCGCGGAGTATTTCCTGAATCTTTCTCTGCAGACGCACCTCGTTTTCTCCGGTGACGTTCTTTATAAGCTGCATCGTTATTGTGGAACCGCCGTAGCTGTCGTCACCCGTTATAAATCCGAGGACGGCACCGACTGTACGTCTGAAGTCGATTCCCGGATGAGTAAAGAATCTTTTATCCTCTATCGCAACAAAAGCATTTACAAGATTTGAGGGCATATCATCGTATTTTACCCACATTCGATTTTCGCTTCCGTGTATGCGCTCCTCCTCATACTCTACCCACTCCACGGTTCCGTCGCTCTTTTCCTCCTGATAATAGAGGAATGTGGTAAGATCGGAATCGAATTTCAAGTTTTCGATATCAAAGGTAGGATCTATATAATTCTTGATATAAATGGCAAACACAGCCGCCACTATAGAACCTGTTACAACAAATATCAGAACCAGAGTCATGACCACATTGAAAAGATATGTCGCTATTTTAGAAACATACTTCAGCAAGGTGGCTGCAACGGTTCCCAATACCTTTACAGGATTGAAGGGTTTCTTCTTTTTTTCCATTAACTATTATGCCTTTCGAATTTTCTTGTTTCGGCGCTTTATTCAAAACCGCTCATCTTGGTCACGGATTCTCGGGAACGACAGCTTTTTCCGTACTGTCCTCCGCTTTCACCTCATTTGTGTGTAAAGCGTAAAGAGTCTTTGCGTATATCAAGCCGAAAAGGAGTATCAATGCGCCGAATATCATTCCGTACACATCAAATCCCAAAGCTAAGCTTATCTCGTCCGAAGCTTCCTTGAGGAAGGTCTTTATGAGGTAATAATTATAAAATCTGCTTACAAAAAGAATAAACGGATTTCCCACAAGGACCGTCAGTCCCGTATACATTACAAGTCTGCCGTTTTTCTCATCGAGATACTTGCCGTCCTTTATATTCTTTGCCAAAGCGCCCACAAATTTCGATGCGGGTGCAATGATGAGAAGCCCACCCACAAGGAGGATTATTCCCGCATATATGACCGTCTTTATATCTCCCGCGGTTATCATGGCGGCAGGTCTCAATACCTTGACGCCGTTACCGAGGAAAATCTCATATGCAGTTGTAACGCCCGCATCATCCGCTATCTTATGCATAAAGGGCGGTAAAAGCATTTCGTCCACCGATGTATTCATAAGAAATACGATAAACATCAGAACAAGTAAAAGAGCTATAAGAATTACCGCTGCATAGAACAGCACCTTACAAAACGGATAAAGCACCGTGCAGACTGGCTTACACAGCGGATAAGTGTGAGTCTTTTCTGCTTTCCTTTTTTTATTGAACATATTTATGACCGTGCCTTTCGTACAGATCTGAATTTTTTCAGACTTTACCCTTACTTCAAAAAGCGTAAAGTCCTCTATCTGAATTCAATATTCTCTTCTCCCATAAGTCTTATAAGCTCATTCGACGCCGCATGAGGCAGAGAACAATTCAACCCGGAAAGACGGAAAAGCTTTCTTTCATCGTTATAAAAAACGTAGACCTCCGTGTTTCCTTCGAAGATACCGAGAAGAGCGAGAACTCTCTTCTCTATTTTACCACCTTTTGACGGGAAACGCAAGTATAATTTTTTCGCAGATGAAATTTTTACGATTAATTCGCTGTTTTTTGCGGAAAAATCCCGATTCGCGTCACACTTTCCGCCGCTTTGCACCGCATCGGGTGTCTTGCTGCGGTAATTACCCGTATTTGCTTTCTCTGTTTTCGGGAAAGGATCGGCGTTAAGATCCGCACCGCTTCCCTTTTCGGGAGCGAATTTCATAGCCTTTACAACAAGCTTCATTTCGTCTTCCTTGACGGAAATGTCGCCGTTGACAAGAACGGCTTTATCGGTCAAAAGAACATTTTCATATTTTGAAAGCACCTTATCAAATATGATAAGCTCCATGCGCCCCGTCATATCCTCAATATCCGCAAAGGCATATTTACCGCCGCTTTTCGCAGTCCGCACCTTAGCTCCGCTTATTATTCCCGACACGGTAACATTATCGCCGTCGTCGAAGGACACCATATCTCCCTCCGATGTGACGATGTCACCTATATTGACGACGGAATGAGGTATGTCGTAGCCGCTCAACGGATGACCGGATAAATACAGCCCGCATATCTCCTTTTCCATGAGAAGCCTTTCCTTTTCCGTCATGGGAGGAAGCTCGGGATATTCGATATCGATAAGCCCGTTTCCTTCAAGGGTATCGCCGCCCTGAGAAAAGATATCCAGCTGACCGCTTACATTACGGCGCTTTGCGGCAGAAACTGATTCAATGGCATTGTCGATTACAGCGATAAGTCTGTTTCTCTCTATACCGAAGGAATCAAATGCTCCCGCCATGCAGAGAGATTCCACCATTCTCTTATTGAGACCAACAGGCGCCATTCTGTTAATGAAGTCGGAAAAGCTTGCGAAGGGCCTTCCGCTTCTTTCATTGAATATATCGTTAATAAAGCTGACACCCACATTCTTGATCCCCGAAAGACCGAATCTCATTCCTTCATCACAAGGAACAAAGCCTCCGAAGCTTTCGTTGATATCGGGTGGAAGCGTTTTTATTCCGAGACGTGCACATTCCTGTGCGTAATATGCAAGCTTTCCGTCGATAAGAGCCGCATTCATTCTCGCCGCAAGGTATTCCTTGGGGAATTTACACTTCAGATACGCGGTATAAAAGGTAACAAAGCTGTAGGCACAGGCGTGAGATTTATTGAAGGCATAATTTGCAAAGTCCGACATCTCATCAAATATCTCTCCCGCCGTCTCTTCATTTATGCCTCTTCTCACGCAACCGTCGATGAGGACGGTATCATTTACCGAAGCATAACGCACATCGGGCTCTCCGTATATGAAGCTTGTGCGCTCCTTATCCATTTCTGCGTGCTTTTTCTTGCTCATGGCTCTTCTTATAAGGTCGGCTCTGCCGTAGGAATATCCCGCAAGGCTTCTGAATATCTCCATTACCTGCTCTTGATAAACTATACAGCCGTTTGTGACCTTAAGAATGTCTTCAAGCTCTTTGACCTTGTATTTTATACTTTCTCTGTTTTTTCTGTTTTCAAGAAAACGCGGTATGGATTCCATGGGTCCGGGTCTGTAAAGAGCTATTGCCGCCGTAATATCCTCGATATTCTCGGGAGCAAGCTGTATTATCAGATTTGTCATACCTGCGGATTCAAGCTGAAATACGCCCGCCGTGTTCCCTTTGGAAAGCATTTCATACGTCTCTTTATCGTCTATGGATATTTTGTCAAGGGAAAAATCGGGTATCCTCTTTCTGACAAGCTCAACAGCATCCTTCAATACAGTAAGATATCTGAGACCGAGAAAATCTATTTTAAGTAGTCCCAGATCGGCTATTGTATTCATTGGGAATTGCGTCACAACAGATCCCGTATTGACAGCCAAAGGAACATATTCCATAACGGGCTCCTCCGTTATGACGACACCCGCCGCATGGATGGAAGCGTGTCTCGGCATTCCTTCAAGATCCTTTGCGATATCCACCATCCTTTTGATATCGGGAGAGGAATCATACAAAGCCTTGAACTTGGCGTTTTCCTTCAATGCCCTTTCAAGAGTGATATTGAAATCACGTCCTATGAGCTTTGCGGCTTCATCCACCTGTGCATACGGCAGACCGAGAACACGTCCCACGTCTCTTACAACGGCACGTGCAGCCATGGTATTGAAGGTAATTATCTGAGCCACATGATCCTCGCCGTACTTTGAGGTCACGTATTCGATGACCTCGTGGCGTCTTTCGTAGCAGAAATCGATATCGAAATCCGGCATACTTACTCTTTCGGGATTTAGGAAGCGTTCAAAAATAAGACCGTATTTGATCGGATCCACATCGGTTATTCCGAGACACCAGGCGCCGAGGCTTCCCGCTCCGGATCCTCGTCCGGGACCTACATATATACCGCTGTTTTTGGCAAAGGATACAAAATCGTTTACTATGAGAAAATACTCGCAGAAACCCATTTCGGCAATAACCGAAAGCTCATATTCAAGGCGTTTTTTATATGCTTCCCATTTTTCCGAGGGTATATTTTCCGCCTTAAGTCTTTTCGCCAAGCCCTTGATAAAAAGTGTTCTGAGATACTCATAGGGCGTACTTCCGTCCGGAGGGGTAAATCCCGGGAGAAAGCGTTTATCGAATTCGAAATCCACATTGCATCTTTCGGCAATCTTTACGGTGTTTTCAAGAGCAGACTTATGACCGGGGAAAGCCATCGTCATTTCCTGCGCAGATTTGAAGTAATACTCTTCCGTTTCAAATTCTATTTTATTATCATCGTTGAGAGCGGTATTTGTCTGTATGCACATCAACACCTGCTGGCTTCCCGCATCCTCACGGTTTACGTAATGAACATCATTTGTGGCAACGAGAGGTATTCCGGTCGTCTTTGAAATATTTGTAAGACCGTTTATAATTTTGAGCTGATCCTGTATGCCGTGGTTCTGGATTTCAAGAAAGAAGTTATCTTCTCCGAAAATATCACGCATCTTAAGTGCGTATTCCTTAGCGGCATCAAATTCACCCTCCAGTATGAGAGAGGGTATTCTTCCCGCTATACACGCCGACAATGCGATGAGTCCCTCATGGTACTTTCCGAGAAGCTCCTCATCCACTCTCGGCTTTGAATAAAAGCCTTCGGTAAATCCCAACGAAACAAGCTTTATAAGGTTCTTATATCCTGTCATATTCTCGCAAAGGAGGATAAGGTGGTAGTTCTCACGGTCAAGCATGTGGTCTCTGTCAAAGCGCGTACGTGATGCCACGTATACCTCACAGCCTATTACGGGCTTTATCCCGTATTCCTTTGCGGTCTTGTAAAACTCCACAGCACCGTAAAGAACGCCGTGATCCGTAATGGCAACAGCACTCTGACCGAGCATATTCGCCTTTGCAAAAAGACGCTTTATATGACAGGCACCATCAAGCAGACTGTATTCTGTATGAAGATGAAGATGAACGAAATCTTCCATTGACTAATCGACCTCCTTTGTGATATAATAGATGTATTAATAACAAAACGGATTAAAATTTAAATAATTTATTATGAATAACGAAAACACCAACGATTTTAAATATAATTGCCGTAAGGGCGACAAATTTTTGCCCGTGACCGCTGAAGAGGTACATGCTCTCGGATGTGACGTTCCCGACTTTGTATACGTATGCGGTGATGCATATGTGGATCACCCCAGCTTCGGCGCCGCAATAATTTCAAGAGTTCTTGAAAGCGAGGGCTTCACCGTGGCGATACTCCCTCAGCCTAAGTTTACGGATTGCGAGGATTTCAAAAGGTTTGGACGCCCCCGTCTCGGATTTCTCGTATCGGCAGGTAATATAGATTCAATGGTAGCTCATTTTACCGTTGAAAAGAAGCGCAGAGGGTATGATTACTACTCTCCCGGAGGAAAGACAAAGCTCCGCCCCGACAGAGCTGTCATCGTATACTGCAACAGAATAAGAGAGGCATACGGCGACGTTCCCGTACTCATAGGCGGCATTGAAGCGTCGCTGAGGCGATTTTCCCATTACGATTACTGGTCGGATTCAGTAAGAAGAAGCGTTCTTCTCGATTCAAGAGCAGACATCCTCATGTATGGAATGGGAGAAAAGACGGTCGTTCATCTTGCAAAGCTTCTTGATAAGGGTGTTCCTGTGGGAAAGATCCATTCAGAGCCTCAGACTGTATTCGCCGTCAGAGAAGACAGCTTTGAAATAAAAGAGGATGACGTTTTCCTCGGAAATTATGAAGAGATAAAGACCGACAAAAAAGCATATGCCGAATCCTTCAGACTTCAATACCGGAATGTATGCTCAAGAACGGGAAAAAGGCTTATAGAAAAATATGCCAACCGTCTTCTCGTTCAGAATCCTCCCCTTCCTCCGTTAACGAGAGAAGAGCTTGACAAGGTATATTCTCTCCCATATACAAGAGAATACCATCCCATGTATGAAAAAGACGGCGGTATCCCCGCACTTACCGAGGTGAAGTTCTCCGTAACTCACAACAGAGGATGCTTCGGTGGATGCGCTTTCTGTGCATTATCGTTCCATCAGGGACGTGAGGTATCATCAAGATCCGTTGAATCGGTAATAAGTGAAATAAAGCTTTTGACCACCCTTCCCGATTTCAAGGGATACATTCATGATATAGGAGGTCCCACAGCCAATTTCCGATACCCTTCATGCGAAAAGCAGAAGACTCACGGTGTATGCAAAAACAGAAGATGTCTGACACCGACGCCGTGTAAGAATCTTAAATTCGATCACAGCGAATATATTGATCTTCTGAAAAAAGCGGAAAATGTTCCCGGAGTGAAAAAGGTATTTATCCGCTCGGGAATACGATTCGATTACATAATGTACGACAAGAAAACGGGAGAGAAATTTTTCAGAAAGCTGGTTAAGGATCATGTAAGCGGACAACTTAAGGTTGCCCCCGAGCATTGCAGCGACAATGTACTTGCATTGATGGGAAAGCCTCCCATATCCGTTTTCGAAAGCTTCAAGGAAAAGTATTTCAAGCTGTGCGCTTCTTACGGATTGGATCAATATCTCGTTCCCTACGTTATGTCAAGCCACCCGGGAAGTACTCTTGAAAGCGCCGCAGAGCTTCGTGACTACATAAAGACATGGGGATATTCCCCGGAGCAGATGCAGGATTTCTATCCGACGCCGTCAACGGCATCCACGTGTATGTTCTACACCGGTCTTGATCCCTTCACCATGAAAAAGGTATACGTTGCAAAAACTCCCGAGGAAAAGGCTCAGCAAAGAAAAATGATGGAGCTTCCCCGTTCGGTGCATCCGTCCGCAAGATCGGGCAAAAAAGGAAAGACCGTACAGAAGAGCTTTTCAAAGCCGAAGGCAAGACCGGATACGAAGAAAAAATAGTTTTTTCCCACCCTATACAATTATAAATCCATACTTAAGATTTGTCAAGAAGAAGCATAATTCTTAAGAATATTTTTGAATATTTAACGCTGTGAAAGGAACGGTTACAAATATATGATAATAATTACAGATGCTCAATACAGATCATGCGTTTCAATGATAGAAGCTTTGGCACAAAGCGGCGAGGATATAATACTCTGTGCAGAGGAAGGAACGAATCCTCCCGCATTCCATTCGAAGTACTGTGTTATGGCACGGTTCATGCCGAAGGACACCGATGAGTACCGCAAGGAGCTTGCAGAGCTTTGCAAATTTGTATGCACTCCCGAATCAGAGGAAAAGCCCGTTATAATTCCCATCGGTCTCAAGACCGTAAGATTACTTGCCGAATACAAGGATGAGTTTTCGGAATACGCAGACTTTATCGTTCCCGATAAGGATGTTCTCGAAACGGCAAACGACAAGGAAAAAATGTCCGAAGCGGCTGAAGAGTCGGGGATAAGGATCCCCCGTATGATCCCCGTAAACGAATCGGGCGATCCTCTCACAAACAGAATAAGATATCCCGTTTATGTTAAGCCCGTTTTCGGCGAGGCTTACGGCATGGGAGCTTCGGAAAGATATGATATAGCCTTTGACGAGGAAGAAATTGCTAATTCTTACGAAAAGTATCTTGAATTGACGGGCAAGGCGCCAATCGTTCAGGAATATGCGGGCGATATCGGTATAGGCGTATGCGTAGTCATGGATAAAAACTCCGAGCCCGTGAATATTTTCTGCCATAAGAGAGTAAGGGAGTATCCCGTAAGCGGCGGTCCCTCATCCTGCTGTGTGTCCATGTTCAGCCAGAACCTTGCCAACGGTGCCGTAAAGCTTCTTAAGGCTATCGGTTACACGGGAATCGCCATGGTGGAATTCCGCGGAAGCGATGACGGTCACTTTGCATTTCTTGAAGTAAATACCCGTATATGGGGAAGCTTCCCTCTTTGCGTAAAATCGGGCAGCTCATTTATTTCGGATTACGTGCTTGCCGCAAGAGGCGCATCATTCTCCGTACCGGATACACATTATAAGCGCGGAAAGATGATGAGCTTTGCAGTAAACGATATTCTCGCAGGTGTTGATTATATCAAGAGCGGAAGCACAGCCCTCGGTCTTCACGCTTTCGGTTCGATCGCCGACCCCGCCGTTTCCGACGGCATATTCGATCTTGATGACCCCAAACCCTTTTTCGTATATCTCGATAATTGCCGCAAGAAGATAGCGGAGCATTACAAAGAAGAGAAAAAGTAACCTTACAATGAAAAAAATGAATTTTCCCCACCCAAAGGGTGCTCCTTCCGGCGTCATTCTCGATATGCATATTCACACAGATGCATCCCCCGATTCAAATAACGATATTTCTTCACTTATAAGACGTGCCGTATCTTTAGGCATAAACGGCTTTGCGGTGTGCGATCACAATAAAATAATAACATCCGAAAAGCTTAAGGAAAAGGCAATTTCATCGGGACTTGACAAGGAGCTCGGCATCGAGATAAATCCGTCAAAACCATGCAAAAACGCATTTTATCTTATCGGAGGCGGTGAGTATGCCTTTGAAGGCTCTCATGTCCTCGGAATATTCATTGACGGGGATGAGAACGTGCCTCAAGCCTTCGGAAATGCCGAAGAATATATAAGCTTTGTTAAGGAATCGGGAGGCTATACAGTGCTTGCCCATCCTTACGAGCATCTGTCTTCGGATAAGGAGCCGAGGCTTTCACCCGAAATTTTTGACTTTATTGAAGCCTTCAATGGTCGTGCGGGATACAAGCACGCTTTATCGAATACTCGTGCCGCAAGGCTTGCGGAAAAGCTTTCATCAAAGATCACCGCAGGAAGCGATGCACATTTTAAAAAGGAATTGGGCAACGGTCTCACTTTAGTCGAAAATGATAACAGAGACGGGCTTCTTCCCTCCTACGATGAGCTGAAAAATAGCTTTTTCGAAAATAGAAGCAGGCTTTTCAGAGGAAAGCCGTCACCGAGGAGAGTTGTTCCGAAAAGCTCCTTGCTGCGTGCTGTGAGAAGCAAAAGCATAAAGGCAATTATAAAAGCCTCCGCTCTCTATCTCATATATCTGACACGTGATCTGCTTTATCCCCAAAAAGAAACGGAAATCAATAATAATTAAAGGTAGTCAAAGATATGAACGAAGTTGTACCCGGCGCTCTTTATATAGTTGCCACACCCATCGGAAATCTCGGAGATTTATCCCCGAGAGCCATATCCGTACTGTCCGATGTGGATTTCATTGCCGCAGAAGACACCCGTGTGACCATGAAGTTGTGCGCAAGATTTGAGATAAAAAGACCTCTTGTAAGCTATTACGAAAATAATAAGCACATCAGAGGTCCCGAAATAGTCGAAAGATTGAAAAACGGCGAGTGTTGTGCTCTTGTCAGTGATGCGGGCACTCC
The DNA here is from genome assembly GCA_015063605.1 of Oscillospiraceae bacterium. Taxonomy (GTDB): domain Bacteria; phylum Bacillota; class Clostridia; order Oscillospirales; family SIG627; genus SIG704. The sequence continues at coordinate 16,019 of SVTV01000040.1, forward strand.
CGCAATATCCGATCCGGGAGAGGATCTTGTAAGGCTTTGCGCCGAAGCGGGAGTAAATGTATATTCCGTTCCCGGCCCCTGCGCCGCAATATCCGCATTGGCAGTATCGGGGCTTTTCACGGGAAGATTCGTTTTTGAAGGCTTCCTTTCCAGCGCAAAGGCGGAAAAGAGAGCCCGCCTTCTTGAGGTTGCCGATGAAATGCGTACCTTGATTTTTTACGAAGCGCCCCACCATCTGCGAAACACACTTGATGCAATGCTGAATTACCTTGGAGACAGACGCCTTTCCATCGTTCGTGAAATAACAAAGATAAACGAAGAGGTCATCCGCACCACTCTTTCGGGCGCTGTGGAATATTACAAGACGGTAGAGCCGAGAGGCGAATTTGTTCTCGTCATAGAGGGCGCTCCCGAAAAAAAGAAGGATAACGAATTCTGGAGCGAAATGACTATTCTTGAGCATTACTCCCATTATGCCTCCGAGGGAATGTCGGATATGGATGCCATGAAAGCCGTAGCCAAGGACAGAGGCATGGCAAAAAGCGAGGTCTACAAAGAGATAAAGATAAACAATAAATAAGGAGCATACTGTCATGGTAAGAATATCAGCGGATTTTTCACAGATAAGCGGCAAGATCAAGCCGATGCATTCCGTAAACAACGGTCCCGTATATAAATTTGCTACCGACCAACGTATAACAAATATGGATGCATACCGCGCCGCAGGCATCCCCTTTGCCCGTACACACGATGCATCGTTTTTTGCAACATACGGCGGAGAGCATTGCATTGACGTAAATAACATATTTACAAACTTTGACAACGATCCGTACGATCCCGCATCATATGATTTCGTTTTGACCGACGAATATCTCAAGGTCATTGAGTTTTCCGGAACAAAGGTGTTTTACCGTCTCGGCTCAAAAATTGAACATTGGAAAAAGAAATACAACACTCTTCCCCCGAAGGATTTCAAAAAGTGGGCTGTGATATGTGAGCATATAATCAGACACTATACAGAGGGCTGGGCTGACGGCTTCAATATGGATATCGAGTATTGGGAGATATGGAACGAGGCAGATCTCGATCCCGATGATTCGGTGCATAAGCGTTGCTGGGGCGGTACAAAGGCAGAGTTTTTCAATCTATATGAAATTGCGGCAAAGCACCTCAAGAATTGCTTCCCTCACCTTAAGATAGGCGGTCCCGCCGTAGCGGGAAATATGCAATGGGGATTGGAATTCTTAGATGAAATGAAAAAGAGAAGCGTTCCCATTGACTTTTTCTCGTGGCATAAGTATTCCAACAGCATACAAGTAATGCAGAAGGTCATTCGTCAATGGAAGGAAATAATGGATGTAAGCGGTTACCACGATGCAGAAAGCATTCTCAATGAATGGAATTACGTAAAGGGATGGATCGGTGACGATTGGCTCTACACTCTACGCATGGAAAAATCTCTTAAGGGCTCATCATTTATAGCCTGCACACAGCTTATGAGTCAGTATGAACCTCTCGATCATCTCATGTATTACGATGCTCGTCCCTGCGGTATGAACGGTATGTTTTCCACAGACTTTGTATGTGACTGTCTGAAGGGCTATTATCCCTTCTATATGTTCAATAAGCTCTACACACTCGGCACCTCGGTTAAAGTAGAATCCGATGAACCCGAAGAAACGAGAGATATATGGGCAGCAGCCGCAAAGGGCGAAAACGGATATGCTCTTATGCTTTCCTATTTCAATGATAACGATTCCTCCCCCGCAAAGCGGGTAAAGCTTGACTTTTCCTCCGTGAAAAGTGAAAACGGCGTTAAGGTCTCCTTCTATTGCGTAGACGGAGAAAGAGACTGCGAGCTTGTAAAGGAAGAGATCTTCGCATCCGACACCTTCGGTACATATATTGATATGACGCTTTTCTCAACATATCTTGTTGAGATAACGGCGATGTGAGAACAATAATTTTTCGGCAGAAATTGGTTTTTAGCCAAAATCTGCCGATTTTTTTATCCGTTCAATATTTCCATAAACTCATCGCCTGTTATGGTCTCTTTTTCGTAAAGCTCCTTTGCAAGGAGGTCAAGCTTTGCTCTGTTACCGCGAAGCAGCTCCATCGCCTTATTATACTGCTTTGCTATAAGGTCTATCACCTGCTTATCGATCTCCTTCTGGGTATCCGCCGAGCAGGCAAGTGATGTATCACCGCCGAGATACTGATTTGAAAGAGTTTCAAGAGCCACCATTCCGAACTCCTCGCTCATACCGAAGCGTGTCACCATAGAGCGGGCAAGCTTTGTAGCTTGCTCTATATCGTTAGATGCACCGGTCGTGATCGAGCCGAAAACAAGCTCCTCGCAAGCTCTTCCCGCGGTATATGTGGCGATCTTGTTTTCTATCTCTTCCTTTGTCATGAGATAATGGTTTCCTTCGTCCACCTGCATCGTATAACCCAATGCGCCCGAGGTCCTCGGTACTATTGTTATCTTCTGAACAGGAGCCGAACCCTTCTGCATAGCCGCCACAAGGGCGTGTCCGATCTCATGATATGCAACGATAAGCTTTTCCTTGTCGGTGAGAATAGCGTTCTTTTTCTGATATCCTGCTATTACGACCTCGATGCTTTCTTCCATATCGGCTTGCGATACGGTCTTTCTTCCGTTTCTTACGGCTCTCAACGCCGCTTCATTTACGATATTGGCAAGTTCTGCACCCGATGCACCTGAAGCCATTCTTGCAATTCTTTCGTAATCTATATCCGTATTCGTTTTTATCTTCTTTGCGTGTACGCGAAGTATAGCTTCTCTGCCCTTCAGGTCGGGAAGCTCAACGGGAACACGTCTGTCGAATCGTCCGGGACGTGTAAGCGCCGCATCGAGGGATTCGGGGCGGTTTGTTGCCGCAAGTATCATTACTCCGCTGTTGCCTTCAAATCCGTCCATTTCCGTTAGAAGCTGATTGAGCGTCTGCTCTCTTTCATCGTTTCCTCCGAATTTGGAATCACGTTTTTTACCGATGGCATCAATTTCGTCTATAAATACTATACAGGGAGCCTTTTCCTTTGCCTGCTTGAAAAGATCCCGCACCTTGGAAGCACCCATACCGACGAACATTTCAACAAATTCAGAACCCGACATAGAGAAAAACGGCACATTCGCTTCACCTGCGACAGCCTTTGCAAGCATGGTCTTACCTGTACCGGGAGGGCCTACAAGGAGTATGCCTTTAGGCATTGAAGCGCCTATTTCCGTATATTTCTTCGGATCGTGAAGGTAGTCAACTATTTCGGCAAGGTTTTCCTTTGCCTCGTCCTCACCCGCAACATCGCTGAATTTTATACCGTCGGAGGATTTTACATATATTTTGGCATTGCTCTTTCCCATGTTGAACATCATGGAGTTTCCGCCACCCGCTCTGTTCATAAGCTTTTTGGTGAGAAGCTGTCCCATAAGCGTAAATATGGCAATGGGAAGCACCCAGCTTAAAATAAAGCTTATAAGAGGAGAAGCCTCCTCTATTATATCGCCTGCGAATACCGCTCCCGAATCGTAAAGCCTTTCAACAAGTCCCGGATCATCAACGATACCCGTTTCGTAAATATTCTTTCCTTCCTTATCCGTAAACAGTATTCTGTTATCCTGTATCTGAACCTCTCCGATCTCCTTATTTGCCGTCATGGTCATGAAGGTTCCGTAATCTGTCTCTTTTATCTGCCTCTGCATAAAAAATGGCATAATAAAAGAGTTTAAAAAGATTATAATGCAGAACACAATGACATAATAGAAGATCAAAGGCTTTTTCGGTGTTTTTACTTCTTTCATTTATTGTCTCCGTATCTTAATAGTCCGTTCTTTTTTCAGAACTGCTTTAATTATATCAGTTTAAATTTTCAAGTCAATACATGTTACGCCTTTTTCATTCAAGAAACTGCCTTCGGATTTATATATTACGCTCTTCCGTCACAAATATTCATTTTATGAAATAAACGGTATAAGTTTTTCTCCGATCCTTCACAATGCTTTAATTTATCACACTTGTAATTATTGTTAAAAGAACATTGATAAATGCACAGAAAATGATACCGCACAATGTGGGAACTGCAAATGAAAGCAGTGTCCATTTTATGCTTTTCGTTTCCTTGTACGCGGTTATTAGTGTAGTGGAACAGGGCCAATGCATAACAGTAAATATCATAACACACACAGCCGTGATCCAAGTCCAACCGTTTGATATCAGTATATCGGCAAGAGCAGCCGTATTTCCTGCCTCGGTAAGAATACCGCCGGAGGTATATGCCATTACAGCTATCGGGATCACCGTTTCATTAGCGGAGAATCCGAGGATAAAGGAGATCAACATAACTCCGTCCATTCCGAGAAGATTTCCCAATGGGTCGAAAAAACGTGCTGATATTTCAAGTAACGTCATATCCCGAAGGGTTATATTTCCTGCAAGCCATATTATAAGTCCTGCGGGTGCGGCAGCTGCTGCGGCTCTTCCCAAAACGAATATCGTTCTGTCAAAAACTGATCTTACCACAACACTGCCAATATCCGGCATTCTGAATGAGGGAAGTTCCAAGGTGAAAGACGAGGGTATTCCCTTAAGCAGAGTCACGGATAAAATTTTAGTGACCAAAAAAGTTACGCATATCCCCAAGAGAATAAAAACGGTGAGCACTCCCGCGGAAACGAATGATGAAAGAACGCTTTGAGATCTGTCAGTTCCACAGAAAAATATTGAAGCAAGTGCGATAAGTATCGGAAATCTGCCATTACATATCATAAAGCTGTTTGTGAGGATCGCAAGTATTCTTTCACGAGGTGAATCTATTATCCTGCAACCGACGACTCCCGCCGCATTGCATCCGAATCCCATGCACATAGTCAGTGCCTGCTTACCGCAGGTTCCGCATCTGCAAAAGGGACGGTCGAGAACATACGCTAACCGCGGCAGATATCCTATATCCTCAAGAAGAGAAAACAGAGGGAAGAATATTGCCATCGGGGGTAGCATTACAGAAACTACCCACGCAAGAACGTGATAAACGCCGTCGATAAGAGGTGCGGAAATAAAGCGGGGTATGTGTAAATACACGAAAAACTCCTTCAGATATGGCTCTATACCGAATAATACCTTACCCAAGGCATCGGATATTATATTCGCTCCCGTTACGGTTATCCAAAGGATAAGCATAAGAAACAGTATCATAACGGGAAAGGATGTGTATTTTCCCGTAAAAAGCTTTTCAAGCTTTGTTTGAATTACGGCTCCTTTCTCTTTCTCCCTCTTCACGGCATTTTGGCATATATCGGAAGCTTTTTTCATAACACATGACACTAACGTCTCTCTTATCGTTTCGCCGTCATCTCTTTTAAGTATTCTTTTTCTGCTTTCCGAGGCTGTTTCTCTTGCTTTTTCCGATAGTATATCAAAGCCGTAATTTTCGGATATCATTTCAAGGAGCCTTTCATCATTTTCCAGAAGCTTCAAGGAGATCCAACGGTAAGGGATATTACAGTCATTTTCGGAAGGCTTTATCATATTTTCAAGAAGCGTTATTTCTCTTTCTATGTCCTCTCCGTATTCCATATGTATTGTTTTTCTTCCTTCAAAAAGCTTTTCGCCCTCACCAAAAGCCTTCACGAGAGCTAAAAGACTTTTCTTCTTTTTCGCCGTGACGGGAATGACAGGAAGCCCCAACGAGTCCTCCAAATATTCAAGATCGATCCTTATGCCTTTTCGTTCGGCTTCATCCATTAGGTTCAACACCACTATTATATTTCTGCTAATTTCGGATATCTGCAAAACGAGTGAAAGATTTCTTTCAAGACATGATGCATCACAGACAACTGCTGTAATATCACTTTTGCCAAAACATATCATTTCGCAAGCCGTTTCCTCCTCTGCGGACACGGGATAAAGTGAATATGTGCCGGGGATGTCGGCTATACAGTATTCTTCCCCGTTTTCACCCTTGAAATGCCCTATCGCATTTGTCACCGTCTTGCCCGACCAGTTTCCCGTATGCTGATCCAAGCCCGTAAGAGCGTTGAAAACTGTACTTTTTCCAACATTTGGATTTCCCGCAAGTGCTATGATCTTTTCATTCCCTTTTCTTTTTACATTCTTGATACCCTTTTCCGCCGCACATTTGCCGACAGAAGCTTTTGTAAGCCCCATTTACTTCGCTTAATTTGTACGGCGCACAGTTATTTCGCCGCAATCCTTGTTTCTCAGTGCTATGACTGTATCTCTTATTAGGTAGGCGCGGGGATCTCCGAGAGGGCTTGCTCCGATGCATTTGACCCGCCCTCCCTCGAAAAAGCCCAGATCATAAAGTCTCCTCCTGATACTTACGCTGTTTTTCATATATTTTATCTCCGCCCCTTCTCCCGGCAGAAGCTCGTTTAATCTTATATACTCGTTCATATCTTTTCAACCTTTCGTATTTTAGCAAAGTGTTGCCGTTAACAGAGTATTCAGAAGAAAAGAAAATGCCACGAAAAAGAAACAAAGAAACACATTACTGTGAGAATTTGCAAACGCAATACTTTGTTGCCGAATCAGATTATATATTGCAACTGAGATGATTTCATGCTATAATAAAGGCAACATATCAAGGAGATGGCGCTTAAGGCGCCGACATAAAACCAATGTATTACGGCATGCTCACTCTGTCCGTTATTCTTTTCGGTCTGATGTTCTTCTGCAATGACAGATACCAGGCAGAAAACGGAAACGGTACGGAAGCAACTTTCAAATTCAATCTATTTTCGGGACTTGCGGGACTTGTATTCCTGCTGTTTTTCAACGGACTTTCCTTTTCGATCACTCCGTTCACGTTATTAATGGCGTTTGCGGCGGCGATAAACAACATATTATTCACGGTCTTTTCTCTGAAGGCGTTGAACAAGGTAAATCTGTCGCTGTTTTCTCTTTTTGCCATGCTCGGCGGAATGATGCTTCCCTTCTTTGCGGGCATCATGTTTTTCGGTGAGCCTCTGACGCTTGCCATAATCGTGTGTGTAATATTGAACATTGCGGCGCTTTGGCTTACTGTCAAGAAGGGCGACGGAAAGAGAAGCATCTTTTTATACGGAGGAGTATTCGTTCTGAACGGAATGTCGGGAGTGTTATCGAAGATATATCAGAATTCCGAATTTCCCAAAACGAATGAAGCTCTTTATTCCATATGGATCACGGTAATCACCATAGTGATATCGGCTGTTGCTCTGATCTTCCTAAAAAGCAATGTTAAAAAGCAAACGATGTCTTCGGTCTTATCAATGATCGGCTACGGAGCATTCAGCAAGGTGGGAAATTATCTGCTTCTGCTCGCGCTGGCGGTGCTTCCCGCATCGGTGCAATATCCCTTTGTTACGGGAGGAACGGTGATAGTATCCACGATAATTGCCGCAATTACGAATCAAAAGCCGTCAAAGCGTGAGATATGCGCCGTTATCGTGTCATTTATCGGTATTATGGCACTTGTTATATTATAAACGTAAATGGTTTGACAAGCAAATTTAAAATATAAAAAAAGGCTATGTCACACTAAATGGTTGATTTTTTCATAAAAATATGCTATAATAATAGTAGATAAAAACATAGGAGTTGATTTCAATGTCTGCTATTAAAGATATTTTAGATAAAATCGATAAGTTAAGCCCCGCCGACCAAGAGCGTCTTAAAACAATCCTTTTGAGCAAAACTTTTACAAAATCCATAAGTATTGAAGAGTTTGTTACAAAAGAAAGATTTGCTAATGGTCGCGTTTGCCCTGTTTGTGGTGCTACTCACGTTGTTCGCAACGGCAAAAGAAAAGACGGCACTCAAAAGTATATCTGTAAAGATTGTGGCAAATCGTT
>SVTV01000005.1 GCA_015063605.1 Oscillospiraceae bacterium
GGATACTCTTGCTGACTGCCATTATTATATTTTTTCAATATCTTCATTTAATTCTTAAAAGATTTTATCTTTTAAGAAAGATACGTAAACTAATTAAAAAGCATAATGGTAGTATGCAATATTGTCGTAATCCAATGACATCTATTTTCAAGCATGATGGTAAGTCGGATATTTCTTTGCAAGTTTCAAATAAAACAATAGATATTTCTGTTATCACAACTCCATTTCGCCGAGTACGATATCATTTCAATATTGATAACAAGTCATTGGAATTAATTATTGAAAGAAGAGCTGTTTATGTAGGAAGCCCGAAAGCCCCCAGACCTACCTACATTAGTGCCACAGATAGTGTATACACTGTCCGAAAATATAAAATAGAATTTGAGGCATCAAATAATAATCATCAAAAATATATAATTTTGAATCCTGCTCCAAAATCAGTCAGCAAAGCAGATGGAGCAACACTTACGGCACTCTATAACAATGACGATTTAATTCCAGGTATCAAAGTGTGTGGATTAAAATGGTTTGTTGATTTTTTTGACGAATAAGCTAAATAATACATAGATTCGTTTTAAATATAAGTGAATATTTTCGTTTATCCCGCATAGATTATAAAAGCGGGGGTTTTTAATCCGCTTAAGTTAAATTTCGGGAGAATAGAAAATATATGGAATCAAGAAAAGTACCTTGGCAGCTTCTCGGCTTTGCCGTCACATCATTTTTAGGAACGATACTCCATTTTCTTTATGAATGGAGCGGTGAAAACGTTTTTGCAGCGTTTATATCGGGAGTAAACGAATCCACATGGGAACATATGAAGCTTATCTTCTTCCCCATGCTGTTTTTCGGTCTTTTTCAAAGTCTTTTTTTCAAAAGCGACGAAAGCTTTTGGAGCAGAAAGCTTACGGGGATACTTACGGGACTTTTATCCATCCCTCTTTTATTTTACGGTTATAACGGAATAATAGGTACGTCGCCCGATTGGCTCAACATATCGTTCTTTTATATTGCGGCAGCTATAGCCTTTCTTACCGAAGCAAAGGCATTGAAGAAAAACAAAAGCTATCGGATATCCCCCTTCGTTTCACAATGCATATTGCTTATCATCGCATTATCATTTTTTATATTCACGTTTTTGACGCCTCATATCAATATATTCCGTGATCCGTTGACGGGAGCTTACGGAATCGTTTAAAAAAACGGGTTGACTTTTTCCGTCGGAAGAATTATAATATTCTCATACTGTTTCACAGAATATAATTTCACGGAGAAAAAATATGATAAAAATAGGCGTACAATCGGCAGGCTGGTATAACAGCGAAGATCCCGACAGTTCCTTTGCATATATAAAGGATTGCGGTTTTGATGCGGTGGATTTCAATATAGACACATTTCTCAGCGGTTCAAAACTGTCAAAGGAAGGAGTATTTCCATCCATATTCGACAAAACCACGGAAGAGCTTCTTGACTATTTCACCCCTCTGAAAAACGCATCGAAAAAATACGATGTGGAGATCAATCAGATGCACGCTCCCTTTCCGCCCTATTTCAAAGGTCTTGATGAAGTAAACGATTATATTTTTATGGCTCTCGATAAGTGCTTTGCGGTAGCGGAATTTCTTGATTGCAGTGCTGTGGTAGTTCATCCCATTGCAGGAGAGACATCCGAAGAGGAATGGGAAATAACCGCAAATTTCTACAGAAACCTTGTTCCCGTAATAAAAAAGTACAAGGGTGTAAAGATCTGTCTTGAAAATATATTCAACCGCCGTCCCGGCAGAATGATCGAAGGAAGACTTTCCAACTCTTATGATGCATGCCGTATGCTCGATATGCTCAACGAAGAAGCGGGCGGAGAATATTTCGGTTTCTGTCTTGATATAGGTCATACGAATCTTACCGGCAGAAATGTAAAGGAATATATAAAGCAGTTAGGCTCACGCCTTACGATACTTCATATCCACGACAATAACGGAAGTGAAGACCTTCATATGATACCCTATACATATCTTTCCACTACATCTTCTCACGTATGTGATTGGCAGGGCTTCATCGACGGCTTGAAGGAAATAGGCTTTGACGGCGTTCTCTCCTTTGAGACCATCCGCATCTTCCGCGTTTTCCCGAAGCCTCTGCATACCGGGGTAATGAAGCTTATTTCGGCTATAGGACATTATTGGAAGGATGAATTGACAAAGGAATAAAAACGGAATTTACAAAAAATATAAATCCCTGCTTCATTTGCAATTTATTTGCATTTGAGGCAGGGATATTATTCTTTATCGTGAAGAGAGAATCTGTCAGAAAGTGTGCTTTTTTACAGTTAATTTTCTTACCTAATTATAGCATTAAAATATGGGAAGAGCAAGCCTTTTTTCGAAAAAAGTCGATAAAAAAACAAAGTTTTGCACTTTTTGGGATTGTGAAGGGACTTTTGTCAAAAAGTACACTTATTGAAAAAGGTATAACGCAATCAAGCAAATAGAATCAAAGGAAACGAATAGAATGAATGAGAATACGCTTTCAGATCTCAAAAAAATATTCAGAAGAATATATTCAAATGAAAACTATGAGAAGCGCAGAAAGCTTTCTACAGAGTTATGCAACGATGATGAAACTCGAATATGGGAAATCTGTAAACACTTTTGGAATACGGATTATTCGCAACGTTCTTTGGATTTCGAACAATTCGAACCGAATCCCGAATTAGATGATCTGAAAGCAAAAAGATATATCGAAGAGTTAACAGAGTTACTCTATAAACTCGGTTGGAAGTAATATATTTTAAAATTGTGTTTATTAGACTGTACTTTTTGGCTGTTTAAAATGAAAAAAAGTTAGAGATTTAAAATGAACGTTTAGTAATATAAAATGAGTTACAAAGAAAGGTATGTAAATGTCATGAAACGATTAACTGTGATTTTATTAATATTTAATATGTTGGCGATGCTGCTTTTCACAGGCTGCAATGAAAGTGATGATTCTTCTGAATTTAACCTTTTTAGCCAAGGATTACTTTGTGTTGAATTAGGTGACAAATATGGATACATCAATGAAAAGGGGGAGTATGTAATAAATCCTCAGTTTGATTTTGCCTATAGTTTTGGTGAAAACGGACTTGCTGCTGTAAAAGAAGTTGGTGGAAAGTGGGGATTCATCAACAAAAAAGGAGAGTATGTGATCAATCCTCAGTTTGATTATGCCGATAATTTTGGTAAAAACGGACTTGCTATAGCAGGAGTTGACGGTAAGGGAGGATACATCAATGAAAAAGGAAAGTATGTAATCAATCTTCAGTTTGATTTTGCCTATAGTTTTAGTGAAAACGGACTTGCTATAGTAGAAGTTGACGGTAAGCGGGGATACATCAATGAAAAAGGAAAGTATGTGATCAATCCTCAGTTTGATTATGTCTATGGTTTTAGTGAAAACGGACTTGCTGCTGTAAAAGAAGTTGGTGGAAAGTGGGGATACATCAACAAAAAAGGAGAGTATGTGATCAATCCTCAGTTTGATTATGCCAATGGTTTTAGTAAAAACGGACTTGCTATAGTAGGAGTTGACAGTAAGTGGGGATATATAAATAAAAAAGGAGAATACGTAATTAATCCTCAGTTTGACTATGCCGGTTTTTTTGCTGAAAACGGACTTGCAAATGTGGCAGTTGATGGAAAGTATGGTTACATTAATGAAAAGGGAGCGTACGTAATCAATCCTCAGTTTGATGATGCCGGTGTTTTTGCTGAAAACGGACTTGCAAATGTGGCAGTTGATGGAAAGTATGGTTACATTAATGAAAAAGGAGCGTACGTAATCAATCCTCAGTTTGATGATGCCGGTGTTTTTGCTGAAAACGGACTTGCAATAGTGGAAGTTGGTGGTAAGTTAGGACTCATCAATAAAAAAGGCGAGTATGTAGCAAATCCTCAGTTTGATGATTTTATTATGTACTAATAGTATATTTTATTTTTCAGTTTAAAGATATTTTTTAATTAATAACGCAAATATTTAAGCAAAAGACTTGTACCTCGGACGCACTATCCGAAAAGTACAAGTCTTTTCTTTTACCCTAACATTTTCATCCCACTATCACCCTCACCGCTTCGTCAAGGTCCATTACTACCTTATCGCAACAGCTTTTCAATATTTTATATAATAAAACACTTCCGTAAACATCAAGCCTGCCTCATTTTGTTGAGACAGGCTTTTTCTTATTAATCTGTTATTTCTTTACGGGTATACCGTCACCGCCTATGCGGAAGGATGCTTTTTCCGTTTCGTTTCCTATATCATCAAGAATAAAGTTTTCGGGATCGTTGAGAACAAGGAATATATTATCACCGTATTGAGCGGGACTCATATCGGCTTCTCCCGCATTTACGACAGTACCGTCCTCATTCAGCTTATATACGACCAGACTCATCAGACGAACACCCTCTTCAAAATCCTGTCGGAACAAATAAATATAGTTTCCGCCTTCAGATCTGACGTAATAAGGATGCAGGTCATAGGCAAAGCAGTCATCGATACAACTGTTTCCGTCCTTATCGGTATACACACCGTGGTCTGTATATTTGTTTCGCTCTTCATCGTATGCACCCGATACTGATATCTGATCCAAAGCACCGTCATCATCCAATTCGGTAAAGAAGGATATATCTTGAGGCAGCTCTACGGCGTATTCCTTGGGAACATTCATATATTTCTCATGAAACAACTCGGGATACTCGGAAAAGGAAACTGTTGCCGTCATCATTCCCTCGTTGCAAAGCTCTCCGGGAGCAAAGTAAAAGGTGACGCCGTTATAATCGACTGTCCAATTACTGATATCATAGGGAGCCTCGGCAAAGAAATTTTCCACCGCATCCTTCGATTTAAGCTCGCCTGTCCATGTATGGCTGAGAAGCTCCTTCTCTACAGCCTTTGCGAGATCGTTGTTCACAGACTTTACCACATCTGTAAGGCGAAGCTCTTTACCGCTTTTCGTATCGTAATTGCTTCCGTGGAACACTCTGTAATTCTCTATATTGCCGTAATCGGAATAGGAATCCCACAATAAGCTTACGGCTATACTGTCTGCACGGCGCACAAGAACATTCAACGACGAAACGTAAGTATCAAAGCTTTGTTTATTCTTTTCAAATTCATCGCCTGCGATACTGACCAGATTGTCAAATTCCTCAAGCATTGCCTTTTCCTGCATGACCGCATTATCGCTGAGCAGCTTCGCCATCTCGGGATAATTCTCAGCATCTGTCTTATTCAATTTCACAAACGAATGTGTGCTGTGCACCAATGCACCGTCAAGTCCGTCCGCCCATTCGAAGTATGTGAAAAATGACTTTTCCGGAGAAAGAAAGCTGAATTCATAAACATCCTCGGTATTCTTTTCCCCGGTAGTAGTGTCTTCTGTTTTTTCCTCTTCCGTGCTTACCGCCGTTTCATCGGCAGTATCTTCGTTCTCCGTCGATCCCTGAGCTTCGGTAAACACATTTTCATCCGTTTTGCCCGTGATCTTTTCTTCTTTTCCGCAAGAGGTCATACAAATAAGGAGACACAGCGAAAGAAAAAGACTTACCAAATTCCTGTAACTCATTTAACAAACCACCCTTCTTTTTATATTATCAGCTTTACAGCTTCGTCAAGGTCCATTACTACCTTATCGCAGCATTCTTTTAATGTTTCATATGATTGGTGTCCGCGGGCGACAAGGATACAATCGGCGCCGATGGCATCAGCGGTCTGCACATCATGAGTAGTGTCGCCTATCATTACGGGAACGGCATTTTTTACATTCGAAAACCATTCCTTTGCAAGCGCCACCTTGCTTTCCGCATGGATATTGTCAAGTCCCAGAACATCGTCAAAGCGATCAGCCAATCCGAGATCGTTAAGCTGTTTTATAAGCATTTCCCTTTCCGTTGCGGAAAGAACGATCTGCACCATACCGCGGCTTGCAAAAAGGTCTATTGTCCTTTTCACATCGGGAAACACTTTTGCGCTTTTCACGTTTTCAAGGTACTCGTTGACCCATAAGGGTGCTATCACCTCATACGGCTCTTTGTCGAAATCAAAGCCCAATTTTCTGTAATAATCTATAATGGGAAAACCGAAGACCTTACGGTACGATTCCACCGAGGGGATAACGGGAAGATTTCTGTCGCTGAGAAGCTTATTGACGCTTTTTATTCCCGTTTCCACATCATCCAATATAGTTCCGTTGAAATCCCATATAATATGCGTATATCTCATGTAATTTTCCTTTCGTCAACCGAAGACCTCGGCGCTTGCTATCACCTTAAGAACGTCAGGGTCTGTTTTGTCTCTTCCGTAAGCATCAAAGAATCTGTCGGTATATTTATCCGTTTTCAGATTGAACCAAAGACTCCATACACCCCAAAATATGTCAATATGCCTGTCGCCCACGCCTCCGTTTCCAAGGTCTATAAATCCGCTTCTCTTCCCGCCTTCGAAAATAATATTCGGCAGACAATAATCTCCGTGAATGAGTGTATCGCATTTAAGCATTTTCGAATGTGAGGTGAGGTATTCCCAAGCTTCGTTTCCGTCCTTGAAAAAAGGCTCGGAAAACAATCGGGTATCAAATTTTCCTTCTTCATATCCTCTGCGGGCGCTTTCAAGATAATCGGCAGTTCTGTTTTGAATCGGGCAATCGGAATGATCTGTCTCATGCAATTCTCTTAAGGAAAGAGCATAAAGATCGCAAAGCTTTTCGGGTTCGGAAAGATATTGTGCATGTGTTCCGTCCTCGCCGTTGACCTTTCTTGTCATCATCCAATCCTTTTCACAGCTTACATATCCCATAAATTCCGAGGTCAGCTTTTTCGATGCAAAGTATTCCGCCATCAAAGCTTCCTTTTCCAATGCTCCTTTTCCGGAGCATTTCAAGTAATAACCGCCGTCTTTATCAATGAAGAATACACGTGCTTCCGTTGAGCAACTGCTGTCATATATATCGCAACTATTTGTAAATTCCGCAAATTCCGCGGGGAATAATATGTTTTCACGACTCAGTTCGAGTTTTGTTCTTTTCATAATCTTACTTCTCCAAAGTTATGATAATAGGATATCACAAAGCTTTATATAAGTCAATAAAAAGAACATGAAAATTATTTCCAAAATCTTTACACTCATATAAATTTATGCTATAATAAGCATATGCCTATACCGCAATAAAGCATAAGGAGATAAAAACCTTGAATACGATAAAATTTGAAAAAGGAAACACCCTTGTAGTTGCCCACAGAGGTCTTTCCGGAATCGAACCCGAAAATACAAATGCGGCATTTATCGCCGCAGGCAACCGTTCCTATTACGGAATCGAAACAGACATTTACAAAACGGCAGACGGAAATTTCGTTGTAAACCACGACGGGAATTTAAAGAGAATCGGCGGCGAAAACATTCTCGTTGAGGAAGTTACGCTTTCCACTCTCGAGAGCATCAGATTGTTCGATAAGGATGGCAAAAAGGATAGAGCCGATATCCGTCCCTGCTCCTTGAACAATTACATAAAGCTTTGCAAGAAGTATGAAAAGCATTGTGTTCTTGAATTGAAATCTGCATTTACCGATGAAGAAACACAGCGTTTCATCGACATAATAAAGGAATATGATTATCTCGAAAATGTTACATTCATTTCCTTCAAATACGATAACCTTGTAAAGGTAAGAAGCATCGTTCCAGATCAGTCCGTGCAATTCCTTTTCTCCGAGGTCACGGATGAAATAATCGAAAAGGTGATCGCAGACAAATTCGATGTTGACGTAAGACACACAGCTCTCACAAAGGAAAATGTTGAAGCTATGCACAATGCGGGCATCAAGATCAATTGCTGGACAGTTGACAACAAGGATGATGCGGAAAGACTTTCCTCCTGGGGAGTTGACTACATCACAAGTAATATTCTTGAGTAATATAAAAATTTCAGACTTGTACATAGGATCAAGATCCAAAAGTACAAGTCTTTTATTTTTTCTATTACATTTCCTGATACAAGGTATATTCCACTTTTCTTAAAACTACCTGACCAAGATCGTATATCCAGAAATTGATATATATTCTTTTACCGTTATACGTTGCCAATTCAAGAGGCACGGATGTGCCTACACCGACATTACTGCGAAAATTGATACAAGTATATATTATCGTATTCCCTTCCGTACTTCTTCTGATCTCACTGAGATCACTGTTTTCCTTTTCAAATCGTATCACTACGGAAAATGCAAAAGATTCATCGCATATTACATCAAATCTTACATCGGAATCAGCGCCGTAGGTTATGACCGAACCGCTATCCAAAATATTACAGTCCGAGGAATATTTATTTATAAGCATATTTGTACCCCCATCATTTCTTGCGTACTTTTATTATATTACACATGGGGACACTTGTCAACAACAGAATATAAAAATTCAACATTACACTCCAAAATTCACATTGAAAGACATTTGTATTCTAATTTGAATAAAATGCAAAACAAATTAAAAGAAACGTAAAGTCTTTATATTGACAAATATGCTTCAAAACATTATAATGGACTTATCACAGTAAAGGAACAAAACTTTTATGACACTTGAACGTATGTTTTTCGAATTCAGATATATAGATACATTGGGAGAGCCGTTCTCTCTGTCATCAAGCTCGGAAGTTATAGCCGAAGAAGAGAATTACGCGGCAAAATATGCCCGTAAGATCGTAAGTAAATGTAAAAATAATGGCAAGGAGCTTCCTGTTTACTTAAAAAACGGTTTCCCCGAAAGTATAAAAGAACAGATCGGAGAATGCTATTCCGACAATAACGAAGCGTATGCCGTAAAGATCTGTGAAGATGGGATCTATATTCACGGTGCTTCTTTACGCGGTCTTATTTACGGAGTATCCACATTGGCACAGCTTATTGAAAGTGGTAACATCCGCAACATGCTTCTCTTTGACTACCCCGACAAGAGTCTCCGCGGATACAGAGTATTCACCCCCGGCAGGGATTCCTTCGGTGCTTTCAAGGATGTGGTGGATATGCTTGTTTACTACAAATACAACTCTCTCATTATCGAGGTGGGCGGTGCAATGGAATATAAGCGACACCCCGAGATAAACGAGGAATGGGTAAAATACTGCGAAGAGGTCCAAAGAAGTCCATATGAAAGCCGCAGGATACAAAAAGAGACTCATAAAGGCTGGCAGAAGAACTCCATCCATTCCGCAAACGGAGGTGCAGGATACATCACTCAAGACGAAATGCGGGAGCTTCTGGCGTATTGCAAGGAAAGAGGATTCTCCGTTATTCCCGAGGTTCCCACACTCAGTCATTGCGACTATCTTGTAAGAGCCCACCGAGAATTGAACGAACGCAAGGAGGATACTTATCCCGACACTTATTGTCCCTCCGATCCGAGAACATATGAGCTCGTGTTCGACGTATTGGACGAAGTGGCGGATGTATTTGAACCCGAATACATAAATATCGGTCATGACGAATGCTACACTCTCGCAAAATGTGATAAATGCAAGGGAAAGGATCCCGTTGACCTTTATGTAGGCGACATAATCAAGATAAACGATCATCTCAAAGCAAAGAATATACATACTATAATGTGGGGAGAAAAGCTGTTCGACAACATATATCTTCCCGAAAAGGGTGTGCTACGAGGATTCGGCGGTACGGGAGAGCCTGCATGGGACGTTCCGAGGCTTTTCGGATGTGTGGGTAAGATCCCCCGTGATGTGACTATACTCCATTGGTATTGGTCACTTTGCGATCGGAAGGCGGAGCAGGATCTTATAGATCTGGGATATAGGCTCATATACGGTAATTTCCAGGCTGTAAGGTCCAAGGATTACCGCAAGCGTTCGGAAAACATCGAAGGCGGATTTGTCAGCAATTGGGGTGCATTTGAGCCTGAGTATATGCAGAGAAACGGTCAGAATTACAACCTAACGGGAACTGCACGTATATTCTGGAGCAGTACCTATGATACTCCCGAAAGTGACGAAGTGATAGAAGAGGTTAAAAAGGAGCTTTATAAAAAACATATCGAATCTCTCGGTGACAGCGTTATCGAGATCATACACACCACCGACCTTGAGCGTCCTTATAAATCATTCTACGACGGATACTTTATCGTTCCCGAGGATTGGCTCATAGGTTATCATATCGTCACATACACGGACGGTACTACTGCCGAGCTTCCCATAATCTACGGATACAATATACGCTCACGCCTTGGAGACCCTTCAAAGAGAAGAGATGATTCCGAATCCAAGGCAACATCTCATACCGAGGTTCTCGGTGCTTCTTATCCCATTTCAAGAAACGGAGAGCTTGTATATAAAACAGCGTATAAGAATCCGTATCCCGAAAAAGAGATAGCTTCCATATACTGCTCTCCCAAGGAAGGCATCAATATAGAAGCTGAATACAATTTATAATGAATACATATCTTAAAAATCTTCAAAAAATAGAATTTGCAGTCACATACGCCTGTACGGGCAGATGCAAGCATTGCTCCGAGGGGGATCACACATCCCACGGAGAGCGGATCGATCCGCAAGCCGCTTCGGATGCGGTGCGGAAGATAGCAACGGAATATAGCATCAAAACCGTTATGACATTCGGAGGAGAACCGCTTCTTTATCCCGATGCGGTATATGCAATAATGAATGAAGCGGTGAGAATGAATATTCCGAAGCGCCAGCTTATAACAAACGGATATTTTTCAAGAGATCCCGAAAAGATATCGGAAACAGTGAAGCTCATTTCGGAATGCGGAGTAAACGATCTGCTTCTTTCGGCAGATGCATTTCATCAGGAGACTATCCCTCTTGATACGGTAAAAGTCTTTGCTTTGGAGGTAAAGCGTCACGCTGTTCCCATACGTATTCAGCCCGCTTGGCTTGTAAGTATATCAGATGACAATTCGTTCAATAAAAAGGCCCGTGAGATACTTGAAGATTTCAAGGATATGGGAATTTCGGCAAACGAAGGAAATATCGTTTTTCCCGAAGGAAATGCGAAAAAATATCTTTCAGAATACTTTTCCGATACATTTCCCGTTGATCCTTATAAGGAGGATCCGCTTGATGTGCGCTGTATATCCTTTAGTCCCGACGGAAGCGTTCTTGACGGGAATATATACAGATGCGATATCATGGACATAATAAAGAATTATTCCCCGTAACATAACCGAGGCTGCTGCACATTGATGCAACAGCCTTATTTTTTTGCTACTTTCTATCCGTATCCTCCGGAAGATCGAAAAAGTCATGGGATACACGCAAATGTGAATACTCCGGCTTTGATATATTCATCCGCATGCGCTCTTCGGTAGGAGTATATCCTTTGTGCTTTTTATAGCATTTTGTCATATAAGTATTGTCTCCGAATCCGCACATATTTGCTATATACGAAAGCGAATACGGAGTAAATGCAATCGCACGGTGGGCACGGCTTACACGTACCGTCTGAAGGTATAATGAATATGTTGTATGAATAAACGATCTGAAGTATTCGTAAAAATCCGTACTGCACAGAAGTATTTCACGTAAAATATCTTCGCACCGTACTTTTTTGGCATAATGGGTATTAAGATATTCCATTGCCGATATCACCGGCTTGATCCTCATGTCGAATATTTTTACGGCTTTTTTTATAATTGTATCTAAGACGGGAAAAACCAACGATAAAACCTTTTCCGTTAAGAAAAGTATATCCTCTGTTCTTACCGACTTTTCCGATATTCTCGAGGACAGCTCATCAAAAATACGCTCTGCCTCTTGTTCTTCACCTGCAAATGACAATTTATAAGGAAGGATCGCACCCCCCCATTAAAGAAGTATCACGCGGAAATATCCCGAGAATTACCGCTGCGGGATATTTTTTTACTGTTTCTTCGGTAAATGCATTATAAGAAGTATTGAGATAACCGACGATACTTCCCTTTTCGACGGAAAACTCATGGAATATCCCGGGAGGGATAATAACCGCTTCTCCCGATATACATTCGTAACGTGTATCTCCTACAGTATGTATCACCCTGCCCTTGAAGCAATATATCAGTTGGGAAAAATCATGGGTATGACGGACAAAATCCCTGTCGCATTCATATTCCCTTTTATCAAAGGAGGCGCTGCACGGTGAAAATTCAAATTTCATCCATGAAAGATCCATCCTGTAATTCAAAGCTTTGTCCATTACAAATCGATCCTTTTCAGATATAACAATTGCGGCATTCCCCAAAGGAGAATGCCGCAACAAGTTGCTTACAAATTCAAAAAATCAGAATTAGTTGAGCTCTGCGAAATACTTAATAGTTCTTACCATCTGGCTTGTATAGGAGTTTTCATTGTCGTACCAAGAAACTACCTGTACCTGATAGAGGCCGTTGCCCATATCTGTAACCATTGTCTGAGTTGCATCAAAGAGAGAACCGTATGTTATACCGATGATATCGGAGGAAACGATCTCTTCTTCTGTGTAACCGAAGGATGCGGAAGAAGCAGCCTTCATAGCAGCGTTGATACCTTCAACTGTAACGTTTTCGCCCTTAACAACTGCAACGAGGATAGTTGTGGAACCTGTGGGAACGGGAACTCTCTGAGCAGATCCGATGAGCTTCTTGTTGAGCTCGGGGATAACGAGACCGATAGCCTTAGCAGCGCCTGTGGAGTTGGGAACTATATTGATAGCAGCAGCTCTGGAACGGCGGAGGTCACCCTTTCTCTGAGGACCGTCGAGAGGCATCTGGTCGCCTGTGTAAGCGTGGATGGTAGACATGATACCGCTCTGGATGGGAGCATACTTGTTAAGAGTATCAGCCATGGGAGCGAGGCAGTTTGTTGTGCAGGAAGCAGCGGAGATGATCTTGTCATCGGGTGTAAGTGTCTTTTCGTTTACGGAGTAAACTATTGTGGGAAGGTCGTTGCCTGCGGGAGCAGAGATAACAACTTTCTTGGCACCTGCTGTGATGTGAGCCATAGCCTTGTCCTTGGATGTATAGAAGCCTGTGCACTCGAGAACTACGTCTACATCGTGCTTAGCCCAAGGAAGGTTAACAGCATCTTTTTCTGCGTATATAACTATTTCTTTTCCGTCAACGGTGATGGAAGATTCGCCTGCTTCTACAGTGTGCTTGTCATATCTTCCCTGTGTGGAATCGTACTTGAGAAGATGAGCGAGCATCTTGGGGCTTGTAAGGTCGTTTATAGCAACAACTTCATAACCTTCAGCTTCAAACATCTGTCTGAAAGCGAGACGGCCTATACGGCCAAAACCGTTAATAGCAACTTTTACTGACATTTAATTGTCCTCCTGATTGGAAAAATTATCATTCCCTATTATTTTATCACGATTGAGCAAGAATTACAAGAGGGTTTAAAAGATTTTTTTGTTTTTTTCACATTTTATTCCTACTTTTTTCTTTTCCCACAGCTCCCGAAGTCATATATTCCCTTATTTTATCCAATGCGCTTTTCTCTATGCGCGATACATAGCTTCTTGAAATTTCCAGCTTTTCTGCTATCTCCCTTTGCGGCAAGGGCTTTCCGGGACGTGATAATCCGTATCGCATATCTATTATCGCTTTTTCTCTTTCCGTAAGGCATTCTTCAATCGCTTTTCTCGCAAGTTCGCTTTTCATTTTTATATCCAGTTTTTCCACCATGTCATCATCTACGGCGATTATATCAAGATATGTAAGAGGATTTCCGTCCTTATCAAATTCGAGAGCCTCATTTATGGAGGTTTCACAGGCTATTTTTTTCTGACTGCGGAAATACATGAGTATCTCATTTTGCAGACACTTTCCCGCATATGTGGCAAAGCGTGCGCCGTTTGAAGCATCGAAAGTATCTATCGCTTTTATCAGACCAATGGTACCTATCGACATAAGATCTTCCTGATCCTTATACGAAGTGTAGTATTTTTTTATTATATGCGCCACAAGACGGAGGTTGTGCTCAATAAGAATGCTTCTTGCTTCCTCGTCCCCCTCTTTACACCGTCTGAAATATTCAACCTCCTCCTTTGCTGAAAGCACGGGAGGAAACATTCCTCCCGACATTACACGAAGATACAGAAAATAAAAGCCGTTCAGAAAGCTCATAATAAGTTCCAATGGCATATGCGGTAACTCCTTTTATCATAAATAAGTCCGCTGTGACTTTTGCGGCACCGTTTTTTCAATATATGTTAATATATCAAAAAATATTCATTGACATATCACCCAAAACGTGATAAAATAAAAGATGTATATTTTTAAAGTGGGGGCTTTATGTCCTTATAAAAACATATGTTTACACAGAGGTTTTAAAATGAACGATCTTATCATATCGGGTATCTCAGAAAGTAAGCTTTCCGCATTGGGCGAGATTGATCTTATTTTCGGAAAAGATGCGTCTGAAATTATATTTGAATACAACACCGAGGATGCACTTGCATGTGCAAAAAAGGGCGATACCATTCTCTTCATAGATGAAAATTATCCAAGAATAACAGACCGCATATTTGATGCAGCATTCTTTGAAAAGGTAAGTAAAAAGGAGCTTTCCGTTTTCATTGAGTATCCGTCAGAGCTTTACGGTTACGAACTCGGAAGCGTTACCACAGCATCAAAGGAAAGACAGGTAGTAAGAGGAGATTTCTTCGGAGAAGAGCTTTCCGATGAGCGCATCATGTCTGCCAATACATGCTTTTTCAGACATGCGGACGTTTCTCTTGAAAACGTTCTTATATCCACCGTACGAGTAGCCGGATACGACAAGGCGGCTTATCCCATAAACGAAAGCGAGACACCCTCTCATCCCTTCCTTTTCATTCATGAAAAGTACAAGAAGGCTGTAATATGCACCTCTTCCCTTTCCGTATTCGCGAAGGCAAGATACGCTCCCAAAAAATCATGGAGAGACGTTATATCAAAGGTCATATCGTACCTTACGGGAGTAAGCACGGAAATTTCCGTAAAGTATGATGTCCGTCCCGCATATGACAGAGACGATGCTCTTCCCGCCGATGCATACAGCAAGGCATTCGAAAAATGCTCGGAATGGTTTACAAAAACGTGTATAACGGGTACATACGATGCAAAAAGCGTAATAGAAGGCTTCTCCTCCGAAATAGACTATAAGGGCGATCAGACATCCCATTCCGTAATACGTCCCGACTGCGTGGGCGAAGCGACCATGCTTACCGCTCTCGACTATCTTGTTACAAAGAATCCCGTTTCAAAGCTCGATTCCATATCAATTCTCAAGTATTCCACTTTGAAAAAGAGCATCCTCTTCCCCGAAAGCACGATCCTCGTTTCGGAAAAGGACAGTCCCATGTACGGTCTTATGAATTGGACAACGACTCAGAAGCTCTTTTACGGTGATGACAACGCAAGAGCACTTCTCGGCATGATAGCCGCACGAAGTATTATCGGAAGCGAAGCCGATGAAGCTCTCCCTCTTCTCGATGAGGATATAATCAGATGCACTTTGGCAAACCTCAGAACTACGGGTATAAACGGATTCCGCCACAGCTCTCTTTCCGAAAGAGACTTCAAGGACAGATCATGGGAATATTATTACAATGAGGATCTTATAGAGCCCACACCTCACTATACCGCATACCTTTGGACGCTTTATCTTGAAATATACGCCCTCACCGGCATAGAAGAGCTTTTCGTACGCGCCAAGAAGGCTATACGCTACTGTATGGAGATAGGATATAAAAAGTGGCGCTGGCAAAACAGCCTTTCCGGTGAGCTTACAAGAATGCTTCTGCCCCTTTCCTTCCTTGTGAGAGTTGAGGATAACGAGGAAAACAGAAGATGGCTCTCCGATATGGTAGACCTTGTTCTGTCTCTTATGGACGAAAGCGGTGCTGTTCACGACATGTACGGCGAATGCTCTCTCGGCCACTATCCTCCCACCCGCTCCAACGCTGCTTATGGAACAACAGAGGCTCCCCTTATCCAATACAACACAGACCCCGCAACCGATCTTTTGTATACAACAAACTGGGCTGCCATCGGTCTCCATGAGGCATATCTCGTTCTGAAGGATGAAAGAACGAAAAATGCAAGAGACAAGCTTTTCGATTTTCTTTGCCGCATTCAGGTCAAGAGCGACAAGCATCCTTATCTTGACGGTGCATGGATGAGAGCCTTTGACTTTGATAAATGGGATTATTGGGCAAGCGGTGCCGATTCCGGCTGGGGTGCGTGCTGCATAGAAAGCGGCTGGACCAACACATGGATAGCATCCGCATTTGCCTTCAGACTTACGGAAACATCCCTTTTCAGAGACGATCTTAAAAAAGATTTCTCCGAAAAAGCGAAAGCGGTCGCAGAGGAAATGTTATGATCCTTGTTCTTGACGCAGATAACCGATACTTCAATTTTGCCGCAATAAACGAATCGAACGGAAATATTGTAAAAAAGGTTTCCGTTTCATCCTCCGCGGACAGAAGCGTTGACGAATATGTTTTTCTCGTAAACGCAATGATGGGAGGCGCCCTTGCCGATCTGAAGGGCGCTGTGGTATCATCTGTCAATCCGAGGGAGAATCATACGATCAAAAAAATAATGACATCCCTTACGGGTATCACTCCGTCATTTGTCGGTCAGGGCATGAAAACGGGCTTGAATCTTAAGGTGGATCACCACGAGCAGCTGGGTAGTGATATCGTCTGTTGCGCCGTGGGCGCTTTTGCCCGGGCAAGGCGGGAATCCGCCGATAGGGGAAGCTCTCTTCCCGTTATAGTTGTTGATATAAAATATGCCACTACGGTATCTGCCGTCAGCTCTCTCGGTGAGCTTTGCGGAGTGGCAATAATCCCCGGTGTATCCTTATCCGTGGATGCTTTGTCCCGATATTCCGGATCTCTTCCCGATATTTCCCTTAAGGCACCGAAGCTTATCCTCGGAAGGAACACATATGACTCCATGAATTGCGGAGCCGTCCTTTCACATGCTTACGCTGTTGACGGATTCATTGAAAATATATCCGCAAATTATTTCGAAGGCGAAAAGCCCGTTGTGTTTGTAACGGGCGAATCCGCTTCCCTTGTGGCGCCGCTGCTTCGAGGTAATGTAAAGACAGTGTCGAACCTTTGCTTTGAGGGATTGGCAAAGATATACGATCTCAACAAATAAAATCACCCCATAAAGGAGGTCTTTTCCTTGGGTTTCGGCTTAATGACAGCAGGTTACATCTTTCTATGTAATTTCACCATCGGCTCAGATACTATGTTTTTCGATGTTTTCCCCGACATTGCGGGATGGATACTTATGACGCTTGGCGTCATGAAGCTTTCATTGTACACACCGAAAATGAAAATTGCCGCATTTCCCGCAGTTGCTTTGCTCGGTATCTCCGCATACACGCTCCTCTACGGCTTCAATGCATTGTCTTTTCTCGGAGAAAACGGAAAAAGCATTTACGAGGCTCTCTCTTATGCCAATGTGGTATTGATGCTCATATTCCATTTCTTCATGCTTGAGGGCGCAAGAGATATTGCACTCGATACAGAAACTCTTCCGGGTCTTGCCTCGCAATTGAGAGCCGCTAATATAATATCCGTGATCTATCACGTACTTAAGCTTCTTACTCCCGTATTTTACGGAAATACAGCCGTGTATTCCGTCATATTCATGATAATATGGCTTTTGTATGTTGTGGTGCTCCTTTTCACGGAGTATCTTATGTTCACCTGTTTCAGAAAAATCACCGTAATGTAAAGCTTCTGAAAAACGGAAACTTTAAAAAGCGATAATATGAAAAAAGATAACAAAAAAATAAAAAAGAATAACGATTCCCTTTCCATAGGGTCGGTATTTACGGGTCTTGTCTTTCTGATGAACCCGTGTATAAATATTATTGACATACTACCCGATTTCATCGGATGTATAATTATTTTCAGAGCTCTTTTGAAATTGTCCCTTGTAGATTCGCGAATAGAAACAGCGAGAAAGAGCATACAAATTTTCGGATGGGTATCGGCTGTAAAATTCGCACTTACCTTTGCGATGCCGTTTTTACATGAGACACCTGCTCAAAGGGACAGCAATGTTCTCCTTGCCACCTTTATTTTTGCGGCGGCGGAGGGGTTCCTGATGCTGAGCTTCGTAAACGGCTTTTACGGCGGTCTCGGATATCTTGCCAACAGATATGCCGGTGATAGGATCATCTCCGAGGCTTCTCCGTCAAGGATATACATGACGCTCTTCTTTATCATAAAGAATATTCTTGTCATGGTTCCCGAAGCGTTCACCATATTCCATCCCGATGTGGTAAATGAATTCGAAGCCGACCATTTTTCGAACTTAAAGCAATTTACCTTTATGAAGAACGTAGCCGTTCTGACCTGCTTTGTCATCATGACGGTCTATTTCTTCTACACGATCTTTTACGCCAAGAAATTCTTTTCTCTTTGCGATTCAAACCGTGCCTTCAACGAAGATGTAAATGCGCTCTACCTGCGTGATTATCACAACGATGAAAAGCTCTGGATCAAGATGCGGGGAAAATCGATACTGACACTTTTGAAATTCTCCGTCTTTTTTTTAACGGATCTTTATATCGACAAGATAAATTTCATTCCCACATTTATCTTCTTTATATTTGCGGTATTTATATTCGTATACCTGAAAAAGATAGTACCCGGAAAGCTTGTAAACGCATTTATATTCATTTCCGTACTTTCGATATTTGCTTCCGCGGGAGCGTACGCATACAGACTATACAATGTGTATTCCCTTTCCTTCGGATTCTCTTATGCATTCAAGGTTCAGCCCTTTGCCATGATGTTTGCTCTTCTTGAGCAGGGTCTTGCGGTTGCATGCATTACGGGAATAATGCTTGTCCTTTCAAAGCTTTACGATGAGAAGGTGGATATAGATATCCGTCCCGAAAAGCTTACCATGATATGCGGAGCATTCATGCTGGGACTGTTGAATATAATGAATTATGCACATCCCGAAATGGGGGCGATATATTCCTTTGCGGGAATAGCCTTCGGATTTGTATATCTTATACTCACAATGAAAGCAACGGGAGATTTGAAGGACGAGCTGATGCTCTATTAGTTTAAGAATAACAAAAAAATCATAAAGAAAATATATACAAACAGAAAGGAAATCTTCTTCCTTACGGAAGGATCTCATAATACAAATGATAACAAATACAGATACAAAAACCGCTTTTATAGCCATAGTAGGTCTTCCCAACGTGGGTAAAAGCACACTTCTCAATAAGCTTTTGGGCGAAAAGATCGCCGCTGTTTCAAAAAAGCCTCAGACGACGAGAACGAGAATAACCGGTATCCTCACAAAAGAGGAAAAGCAGTACGTATTTCTTGACACACCCGGAATCCACCGTCCCAGAACAAAGCTGGGAGACATGATGATAAAGGAAATAGGCACAGCCATTGCCGACGTTTCCTGCGTTCTCTTCCTCACAGAGCCCGACGGAAAGATAACCGAGACGGAAAAGAATCTTCTTCTGAGATTCAAAAAGGAAAAGCAGAATATAATCCTCATAGTAAACAAGACAGATGATTGCAAAAAAGGAATGATCCTTACAACGATAGATGTATTCTCCACCTTTGCAAAGGAAGAAGGCATTGAATTTGCTTCCGTAATACCGATCTCTGCCGCAACGGGGGACGGTGTCGAAATAATATTCGACGAGCTTGAGCCCTTCATGGCACCCGGTGACTGGTATTTCACATCCGATATGATAACCGATCTTCCCGAAAAGAAGATAGCTGAGGAGATAATCAGAGAAAAGATCCTCCGTCTTCTCGATGACGAGGTACCTCACGGTACGGCGGTAATCATCGAGGATTTCAAGGATATAAAGGGACATCTTATCGATATAAGAGCCGAAATATTCTGTGAAAAGGATTCTCACAAGGGAATAATCATCGGCAAAAACGGTGCGATGCTGAAGAAGATAGGCTCTTACGCAAGAGAAGATATGGAAGCTTTCTTTAATACAAAGGTAAATCTTAATCTTTGGGTAAAGGTCAAAGAAAACTGGAGAGACGATCAGGGTTACCTGAATCAGATGGGGTTTAAGCTGAAATGAAATTGATAATCGATGCCATGGGCGGAGACAACGCCCCCGAAGCCATAGTAAAAGGCGCTCTTAAGGGTGCGGAAAAGGAAAACATCTCCCTTCTTTTTGTGGGCGACGAAAAAAGAGTACGTGAAATAGCTGAAAGAGAAAACACATCCGTATCATATGAAATATACGATACGGGAGACAATACGATAACCATGTCGGATGATCCCATGCTCATTATGAAAACAAAGCGCGAATCATCCATGGGAAGAGCCATCACACTTCTCAAGGAGGGACAGGGCGATGCTCTCATAAGCGCAGGCAGTACAGGTGCTCTTCTTGTGGGAGCGAGCCTTATACTTAGACGCATAAAGGGTGTAAAGCGTGCCGTTATAGCCGCTACACTTCCATTCGGGGACAGCGGCGTCCTTCTTCTCGACTCGGGTGCGAATACACTTGCGACTCCCGTTGAGCTGACACAGTATGCGCTCATGGGAAGCCTTTATGTCAGAAACGTAATGAAAAAGGATTCTCCCAAGGTAGGTCTTCTCAATAACGGCGCAGAGGAAACAAAGGGTACTCCCGATTATGCCGAGGCACACCGCATGATGAAGGAGCACAGTGAAATAAATTTCTTCGGAAACATCGAGGGATGTGATATTCCCTATGCAAAAAGCGATATTATCGTATGCGACGGCTTCTCGGGAAATATTGCTCTGAAAACTCTTGAGGGCTTCGGCATGTACCTTATGAAGAGCCTTAAGAATGAGATAGCAAACGGCGGACTCAAAACAAAGCTGGGTGGTCTTCTCATTAAAGATAACGTATATGCTCTCAAAAAGAAGCTTGATTCCTCCGAATACGGCGGTGCGCCAATATTGGGTGTTGGGGCTCCCATGATAAAGGCACACGGCTCCTCCGATGAAAAGGCAATTGCTTCTGCGGTAAGACAGGCTGTAAGCTATGCCTCTACCGGAGTATGCACAGAGATAGGCTCTCTCTTCTCCCGTATGAAGGAAGAGCAAGCGCAGAAAGAGGAATAATTGATCCGAAAGGTTTGACGATATAATGGGTACAAATGATAAAACAAGTACAAATAAAATGACCGCAGAAGATTATCCCCATGCCTTCAGACGTCTTGCGGCGGAGCTTGAGGAAAAAATATCCTACACCTTTATAAATAAAGAGATCTATTACGAGGCACTGACACATTCGTCCTACGCTCACGAATATTCTCCCAAGACGGGAAAGAATGTCGAATGCAACGAGCGTCTTGAGTTTTTGGGTGACTCTGTACTTGCACTTGCGGTAGCAAAATATATTTATTCAAGACCCGAGGAATATCCCGAGGGAGATATGACAAGGATACGTGCGGCATGCGTGTGCGAGGATGCTCTGTTTGAATATGCTACGGCTCTTGACTACGGAAAATACCTGCTTCTCGGCAGAGGCGAGGAAATGAGTGCGGGAAGGCAGAGAAAATCCATTCTCTCGGACGCATTTGAGGCTCTCATAGCCGCCTTGTATCTTGACGGCGGCGAAGCAGTTGCAGAGAAGTTCATTCTCGATTCCGCAAAGAACAGATTGACAGGATTTATCAAGAAGGGTTCATTCTGCGACTACAAGAGTCTGCTGCAGCAGATAGTACAAAACAGCCCCGGAGAAAAGCTTCAATACACCATCATCGGTGAAACGGGTCCCGATCACGATAAGGTATTCGAGACAGCCGTTTTACTTAACAGTAATGTGATAGGAACGGGCAAGGGAAAATCAAAGAGAGAATCGGAGCAGATGGCGGCTAAGGCG
Source organism: Oscillospiraceae bacterium (assembly GCA_015063605.1). Taxonomy (GTDB): domain Bacteria; phylum Bacillota; class Clostridia; order Oscillospirales; family SIG627; genus SIG704. The sequence goes on from SVTV01000005.1 coordinate 21,878, forward strand.
GCGTTGACTCTTTTCGGTGAAGAGTAATACTTATATTCGAAATCAAGAGTTGATTTATATTTGAAAGGAGCTTTTTTATGAAAAAGATATTATTCGGTATCATGCTTATATTTTTAAGCATGAATATGATATTCTTAGGTGAATTTCAAAGCGTACTTATCATCAACGAAGACTTTGACGCAATAATCAGTGCGATACTTCCGATAGCAGGTTGTGCGGTAAGCATCTGGGGGCTCTTTGAAAAGGATAAGTAGACCCTAAAGCTTTGGGCTTTTTAGGTTCTGTTTTCTCCGAAACAAAAGGTAAACGGAATTTTTCAAGATCATGAAAACAATTCAAAAAAAACACAGAAATATTCCCGTATTCGTTTCTCATGAGGGATGTCCCAACGCCTGTGTTTTCTGCAATCAGAAAACCATCACGGGACAAGTCCCCAAAAGTGCGGAGGAATATTACGAAGAAATACACAGGGATTTTTCTCCCGATGAAAACTACGAAACTCAGATAGCATTTTTCGGCGGAAGCTTTACGGCGATAGACAGAGACAGAATGATATCTCTTCTCGAAATGGGAAAGCGAATAGTCAATGAAGGAATAGCGGAAAGCATACGTCTTTCCACACGCCCCGATGCGGTTGGAGACGACATACTCGATATTTTAAGAAAATATCCCGTTAAAAATATTGAGCTTGGTATACAGAGCATGTCCGACAAGGTCATGCGGATCACCAAAAGAGGGCATGAGGCAAATCAGAGCCTTGATGCCATGAGGAGAGTAGTTTCTGCGGGATTTGAGCTTACGGGACAGATGATGACCTCCCTTCCCGCTTCCACGCCCGAGGATGAGATCATGACGGCTGAGCTGATATGCCGATGCGGTGCCTCAAGCTCAAGAATATATCCCACGGTTGTGCTTCCCGGAACGGAGCTTTTTTCCATGAAGGAAAAGGGCGAATACATATCATCCTCTCTTGAGGATACGGTTTCGAGAGCATCCCGTGTATACGAGGTCTTTGCAAAGAACAATGTACGTGTTCTCCGCATCGGCCTTTGTTCAAATGAGGATGTAAGACGTCCCGACGGAGATGACGGCTCTTTTTATCATGAAGCTATCGGTGAGCACGTTATATCAAGAGCTTGCCGAAACAGAATGGAAAAGCTTTTAATGGAAGCCTTGTCAAAAAATGTCGGCACAGTCAAAGATGAAAAGAAAAAGACCGCTGTGTTTTATGTATCACCAAAATACATTTCACCTGCGGCAGGATACAAAAAGGCAAACAAAAATTACTTTACAGAAAAATACGGTCTTTGCGAAATAAAATTGCAAACGGCCGGGGAAGAAGCGACAGTTGTACCTGAAAACTTTGGAATTGCAAGGGTTCAAATCCTTTGCAGATAAAACAGTAATAAGCTTTCGACGCGGATTGAATGTTATCGTCGGTGCAAACGGAAGCGGCAAAAGTAATATTTCCGATGCCATACGGTGGGTATTGGGCGAAATGTCTCCCAAAAGTCTCCGAGGAGGCAAAATGGAGGATGTCATTTTCAACGGAAGTGCAAAGCGCCGACCCGCAAAATTTGCCGAGGTCATAATGACCATAGATAACTCCGACGGTCTGATGAAAATCGACTACGAGGAGGTTTCCGTTTCGAGAAGATTGCACAGAACGGGCGAAAGCGAGTATTTTATTAACAGAAAAAAAGTAAGACTTAAGGATATAGTAGAGCTGTTCCTTAATACGGGAATAGGACGTGAGGGCTACTCCGTTATCGGTCAGGGCAGGATCTCGGAAATAATCTCATTAAAAAGCGAAGAACGCAGAGAGCTTTTCGAGGAAGCGGCGGGAATATCAAAATTCCGCTACAGAAAAAATGAAGCCCGCAATAAATTAGAACAGACCACGGAAAATGCCCTGCGGGTAAACGATATCTTAACGGAAATGGCGCAGCGCCTTCCCACATTGGAAAGACAAAGCGCAAAAGCACAGAAGTATATCGTACTCAGAGACGAGAAAAAAGAACTTGATACAGCATTGTGGGCTGTAAGACGAGCTCAACTTATCGAGCTTCTCACATCAAAGCGCGATACATTAGCCGAAAGATCGGCTGCCCTTGACGATGTGACGCAAAAGGCTGAAAAGTCATCCAATGAATCCGAAAGATTATATGTTGAAGGACAAAAGCTTTCAATCGATGCCGAAGGTATCCGCAGAGAACAGAGCGAGCTTATCGAGAAAGATAACGAGCTTTCCTCTGCCATATCTGTATTGGAAAACGATCTTTACCACTTTGATATTACAAAGAAAAAGCTTTCGAATGAAAAGGAAAGTCTTTCGGGACGTATCCTTGAAGGAGAATCAAATCTCCAAAAGCTTTCCGAAAGATGCGATACTTTGACAAAGGAATCCGAAAAGCTTGAAAAAGAGCTTGAGGAAAAGAACAGTCTTTCCGAGCTTACGGCAGATGAGATCGAAAAAGCAGAAAACGAGCTTTCCGATCTCCGTGAGGAATCCGAAAAGATCGCCGACAAAAAAAGACAGCAGGAGCTTATAAAGAGCGAGGGCGAGGGTGCGGCACGTCAGAACGAATCGAGAGCTGCCCAGCTTCGCACAGAAATATCGGAGCTTGAGGATACTTCGAAAAAAAGAACACAGCAGATAGAAAAGCTTGAAAAAGACATTGAAGATGCCGAGGATGCTCTCGATACAGCCAAGGATCTCCTTTCAGAAGCATCGGAAGAGAGCGAAGAAACCGAAAAGCTTCTTTCCGAAGCATATGAAGAAAGGCAGCGCATAAAAGCTTCACTTAATGAGGCTGTATCAAAAAGAGATACTCTCATGCGCATGGAGAGGCTTTTTGAGGGCTTTTCGGGCAGTGTCAAAGAAGTTATGCTTGCCAGTGAGGAAGGCCGTTTAAAGGGCATTTTCGGACCCGTATCGAAGCTCTTCACCACCGATGAAAGGTATGTAACGGCAATTGAAACCACTCTCGGCGCAGGTATCCAAAATGTGGCTGTTGAAGACGAAAGAAGCGCCAAGGAAGCTATAGACTTCCTCAAGCGCACCCGCTCAGGAAGAGCGACCTTCCTTCCGCTTACCACTATACGCCCAAAGGTATTCGATGCTTCATCCGTCAAAAGGATGAAGGGATTCATCGGTAACGCCTCGGAGCTTATCAAATGCGATAAGAAATTCACATCCGTTCTCGATTTTCTTTTGGGACGGACTTTGATAGCCGAAACGATCGATGACTGTGCTTCCATAGCAAAGGCACTCAACTACTCCGTCAGAGTTGTAAGCCTTGACGGTCAGGTCATTAATTCCGGCGGTTCTTTCACCGGCGGACAGGTCATCAATAAAACGGGAATACTTACACGAAACAGCGATATAGCCAAGACGGAGGCAGAAATATCATCTCTTAAGGAAAAACTGTCCGCATGTGACACTACCATCAAGGGCGCATCCGCAAAAAAGGAGCTCGCGGAACGCAGGGAAAAGGCGGCGGAAAAGGATTGCGATGTCAAGCGCAACGCTCTCATCTCTCTCAATACCTCCCTTTCGATGGAATCCGAAAGACAGAAGGATTCATTATCACGTATCGAGCTTCTGAAAAAAGAATACTCTGCTCTTTCTCTGCATATGCAGTCAGGTGAAGAGGAAAAGGAACGCCTCACAAAGTTGAGCGATGAATGGGATAAAAAGCTTTCAAAGCTCAGATGCGATATCGCATCCTTGCTTGATTTCATAGATGAAAAGCGGGGATTCCGTGAGAAGCTCATTGCGGAGCATATGAAGCTTACGGGAATATATGCCGCAAAGAAAAGCGACAAGGAGTATACCGAAAACGAGCTTGAAGCGTGCCGTCACAATCTCGGTGAATTGAAAGGCAGCTTTGACAATACCGTTTCTCAGATAAACGATCTTACTCTCAGAACAGAAAATGCGAAATCAACCGTAAAAGAAAAGCAAGCGGAACGTGAAATATGCAGACAAGAGCTTGATGAAAAGAAAAAGCTTCTTTCCGATATTTTGCAAAAGATTTCCGAGTGTGAGGTAAAAGCGCAGAATACACGTATTGACGAGAAGAAATATATCGCAGAAAAAGAAAAGCTTACGGATATTTGCCGCAGCCTTGAATCCGATATATCCAAGAACGAGGACGAATATCTTTCAAAGGAAACATACTTTGCAGAGGAGTATGAGCTGAATGATGAGGATATAGCTGCTTTCACTCCCGATCCCGAAAAGGCGGATACGCTGGGCGGCGAGCTACGGTTAAGCGAGCTCAAATATGAGATAAAGCGTCTCGGAAGCATAAACATGGATGCTTTGGAGGAATATACCGAATTAAAGAAGCGCCATGCTTTTATGACGGAACAGTATGAGGATATAATCAAATCCCAAACAGAGCTTGAAAAGCTCATAGCTTCTCTCGAAAAAACGATGAGAGAGCAGTTCCTTATCACCTTTGAAAGCATCAGAAAATGCTTCAAGGAGATATTCACTGAGCTTTTCGGAGGAGGTACTGCCGATATCAAGCTGAGCGACGAAAACGATATCCTGACATGCGGTATAGACATAAGTATACAGCCTCCCGGAAAGCTTGTAAAGAGCCTTTCACTTCTTTCCGGCGGTGAGCAGGCATTCGTAGCCATAGCTTTGTATTTCTCTCTTCTTCGTATCAATCCATCGCCCTTCTGCATTTTCGACGAGATAGAAAGTGCGCTTGACGAGGCGAATGTTATAAAATACGCTGAATATATGAGAAATCATTCCGACTCCATGCAGTTTATCGCCATCACTCACAGACGAGGCACAATGGATGCCGCAGATATTCTTTACGGTGTCACAATGCAGGAAAAGGGTGTAAGCGATTACATTTGTCTTGAACCGGGCAAGTTCACCGACTCCTTCGCTGAGGACTCGGGCGTAAAGCAATAAGGAGGCACTTTCATATGGCGAATATAAATATTCTTTACGTGGGAGAGCCCAAGGACGATTTTATACGAAGCGGCATAAATGAATTTGAAAAAAGGATAGGAGCTTTTGCCAAGGTGAAAAACATCTGCATAAAGCCCCAGAATCCTCCCGAGGATCCCACCGACGGTGAAATAGAAGCCGCACTCGAAAAAGAGTCCGTAGCTTTACTTGAAAAGCTTTCAACAAAGGGCATGGGAAGAAAGATTGCACTTTGCGTTGAAGGAAAGCAATACACATCGGAGGAATTTGCTTCTCTTATCGATGATTCTCTTTCCTCTCAAGCGGATGTGACTCTCGTTATCGGAAGCTCTCACGGACTTTCCGAAAAGGTGAAGAAGGCTTGCGACGTCAGGCTTTCCTTTTCGAAGATGACCTTTCCCCATGCGTTGGCAAGACTCGTTCTGACGGAGCAGATCTACAGAGCGTTCACGATCATCCACGGAAGAAAATACCACAAGTGATTTTTCTTCTTGGGCAAAAAACATTTTTTTGTGTCATTTTCAAAAAAATGTAAAAAATACTCTTGACAAATCACCTCAGTCATTGTATTATATTAATGCATAGGCAGTATTCGTTTTTTCTATTTGATTTCTGCCCATAATATTATTAATTCATTAAAGGAGTTTTTATAAATGAAAATAGTAAACATAAAGCTTTCCACAATAGAAGACGTTCGTAATTTTGTAAATGCGGCTACAAAGTGTGATGCCGATATCGACCTTGAGTCCGGCAGATACGTGGTTGACGCTAAGTCCATAATGGGTATATTCAGCCTTGATCTTATGAAGCCCATCAAGATGACAATTCATGCAGATGATTGCCAGTGTGAGCTCATGAAGGACATCGAAAAGTTTATCGTAGAATAATTTTATAGTCACCTCATTCCTGTGGGTGCAGACGTATCCTGCATCCACAGTATTTTTTTACTTCAAGGAGTACACCATGAACAAACGCTTTGCGAGAGCCGTATGCTTTATTTTGACATTAATAATGGTATCGACGCTATTTTCTTGCACTACACCCGAAGATGTCAACACCGATATGGCAAAAGGCGACTATCTAAAAAAAGACAATAATTACTTTTATGTATCACCTGAAAGAGATGCTTCGGATATCCAAAAGCAGCTTATCAATCTGTATAACACCTGCGACAATGCAAATCAGGCATTTCTTTACGCGGCACTGCCCGTAAAATCACAGATATTCGGTATATCGGAGGACAAGTCATACGAATACGAGGCCGCAATTGCCGAGGCTCTCGACAAGTATTTCATAGATGCCCTTCACCCCTCGGATTTCGACAATATTGAAAAAAGCGACTTTCGTATTACAGACGGTTCATTCAATGCCGAAGGAAGCTTCAAAATATACGAACGTCTCGTTTCGGCTTTGGACGAGCTTTACACCTTCTCTTACGGTGTCCCCTCCTCCGTTTGGGATAAAGCAAACGATAAAAGCAAGTATGAAAAGATCGTTATGAACGATGCTTTCTCCGGAGAATACTCTAAAGCTTTCCCGGAAGGAACAGATGACGCCGTTTCCTATCAAACAGAGGAGTATTCTGTTCTTTCCACAAAAAGCGGAAGCTTTTCGGTAAGATACACAGGCGGAGAAAAGCCATTTTCCAAGTCTTACGCCACCTTTAACGAAGCAGTTATAAACACGAACGAAGCGCTTCGTAATGAAAACGGTCTCGATTATGTGCTTTCGAAGAATCACCCCGCTATAAAAATAGTCAATGCTGTTCTGGATCTCAAGATCACGGTTCTTCACAATCTTTCCGATCTTTCTCCCATTGCATTTCTTTCTCAGAACGTTGGTGTGGTCAACGCATTTGATATATTGAATTCTAAGGACATGACAGCCTCTGAATTCGTTTCGGAAAACACAGATTCTCCTATCGTAATACTTCTTATCGACCCGTCACGCCCCGTTACAAATCTTCACAAGGGAAAGAATGTAGAGAATCAAGGTATCGTAAATAAATCAAAAGCGATACGTACATCAACACGTGAGGTCGTTCCATACATAGGAAAAGTGGACGTAACCGATATGGCGAACAATCTTATCGAGCTTGAAAATAAGATTCGCCCTATGGGAGCAGACATAATATATGTTTCGGCACCTTCAAAGTATATTGAGGGCTACACCATACTTCCCGAAGGCGTTGAGCACTACTGTAACGATAATATTGATAACTTTCTTGAAATGATCGACGGCAAGGTCGATTACATAGATTGCCGTGAGCTTTTCAAGGAGCAGAAATATCCGGAAGAAAAATGGTTTTACACCACCGACCACCATTGGAGAGAGGAAAGTGCTTTTCAGGCTTATATCGGATGTATCGAAAAGCTTCGAAACGATTACGGATGGACAGACGTTGATCCCAACGGAAGAAACACCGACAGAAGCAATTTCAACTTTGAGCTTTTCACCGATTATTACGTTGGATCTCAGACAAGAGAGCTTAACCGTTATTATCTCGGATACGACGATTTCTTCATGGTAACACCGAAATTCGCCACATCTTTAACATACAGACGTACTCCCGAGAACGGCGGTATGGTGCGTAAGGGAAATTATTATGAAGCTCTGATCGATCAAAAGTACCTTGATCTTTCCGATCCCAAAAGCAACAAGTATGCGTCGTACATAGGAGGAGACCATCATTCAAATAAAATAACAAATGATGATCCCACCTGCTCCGATAAGCGTGTGCTTATAGTGGAAGATTCCTTCTCCCTTCCCTTCGATTGCTATATGAGTCTGAATTTCAAGGAGCTCAACATAATAGACATACGCTTCTACAGTCTGAGAACAATCTCCTCTTTTGTAAAAGCGTATGACATAGATATGGTAATTATAGTATATACGCCCGAAGCTCTTTACAGCAGGCAGGTACAGTTTAAATTCAAATAAGCAAAAATATCAAGATCCCTATAAGGACAATATCATTATCCTCATCGGAAAACAATAAAAATGCCAAAAGTGCGCCTATAAGCAGTTCATCTCTGCCTATAGGTGCATTTTGTATTTTAGATTCCTTTATAATTTCTTTTGGTTTATCTTCGATGTGTTCCGTTTCATTAATTTCCGTACATTGACTTTCTTCATCTAAATATGCGACAGGAACTTTTTCTCCGGAATCGATTTCCTCTGTCAATACCCCATTATCCCTTATATGAGAAGATGGATCGGCTCTGTTTGTATGAGGGATCATCGAACGGTTACGAGCTGCCTCCATCTGCATTATTTCAAAGGGCGTGGGGGAAACACGGGCTCTTCTCATTCCGCCATTATGTGCTCGTACGTCGTCATTACCTCTTTTCAGATCATTTTTATACATCACAAAAACTCCTTTGCACCGTAAAACATATCTATAAGCTTTAATGTTCTAACTATCTCATCTATTTTATCACGCTTGGAGCTTTCCAAAAAAGGACGCATCGACATGAGAAGAGCACATCTTTCCTTGTTCCCGTTTCCGAAAAGCTTTTCAAGCTCGGGAGAAGAAAGAATAGCCGAAAAAGGATTCTTTTTATCTTCCCTGATCGCATCACCATTTTGAAGCTCATTTCCGGCTAAGGCTTCAACAATATCCGGCACGCTTTCACTTTTATTCTTCTCATTCCGTGAAGATTGATCGGTTCCGCTTATAGCTTTAACTGCATTTAATATTTTTCCCATGCTCTCGGGATCCGAAAGCAGTGATGATATCTTATCGGAAAAATCGTCCATATGTAATACCCTTCCCTATCATTTCGTATTTTGCTCTGACTCAGATACAGCTTTTGAGGCAGCTCTTTTTATTTCGTCGAGCCTACCGGGATCAATCGCCGAGGTGATCTTATCCAAGTCATTTTGAGAGATCGCATCGGCTTTTTTCTTAAGCCTCGGAAGATCTTCGAGAAAACTTTTTGCTTTTCTCTCATCCATCCCCATAGCAAGAGCGATCTGCATAAGTTGTTTTTTCAAGGCTTCATCATCGCTGTTCATTAATTTATCAAGCATATTCTTATCTATCTGCATCTCTTACCTCTTTTCGTTCATAAATATTTTAACGGCTACTGTAAAGTATATGCTCATGGAAGAAAATATTTACTAACGGCAAAAAATATTTACGTGCGCCCGTAATCGACATTTTGCGATAGATAGCAAAGATATAATATAATCGAACCCGCAAGAATTGTCGTAAACGGAAATCAGGACACCGTAAAAGGCGAGAGTGAGAAAAAATTACATTTTTTTCGAATTTTTTTGCCAAACCCCTTGCAAATTTGAAAATTTTGTGTTATTATATAATTGTTTCCAAAATCTGTAAATTTTCTATTTTTTACCATTTTTTATTAAGGAGAAATATCATGTATCAAAACAAAGTATTAAAAGTGTTCATTCTCGATTCAAGTGACGAATTCCGCAGCACATGCAAAGAAAATCTTTCATCACTCGGTGTAGATATTATCGGTGAATGTGATAACGGAGCATCAGCTCTTAATATGATTCCCGAGCTTAAGCCCGATGTAGTTCTGCTCGATCTTTGGTTTTCCGGTCTTGACTGCAAGACCCTTATCAGCGAAGTCAAAAAACGTCTGAACGTCAATGCCCCTAAATTCATTCTTGTTACAGGAATAACCAATAAAAGACTTATCGAAGAAGCCTTTGCATCGGGCGTGTCGAATTGTATCATCAAGCCCTTTGATTATGAAATTTTAGCCGAAAAGATTTTACAATGCGTTTCCGCGAAGAAGCAGGAGCGTGCTGAAGCGATCGCTGATGATTTCGACCTTGAGACCCATGTTACAAGAATAATCCATCAGATAGGCATTCCCGCTCATATCAAGGGATATCAATATATAAGATTTGCAATAATGATGGTAGCCAAGGACAATAAAGTCATAAATGAGGTTACCAAAACTCTCTATCCCGCAGTTGCCCGCAGATTTGAAACTACACCGTCACGTGTGGAAAGAGCGATACGTCATGCTATCGAGGTGGCATGGGACAGAGGTGACGTGGATGTACTTAATTCATTCTTTGGATATACGATACAGAATACTAAGGGGAAGCCCACAAACAGTGAGTTTATCGCCATGATCGCAGACAATCTGAGATTGAAAATGAAAAATGTGGGATAAAAAAAATACCTCAAGCTGTCTTTAATGACAGCCTGAGGCTAAATCGTTCAAATATATTGTTATAGTATTCTCTGCCTTATCCATGCGGCGGCTTTGACACCGTTATCCCAATTGCTTCCCGCAGATGCGTAATCCACAAGCTTGTATTCTTTTCCGTTCTTATCGGTCACGTTCAAGGATTCATTGCAGTCAACAGCAGAAGCTTTTGTATATTCGGCAGTAAGATCATCGGAAAGCTTTATATCAATGGGGATATCTCCTCCGATCTCATCGCCCGTTATGTCGGAGGAGACAGCAAAAACTACGGGACCCTTTGAAAGCGAGAAGAAGTTCACGGAATCGGGATCATCCTCATTTCGGGGAGATGAAATATACTTAAGCTTCATTTCCATGCTTATTTCCACGATCAGCTCCTCGTTCTTTACGAAGCTGTGCTCAAAGGAGAAATAACCGCTTAATGCCTTATTATTCTTTCCTCCGTATGATACCATTGCGTTGCCGCACCATGACGGTATTCTTACTTTAACGGTCTTTTTGCAATCTCTGTCGGAGATAAGGCTTACCGTAACATCTCCCTCTTTTGGATACTCCGTTTTTTCCGTAACGGTGATATTTCCGTCCGAGAAGCTTACCCTTGCGTCAAGTGTATCATAGAAGTTGAGATAAATACTATCGCTGTCACTCATTACCGCACCGTAAGCAAACATTCCGGCACCCAAAGATGCAATTGCGGCACAGCATCCGTATATACCTCCGTCGCCAAGCTCTTGACGTCCTCCCACAACTCTTCCTCTCGATGAATAAAGAAGAGGTGCATAGCTGTCATAAGGTAGCGCACCGTTGGCAGAATTGCCTTGCTTGTTCAACGAGCCGAGATATGCGTTGTAATACGATCTTTCCATCTCGTCTGCATAGATGCTGTCACCTGTTATCATGAGAAGCTTTGAGCAAAGCTTCATCCATGTAACAGTCACACATGTCTCCTGCATTATCCCGTCGTATTTCGTATATGTCTGACGTACCGCCGAATTATCGAAAAGCTCATGGGTACATCCGCAGGAGCCTATCACGGTAACATCGCTTTCCATTATTCTTTTTGCGTATTTTTTAGCGGCTTCGACATATCTGTCATTATTCGTTATACGTGAATACTCAAGAAGTCCTTCTACACATGACATCATTTCATATGCCTTTGTGACGGGATATTGATACGGACAAAGCTTGTCCTCGAGAGCTGTTTTGGGAAGATCAAAGGAGGAAGCCATTCCGCTTTCCACTATGTAGGAAGCGAAATCCAGATACTTTTTCTCCTTTGTAACATCGTAAAGAAGAACGAATGGTTCAAGTATAGATGAGGAATTCAATCCGCACCAATGATCTGTGGCATGATATATTTCAGTCTTTCCCTCTTCTTTTCCGATTTTTGCCAAAATTGTATCCGCCAAGGCGCTTACAGTATCCACAGCTATTATGCGGAGAGCTTCATCTCTGCAAATGTCGAGAAAGTATATAAGTCCGAGCATTACATATTTCTCGCACCACAGATCCCATGCGTGGTATTCTGTTCCCTTATCATAAGAAGAGATTCTACCGTTTTCGTCGGCACGTGTGATGATATCACGTACCGTGTCTTCAAGTATGCAGTAAAGCTTATCATCCTCCGTAAGCTTCTGAAGAACACAGGCACCGCGCATAAGCTTTCCCCAATACTCACCGCGCCAACCGTTATTCGTTCCGTCTTTTTTATACGTGAACTCGTTGACGACCTTTTTCCAAAGAGATACATCGGAGGCTTGTTTTTCGATACCGTACGTACATGCCTCCTTCAAAAAAGTAAGAGCGCCGTATTTTACATTTCCGAGATGAGTAGCTATCATAACATTATCCTTTCGCAAATTGAATTTATCGGGTTCTTTCAATATGGTCGATCAATTTTTTTATATCTTCTCCGTCATCACATTGGAGAATTATTTCTTTTCCGCTGCGCGGGTGGATAAAACCAATGTGGTATGCAGTCAGCGCCTGTCCCTTTATGCCCATCATGTCTCTGTTACCTGCATAAAGAGGGTCGCCCACAACGGGATGCCCCATCATCTGAGAATGAATTCTTATCTGGTGTGTCCTTCCGGTATGCAGGGTAAATTCCACATAAGAGATTCCACCCCCGGATTCCAATACGCGGTAATCGCTTACCGCCTCCTTGGTATTCGGTGTACCGGCTGGGTAATATGCCATTTTCTTTCTGTCATTCTTTGCTCTTCCTATGCCGCATCTGAGAGTTCCTTGCAGCTCCTTCGGAGTACCGTAAAGCACTGCATGATACTTTCGTGAAAAGCTGTGAGTCTTTATTTGCTCCGCAAGTGCATTGTGAGCAAAATCGTTTTTTGCGACTATAAGGAGACCCTTTGTATCCTTATCGATCCTATGCACGATCCCGGGACGCATCTTGCCGTTTATTCCCGACAAGCTGTCTTTGCAATGATATAACAATGCATTTACAAGAGTGCCCGAATAATTGCCCGGTGCGGGATGCACCACCATTCCTTTGGGCTTATCCACCACAAGGAGATCCTCATCCTCATATACTACCGATAAGGGCATATTTTCCGGAAGCGCATCTATAACCTCGCTTTCGGGCATTGTGACTGTGATCTCGTCGCCCTCTGTCAGCTTTGTGTTTTTCTTGGCAAGCTTTCCGTTTACCGAAACACATCCCTTTTCACAAAGGTTTGCTGCAAACGTCCTCGTAAGATCGGTACTTTCCGCAATAAAAGAATCTATTCTGATACCGTTTGACAAAGCCGTAAGCTTCAGTACGTTATCTGTTGTTTCTTCGCCGTTATCATCGAAAAAAATAAGATCCGAAGAAATATCCTCGGATCCATTACTTTCAAATGCAGACGAAACCAATTCAAAATCATTCATATATCGTCTCAGCTATTCTGTTTTGTTAATCTGTTCTCCTGCTTCGTTGTCGGAAACATCCGTCACTTCCCCGGATTCTATTACCACATCTTCCTTAGGCTCGCTTGAATTATCTTCACTGCGCAGGGGGATATCAAAATCCTTTATATCGGATGTCTTCTTTTTCGGTTCGATATTACGCATCTCAAAGAATATAAGATATACTATCAAGAGTCCCGCCCCAACGGTAATAAAGCTGTCGGCTATGTTGAATATGGGAAAATTGATAAGCTCGAAATCGAGAAAATCGATAACGTATCCCAAGGATACACGGTCTATCATATTTCCTATACCGCCGCCTATAAGCATTGAAAGAGACAGCTTTACAAGAATATGATTGTCCTTGACAAATAAAAGATATATAACCATTGCAACGATCGCAACGCTTGATGCAATGAGAAATACCCACCTGTTATCTGCAAAAGAACCTAAGAAAGCGCCTCTGTTCTCATGATAAGTAAAGTTGAACACACCCTTGATAAGAGGCATGGAGCCCTGAAGCTGAACATACTTCACGGCAAGATACTTTGTGATCTGATCGAGGAGGACAGACGCAATAACGATCAATACAGTCATAATCGATAATTATTCCGCACTTTCCGTTTTTTCGGAGGAAGGAGCGATAACGTCGGAATCCTCGGCGGGCGCCGACTCGGCATCCTTTGAAGAGATACCCATAGCTTCCTTTTCTATTTCACTATCGGAGATCAAACCGCTGTCAACATCCATTGCTTTTACAAGCTTCAAATGCTCAAGATACTGAGCATAAAGCTTTTCTCTGAATTCTTCGGCTGTCTGACTGAGCTCTGCTATCTTTTCTCTCTCGGCATTTACCTTTTCCTTGGTACGGGCAACTATCTCATCACATCTTGCGGATACAGAGGAAATAGTCGCATTCGCTTCATTCTTTGCGCTTTCTACTATTCTTTCGCCCAGCTTCTGCGCTTTCACTATAACTTCTCTTATGGATTTTTCGTCATTGGAAAGCTCGTCATACTTGGCAGACATGACATGAAGCTTCTTTTCAAGCTCTGCGTTCTCTCTGTAAAGCTCTGTATATTTATCTATCAAAAATTCAAAATACTCATCGACCTCTGTGATGCTGTAGCCGCGAACTACCTTCTGAAAGGTCTTATCCTTCAATTCATGAGGTGAAATCATCTGTTTCAACCGGGGATACCCCCGTTCCTTCCGTATTACTTATTTATATTTGAGAAACTCCGTTCTCATTCTTCCGCTTCTCGTTTGTCCGGTAACGGAAACAAACTTATATTTTCCAAAACCGCGAACAGAAATAACGCTGTTTTCAGCAAGCTGTCTGTCCGGTCTTTCCGCAGGAACATGATCTACATTTACACATCCCTTGAGAATTGCATCCTTTGAATCTGCTCTCGACAATCCCGTAAGCTCCGCAACAACACAATCCAATCTGAGCGAAGACACAGGAACAGAAAGCATATCAAAGCTTCGCTTGACATCGGGCACAAAGCCCTCATTGCAAAGAGTGATGCTTACACCGCTGTTTCCTATTTTTACAATATTATCCGCTATATATGATGCCATGCCGTTCATGTCGAAAACCGCCGCATAAGCAGCATTCTCCTCAACAACATCCGAATCTCCCGAAATAGATGAGGAGGTCAGAATATCTCCGAGAACCTCTCTTTTTATTCCCGAAGACAATAACCCGCCCATAAAGTCTCTGTGATCGAGGGACGCATATCCATGCCCCTTTATCAAGATCCACCTTATGGGAAAGTATGAGCTTTTATCCGATGTCACATCGGGCATCATGTCATAAGGAAAGAAGCCCGCCATCATACGCTCGGAATCATCCCAGCCGCCGTATAGAAGGCAATTATGCGCATACTCTCTTTTCAAATGCTCGGAAAGCACCATACAAGTGTGCGCATCCATAAATGGCATAAACACGGGGCACCGGCGCTCATCCGCAATTCTTGCATTCTTGACTGCGCGGGAAAGCAGCAGCGACTCATCATGCGAACCGCCGCTTACCATATTGAACCCACATATATCGTCGGCAACGCAAGCTGCACGACGGAAAGCAACAATACTGTTATAAAGAACGACAGATCCAGAGGAGACGAATTCGCTCCCGGAATCTTATCAAGCAGCATCCTGACCGGAATGATAATAGGCTCGGTTGCCGCGAAAATAAAACTATACAATTTAGAATCTTCGTCTATCGGCATCCACGACATGATAGCTCTGAAAAGCATCATAAATTCAAGCACCGTTAAGAGCAGATATACGAAATTCGCAAACACATAAACAAATGCGCCCAAATCTTCTACCTATACGACCATCCGCACACATTTAAAATGCAGGGACAGATCCTATATGCCGTATCAGTTTCTGTCGCGGTGAGCAAACTCGCTCTTTTCCGCAGAATCAGTAAGCTGTTCACCGGTAATATCAACATTGCTGGGAGTAGCAACATATGTACGGTTGGCAACCTTTCTGAGATTTCCGTTTATAGCGTATGCAACACCGTTAAGGAAATCTATAAGTCTTCTTGAGGTTTCGGGCTGTGTATCCTCAAGATTGAGAAGAACAGTCTTTCTCGAAATGAGATAATCAGCTATCTGTGTGACGTTTTCGAGCTTTTCGGGCTTAACTACCTTCATTTCGATAGGAGCACCGGAAGCAACGTTGATACCGGAAGAGGGCTGTCTTGCCGCATTCTGATGAGCAGTGGGTTCAGCTTCTTCCTTTTCCTGTCTGCGAGGCTTGGTAGCGGGAGTAGGTATTTCTTCTTCCTCTTCCTCTTCAAACTCTTCTATTTCTTCATCGATGTATTCTTCTTCATCGTTCTCGTTTCCGAATATTATTCTTCCTATTGATTCCTTGATTCCCATTTTTTATTCCTCCGTTTAGTCCTTGTTTTTAATACGATCAATACTTTGATTTAACCCTTTAATTCTTTTTACTGTAATCGCGTGCACCGAATATTCCCGTTCCCACACGAACTATATTCGCTCCGCAGCTTACAGCAGCTTCGTAATCTCCGCTCATACCGAACGAAAGATAGTCCATCTTTGTATTTTCTATTTCAGCAGAAGAAATATCGTTAAATATTCCGACTATTCTTCTGAAATATTCTTTTTGTTTTTCGACATCTACGCAGATAGGAGGTATCGTCATAACGCCTCTGAGTCTCAGACCCGGAAGTGCCGCTATCTCCCTTGCAAGCTCAAGTGCCTTGTCGGGCTCCACACCCGATTTCGATTCCTCGCCGCCGACATTTACCTCAAGAAGTACATCCATCACAAGATCATGCTTTAATGCCTGCTTGTTGATCTCCTTGGCAAGATCGAATCTGTCTACCGATTCTATCATAGACACCTTATCTATGATATATTTTACTTTGTTTGTCTGGAGAGAACCTATAAAATGCATAGTAAACCTATCTTTATCTATTGCATCATATTTGTCCATAAGCTCCTGAACCTTGTTCTCACCTATATGTGTGACACCGCACTCGGCAAGAAAGTTTATTTCCTCCGGTGTCCTTGTTTTTGTAGCCGCCAAAAGAACTACCTTTCTGTCATCACACTTTGCTTTTTCTATATTATCAAATATTTCGCTGAGATTTTTGCGTATTTCGCTTTTTCTTTCTTCGGATATCATGAGATCACCTTTCCGTCATACAGATCCTTTCCCTTGACTATGACCTTATCATATATTCCCAAGGGATCTTTTTCATCAATGCCATTCACGAGATAAAACGAATCCGAGGTATACAATATCTCTATTCTCTTAAATTTTACGGTATTGGCGGAAAGAACGTAAACACCCATCTCACCGTCTATAACACGCAAAGCAGATTTGGGTAATCTGATGCCCGAATCGGAGCTTCTTACTATTTCCACCATCTGCTCCCTCATATAGCTGAAGCCCTCGGGGATCTCGGAAGCCGAAAATGACAGCAATACCGTATCCGATGAGGTCTGGATGATCTTTTTCTCCAAAACGCAGGACGGTATCCTGCTGTTATTGGAATAAGGAAAATAAAGGTCGTAGCTTTTACCTTCCGCAAAATCTCCCGCTATTTTCTTATCGACAAGAGCAACTATATCCCATTCGTAATCGGTTATTATTTTTCCGACTACGTTCCCGGGAGCCTTCTCCGCATTCGAAAGAACCTCAAAAAAACCGTCGACATTTATATTGTCGAGAATTCCCGGGATGAGAATATTTTCATATCCGTCGATCTCCGTTGAAAAGAAGCCCGAATTCTTCGTGGTAACGTAAGCAGCGCTTTGAGAAAGCCTTCCCATAAGGACCTGCTTTTCACCCTCTAACCTTGATATCTGTGCGTCGTATCCGCTCTGTCTGTTTATTACAAGATGGCGCTTATTCAACGATGTCAGAAGGCGGTCCGAAAAGGAAAACGCTCTCGCATACTCCTCTTTTGCAAGATGTCTGTTTGCGGAAAGAATCGTATCAAGGATATCCTCATCCATTTTCGATATGCTTACCGTAACATAACCGTCGGAGACGGCGCTCTCCTCCAATATCTCTAATCTTCTGTCTATCTGTTCGATCTGCTTCTGAACGGCAATATCACTTTCGCTGCCGAAAACATCTGCAATCGTCTGATTTTTTCTTACTCTTTCTCCGTCACTTACCGTATAGTATAAAACGCCGGAAACATCGGAGGTCACATATGCCTCATGGCGCAGCATATAACACTGTGCTTCAAGCTTATCCTCAACGGTGATCTGCGAAACAAACGATGTGTCGATGGTGTCGCCGTAGCCTGAAACAAAATGCACTGCCAGGTATATCAAAATAACGACGGAGAGACAAGCCCCTACCAAAGCACTGATCAACCGTGCAACATTCATTTATCCGCAAATCCTTTCTTACCGTTTCGTCCTGTCACAGCATATACATACTTATTGTATTTCCAATCTGACAGCATCATATCTGGAAAACCAGGTAAGCTGTCTTTTTGCGTAATTTCTCGTTTTTTGCTTTAAAAGCTCTACCGACTCTTCTAAGGACATCTCGCCCTTGAAGTAACCGAACAGCTCCTTGTAGGCTATCGCCTGAGAAGCGGTGACCGCCTGTTCAAAGCCTGATGTATAAAGCAAGTGTGCTTCTTCAACCAAGCCATGCTCTATCATTATATCTACACGGCGGTTTATTCTGTCGTAAAGCCTTTCTCTGTCTTCGCACACAAGCGTAAAATGGGAAAATGTAAAAGGAGGCGGGGTATTTCTCGATATACTTTTATAGTACGTTATCGTATTTCCCGTAGCTTCATAAACCTCCAATGCCCTTACAACACGCTTGAGATTATTTGGATGGATTTCCGAAGCCGCTTCGGGATCAACCGATGCAAGCCTTCTGTGAAGCTCTTCTGCTCCCAAAGCCTTCGCTTCCTCATTTAGTCTTGTACGTATATCGGGAGGGCACTCGAAATCGCCAAAGGAGGTATTATTCAGAACGGCATCAATATAAAGTCCCGTTCCTCCCGCAAGTATAGGCTGTTTGCCCCTATCCAAAGCATTCTGTATCTCTTCATAAGCCGCATTTTTGTAATCCGCCGCCGAAAAGCTTTCGCCTATATCGAGAATGTCGATGAGCTTGTGTTCAACAAGTCTCATATCCTCCGCTGTCGGCTTGGCAGTACCGATATTCATTTTTCTGTATATCTGCATCGAATCGGCAGATATGATAACACCGTTGAGCCTTAATGCCAGATCCATCGCCAAAGAGGATTTCCCCGAAGCGGTGGGACCCGAAATAACTATTACACTGTTCATATACCTTTTATATTATACTACCTTACCGAATGCGTACACCACACCCATTCAATATGATATTTTATCATATTACGGCACCTAAGTCAATAGAATTTGGCATTTTGTCGGTAAAATTAATATATTTTTTTCGTAACGCTTAAAATTTTCGTTATTTTATACTCTTCCTTCTCTTTTTCGGAAAATTCCGAATCATCGAACACGGTCGTTGCGGCAAGAGGAAGTCCGGATAAAGCACAGACCTTTTTACAGTAATCAAAGCTGTCTCTTATAATATCGGCAGTAGTCTCCTCGCCCATGGACGTATTATTGATTATTCCACACGCTTTAAGTCCCGAGGAGCTTTCAATATCGGCAAGCATTCCGATAGCGGCTTCGGGAGTGGAAATAAAGGGTCTCGACTGATTGATAACATAGAAGAATCTGTATCCCTTTTCTATTATTCTTTCCTTATAGACCGAGAGCACCGTAGCACCGCTGTCATCGCCTCCCACATCGAGAACGGAGTAATTACCTGGAAGAAAGATGCGGGCTATATCGGGAAGTATGGATGGAACATCCACATTGGTTCCCGCATATTGAGGTACTATCACGTCTATCCCCTCACATTTAAGCATTCCGGCATTGTCGGATGAGCGGAAATAGGGATTGACTATATCCATATCAAGCAATATGAGCCTTTCGCTTTCCGCAAGCCTGCTTTTTTCATTTAATGCTATGTTTACAGCCACATTAGTTTTGCCCGTTCCGTAGTGGCCGCATATTACGGTTATGGGTTTTTGTTTATCGTAATAAATATTCACTTTTAAATCGACCTTTCATTTTCGAACATTTATGATATCGATATTTCTTCTCACTACCCTTTCTCCGCGCCATGCAAAGGCTCTTTCGGAAAAAGCATCTGTTTTTAACATATCATCAAGTATAGCGTCATCGAGAAAAGAAACCGTATCGTTTTTAAAAAAATCTATTTCTGTTTCAAGTGCATTCCGGTTATGGGGGCATACCTCCTGACAGACATCGCATCCCCACACGCTTCCGTTCTTTTTTATCGTTTCCTCTTCCTCTTCGGAAATACTTTTCTTCTGAGTTATTGCGGAAAGGCACTTTTCGTAATCCATTGACAAAAGAGTCCCGGTAGGACATGACGATATACATCTTCCGCACTCAAGACAAGTCTTACGTTTTGTTGTATTCTTTGAAACTGACGGTATATCATCAAAAAAATAAATACCGCAAAGGAAGAAATACGTACCGTATATTTCGTTTATAAGAAGCCCGTTCCTTCCCACAAATCCGATACCGCATTCCATGGCGGCAAAACGCTCGTCTATGGGAGAATTATCTCCGCTTATCACAAATTCGCATTCCGCTCCCATATTATCAAGGTATGCCCTCATTTTTGTGTAAAGCTTTTTGAAATAGAGATGGTAATCCCTTGAAAAAGCGTAAGCGGAAATATTCTTCGGAAGCCTTTTTACAAGATAGGGGACAGCCGCCATTATAACCTTTTTGGGCATTCTCTCCCCGAAAAGCCTTATTAATGCTCTCTCGTTAGTTATCCTGCAGGAGGAGAAAGGTATCGTTCCGTAAGAAGCGATACCCTCAGATTCGAAGAACGATTCGATATGAGCCGTTACATCCATAATAAGCTTTACACCTCTTCGCGGCTTTTACGCTCCGCTTCGACAACTGCCGCAGCAACTGCCTTTGCTATTCTTTTATCAAAAGCCTTGGGAAGGATATACTCCTCGTTAAGCTCCTCGGCGGAAACGAGGCTCGAAATTGCTATGGTTGCCGCCGTCTTCATTTCCTCGGTTATAGCCTTTGCTCTGCAATCGAGAGCGCCTCTGAAAATACCCGGGAATGCAAGGACATTATTTATCTGATTGGGAAAGTCGCTTCTGCCCGTACCGACAACACGAGCTCCCGCTTTCTTGGCAAGCTCGGGCATTATTTCGGGAACGGGGTTTGCCATGGGGAAAACAATGGGATCGGAAGCCATGCTCTTTATCATGTTCTCGGACACTATACCGGGTGCGGAAACACCGACAAATACATCCGCATCCTTCATGGCATCGGCAAGACTACCTCTCTTATGCTCTCTGTTAGTAACAAGAGCCATTTCCCTCTGAGCATCGTTCAGCTCCTCCATGCCTTCGCATATTATTCCAAATCTATCTATCATGGTAAGGTTTTTGACACCGAGCCTGAGAAAATGCGTTCCTATGGCAATTCCCGCAGACCCTGCGCCGTTGATTACGACCTTCACCTCATCTATTTTCTTGTTTACAACCTTCAACGCATTGATAAGAGCCGCACCCACAACAATAGCTGTGCCGTGCTGGTCATCGTGAAACACGGGGATATCGCATATCTCCTTCAGTTTTCTTTCCACCTCAAAGCATCTCGGTGCGGAAATATCCTCAAGGTTTATTCCGCCGAAGCTTCCCGATATAAGATAAATGGTGCGTACAAGCTCATCAACATCCTTGGAGCGGATACATATGGGAAATGCATCCACGTCGGCAAATTCCTTGAACAGGGCGCATTTGCCCTCCATAACGGGCATACCCGCCTCGGGACCTATGTCTCCCAAGCCGAGGACTGCCGTGCCGTCTGTTATAACGGCAACGAGATTACTCCTCCTTGTAAGTTCAAAGGATCTGTTGTAATCCTTCTGTATCTCAAGGCAGGGTGCTGCCACACCCGGTGTATATGCAAGAGAAAGATCCGAAGAGTTTTCTATGGCTACTCTCGATCTTACTTCTATCTTTCCTCCCCACTCGTAATGTTTTTCAAGTGATCTTTCACCAATTGTGGGGGTTTTTGCCTTTTCTTCAATGTTTTTCATTTTTATTCTGTATCCTTTTATAAACGGAATTATTTTCATGAATTGCAGCAATATCAGATCGCAGCGAATAAATATAAACTATCACAGTAACGAAGTATCCTTTTTCAATGGTATAATGAAACAGAGATATGCCGAAGCAGTCACAGTTCCCGATCTGCAATTTGGTATCATAATATGTTATCATTTTCTTACATTGGTTAAGAAACGGTATTTTGTATTTTTTTTGACGGTTTTCTGTTTTTAATCAAAACATTGCGTTTTAAAATATCAGCTTGTTTTTTCATGGAAATTGAAACAAAACGCCATTGTAAATCGTTATATTAGTAACGGGCAATATTAAATCGATTGCCCGTTCACCGGTGGAACAAATCTGCATTTTCCGGGTATAAAGCCCGGAAAAAGAAAGGAGCGTTTAAAATTTGTTTACAGTCATCGAAGATCATAAAGAGACACGTCTTGCGGAAGAGCTTTTTCTTACATACAAAGAAAAAATGTACCGTATCGCTGTCTCCATTCTTAAAAACCCTCCCGATGCCGAGGATGCGGTAATGGATGCCGCATTGTCCATGGTAAAGAATATCTCCCTGTTTTCTCCTCTTGAAAGAGAGGAACGTGAATCCCTGATAGTTATCATAGTGAGAAATGCGGCAATAAACCGATATCGGAAAAACAGCAGGGATACGACTGTTCTTCTTGATGAATCACATGAAAACGTTCCCGATAACGAGCCTACTCCCGAGGAGCTTTTTATCATGGGAGAATCCTTCGACACCTTATTGGATATCATCTTATCTCTCGATCCGATATACCGTGATATTATGGTAATGAAATTCCTTTACGAGCATGATAACGAAACGATCGCGAAAATATTGGGAATAGCGGAATCGACCGTCAGAGTAAGGCTTTGGAGGGCAAAAAGCCTTCTCGAAGGAAAGTGCGAACAAAATAAAAGAAAAGGAGAATGAAGTCATGAAAAATGAAAATATCTTAAAGATGCTCAAAGAGCTGCAAAAGAGTAATATTGACGAATTGAATGTTCCGGAAAACGTGCCTGCCTTCTCCTCCGGAAAAGAAAAAGAGATATTAAAGGCAATGCGAAAGCTTGAAAAGGAACGGGAAAGAACGATAAAAGCACTGGCATGCCGCAGATCCTCACGCTTTTTACGGAGACTACCCGCGGCGATCGTTCTTGTCGTACTTCTGGCAAGCACGCTGATAATGTTTTCGGGCGCTTTCTTTGAAAGCTTCAATACAGATTTCAACAACAGTCCGTATATATTGTACGATGCGATGATCATCGATTTTGAAAACGGTACCGCAGCACCTGCCAAAGGTCTTGAAAATGCCCGTTTTTCCCACGGATTCACCGGTTATTATCATCGATACGGAAGCATGATAGCATTGACACTACGAAGGGAAGCTTTCGGGATTTATCCCTACGGGTATAATTTTTACGGATACAATATAGAAACGAACGAAACATTTAAATTTGATTATGTTTCGCAGGAAACGAAAAACTTCATTTTCGGCAACAAGAATAAGTTTTACGCATTGGACTCTTCAGATCCCAGCAGCGATACGGAGCAGTATTTTCTTGTAGAGTTTGATTTATCCGACGGAAGCTCAAAGAAGCTTTTCGATCTTCCGAAAAAGACAATGCCCGAGCATATTCACTACACGACCACAGAATCTCTGCGTCCCTTTGCGGCAGATGATAAGTATATTTATTCCTACATTGATTATGAAGGAATATACAGAACAAAGCTCGACGGAAGCAAAACCGAATTGATCTACAGAGGATTTGTTTACCATCCCGAAAAATGCGCCAACGGGTACATTTATTTTGAGAGTATGGATGCGGAGATCATATCCATCGGCGGAATTGCGCGCGTAAGCATGAATATGTACCGTATTCCAATGAAGGGCGGCAAGCGTGAGCTCTTCTGTGCTCCCTTGGAAACAAAGCACTTTTATCCGTGGATAAACAAAGAAACGGGATATGTCTATTACAGAAGCGTAAAAGAAGGTACGGAATACTTACCCGACGATTTTTATGTAGTAAGGGAGCCCGGTAAGATAGAGCTCTTATACGAAGTGGATGACGATATCCATATCGATTACAGCGATGCCAGAACGCATGAGGATTATGTCTATGCCAAATACAGAACGATCACCCTGAAGCATTACCACGGATACAGATACTCGGAGTACTATCCCGAGCTGATAGTGATCAACGGCAAGACCGGAGAAGTGAAAAAGATAGCTCTTCCCGAATAAGCTTTTATAAGCCGAGTTGTTGATATAAGAGCAGATCGGAATTTCCGCTTGTTAAACAGATCCTTCGTTTTGATACCAAAGCAATTTAAAAAATGTAAAAACAGCGTTTCCCCTCTTCTCTGCATTCTTAGCGGAGAAAACACGAACACCACCAAGGAAATTTCTTTGGTGGTGTTTTTATATTGGCGGTAGCTTTCCAAAGCCTCCCTTGTGTAAAGGGAGCCTTATATGCACCATCCCTCTGCGGATAGTGGGTTCGAGCTTCTGCCCGATTGTGTGTGGACGTCCACGCGCTATGCTTGCCCCAGACGCGAGAGTCTTGGATTTCTACCTGCGGTAGATATCTTCCGACTTGAAGAAGCTCCGATTTCGTGCTATAATATAATCAGCAAGCAGACGGAGGATATTATGAGAGACTATAGTTTTGGTAATTTTCTGCATGAGCTAAGATCGCGTAGAGGCCTTACGCAGTATCAGCTCGGCGCGCTCGTCGGCGTTTCCGACAAGGCGGTTTCAAAATGGGAGAACGGTTCTTCCAAACCGCAGAGCAATATTTTATATAAGCTCAGTGAAATACTCGAGGTTAGTGTCGATGAGCTTCTGACTTGCAAATATCATTCCTTTGAAAAGAAGGATACAAAAGGAGTATTTGCAATGAAAAAACAACTATGGGAAAAGGTCTTTGATACTATACGCGAACGTTATGGGGATTCGGTACCTATTGAAATAATGAACCGTTTGCTGTCAGAACACGCAGAAATGCAGTATACGGATATGATCGTAAGTTTAGATTTGTTGTCCGTACTTGCCGCGGAAGCCAAAAAGCAAGGCGAGCATATTCACGTACTTGGCGGAACGGGGGCATCTTTTGTCGCGTATCTTCTCGGAGCGACGGAGACGAGTCCATTGAAACCGCATTATTATTGCCCGAATTGTCGCACGGTTATCTTTGATAACAGCGCGGATGACTCTTTTGACCTTCCTCGGAAAAAATGTTCTTGCGGAAAAGAAATGCAAACGGACGGACATAATCTGCCGTTCGAAACTTATCGCCACGCTGTACAAACGACCACGGGGTGTTATGTGGCGATGTCTCCGCGTTTTTTGAAAGCTGCCAAAACCGTCATAGATACCTATTTTAAGGAGTGTGAACTGACCGCTGCAGAACAGGAAGAAAATCGTCACATAACTTATACCGCCTCTTCGGACAAATCCGTTTGTTCCGTTACATTTTTAGCAAATACAGAGTTTGAACGGTATCAAGCCTTGGAACGCGCAACAGCAACAGCGTTTGGGAGAGTAAATTTTTCTCAAGCTGAAGTACTTGCCGAGTTTCAAAGGGGAAATACCAATGGTATTACGGAGTTAGGTTCGAAATTTTGTAAAAATATAGTAGAACAAGTTGTGCCTCAATCATTTTATGATTTGATTCAGATCGCGGGATTGTCTCACGGCATAGGAGTATGGTTTGACAATGCGAGGGATCTCATAAGTCAAGGTGTTGACGTAAAAAATGTGATCGCTTATCGCGACGATGTGTTCAATGATATAAAGGAAAAGATGATAGCCAAAGGATTAACCGATACGGGATTTGCATATAAGGTGATGGAAGATGTACGTCGGGGATCCTATGCAAAAAACGGTATTCCCGATGAGATTACATTCAGTCTGAAAGAAATCGGTCTGGAGGATTGGTTTGTCGATTCAATCGGAAAGATTCAATATTTGTTACAAAAAGCACACGGCGTTACCATGGTCAAATTATCGGCAACGCTGATGTGGTATAAGATTCATTATCCAAAGGAATTTGCCGAAATCATGTTGTGATTACTTGGGGGCGTCGCATTAAGCGACGCCCCCGCTAAAACAGCGGACGAAAATAGGGGACGGGAACCCGCTATTTGGAATTGCGAAATTCGCAATTCATGAAACTTGAACGTTTTTGGCGTGCTTTAGTACGAATTTTTACGTAATTTCGGTGCCAAAACGATGAATTTTATTCATCGAGTTCAATTTCAGGGCTTGGCTCACGTTAGTGAGACAGCCCCTTTTCTTTGCTTTCTGCGTATCAAAAAGCCACCACGAAAATCATGGTGACTGATTTCATTTTACCGCTAACTGTGCACTCCGTCGGGGCTGCCTCACTTTTTTGCGGGGCAGCCCGTTTTCTTATGCGTGATTCTCACTTTTAATGCGTTTTTTGCAGATCGCACTTATATGTAGAAATATTTTTTTAAAAATGTTATAATTATTTTGAAAACCGTGATACACTTTGTTTTTTTGGAAAAGATCCGAATAGATCGGGAAAAAGAAAGGGGTGCTTATTATGTTGTTCACAGTTACAAATGATCTTAAAGAACGCAGTCTTGCAGAAGAGCTTTTTCTTACATACAAAGAAAAAATGTACCGTATCGCTGTCTCCATTCTTAAAAACTCTCCCGATGCTGAGGACGCAGTAATGGATGCCGCATTGTCAATAGTAAAAAATATTTCTTTATTTTCACCGCTTCCGCAAAACAAACGGGAATCCCTGATCGTTATAATAGCCAGAAACACCGCTATAAACCGATATCGAAAAAACAAAAGGGGCAATACAGTCTTCTTTGATGAAGCCTACGAAAATATGCCGGATAATGAGCCTACTCCGGAGGAGCTTTTTATCATGGATGAGTCGTATGACGTTCTGCTTGGTGAGATCATGTCCCTTGAACCGCTATACCGCGATATTATCGTTATGAAGTTTTTATATGACCGTGATAACAAAACTATAGCGGACCTGTTGGGGATAGCGGAATCCACCGTCAGAGTGAGACTTTGGCGTGCTAAAGCTCTGCTTGAAAACATACGAAACAAAAATAAGAAAAGGAGAATAATGTCATGAAAAACGCAAACCTCGTAAAAGCTCTTGAAGAGCTTGAAAAAAGCAATATCGATGAGCTCGGCGACCGTGAAAACGAATCAAGGTTATCCGACAAAAAGACAAGAGAGATCCTTAATGCCATCGAGAATAATGAACGCAAGGATGATGAAGCTTTGAAAACAAGGATGCCTGTACGCAAATCTTCACGGCTTTTGCGCAGATTACCCGTTGCGGTCATTCTCATCGCCCTTATAACAAGCGCATTGATGATCTTCAGCGGTGCCTTCTCGGATAAGTCCGAAACGAATCCGAACAAGGAATTTGTTCCGTTGTTTGATAACAACCCGTATTATATCTACGAATCGTTACTCGGTCCCACACTTGTCAACATGGATGAGTGCTCGGTAACGGTCATAGACGAAATACCCGAAGTTTATAAAGATTCCAGATTTTACGGACCCTTCCATTTTTACAGTAACACAATAGCCCTCGCCGTAAGAAGCCGAAACAGGATACGTTTATTACAGAAACTTAAAGAAAGGCGACGGCTTCAAAGCGGGCACGATGTCTTCTTCCGATGATATTTACGTAGTAAGGAAGCCGGGAGAGATGAAAAAGATAAGTATAACCGAATAACCACAGATGAAGCTAATGCATTGCTAATGCATTGCACATAAAAGAAAAAAGGGGGCGTCGCATTAAGCGACGCCCCCGCTAAAACAGCGGACGAAAATAGGGGACGGGAACCCGCTATTTTCGGAAACTTGAACGTTTTTGGCGTGTTTTAGTACGAATTTTTACGTAATTTCGGTGCCAAAACGATGAATTTTATTCATCGAGTTCAATTTCAGGGCTTGGCTCACGTTAGTGAGACAGCCCCTTTTCTTCCTTTATATTATTTTTTCTTACGTATTTTCATCGAGAAATGCGTAAAGCCTTTCCATTTCCTCGTCTATGGCGCATCTTTCCTCGGAAAGGGCTGAAAGCTTTTTATAATCGGAGGCATTCTGTATTTCCTCCTCCGTTATTGCTTCAAGACGCTCTTCAAGCTCCGCAATGCGTTTTTCTGCTTTTTCCACATCTCTTACACGTTTCTTTTCCTTGGCTCTGTCCTCCTTGGCTTTAAGGTAATTGAGCTTGTTAAGAGAAACGCTTTTTTCTTCGGAGGAAGAATTATCCTCTTCGGGGAAAAAGACACTTCGTTTTTCCGTATAATCGTCATAGCTTCCCTTGAAGTCGGCAAGATTCTCGCCGCCTATTTCAAGTATATGATCCGCAAGACACTTTATAAAATATCTGTCATGGGACACGGCTATGATAGTACCGTTGAAGGTCTTCAATGCATTTTCAAGAGCCTCTCTCGATTTTATATCGAGATGGTTCGTAGGCTCATCCAGGATCAGTACGTTTATTTTCTTTGAAAAGAGCTTAGCCAATGTAAGCCTTGCTCTTTCACCGCCCGAAAGAACGCTTACCTCCTTGAAAACATCCTCTCCCTTGAACATGAATATTGCAAGAAGGCTTCTTATTTCCGTTTCCGTGACCTTTTCGTCATTCCACAGCTCGGAAAGGACCGTGTTATTGGGATCAAGCCCCTGAGATTCCTGATCGTAATATCCCACACGGCAATTGTAACCAAAGGTTACCTTCCCCTTAAGAGGCGAAAGCTTATTCATGAGAAGCTTCAAAAGAGTCGATTTTCCGCATCCGTTTCTTCCTATTATAAAGAAGCGTTCATTTCTTTTCACTTCAAAGGAAAGATCACGGAACAATTCCCTGCCGTTAAAGCCCATTGCAAGCTCCTTAACGGAGAGAACATCGTTTCCGCTTGCCGTAACATCCTTAAAAGAAAACCTCAACGAATCGGGCTCATCCTCGGGCTTTTCCACCTTGACCATTCTTTCTATAGCCTTTTCACGGCTTTCGGCGGCAATTATATTACGTTCTCTGTTCCATCTCCTCTGCTGCTCGATATACTCACGCAGTCTTGCAATTTCCTTCTGCTGTGTCTTGTAATGCTTCTCGGCGATCTCTCTGTCCTTTTCCTTACGTACTCTGTATTCGGAATAAGCGCAAGGATAAAGAACTGCTTTGCCGTTTTCTATCTCCAAGGTCTTATTTGTGACCTTATCAAGAAAATATCTGTCATGAGAAACAACGATAACCGTTCTTTTAAGCTTTTTAAGATGATCCTCAAGCCATGCGATGCTCGCCATATCAAGATGGTTCGTAGGCTCATCCAGGATTATTATATCCGGATTGATAAGAAGCAATCGAACAAGGGCAAGAGCGGTCTTCTGACCGCCCGACAGAAGAGATATTTTCTTTTCAAACATCTCATCTCCGAAGCCCAATCTGTTCAATGTGCTTTTTGTTCTGTTTTTATATTCGTATCCGCCGTTTTTCTTATATTCCTCGGTAAGTCTTGAAAGCTCTCCCGGAAGATATTCCGGAAAATCGGGCTTTGAAAGCTCCTTTTCTATTTCCGCAAGGCGTTTTTCTATCCGTATACAGTCGGAAAACACATTGAGCATTTCCTCGTATACTGTCTTCTCGCTGTCGAGGGCATCCTGCTGAGAAAGCATTCCCATTGTCTTTTCACGGGCAACGGCAACGACACCGTCTGTTTTTTCAAACTCTCCCGTTATGACCTTAAGAAGCGTGGTCTTTCCCGCACCGTTCACACCGATAACGGCGAGCTTATCTCCCTCTTCAACGGCGAAGGACACATTCTCAAACAATACATCCACACCGAAGGCAACGGATACGTTACTGCAATTCAATATAGTCATTTATAATTCCTTAGAATTCTAGAGTTATTTATGTTTTTTCAAAAAGACCGCCATTATCAAAGCACCGCAGATGATAAGACCCGCCCAAAGAAGGACCGTGCCGCCCCATCCGAAAAGTGTGCTGAAAAATGCGAATCCGTATGCGCTCAAAGCACTTCCTATATAAGTAAAGGAATTCAACACTCCCGATATCGTGGAAATATTTCCGCTTTCCTTGAATCTCGAAGGCAAAACGCAGATAAGAAGCTGGTTTACACCGTGCATACATCCCGTAAGAAGCGCCATAAGAGCAACGGATGCAACAGCGGAACCGCTGTAAATAAAGCTCAACACAAGTGCGCTCAGGAAAGACGGAATAAAGAGGATGAATGCTGTCTTCGTTTCGCTTCCGATCTTCTTTCTCAGCTTTTCCGTTAAAGTAATGCTGATTATTGCAAAAATAGGAAGAATGGATGCCGTCAGGATAGAGCTTGAAGTATCTATACCGAAGACCTCATTTATATAAGTGGGAAGCCAAGTGGTAACTCCGTCACGCAAAGCACCCTGTATTATTATTACGGGAGCGAGAAGTGCTATACCCGATGTAAAAATAAACTTTACAAAGCCGCCTTTTTTCTCTTTTTTCTCGTTTTTTTCGTTCTTTTCTTCCGATCTCTTCATCATTGAATCGAATCGTGGATATAGAACGAACCAGATAATACCCGTCGCCAATGCCCAAAGGGCTGAAAACGCAAAGGACATTCTCCAAGAAAAGAGTTTGACGCATAATGCCGTCAGCACATATGT
This sequence comes from Oscillospiraceae bacterium, assembly GCA_015063605.1. Taxonomy (GTDB): domain Bacteria; phylum Bacillota; class Clostridia; order Oscillospirales; family SIG627; genus SIG704. The sequence continues at coordinate 52,316 of SVTV01000005.1, forward strand.
AAAGATAGTGCCCACATTCGCAGATACAGTCACACCCGATGCCACGGTGGAATAGTCATCACCTTCAAGATGATCTACCATTGCACGTACGAGGGGAGGCCAAAGGAAGGATTGGAAAAAACCGTTCAAGCTCCACACCCCTATCATCAGATACACATTCGATACGGCGGAAACGGTAAGATTACACAAAGCCGTACCCGCAAGACCCACCGCAATAAGTATACGAGGCTTTATCTTATCGCCCAAAATACCGCTTATTATCTGACCTATACCGTAGGTCATAAAGCCTGCGGTAACGGAAAGTCCTATGATCTCCTTTGCCACATCAAGTGCCACCACCATTTCGGCGATAGCCGCCGCCATATTGTGGCGTGTTATATAGCTTGCAAAATATGCCGCACAGCACATTGCTCCGAAGAGCAACACCTGTTTTGATGCCTTTGTTTTATTTCCACCCATGTTATTGACAACGCCTTTCTTCCGCACCGGTAATATCGATCACTGAATATTTATACCTTTTCTTCAGTATTTACCGGTTCAGTGTCTCCATATATTCCTCGAGGCAGAGATCCGCTTCATACATTTTTGTTGCGTGATATCTTCCAACGTATCTGAAATGCCACGGCTCATAATGGATTCCCGTAATATCAAATTTCTCTGCTTTATATCTGAGAATAAATCCGAATTTATGAGCATTTTCAGCAAGCCATACGGCAACTTTCTCCTTTGCGAAAGCCTGGCTTGCCGCACCCAAGTTATGCATATCGCAGCAAAGACCCGATTGATGCTCGCTGGATCCGGGAGGCATGGTTCCGGTTACCTTTTTTATAGCTTCTTCACGAGAACATTTTTTTTCATTCATTGTGTTTGTAATAGCAGTTTCATATAGAGAACTCTGGTAGGAATAGCTTCTGTACGCACTTGTCACAGATACATCAGTGTAACCGTTGGCTCTCATTTCGATAAAGAGCGCTTCAAGAGCCTTAGCCGCATATTCACGCAGTTTCTGCGTTGCTCTTCCGTCCTTGCGTGTATCCTTTACACCAACAAGATCGGAGGGGACATAATTCTTATCAAGCCTGTTATCTTTATTGACAAGGAACAGATATTCGTCCGTTAAAGGATTCATATATTCCTCATATGCACTCAAGTCGGAAATAAACTTGGGAACGGGTATTTCCGCAGGGTCAAACGCCGTTCCGGGAACCGTTCCCGGAGTCGTGGGCACAACGGGATCAACGGTAATGGGAAGATCCGCAATGTGCTTCTTCAATTCGCCCGTAAGAGGAATGTTGTCGCTTCCTCCGCCGCCCTTTTGCTTATAGGACACTATATCCGCCGTTTTTCTTATGAAATACGCATCCTTATTATCATCGTAGGATACCAATACTCCCACAAGCTCATTTTCAATAAAGCTAAGCGGAACATAGACCTCGCCGTCCTCTACCTTTGCGGGAGCATCCATATTAACATTTGCGCCGTTTACTATAACGAGATTGTTACCGTCGGTAAACGTTGCATATTCCTCAGCCTCGGTAAAGATATAGCAATGCTTTGTGGCAGAGCCCGTTACCGTAAACTTAGCAAAGGGAGATATCGCCGAATACTTGATATAGATTATCGGCTCATTATCGGTAGTATTTATCTGAGTGATGGTGTAATTGTTGTACTTTCCGTTCCTGTACCCTTCCGTTCCCGGTGCGTGGACCTCCACCTTAACGGTGACGTTTTCCTCCTTTTCGCTCGGCGGAAAGGGATTTATTCCCGAGATGAAGAGATATATTCCGGCCACAAGAGCATAAAAGAGCACAAATGCAACTGCATATATTATTATCTTCAGTCTGAAAAGCCTTCTTTTCTCAGCCTTTTGCTCCGGTGTGAGCACTCTTTTCCTTTTCACTGTCTTCTTTTTTACATGAGTTTCGGTATTGTTTCCCATATCCTATGGTAATTCCTTTCTGTCTCACATTTTACATCGAAGGGCTGTTTCCCGCAGCCGCAAAGCCGTCGGCGATCTCCTTCATAAGAGCCTCGGGATCGTCAAACAAGCCTCCGTACACTACGTGTGCAAGCTCGTCAAAATATTTTATCTTCATTCCCTCGTCTGCCTTAGTAAAGTCAACTCTTACATCCTTTGTCACAAATTCAAAGTGATATCCGTCGTTTATCATCTTAACGATGATACCGTCTATGACCTGATCTCTCGGCAGAAGCTCAGTTCCTTCAAGAGATGAGGTAAGAATGTACGCTTGATACACCGTATAAACGGACGACACAAATTTACTCAGATCGAGATATCTGAATCTTACGTCAGCATGGGAATCTCCGTGCTTGACTATTTCGTGAGTTACGTACGATGCGGCGTACCTTAAAAACATACTTGTTCCCGGAAGCTCCTCCGTTATGTAAGTATACGCCTCAAAAGCCGTATCGTCAAGTCCCCAATAGAAAACTTCATCTGTTTTTATTGAGGAAAGGTCGAGAATTTCCTCTATTCTATCGGAATCAAGCTCATTTATTGCTTTCACAAGCTCCGAAACCGCTCTTTTTTCATTTGGCTGTGTACCGAATATATTGTAAATAACTACCCCCGTTACGACAAGAAGCGCCGCACATAAAAATGCGGCTCCTCTTATTAAATATGTCCTATTTACAGCGTGCTTTTTCGAAGGGGCATCCGCAGCACGCTTATTCTTTTTATTTTTCATTTTTATCCTTATTCTGATGATTTTCGTCCTGATTCATTATGGAAGAAACGCCTCTGTCGGGATGGAGATCGGACATCTCACGAACGATTCCGTCGCTCTTCTGGGATACGTTTGACCAGATGATCTTTCTCGGGCAAGCACTCTCGCATTTGCCGCATCCTATACAGAGAGAATAGTCGATATTCGCATTGTTGTTATCAACGGTTATGGCACCTGTGGGACAAGCCTTCTGACAGAGCTTACATCCGATACAGCCTACCTCACAGTAGCTCTTTGTTGCCGCACCCTTATCAACTGAGGCACATCCTATCCAATACTTTGCATCGTAAGGTATAAGCTTGATTATCTGTTTTGGACAAGCCTTAACACACATGCCGCAGGCGTGGCATTTTGCATAATCCACCGCCGCAACGCCGTTTATAATGTGGATCGCATCGAATTTGCAAGCCTCTACACAGCTTCCGAGACCGACACATCCGTAAGGACACATCTTATGACCGCCCGCCAGACGCACGGCGGCATTGCAGTCCTGCAATCCTTCATATATGTATTTTACCTTTGCAAGCTCGTTTGTACCGCTGCACATTACCTGCGCTCTGTACCGCACGGGTCTCTCGGGATCACCTTCATGATCCTCGCTGATGCTTCCCGTGATGATACCTATTTCCTTTATAATATCAGCAGAAGCAACGGGACAGCTGTCGTACTTCGCACTTCCCTTCGCAATGGCATCCGCAAGAGCTCCGCATCCGCTGAAGCCGCATCCGCCGCAATTGGCACCGGGGAGTATTTCCTTTATCTGCTCCGCCATAGGGTCGGATTTAACCTCGAAAAGCTTACCGCAAACGGAGAGGATAAGTCCCAAAGCACCGCCCAATACAACGAACCACAGAAGTGCCCATAAAATCGTTTCCATATATCGTATCCTTTCTCCTTACGCCAATGATATTCCCGAAAATCCCATAAAAGCAAGAACTATAAGTCCTGCGCTTATAAGCGCGATCGGAAGACCTCGGAAGGGTGCGGGAGGTGTGGTGAATTTCAATCTTTCTCTGACACCCGCAAATATAAGTATCGCCATCATGAAGCCGACAGCCGAGGAAAACCCGTAAACCACGGATTTAATAAAGGAGTAATCGTTCTGTATATTGAGAAGAGCTACTCCGAGAACGGCGCAGTTTGTGGTGATGAGGGGAAGATATATTCCCAATGACTGATAAAGAGCCGGAATGAATCTTTTCAGAAACATTTCAATGATCTGGACCAAGGCGGCTATTATCAAAATGAAAGCAACCGTTTTCAAAAATTCAAGTCCTGCGGGAACAAGTATTCCATGATACACCAGCCATGTAGCGGCAGAGGAAAGCGTTATTACAAAGGTAACGGATAATCCCATGCCGAGAGCCGTTACGGGCTTTTCGCTTACACCGAGAAAAGGACATGTTCCCAGAAACTGTGAGAACACTATATTCTCGATGAATATTGCAGAAAACATCAGCAAAAGCAGTTCTTTTATATCCATATGTATGTCACAGCCTTCAAGCCGATGAAGGCTTCCTTTCTTTCGGAGTCTGGACCGTGCCGATCAGGGCAGATATGCTCACTTTTCGGTCATTTCTCTTTGTTTTTGTTGAATACCGAGCAGACTGCGATAATCAATCCGAGAGTCATAAACGCTCCCGCGGGAGTTATAAAGAGAAGTGTGGGAACGTATCCCGAGGGCATTATATGAAGACCCAAGAGAGTACCGTTTCCGAGTATCTCTCTGACACCGCCCATAAGAGCGAGAGCGAGAGTAAATCCCAATCCCATAAAAAGACCGTCAGCCGCAGAGGGGAGAACGGAATTTCTCGATGCGAATGATTCCGCACGTGCCAATATAACACAGTTAACAACTATAAGCGGAATAAAAATGCCGAGAGATTTGTTGAGCTCATGAAAATAAGCCTTCATTATAAACTCAACTACAGTTACAAAGGACGATATTATAACTATATATGAAGCTATTCTTATCTGACGGGGTATCACCCTTCTGACAAGAGAGATGAAGATGTTCGAAAAAATGAGAACCACGGTCGTACAAAGACCGAGCGCAATACCATTAAGAAGAGATGTGGTGACCGCCAGAGTAGAACACATACCGAGAAGCTGAACGAGAGTGGGATTCTTTTTCCAGAGACCGTCTTTCATGATCTCAAGATAATCGACCTTCTCCTTTTCACGCTTTTTCTTTTCGGAAAGGCTTTCTTTGTTATTGTCCGATCCATTGTCCGCTTCGTTCACGGGTACACTTTCGGGCTCACGCTCCGAAATTTCGGGGGGAACGGACTCTGCCGCCGATACCTCTTCCGCAGCAACTTTATTTTCAAGTTCCTGAGCCATTATCAGTTTCCTCCTTTCGGTTCACCGTTACCGTACAATACCCCGCAAGCCTCGACGGCGCTTTTAACGCCGGACAGGAAAGCCTTGGAGCTTTTTGTCGCACCGGAAATAGCCTCAACGCCGTTTCCGAATGCAATATCGGTACTCATACCGATATAAGTATCGAGGTATGAAGGATTATTCACCTTCGTACCGATGCCTGCGGTTTCCGACATGGAGGTTATGACCGTCTTTATGACCTTGAGATCGACAGAAACTCCTACAACCGTATTTATTTCCGCCTTGAAGCCCATGGGAGCAACGGTCGCCGCATAACCGAGAAGGTTATTCTCTGAATCATATACTCTTGCTACCGTAAGGCAATCCTTATGGAGCATCTTTACGGTTTCGTGAGAAGCATATTCGGGGAATATATCCATTATCGCACGGCTTTCCTCCGCAAGTGCATTCTCGCTTATCTTTTCTTTCGTTATAACGTATACAGCCGCAAGAAGAGAGGCACATATACCGCATATTATGAGAAGTATCACTGCCGGCTTGAGAAGCTCCCACGGCGATATCTTTTCTGTTTTAGTATTATTCAATAGGTGCACCTCCTATTTCTTTTTAGGCTCGCCGCCAAAACGTACGGGCTTTGTATATCTGTCAAGATACCATACAAGAAGATTCATCGTAAGAATCGCAAAGGATACTCCCTCGGGATATCCGCCGAAATAACGAATGAATACCGTAAGAAGACCGCATCCCGCACCGTATATCAATCTTCCGTTGGGAGTTGCGGGAGAGGTGACGTAATCCGTTGCCATAAAGAACGCTCCGAGAGCGAGACAGCCCGATGCAAGCTCCGCAAGCATAAAATCTATAGGCTGGGAGGAGCCGGGGAAAAAGTATGTGACAGCCGCAACGGTAAGTATGTACGCCGCAGGTATCTGCCAAGATATGACCCGTCTGACAAGAAGGTATATACCGCCCACCAAAAGGAGAAGCGCAGATATCTCGCCTATGCATCCCGCTTTATTTCCCACGAAAAGCTCCCATACGGGTTCGTCGGGAATAATACCGTTCTTGAGCTGGGACAAGGGAGTTGCGGATGCAACCGCTTCTATTTCCGAGCCGTCAACAACTATGCTGAGGGGAGAAACATATGAAAAGGGTGCCGTGAAGGCTGACATTTCGGAAGGGTACGATACGAAAAGGAATATACGCGCACTTATTGCGGGATTTACTATATTCTTTCCGATACCTCCGAACAGCTGTTTTACTACTATTATTGCAAAAAAGTCGCCTATAAGAACCATCCATAGCGGTATAGTTACGGGAAGACAAAATGCAAGAAGAACACCCGTTACCGCCGCAGAAAGATCGAGGACGGTCACAGGCTTTTTCATCAGATACTGGAAGCCCGCCTCCAAAAAAACACACGCCGCCATGGAAACGACGGTCACTGTCAGCGCTCTGAAGCCGAACACATATATACTCCAGACGAGAGCAGGCACCAATGCAATGAGAACATCCGCCATAATTACTCTGGTGGAATCCTCATGCTTTATATGGGGAGAAGGTGAAACACGTAGAAGTGCCATATATGATCTTTGCTTTCGCTTTGCGAAAGCTTCCTTTCTTTCGGAATTGCGGCAGGTTTTGCAAAGCAGGATCGACACCTGTCAGGTGACGAAAGCCGCAAAACGCATTTGAAAGATCTATCTTTCAACCACAATTCGTTATAACTTATTTTTTCTGCTGAAGATTGCCTTTAGCAATTCTGATATGCTGTATTATGGGTACATTTCCAAGGCACACAAAGGTACAGCTTCCGCATTCGACACAGCTTCTTATACCGAAGGTGTCACAGCTTTCGTAATCGCCTATCTTGGAATAAGCTGCAAAATAGCAGGGCATCAGATGCATGGGACATGCGGCAACGCATTTTCCGCAATGGATGCAGTTTGGTATCTCACGGTGTATTGTATCCCTGGAAAGAGCAAGAACGCCTGCAGTTCCCTTTATAACGGGAGCATATTCATCCCACTGTGCGGCACCCATCATGGGACCTCCGCTTATAAGTCTGTCGGGAGTTCTGGAATACCCTCCGCAGTAATTTATCAGATCCATGAAGGGAGTACCGATGGGAACGAGAAGATTTCCGGGATTCTCAACGCAATCTCCGTCCACCGTAACGACTCTGTCTGTAACGGGAGTCCCGTAAGAAAGAGCATGGTATACGGCGGAGCAGGTCTCGGCATTGAACACAACATATCCGAGATCGGCAGGAAGCTTGCCTGCGGGAAGCTCTCTTTTTTCAAGAGCGTATATAAGCTGTCTTTCATCACCCTGAGGATATTTGGTCTTCAGGACCTTGAGGGAAAGAAGATTATCGTCCTTAAGCTCCTTTTTCAAAAGCTCTATCGCATTGGGCTTATTGTCCTCTATGGCGATAAACCCCTTCTTTATGCCGATAGCCTTCATGAGTATCTTAGCGCCGAAAATAACTTCCTTGGAATGCTCTATGAGAAGTCTGTAATTGGCGGTAAGATAAGGCTCGCACTCGGCACAGTTTACTATAAGCTTGTCAGCCTTTCCCATTGCGGATCTTATCTTGGCATGGGTGGGGAATGTTGCGCCTCCCATTCCGACGATACCCGCACGGTATACGGCGTCGATTATCTCATCTGTGCTTATTTCCGATATTCTTTCAGCCTTCATGCCTTCGGTCTCAAAAACGGTGTGGTTGAAATCGTTTTCAATAACAACGTATTCGTCACGTCTTCCGTTGGCGTTTACAGCCGATTCTATCTTCGTCACCTTTCCCGATATGCTCGCATGAACGGGAGCGGAAAGTCCGTTTTTATTCTCTCCGATAAGCTCCCCCTTGGCAACCGTCTGTCCTATCTTCACGGTGGGGATGCAAGGCAAGCCGATGTGCTGTGACATGGGTATCCTTACGTATATAGGATCCGTTGGAACGGTTATCGGGCAATTTTCGGTATTTTTATTTTCCGGAGGATGTATTCCTCCTTTGAAAGTCAATGCCATTTATCGTAACCTTTCGAGAAATTGTTTCATTAGGTATGAAGGGATGATCCTTCACGATGTTTATTATACAACTTTTTAACGTTTTTTTCAATAGAATTATATCACTTTTTTCGCAAAAACACAGAAAAATTCATCGTTTTTAATGTGAAAAAATTCACAAGCTCCGCCGTATATACCACAGCGGAGCTTAATTTACAGTATATTATGTTGATCGTGATCGTGTTTGAAGTCGGATGTCATCGGAGGCACTCCGTGGAATCCGTGATCTGTCCCATGATCCACTTCATCATGTCCGTGAGCGTGTCCCGGTCTCATGCCGTGTTCTCCGTGTCCACAGGCTCCGGCGTGATGCTCCTCCTTACCGAAAGTCTCCTCTTCCATGTTCATAATATAGCGCTTAGCCTGAGTGGAGAAAAGCGTATAATACTTTCCCTTGTCATGCATAAGATGGGCATGATCTCCCATCTCTATGACCTCTCCGTATTCAAGCACTATTATCTTATCGGCAATAGTCGCACTGGAAAGACGGTGGGAAACGAATATTGTGGTCTTATCCTCTCTAAGCTCGTCGAACTGATTGAATATCTCCTGCTCTGCGATAGGGTCAAGAGAAGCCGTGGGCTCATCGAGTATAAGCACGTCGGAATCACTGTAGAAGGCTCTTGCGATACTCAGCTTCTGCCATTGGCCTATTGAAAGCTCTATACCGTTATCCTCAAAGCTGCGCATGAGAGGTGTGTCGTACTTATCCGTAAGCTTTTCGATAAAGTCCTTTGCGTCGCTTTCGTCTGCGGCTCTTTCGATGTCCTCGTCAACTATGCCTTTTTCAATATCACCGAAGGCAATATTCTCCTTGACAGTAAAGGCATATTTACCGAAATCCTGGAATATTATGCCGAACATGGAATAAAGATCCTCCACATCGTATTCCCTTATATCCTTTCCGTCAAGGTATATCACACCTTCGGTAGGATCGTAAAGACGGGTGAGAAGCTTGATAAGCGTCGTTTTTCCCGCACCGTTCAGTCCGACGATCGCCACAGTCTCTCCCGGCTCGATGGTGAAGCTGACATTCTTTATTACCTTTCTGTCCGTTCCCGGATATGCAAAGGATACATTATCGAACACTATCGTATGACCGATATGGCGCTGTACCTTTCTGGGAGGATCGAGAATGGGAACTATCTTCTTTTCCTCATTCATGAAGGCTATCATATTGTTTATGAAAAGCGTTCCCTCGTATATGGTGGCGGTGGTGGTTATGATCGACGCCACTCCCGATGCAATGGAGGAAAGAGCACCCGTATAGAGCGAATAATTACCAACCTCGTAATTGCCGTCGAAAACGCCCTTTGCTATGAAAAGATACAGAGCGCAGTTCACAACGACCGTTACAACGGATGCACCCACATTCCAGAAGCATTCCTCGTAAATAAGCTTTTTCAAGCCCTTGAAATACTTATCGTATACCTGCTCATACTTTTCTCTGAACATATCGGAAAGTCCGAGAATACGCAATTCCTTGACGAAATTCTTGTTTACTATCGTGGAGGAATAGTAATTCATCTGACGTCTGTCCTTGGATTTTCGGAACATATAATTCACGTTTTTCCTGCGGTATACGAAGCTTATGACCGTGGATGGAACAGACATGAGAACTATTATCAACGGAGCAATCGGCGTAACGGCGAAAAGCACGGTGATAAAGCTTATCATGCTTATTATGTGGCTCATAATGCCGAAGGTGGAATTGAGTATCTCAATGGGACGTGTTCCCGCTTCTCTGTTGGCATTTTCGAGCTTTGCGTAAAAATCGGGAGAATCGTAGCTTGATATGTCTATCTCCTGAGATTTGCGCATTATCTTAAGCTTTATATGGTTTGTAACAACGGAGCCGGATATTCTCGTAACCGCATTATATATGCGCTGTACTATCTGCTTGAAGAAGGTATAGCCGAATTGCATCACAAGTACGGTGATAATCACGGAGAAATCCGTTATCTCCTTGGCATACGCCTTTGCAAGAAGATTAAGAAGCTCCTTGCTTATAAGAGCGCCGACAACGGGCATGACACCGTTGAAGACCGCCATGAACATCATTACGAAAAGTACAAAGGGACTTGCTTCCCATACCAATGCATATATGTAAAAAAGTCTCTTTAGGAAAGAAGTCACCACATTTTTAATATATGACGGAACTTCCTTTATATTCTTTGGAAGAGGTATCTTATACTGATCGTTCACAGAATGGGGGCGGGGCGGAGGTCCCATCATTGCGCTTCATCTCCTTTCGCTTCAATGAGCTTTGTAAGCAGAGCCTTAAGCTCTTCCTTTTCCTCATTTGAAAGAGGCGACATGAACTCCTCGGCAAGAGCAAGCCTTCCCTCCTGCATTTTTGCGGAGCATTCAAGACCGTATTCGGTAAGGGATAAAATAGTGACTCTTCCGTCGTATTCGCTTCTTGTCTTTTTCACTATTCCCTCTTCGCACAGCCTCATGACCGCCTCGGACAGGGATTGCGGACGGATGCCCAGCATCTGAGCAAGATTTGTCTGAGGGATCTCACCGTGCTCACGTATGATGTTGATGATCCTTCCCTTTCCCGCATGTCTTCTCGGATCGCATTTGCCCTTTCCGCATTCCTTTTTAGCCCCATCATCCGCAGGGGGACGCATACGGCGGAACATGGCTCCCGTGCGTTGAAGCAGCCTCACAAGCTCATCGGAAATGTTTTCTTTTGTGTCCATATCACTCACCTCTTTTAATGATCTGTAATTTCAGGAAAACATTCTTAAAAGAATGTCTTCGTATAAATTAAGGTACCTTATTTTAAGGTACCTTATTATATCATGTAAAGATCGTTTTGTCAATACCAATAATTTTTAAAAAAAATCCTTATGCGACAAAAAACTATTGACAAATCATATGAATTGGTCTAAAATGAAATCATACGAATTGTGAACGATCCTGCACACTGATCGCATATCATTCACAAATACACGAAAGGAACAACCAGATCATGAAAAAGAGAATGTCTATTGTTACAGCCCTTATCATGGTATTCGCTCTGCTTTTGACTGCCTGCGGTGAACCCGCGGTCAACACGGACACCTCGGATAATCCGGCATCAAGTGCCGCAACAACACCTGTAAGCACTGCTGTAACAACCGAAGAAAAAGAAGAAACTCCCGACCTTCCGTCACCCGAGGATTTGGGATTCGACGGTCAGGAGCTTACGATCCTCGTATGGAAGATAGCGGCAAGAACGGGTGTTACCGATAACGATGACTTCTATGATGAAAACGACGTACACATGGAAGGTGAAGCCGTTTACGATGCCGCATTGGAACGTCAGCGTACCATCGAAGAAAAATACGGTGTAACGATCAAAACGGAAGTAACAAGTGATAACGTACACACAAAGTATCTTAATTCTTACAAATCCGGCGATGCAAAATGGGATATCATTGCTCCCATGATAAATCACGTTCCCTCTCTCATAATAGAGCAGACGCTTCTTGAAATAGGAAATCTTGAATATCTCGATCCGACAAAAACATATTGGGATCAGGATCTTCTTTCTTCTCTCGCCGTTGACGGCAAAAATTTCGTTCTCACCGGTGAAATATCCACCATGGACGAAGAGCTCAATATTTGCGTAGCCTACAACCAGACAGTGGGCGAGGAAGTGGGAATAGATCCTTACCCATACATAGAAAACGATAAATGGACAATAGACGTTCTTTCCGAGCTTGCAAAGGTTGCCACAAAGGACCTTGACGGTAACGGAAAAATGGATAAGACCGACAGATTCGGTCTTGCCGACAATCACTCCTCCGCTATAACATTCATTCAGGCAGCAGGAGAAAGATATGCTACACTCAATTCAAACGGAGTGCCGGAGATAACCGTAAACGCACCTCGGGCAATTCAGGTAATCGAAAAGATAAACGCGCTTTATAACGACCCGACAATTGCGGCTACCATAACAAGCGGTCCCACCAAGATATATGCAAGCTGGGCTGAGCTTAACCAGTCAATGGTTGACGGGCTCATATGCTTCCGTCCCGCTAATATATACAACTTGAAGCAGTATATACAGATGGAAGATGTTTTCACGGTTCTTCCCATGCCCAAGCTTGAAGAAGATCAGGAAAAATATTATCACGTAGTTCTCACAAACGGCTGTGCAGGCTACTGCGTACCCGCAAACACCGACAGAACGGAATTTATATCCGTCATGCTTGAAGAGCTTGCATACTACGGCAGAAAGCTCATAAAACCCGCTTACTACGAAAGCTACGTAAATGCACGTCTTACCAATGATGAGACCACTTCAAAAATGTTCGATATCATATTTGCCACAAAAATGTACGATATCGGCTACATGTTCAACTGGGGCGGAATGCAGGCAGCTGTCGCAAAGTCCATCGAAACCGGAAACACAGCTTCCAATCTTGACGGCATAATGAATGCCGCAAAGACGGCTCTTCAGGAAACATATGATTCCATACATGAAGCCATAAACTGATGACCGCATAATAACAACAACGGAAAATCTCTTCACCTCACCCGCAGAAAAAAAGCTCTGCGGGTGTTTTTTTATTATTATCCGCCTTGACATATCTTTTGAATTAGTGTAAAATAACAGTAACAAATTATTTCCGTAATTGAAAATGATTGTGAACTTTTCATACATCGCTTTTTTCGGTAACGGAAAAATAAAAATCATGATATTGTTAAAGAAAGGAATCAGATCATGAAAAAGCATTTTGCATCTGTCATGGCATGCATATTGATATGCACTATGCTCCTGGCTTCCTGCGGTGAACCGACACCGACAACTCAGCCAGGAACAAACGTACCCACCACGGCTGCTACACAGACAGCACCCGTAAGCACAGGCGAGCCCGAAGAGGTTCCCGATATTCCCGCTCCCGATGATCTGGGATTCGACGGTCAGGAGCTTACCATACTCGTATGGAAAGCAGCCGGCAGAAACACGGTAAATGATAACGATGACTTTTTCGATGAAGCCGATGCCGAAACCATGTCGGGTCAGGCAGTTTATGAGGCAGGTATAGAACGCCAGAGAATACTCGAAGACAAATACGGTATAACAATAAACGTTGTTGTAACGAGCGACAAAGTATCGGAAAAGTACTCAAACGCATATAATTCCGGAGATGTTGCATGGGATATCATTGCTCCTGTTATAAACGATGTTCCTTCTCTTCTCATGACAAATTCTATCATGGAGCTCGGAAACCTCGATTATCTCGATATAACAAAAACGTATTGGGACAGAGGTCTGACGGACGCCCTTGCAATTGACGGAAAGAGCTATATTCTCTCCGGAGACATCTCCACCATGGATGAGGAAACAAACATTTGCGTAGCATACAACAGAACTCTCGGCGAAGAATGCGGCATTGATCCATTCCCTTACATAGAAAAAGGCGAGTGGACAATGGATGTTATGTACGAGCTTGCGAAGAAGGTCACAAAGGACCTCGACGGCGGCGGTGTTATGGATAAGAACGACCGCTACGGCATAGGCCACCAATACGGCTCCGGTACGATTCTTTTACAGGGCTCCGGCGAGCTTTATGCTAAACTCAACGAAGACGGCGTTCCCGAATTGACACTTAATAACGCAAGAGTTCATGATATCCTTGAAAAGCTTTCCGAAATATATAACGATAAGCAGGCAACGGGTCTTCTTCCCGGTGTATATGCAAGCTGGAGCGAGCTTAACTCCGCAATGGTAGCTGGTAAGATCTGCTTCCGTCCCGCCAACATTTACAACCTTATGGAATATCTTCTCATGGAAGATGAATTCACTGTTCTTCCCATGCCGAAGTATGAAAAAGAACAAGACGAGTATCATCATCTCGTTCTTACAAACGGTTGTATAGGTTACTGCGTTCCCGCAAGCACCGACAGAACGGAATTTATATCCATCATGCTTGAAGAGCTTGCTTACTACGGCAGAAAGCTTATAACCCCCGCATACTATGAAAGCTATATAAGCGCACGTCTTACCACAGACCAAAAGACAGCCGAAATGTTCGATATTATTTTCGCAACAAAGACATGGGATCTCGGATATGTATTCGATTGGGGCGGAATGAAAGCAGTCCTCACACAGGCAATGGAAAGCGGCGGATTCTCCTCCAAATACGACACCGTCAAAGACAAGGCACAGTCTGCAATGGAAGAAAGCTACAATGCTATCCACGAGGCTATAAACTGATTTCTTTATAAATTCATACCGTGCTAAACGCACTGAACCCCGGGTCCGGACACTTTAGTGATCCGGGCCTCAAATTTTTTCATATCAAATCGCAGTCAATCTGCACAAAAAAGGCTTTTGAAATTTGTAAACACTGCCGAAATTGTGACACATCCGTGTTTTTCACGCACATTTCACTTGACATCGCATATAAGTTAATGTAAAATAGCGTTTAAGAGATATTTCGAAATTAAGAACCGTTTATGAATCGGTTCACGTTTTCTTCACAGAATCAAGCTTTGAAATATCAAGAAAAGCTTAAAGCACATTTATTTCAAGAAAGGAAACACAATCATGAAAAAGCAATTTATTTCGATAATGGCATGCATCATGATACTTGCTCTGCTTCTCGTATCCTGCGGCGACACTACTCCCAAGACAGCGGGCGGTGAAAATACAGCTACAGCAGGCTCCACGGGTACAGCAGCGGTTACAACGGAGGAGAAGGAAGAAACACCCGATATCCCCGATCCCTCGGAGCTTGGCTTTGACGGTCAGGAGCTCAATGTACTCGTCTGGAAGATGGCGGCAAGAAACAACACGACAGACAACGATGACTTCTACGATGAGCAGGATGAAGCCATGGAAGGCGAAGCTGTTTACGAGGCTGTAAAGCAACGTAACAGCATCATTGAAGAAAAATACGGTATCACAATAAATACGGAAGTAACAAGTGAGACTCTTGCAACAAAGTATCTCAACGCTTACAAATCCGGTGACGTAAAGTGGGATATCATCGCCCCCATGATGAACGACATCCCCAATCTTATAATAAACGAATCCCTTATGGAGCTCGGAAGCCTTGACTATCTCGATATCAACAAGACATATTGGGATCAGGGCGTTTTCGAAGGTCTTTCCATAGGCGGTAAGAACTACATTCTCTCCGGTGAGATATCCACAATGGACGAGGAGCTCAACATCTGTGTAGCTTACAACCAGACATTGGGCGAAGAATGTGAAATAGATCCCGTTTCCTACGTTAAGGACGGAAAGTGGACTATCGACGTTATGGGCGAGCTTGCAAAGAAGGTCACAAAGGACCTTGACGGCGGCGGTGTTATGGATAAGAATGACCGCTACGGCATAGGCCACAACCACACATCCGCTATCTCTTTCATTCAGTCCGCAGGCGAGCGTTACGCTACACTTGACAAGGACGGCGTTCCCTCGATCACCATCAATACAACACGTGTTATAGAGGTTCTCGAAAAGCTCAATGCTCTTTATAACGATACCTCCGTTGCGGGAACTATCCAGGGTACTACACCCATATATGCAAGCTGGGGAGAGCTTAACCAGGCAATGGTCGACGGTAAGATATGCTTCCGTCCCGCCAACATCTACAACCTGAGACAGTACCTCCTTATGGAAGACGAATTCACAGTACTTCCCATGCCCAAGCTTGACGAGGATCAGGAAGACTACAACCATCTCGTTCTCACAAACGCATGTGCAGGCTACTGCATACCCGCAAGCACAGACAGAACGGAATTCATCTCCATCATGCTTGAAGAGCTTGCTTACTACGGCAGAAAGATCGTTAAGCCCGCATATTACGACAGCTACGTAAGTGCACGTCTTACACAGAATCAGACAACTGCTGACATGTTCGACGTTATCTTCGCTACAAAGCTTTACGATATAGGCTACGTATTCAACTGGGGCAACATCAACGGTGCGGTCGGTAATTCCATCATGGGCGGCAACACGGCATCCAACCTCGCTTCTATAATCTCCGCTGCGGAGACCGCAATGGGTGAAACATACGAATCCATCATCAACGCTATAGGCTGATATAAAGCGATATAAGACATAATGCAATAATTCAGGGGCTTGTCTCGGAGACACGGGGCAAGCTCCCTTTTTATTACAGAAAAAATTCATATACATAACCCTCTCATCTCGTTGACAAGCATTGATTTTTCATGTATAATAACCTTATCGGAGCATCAATTGAAAAAGTATCACATCACCTACATTAAGGAAAGGAACTTTTAAAATGTTAAACGGAATTTCGAACAAGCTTTGTTGCGCTGTCCGTTCAAAAAAATATCTTTTTCTTCTGATAAGCGCATTTTTGGGCGCATTGGCATTTACCTTTTCGTCTCTCTGGCCCGTCACATGGGTATCCATGGTATTTTTCTGCGTGATGCTTTTTGATGATGCGGAAGAGGCGTCAAAAAGAGCTTTTCCGAAGAAATTCTTCGGCAAGTACTTTTTCATGTTCTTTTTCTATCATGTTTTTATATACTATTGGTTTTTGTGGCTCTATCCCTTTGACAGCATGGGATTTTCAAAGCCGTCGGCATTGTCGATAACGGCATTGGCGTGGTTCGGACCAAGCCTTCTCCACGCCTGCTTCTATTCCCTTTCGGCACCTCTCTTTCTTATATTAAGACCGAGAGGAATGAAAAAAGGACTATCGAGGGATATATTCGATTCTCTTCTCATATCGGGAATCTGGCTCACCTGCGAAGGCTTGACGAGCCTCGGCAGTATGGGCTTTCCCTGGAGCCGCATTTATGTAACACAGTACACCGCTCTTCCCGTTATACAGTCCTCTTCTCTTTTCGGAGCATCCTTCATTACTTTTCTCATAATATTCGTAAATGCCATGATAGCCGCATCATTGAGACGGTCATGCGATAAAGGAACCTCCGAAGTATTTTCGGAAAAGCAGCCTTTAAGAAACAGAAGCTTTTTCCCCGCACTCATTGCCGCTGCAGTGTTTACCGCAAACATTTCCTTTGGTGCGTTCCATCTCATTGCCGATAAAAGCGAGACTGTGGGATCTCTTGATACGGTAATAGTTCAGGGAAATATCGTATCGGGAGAAAAATGGCAATCGGGCGCATCTGAAAGAGCGCTTGAAAAGTATCTTGCTCTGACGACGGAAGCGTGTGAGATATACGATCCCGACATCATACTGTGGCCCGAAAGCGCAGTTCCCGTAAGGTTGGGAGAAAACAGCACATTGATGGATATCTACAAGGGCGTTGCGGAAGAAAGCGGTGCGGAGTTCTTCACCGGTGCTTTTTACGTTTCCGATAAAAGACATGAAGGAAATATAAATGCAATAGTTCAGATAGGCAAAGGAGATATAAAAACATACGCAAAGCGCCATCTCGTTCCCTTCGGAGAATACCTTCCCTATAAAGAAATTTTCGACATTTTTTTCCCTGACCTCGGAACTCTGAGCCAGCTATCCGGAAATCTCACTCCCGGAAAGGACACAGGAAACTTAGAGATTGACGGAAATAAAATAGGTGCGCTTGTGTGCTATGATTCCATATTCCCGGATCTTGCAAGGAAAACCGTCCTTGAAGACGGTGAATTAATACTTTTGGTCACCAATGACTCATGGTACAAGGACTCTCCTGCCGTAAGCCAGCATCTGGCGCAGGCTGTATTCAGAGCCGTGGAAAACGGCAGATACGTTGTAAGAGCCGCAAATTCCGGCATATCGGCAATGATTACCGATACGGGAAAAATAGTTGACAGTATTCCCGCTCTTGCTCCGGGATATATTGCGGAAAAGGCGTTTCTCATAGAAGAAAAAACCTTGTACACATATACGGGAGAATTATTCTTATTTCTTCTCTATACCGTTGTTTTGTTATATTCTTTATATTCAAAAATAAAATCTATCAAAAAGGAAAAAATATCATGACCTACGAAAAGATCCAATTAAAAATTTCAAATGCAGTTCTTCACTGCTACGTAGCGGAGGTATCTTTACAGTATTCTATCAAGAAAAGACCCGCTATCCTTATCTGTCCCGGCGGCGGATATGCAATGACAAGCGACAGAGAAGCGGAGCCCATCGCAAGAGCATACATGGCTCACGGTTATTCCGCATTCGTGCTCCGATATACAACTGCTCCCATCGAGGATGAATACCTTCCCTTGGCTGAGGCTTCCGAATCCATGAAGATAATACGTGAAAGAGCCGAGGAATGGAATATAATTTCCGACAATATAGCGGTTATCGGCTTCTCCGCAGGCGGACATCTTGCGGCAAGCCTTGCCACCATGTGGCACGACGAAGGACTCAGAGCAAAATACGGCTTTGAGGGTGAAATAAACAAGCCAAATGCGGCTATCCTCTGCTATCCCGTTATCACGGGCGGAAAATATGCTCACAGAGGCTCATTCAAAAACCTCGTTCACGAGGATGATCCCAACGGAGAAAAGACAACTTATTGGTCTCTTGAAAACAGAGTAAGCGACAAGACTCCTCCCTGCTTTATCTGGCACACGGCTTCCGACGGCGGAGTTCCCGTTGAAAACTCTCTTATCTTCTCGTCTGCGCTGTCAAAGGCGAAGATACCCTTTGAGCTCCATGTATTCCCCGAAGGCGTCCACGGTCTTTCTCTTGTGACCTCCGAGGTATACGCAACACCCGATCCCTATGTAGGACGTTGGCTTGAATTCTCAGCCAAATGGCTTAGCAAGCAGTGGTAAACGGCGGTATCTTTTCGGATATTTCGGGCTCATCCGAAAAAAACGATCTTATCCGTATAGAGGGTACTGTTGAGGACATAATTTACAAAAGCGATGATTCGGGCTATACCGTCTGCGTTATTGAAACAGATGATGCAGACGAGCCCGTTACCGTTGTCGGCACCATGCCCACCGTATGCGAAGGTGATGAGATAGCCGCTATCGGAAAATGGGTAAGCCATCCCAATTACGGAAGGCAGTTCAAGGCAGAATACTTTGAGAAATCCATGCCAACCGACGAGGAAGCAATGCGCCGTTATCTTGCGGCACGCTCCGTAAGAGGAATCGGGCCGAAGCTTGCGGACAGGATAGTCGATCGATTTCGCGACGCCACCTTTGAGGTATTGGAAAATTCTCCCGATCTTCTCTGTGAAATAAAGGGTATCTCTCCTAAAAAAGCACGCGCCATTTCCGACAGCTTCAGAGAGCAGTTCGGCATTCGAAATGTTATGATGTATTTCGGAGGTTTTTTCGGCGCATCCACCTCCGTACGCATATATAAAAGATGGGGCAGTGCCGCCATCGACATAGTGAGAAACGATCCCTATATTTTGTGCGAGGAAATATACGGCATAGGATTTGAACGTGCCGACAGGCTTGCAATTGAATTGGGACTTGAAAAGGATTCGGAGCAGCGCTTGTCCGCGGGAATCAAATATCTTCTTCGCTTCAATTCCTCATCAAACGGTCATTGCTATCTTCCCTATGAAAAGCTCATTGATGCATCATCGAAAATGCTTGACGCTTCACCCGAGGCAGTGGAATCGGCAGTAAAAAGGCTGTTTGTTTCGGAAGAGCTTATTCAAAGGAAATTCGGTGATATAAATGCGGTATATACCTCGGAGCTTTACAAAGCCGAGGTACTGACAGCCATGAAGCTTCTTTCCGTTTCGAGGATAAACCTTGCGGGAACGGTCACGGGAGCTGATGAGCTTATCGCCCGTGCCGAAGAGGAAAGCGGAATGATCTTTGCGCCCATGCAGGTAAAGTCGATACTGAGTGCAATAGAAAATTCCGTGACCATCATAACGGGTGGTCCCGGAACGGGAAAAACAACTATAATAAAGGCGATATTATCCATATTTTCCCACATAGGAATGAAGACCTCCCTTGCGGCGCCTACGGGACGTGCGGCAAAGAGAATGTCGGAGGCTACAAGTGCTCCCGCAAAAACCATACACAGACTTCTGGGTACGGAATTCTCCTCCGGCTCAGATGAAGCCACCTTTATAAAGAATGAACATGATCCTCTCGATTCCGATGCGATCATAGTTGATGAGATGTCCATGGTGGATATACATCTCTTCTCCGCTCTTTTAAAGGCTGTAAAGCCCGGTGCAAGGCTTGTGCTCATCGGAGATGCGGATCAGCTACCCAGCGTTGGTGCGGGAAATATACTCAACGATCTTATCGAAAGCGGCGTTTTTAACGTATGCAGACTTAATGAGATATTCCGTCAGGAAAAGGAAAGCCTTATCGTTGTAAACGCACACAGGATCAACAACGGAGAATATCCCTATACCATCGGCAAGGAGGGAAACTTTTTCTTCATTGAAAGCTCCTCAGCAGAAAGGACAGCCGAGACAATAGCAAATCTTATAAATTACCGTTTGCCCAACACCTATGGCGAGGAAGTGGCAAAGGATATACAGGTCATCACGTCAACAAAAAAAGGCCCTTCGGGAACGAAGGAGCTGAATATGCGTTTGCAGTCTGCTATAAACCCGTATTCATCCTCAAAAAAGGAGCACAAGTTCCGTGATACTGTATTCCGTGAGGGCGACAAGGTAATGCAGATAAGGAATGACTACGACCTTTCCTGGGAAAGCCGTGAGAACGGTGTCACCACTCAGGGAACGGGAATATTCAACGGAGACATAGGAATTATCGAATCCATAGATGAGGACGATCTCAGCCTTTATGTAAGGTTTGATGATAAGCTGTGCAGATACGATTTCAACGTGCTTGATGAATTGGAGCACGCTTATGCCGTTACTATACATAAAAGCCAGGGAAGCGAATATCCCATCGTTATAATGCCGATGAATATGATATCACGTCTTCTTGCAACGAGAAATCTTTTATATACCGCTGTCACAAGAGCAAAGCGGATGATAATCATAGTCGGACGTGCGGACGATCTCAAGGCGATGGTGGACAACAACAGACAAGCCATGAGGTATACGGGACTTAAAGACATTATCTGCGAGAACAAGGATGAATAAATTTAAAGGGGTTGCTTCACAAGGTGAGACAACCCCCAAGTTATTTATTCAAACTTTTCTTATGCCGCCGGATCTGACTGTAGCAACAGTGTCAGAATTAAATTTCCGGATTGCAAACAGAGACAATGCAGCCATAAACAAAAGCGCACAGACAAGGAATATAATAAGAATCAATGCGTTACCCTTACCAAAGCTCATAAGCACAAGCTTCGTACCCGACACCAATGAAGTAAGGTCAATATACTTCAGGAAAGAAATCTCAGGCGAAAAATTGACAACTGCATATGGCAAAAGAACTGTTGCCGCTGAAATACTGATGCTCGCCACAACACTTCTGGCAAGCTCGGACATTGCACAGCATATAAATGCCACTGTGAGAACACCTGCGAAACGTAGTATTCCGAGGAAAACAAGATAGTGTCCGATAGACATTCCCACATTTACATCCTTCATCAAAAAGACAGATACAAGAGGCGAGGAAAGATCGCCCAAGCCGTATTCCGAAGCAATAAACACAACATCCTGTAAATAGAAAAGAATAAACAGAATAAAAGATGTTACAATTACGGTAAGATACTTTGCGACTGATGTTTTTTGGGAGCTTTTAACTGTAGGACGAATTATTGCAGCAAACTCTCCACCGGAAGAAAACTTCGAATGTTCACATGAAAAAGTACCGCAGAAAACCAGCAAAACAGCCGCGATAAGAAACAGATCAGGCGAAGAATCAAAAAGCTTTTTCCATCCCGTGTCATAAATAAAATCGGCTTTTGTTCCTTGCTCATTCAATTCTCTTAAATATGCATCTCTATCGCTCACCAGATGGAACACATCTTGGATTGACAAAGCTGTATAATACTCACGCAGATAAACCTCATACTCCTTAAGCGGCAACTCTCCGCTGAGGTATTTATCATTCATGGCGCTATGCTGACCGACCACTGTACTCAGCCTTCTTCTTTCTTCAACAATATACTGACTTTTTTCCTCAGTATATTCCCCGTTCAGCACAGTCATATATTCTTTGAATACAGAATCGGAGTATTCACTTCGATTTTCAAACATTGACGGAACAAAGAAAGCTTTTACAAGAAGAATTATAACAACTCCTATAAATGCTCTTGATACGATATTCACCTTATACATTTCATGACTGAAAAGCGAAAGAGAATGATTCCTTATTTTCGGTTTTTGCGTTGAAGATGCCTTCGCACTTCTTAACTTTTCAGCAATTCTTTTAGGATTCAAAGAATCAATTATGCTCTTTATTGTTAGTCCGCTTCTGATAACCGTTACAGTACGAAGCTTGCAGAAGAGGAACATGGCAACAGCGTATCCTGCGATAAGAATAACTACACAGGAGACAGCAAAGAACTCCACATACCCCACCGGTTCAGAAAAGATATTGACCGCACGATAACGCATGTACAACTCAAAAGCCGACGTTGCTGTGAAAAGATTCAATATATTGAATTGAAGCATTCCTATACCGAATTCAATAACAGCCAATATGAGATTTATCCCCATCAATATTATTTCGCATATATAAACGGAGTGGATCTTTTTCAAAGATATGGCAATTATTGAAGCAAGTGCAGAAAAAGCAAGCGTTCCTGCAAGCTTTATAAAGATGCTGTATGTAAAGTACTGTCCTATTGTTATTATATGGCGGCAGCTTACAAATTTCGGCAATGCCTGTATAGCATTGAATTCCGAAGAATAGCCGCATATGGAACCAACGCACAAGTAATTCGATAATGTAAAAACGAGAACTGCAGATGCGGAGCATATAAGCAGAACGGCTATCTTTGCTAACGAAGTCGGAGCTCTTCCTCTACGTACAGTTCGGAGAATAGATGCAAAACCCGATTGATTCTCGGCTGTAAACAATGCTGCGCTGACCATTATAACGAAGAAGAATATGAAAATATTGGTTGTTTCAAAAGTAAAAAGAGTATCCCAACCACGTAAGTTTTCAAAACCTATTCTGACTTCGTCAAGGCACTTTTGGTAATATTTTATGACCTTGTGCTGATACTTAACTATATAAGAAGAGTCATCTACTCCTGACTCCTTGAATTCTGCAAGATTGTCATACGCACGTTCGATTATCTTATTCACTTCATCCTTATACGATTGTACATATTCGATCCTGTTAAATAAAGTGTGATACAACATAGTATCGGATGTAGCATCAGATGCAATAACATTAGGTATTCTCGGTGGACTGTAATCATAATCGCCTCTGTCGCGTGCTTCTTTACGCAGTTTATCATTCAGATCCATTTTTTCCTTGTATTGCGTGTACTTTTCATCAAAGTCTGCTCTGTCATTGATGTACAGATCAAACACCTTGTCAACCTCATCAGCAGGCGGAGAATACATTATGTTTTCTTTCGCCCTTTCGCTGATAAGATATACGTTTAGCAAAAGCATTATGCAAAGGGCTATCCATATATATTTTGCTCCCAACAACTTGCGAAATTCACCGGTAAAAAGCCTCATAAGTTTTCTCCTTTCACATTTCAAATAAACATGTCATCAGTTATTGTAAAAACAATATATTATGTTACGATTTTATTGTATCATACAAGATTATATTTGTCAATACTTCTCATAAAAAAGCTTTTAATTTTGTACTATTTTTTCAATTTATCCAAATACTTTAATAATTACGTTTATCACCTAAATAAAAACATACCTTGACCGTTTTAATGGGCCAAGGTACAAATTTTTATATTAAATCTCCGGCATTTCTATAATATACACTTCCCCTGTGTTGCAGTTGACACGCATGTATGAAAACGGACCTCGGGAATTGGTGCTTGCATCTCGATCTATAGTGCCGTCATCTTTTAAAGAAATTTCCGTGAACGTTGTATATAAATACCCTTCAAATACATACAACATGTTTGGAACGTAAACGACATCTCCCATTTCCAAAGGCTCACCATCATATGCCTTATACACAACTTCTACATTCTTCCCGTCATGGGTGCATCTGTATATCTCATTTGCCAGTGGAATTGTATCCCGCTGTTCTTCTTTACCGGGGGATACAGGCGGCGCCACTATATCATATTCGATTCTCTGCCAATAGTAAACATACTTATCTGTAATGTACATATAGTAGATATCACTGATACCCAAATCTTTCTTGTCACTGCCGTCAAGCTTTTTCGATGAAAGCGTTCCCGTTTCGCTGCTTACATAGAAAACTCTGTCCTTGTATAATGCAAAATATCCGGCGTGGTCATCCACCAACACAGATGTATTATTAAAATCTCTGTTCTTTGCAACACAAAGCTTTTTGTTGAGAAGATCGATATAATATATATTATTATCATCACCACCAACTACGCTGATTTTTCGATAGTCTTCTGTATAAAACACTTCTTTATCAAAGGTTGATAAATCTAAGCAGGTAAGAGCATATTTATCAAATTCTTTGGTATCCTCATCATATACTCTTTCGTGAAAATACATCTCACCGCCATGAAAGCTGTAATCCATACTAAAGACAGTGGCATCAATAGAATAATCATATATACTTCTGAAAGAACCGTTCTCTATATCATACAGCAGTATTCTATTTGGTTCACCTCTCAATGCATGTTTTTCTCTTCCCCTTAAATATATTATCTTGTTATCATATATATGAAAACCAGTCTGCCATTGTTGACCAAAGAAAGGACATTCTTTTGTATCATGCTTACATACCGGGTCTTTGCACATTTCGTTCATTTTTCCCGTTTCCTTGTTTAATTTATAAAGCATGTCCCAACTATTGAAATAAAGCTCACCGTTGTAAGAAGAGGGTACGTCATCCATAATAGTAGAAACGATATTCATAGTATTATTTGCGGAATCTTCAATGTCGGGGTTGTATGTGTAAGAAGCTTTTTCTTTTGTTTCGTTTGTTGCAGTTTCATCCGTAAGATAGGGCAATTCCGGAGTTTGTGTGCAGGATATAAGTGATAAGAGCATAATTGCTAACATGATTAAACTCAAAAGAGCTTTTTTCATTGCGAAAAGTTCCTTTCTGTAAATCATTTACATATTTGCAGACTTTCACGGTGAGTCTGCTTCACCGTATTCAAATGTGTACAGCGTTCGTAAGTAAAAAACGAAACGCAAAAACGATTTTCACGAGCCGTGCATTTCGAAAACGCCGGCTCTGTTGCCACGTACATCGGACTCACCTTACCTTTCATTAAGCCTGCCAAGGCACATATTTCAACATCATATCTCCGGCATTTCTATAATATACACTTCCCCCGTGTTACAGTTGATACGCATGTAGGAAAACGGACCGTTAGTATTTTTACTGGAATCATCTCCAATAGTACCGTCTTCATTTAAAGAAAATTCCGTGAACGTTGTATATAAATACCCTTCAAATACAAACAGCCTGCTTGGAGCGTAAATAACTTCTCCCATTTCCAAAGGCTCACCGTCATATGCTTTATACACAACCTCGGTGTTTTTTCCGTCATGGGTACATCTGTATATTTCATTTGCCAACGGAATGGTTATCCGCTGTTCTTCTTTACCGGGGGATACAGGCGGCGCCACTATATCATATTCGATTCTCTGCCAATAGTAAACATACTTATCTGTAACGTACATATAGTATATATCGCTTATACCCAAATCTTTCTTGTCGCTTCCGTCAAGATTTTTCGATGTAATCGTTCCCGTTTCGCTGCTTACGTAGAAAATTCTATCTTTATATAATGCAAAATATCCGGCGTGGTCATCTACCAATACCGATGTATTATTAAAATCTCTGTTCTTTGCAACACAAAGCTTTTTGTTAATCCTGTCAATGTAATATATATTGTCATCATCTCCGCCGGCTATGCTGATTTTTTTATAGTCAGCTGTATACAATACTTTTTTCTCAAAGGTTGATAAATCCAAACCGGTAAAAGCAAATTTATTAAATTTTTTGGTATCCTCATTATATATTCTTTCATGAAAATACATCTCACCGCCATGAAAGCTGTAATCGGTGCTAAAGCCATCGGCATCTTTCGAATACTCGTGTAAGACCTTGAAAGAACCGTTTTCTATGTCATACGTTAATATTTTTACGGAATCTCCTTTCAAGTCAAACTTTTGATTTCCTCTAAAATATATCACCTTGTTATCACATATATAAAATCCGAAATTCCAATGCTGACCGTAAAAAGGACATTCTTTCGTATCATGCTTACATACCGGGTCTTTACACATCTCATTTAATTTTCCCGTTTCTTTATCCAATTTATAAAGCATATTCATACTTTGAAAATATAGCTCTCCGTTGTAAGAAGAGGGTACATCATCCATAATAGTAATTGCCGGATTAATTACATTATTTGCGGAATCTTCAATATCGGGAACATATGTATACGGAATTATTTCTTCAGTTTCGATTGTAGTCGCTGTTTGCTCTGTAAGATATGGTAATTCCGACGTTTGTGTGCAGGATACAAGGGAAAGAAGCAGGCTTACCAAAAAAAGCAACGGTATAATTCTTTTGAACATTGATTTTTCTCCTTTCAACAAATAATGATTTTTATTTTTTCTGATCTTTCATTGAAAAATAAACATATTATGTTACAACATGTTACAATTTGATTATATCATATATTAAACACATTTGTCAACACATTTCTTTCAAAAATCATAAAAATTGCGTTATGTTTTGTGCATTTTCCCATTGAATAAAATTTCCACTTTATATATTTTAGTTTTTCAAAAACTCATGCAATATAGTTTCAAGAATGATTTGCAATAGCACTAAAATTATGTTATAATAAGCGCATACAACTGCAATGCGAACAAAAACATGCGCTTATCAAAATTGTGCGCCTCCACGCACAATTTTCCGACTGCTGTTATAACATATTTACGCATACAACTGCAATGCGAACAAAAATAAAATAAAAGGACACTTCACCGTTATGAAAACAAGAACTGCGGAATTTATAAAATCCATTCTTGCCGGCATCATGATATCAATAGGCGGCATGGTATATCTCTCCTGCGAAAACAAATACGTGGGAGCATTTTTCTTTGCCACGGGACTGATCGTTGTGGTCATGCTCGGTCTCAATCTTTATACGGGTAAGATAGGCTATATTTTTGATAATGACAAATACTTCTTCATCGATACTCTACTTTCCGTTTTCGGAAATCTTTTGGGATGCTTTCTTTGCGGATATGCAAAGGCGCCAATCAGCAATGTGGTTGAAATATGTGCAAAGAAGTTCGAAAAGACAACTCCGGAGGTATTCATAGACGGAATGTTCTGCGGAATTCTGATCTATGCGGCAGTAGAAATATTCAAAAAGAAAAACCATATAGTCGGCATTCTTCTCTGCGTACCGACCTTCATACTCTGCGGATTTGAGCATTCCGTTGCGGATATGCTTTATATATTCAACGCAAGGATGATGGATCTTGAGGGTATGATCTTTACAGCAACTGTGGTATTGGGAAATGCTGCGGGAGGACTTCTCATCCCTCTTTCCTTAAAGCTGTATTCGTATTTAACAAAGGAAGATAAATAATAACCGAAAGGCAAGCATAAAAATGTACAGATCTGTAATTTGGGACTTTGACGGAACTCTTTTCGATACATATCCGTCAATAATAAGCGTGTATATGGAGGAGCTTGAAAAGAAGGGGATCAAGGAAGACAGAGACCATGTGGAATTTCTTTTCAGAACATCCTTCGGACACATATGGGGATATCTGACGGACACATACGGATTGACAAAGGAATATTACGATTCCATAGAACCCATATGGCGCAAAAAGGAGATAGAAATGTCTTATCCTTTTCCCGGTATCCGCGAGCTACTTACGGATATAGTCAACAACGGAGGCAAGAACTATATATACACTCACAGAAACAACACTACACTTCTCTTTCTTGAAAAGGAAGAGATGACACACCTTTTCTCCGATATGGTACTTTCCGAGGAAGGCTTCCCCGCAAAGCCTGCTCCCGATGCGCTGAATGCACTCATGAAGCGCAATTCGATCAATCCAAAGGAAGCCATTATGATCGGCGACAGAGAAATAGACGTCAGAAGCGGCTTCAATGCAAATATCGCATCATGTCTCTTTCTTGCGATGGATTACAGCAACACCTGTGCTTCCTTCATTGCCAAAAATGCGGATGAGCTGCGTAAGATAATCATGCAATAAACAGAAAGGAATCTGTATAAATGAATAATCATCCCACATATTTTGAACCGTTACCGAATGATCTTATACCGGATAAGCTTGAGAAAAAGCTTAATTTCACCCTTGAAATAGACAAAATGAAAAATATTCTCCGTCAGAATCTTTTAGTTGACGGTTCACGCCGTGAAACCGATGCTGAGCATTCCTGGCATCTTGCCATGACGGCGTGGGTGCTTTACGATCATTGCGCTCTTGAAGGAACGGATCTTAACAGAATATTGAAAATGGCACTTATCCATGATCTTGTGGAAATATACGCCGGAGACACCTTTGCATATGACAAAAAGGGATATACCACCAAGGAAAACCGTGAGGACAATTCTGCAGATAAGCTTTTCTCAATGCTTCCCGACGGGCTGGGCAAGGAGTATCACGATCTGTGGATAGAGTTTGACGATATGAAAACTCCCGATGCCATATATGCGGCGGCTATCGACAGGCTTCTTCCCTTCATGGCAAATCTTGAAACTCAGGGACACACATGGAAGCTTCACAACGTGGCAAAAAAGGATGTATACGCCCGTATGTCTCCCGTAAAAACAGCTCTTCCTTCCCTTTATCCCTTTGTGGAATACACCATTGAAAAAAGCTTCAATGAGGGATATCTTACCTGAAAAAGCCATTAACAAAATAATAATGGCAGCATAGTATATACCAAGTAAAAACACAAGGAGAAGCGTGGATATAATCTGCTTCTCCTTGTATCTTTTCGGAGGTATTACAATGAATGAAAATATGGTTTTATTTCTGAACGTTCTGATAAGCTTTTTTGCCGTGATAGGTATAGTATGCTTTTTCGGATGTATTTTCAACACCGTTTATGAAATGCGAAACAAACGAAAAAGCCGTGCGGTCCTTATCGCCGATCTTGACGAGATAAGCACAAAGCAAGCCGTCAAGGAAGCCGAGTATCTTTTCTGCTCCATGTATGGAGACCGTTTTTTCGGAATCGAGAGAAGTTACGATCTTCTTTTTCTCATATGCTCCGACGAGGAAAAGAAAACAGCGGTAAAAAAGAAGATACATGAAATAACGGGAAGCAGTAACGAAGAAAAAACAGATATCATCATACCGGGCAGTGATATAAATGAGGAAGCAAAAAAGCTGTTATACGAGATCTCTTCGGCTAATTCATCAATTTCCTGAGCTTGCCTATTATTTTCTTCTCCTCTCGAGAAACGGAGACCTGTGTAGTCTTCAATATATCAGCCGCCGCCTTCTGCGTAAGTCCATGGTAAAATCTGAGCTTTATAAGGAGTCTTTCGTTTTCCGACAGCTTGGCGACGGCTTCGTTTAACGCCAATTTGTCAAAAACGTCCTCCATTATATCCTCGCCTATCCGCTCCTCGGGGGAAAGGCCGCTTTCGCCGTCATCGGGAGCACTGAGGGACATGACCTGAAGGGACGCCTCTTCCGCTATAATGATGTCCTCGATCATGAGCCCCGTTTTCTCCGATATTTCATCCATATCGGGTTCTCTACCGTTTACCTGGGAAAAATCATTTTTGAATTGTGCTATCACGGCACCGTTTCTTTTTATATTACGTGATACCTTTATCAATCCGTCATCACGCAGAAATCTTTTGATCTCCCCCGTAATCATCGGAACGGCATATGTGGAAAAGAGACAATCGTACGACGGATCGAAATTCTTTACCGCTTTAATCATTCCGATAGTACCTATCTGTACAAGGTCGTCATATTCCGTACCGTTTGCAACACCTCGCCGCAGAAATTTCAAGGCTATGCTTTTGACAAGCCCCATATTGCTTTCCACTATTTCAGCAAGCTTTTTTTCGTCACCGTTTTTCGCCGCTGTCAATTCTTCGGGCGAATTATGTCTGTCAACATTCTCTGTCATCTTTACTAACGCCGTCCGAAAAGCTGTTTTACCATTGTAACGCGTGTTCCCTTTCCCGGCTTAGATGAAACTTTGAGCTTTGTCATAAAGCTTTCCATTATGGAAAAGCCCATGCCGCATCTGTCGCTGTCGGGATCGGTAGTGTAAAGAGGCATCCTTGCTTTTTCCACATCCTCAATACCGCATCCCATATCACTTATCTGTATGTAAAGCTCTCCATCCGAAAAGAAGCGCAAAAGCAATGATACATCACCCTGCATTTCTTTATATCCATGAACGATGCAATTCGTAACCGCCTCGGATACCGCTGTCTTTATATCGGCAAGCTCTTCTGCGGTAACGGAGATTCCCATGCTTCCCGCAGTACCGATAACAAATCCCGATACGCATATTCTCGCAAAGCTTTCGTTAAGAGATATGCCTTTGAATCTCAAACGGGCTTCATTTATTAACTTCCTGTCCTTTCTCATGACATTTCCTTTCATTTATTTATATTACGGCATATTATTCCGTACAGGAGCTAAACGGCATCCTGTGTATGACCATCATTGATTATCTTTATAAATTTTTCGATTCCCGCAGTAGCGACAAGCTTTTTTGTGTGAGGATTCAACGAAGACAGAACCACCTCTATACCGAGCTGAGTGCATTTTCTGTACCTTCCGAGAATAAGCCCCAAGCCTGAGCTGTCCATAAATGATGTTCCCGAAAGATCGAACATCAAGACCTGCGGTCTCAACTCAAACAAAAGCTCGTCTATCCGTTCTCTTGCTGAATAAACGCTGTGATGGTCTATCTCACCTTCAAGCCTTACGATAAGCTTTTTATCGGTTAACTCATATGAAAACATTTTATTGACTTCCTTCCTTTTTTCTCGTATATTATTGTATTACATTCGTATGGATTATTTTGTCACTTTCTGCGGACAAAACAACTTTTGCAAACGGAGGTGCCGCTTGATACTTTTTATTCCTCAAACACTTGTATTTTCATAATAAGTATGTTATAATTAATTTGGATATTTGTATTAGAAAGGCAAGGAGACCTTAAATTGCTTAAAAAACTTCCCCGCCCCGTTATCTCCATAGCTTCATTTGTCTTATTTTCTGTTTTCTATGTTGTCATACTGGCTGTGGACAGATTTACGGGCGGAATTCAATCCTTTTATATTTTTGCGTCATCACCGCTGTTGATGGTAATATACTGTGCTTTATGCGGTTATTTTCTTTACCGCCCCACGGAAAAGGTATATAAGGTCACCCTTTATATACTTTTGGGATATGCAGTATTTTTCGCGGGAGCAGCGATATATAACGCCGCGGCATACGAAAGCTATGATGACAACGGTTATTTCATTATCATACACCTGTTTTACATTATCGAAATAACAAGCATTACCCCTTTTTGCTCAAGACTTTCGAAGCGCATCGGCAAAGAAAAAGTCGCAAAGGAAAAAGCGGGCTTTAAAAATAATAAAAAGAACTGAGTTTAAAAGCTGTATCGATGAGAAAGGAGCTTTCCGACTTATGACATCATGTAATACGACACAGACTTCCCCGGTATTCCCGAGGGAATTAGGGGCATTTCCCGAAAACAAAAACTATGAGCTTTTCATATCACGTCAAAGCGAGCTATATCAGCGTCAAAACGATATAAGAAGCGAATTTTTGAGAGACTACACACGTATTATCCATTCGTCTGCCTTCAGACGTTTAAAGCATAAGACACAGGCATTTTTCTCACCTCAGAGTGACCACATCTGTACAAGAATAGAACATGTGCTTCATGTAGAATCCATCGGATACACAATAGCGCAAGCTTTGGGACTCAATACGGAATTGGTACGAGCCGCAGCAGTTGCCCACGATCTCGGGCACTCCCCATTCGGTCATAAGGGAGAGCGTGTTCTTTCAAAGCTTTCGAAGCGTGATCTCGGAGAAAGCTTCTGGCATGAAAAGAACGGTCTGTTTTTCATTGATTCAATAGAGCTTCTTGAAAATGCAGAAAGAAAAAGGAAAAATCTTAATCTTACCTATGCAGTAAGAGATGCGGTCGTATCCCATTGCGGCGAGGTGGATCAGAACGGTCTTTTTCCGAGGACCGAATATATCGACCTTGATGATTTCGACAGTCCCAATAAATATCAGCCCTTCACCTATGAAGCTTGCGTTGTCAAGGTTGCGGACAAGATATCGTATATAGGAAGAGATATCGAGGATGCCGTTGATCTTAAGGTGCTGAATGATAAAAATCTCGAAGAGCTGACCGCTCTTATCCAGCCCTATGTTGACACACGCGGCGAAAAGCTCAACAATACAATAATAATCAATACTCTGATAACAGATCTGTGCAGTCATTCGAATCCTGAAAACGGCATCGCTTTCTCACGTGATATCTGCGCTATGATGGACCTTATAAAGAAATACAACACGGAAAATATATATACTACCCACAGAGTAAGGCTTGCGGATAAATATTTCGAGCTTGTCATAACCGAAATATATGATACTCTCATGAATTGCTATGACGGAAAGAACACGGATAAGCTTATCAAAAAGCTTCCTTACGAGAATCTTCCCTCAAGCTTTCTTGAGTGGCTTTACTGTTACCGCACCGATACAAAAGATCAAAGCCTTGAAAACAAGCCTATATTCAACATGGAATCGAGAGAAGATTACTGCAGGGCAGTAATTACGTATATATCGGGTATGACCGATAAATATGCAATGGATACCTACAGCGAGATAATCAGCTTCTGAACAGGAAAAAGAAAACAAAAACTATCTACGGAGACTACACGTGGCACGAGAATTAAAAATTACGACTCCCCTTTGTGCGGGAGTATCATCTCCGATAGGCATTTCCCCTGCTGAAATGCCTATGTTTTCATGGACACTTGTACATGAATCTGCGGATGCAGTGCAGGAAACGGCAAGAGTAACCGTATATATAAAGAACGGAACAAAACACGGCGAAGAGATCTGGGACAGCGGTGTAACATATACCGACATTCAATCGATGATATACAGCGGACCTGCTCTTCATCCGAGGACCTCATACCGATTCAAGATCGAATGTACCGACACAAAAGGTGCATCCGCTCATGCCGAATCCTCATTTGAAACAGCTCTG
The DNA here is from genome assembly GCA_015063605.1 of Oscillospiraceae bacterium. Taxonomy (GTDB): domain Bacteria; phylum Bacillota; class Clostridia; order Oscillospirales; family SIG627; genus SIG704. Next base: position 85,700 of record SVTV01000005.1, read on the forward strand.
GGCGTTTGTGTACCCGGTGCCCCCTTTTCCGTATGGGAGGGGGCTGACGCCGTATACCGTCCCGAAAAAAACTTTTTTACGTCTTCAATGGAATCCTTTTCCTATGAAGCAACCGTAAGGTTAAAAAGACACAGCAAAAGAGCAGGTCTCGTTTTCGGTGCATCCGGCGGATCTCCCGATGACTCTCATTCCGAAAATACAGAATCATACTTCCTTCTTTCCTTGGATGCCTCAGATGATGGTCCTGCCGTAAAAATATACAGATACGGCTTCAGCTCATCTGATAAGAAGGAAATTCCTCTTTACACAATACGCTCCAAGGAAAAAGAAGTTCTGCCTCAAGGCATAGATCCTCAATCGGAATTCATTTCTGCGGATATTTCCGATGTACTTACAAAAGACAATGTATTTGATGCCCATAGAATAAAAATACACTCCCAAAGGGGAGCTGTAGCCATTATGATAGACGGAACGTATATATGCAGATTTGATGACGGATTGAATCTTACGGGAATGAACTCCGGTGCAAAAAAGGACGTTTCATTCACCGCTTCTCTGCCTACGCTTTCCTCCGTCGGATTCTTTGTGGGAGAAAATGATACTGCTTTCTTCTCAGATGTAACAATAAATGATGAATATCCCATCCCCGTTTACAGCGACGGAATTTTTGCCAAGGATATCAAAAACGGTAAGATGGGTATATCCTCAGACGGATACCGATTATTCGGGGGTAAAAGCGGAAAGATCATATATGCCGATCCTTCTTGCTCAAACATTACTCTTTTCAGAACCGAGCATGTTATATCCTCCTTCGGAGACACCTCCTCCCTTCCCGCAAGTGCCCGTCTGTACGTGGGCGCAACATGCGACTACGATCTTTACTGCTGCGGAGAGAGGCTTACAAATATACCCGTTTCCTATTGCGGAGCGGACAATGTGTATTTTTACAAGGTTTTCCAATTGGATGATATCGTATCCTCCAACAGCGAGATATCCTTGGGATTTGCACTGTTTGAGGGAATATGCCGTTCCGACATCTGCGGACTTATTACACTTCTTTCCGTAAGATATTCCGACGGCACGGAAAAGCTTTTCCCATCATCTTGTGACAGTTTCAAGTTTATGCTCTCAAGCATTTTCACGAGAAAAGGCAATCGGGGCGGTATTCTGAACTACTCGGAATCAAAGCTCCTTTCGGAATTCTCCATTCCCGGATTTGATGACGACAAATGGAAGACACCGTCGGATCACATTAAAAGAAGCTCGGATATCTCCTTTATACCCGAGCCTTACGCAAAGACCGATTCAAAAAAGATTACACCAAAGCTTTGTACAGAAATATCGTCACCTTCGGGCAACCGATATATTTACGATGCGGGAGGTTGCATCAGTGGCTTTATACGCTTGTCACTCCCTCTGAAAAAAAGCATTTTCGTAAGACTTTATACAGAAAAGTATCTTGAAGAGCCCGCCGAAAAAAAGACCGATATGTGCGAACTTAATGTTATCCCCGGAAACGAGATCGCATCCTTCACATTCGTTCAGAACGCAGGTGAAAAAGATAAAAAGCTCTTCATCGAAGATACCGTATGTGAAACACGTTTTTCCGTATGTACGTTCAGATTCATAGAGATCATCACATCCGGAGAAGCTGTTGCGTCGGAAAAAACAGAGGTGATCCCCGTAACGGCGGTATCCTCCTCTTCATCCTTTGTATGTGATGACAAGAATCTCAATAAGCTCTTTAAGAATGCCTTGAAGACGGTAACTTCTTCCTTTTTGACTATCCCCGCAAAAGAGCCTCTCGGAACATTGGAGCCTATCGAAAGTATTTACGGCTGCTGCGGTATACTTTTCGGAGCATCGGCTTTATGCGATTGTACGCCGCTTCTGAAAAAGGCTCTCGTTCTGGCAGAGCAAAAGAACGATAACGTTTTTGTTATCCAGAAAATATCATATCTTCTTTACACACTTTCCCGTGATAAACGTGCTTTGGAAAAAGCGCTTTCCACTCTTGAGTATGTGACCTCGGTATCGGGCGAGCTTATGGGAGACGCCGAGGATACGGCAATACTCTTCCCCAACAGAGCGATCCGCAGATATGCCGAGCTTGCCGAAGGTCTGACATTTTCCGTAAGACTTTGCAAACAATACAAAAAGGAATATCTCAAAGAGATAAGTGATGCGTTAAAGGATTTGAAAAAAAGCTTTACGGAGTTTTTCCGAAGCGATATGCTTTCAGAGTACAGGGCGAAAAACGAGCTTGACAATTTTTACGCCTATGCCGCTCCGCTTCACAGCGGACTTTTCGAAAACGAATTCAGCGCCGCAAAGCGTCTTTCCGAGCTCACATATTCTTTTGCCGATGATATAACCAGGGCTTTCCCCGATACAGAAACATCCGCTCTCATATGCAAGGTCCTTTTCGAAAAGAATCTCGAAACAGCATCGGAAACTGTCCTCAGATGTGAAAAACCGTCTATGTGGATGGATCACATCAGGCGGGGCTCAACCGTTTTAAGAGATCACCGTCAAACGGGCAGTGCATTCAATCTCATAAGCGAATGCTCCTGTGAATCTCTCACGGTCATCGAGCACATTGTTCGTAATCTTCTTGGAATAAGCATCGGAGAAACGAACGGTTCGTTTATAAACTACCGCATTTCTCCGTCTCTGAATGCATTCTCCCGTGTCAAGGCTTCATTTGATACCATTTACGGAAATATCGAATTGGGTTGGTCAAGTAAAGCATCGGTCACAAAATTCATTCTCGAGGTTCCTCAATGCTCCTCGGTATCATTGGAATTTTCCGATCTTAAAGATCTGCGGATACTGAATGACAACGGCGGAATAGCCGACAAGGCTCACGTACATGTAAGCGGAAGAGTATGCACTCTTGAGCTTTCAAGCGGAAAATATGACATCCAGCTTATGATGTAATGAATCGAAAGGACAGATCAGGTCATGAAAATACTGACATATGCCAAAGGCGAGCTTCTGACCAATACATACTTCTGTATTGACGAGGCTTCCAATCAAACAATAGTAATAGACCCGGGAATGCGCCCCGATCTCATATATGAAAAGATAGTTGAAAAGCATCTTGAGGTGAAGCTCATACTTCTTACCCACGGTCATTTCGATCATGCTCTCGGTGCAAAATATCTGAAGGAAAAGACAAACGCTCCCGTTGCTGTACACATTAACGATGCCGAGCTTCTTTCAGACAGCAGTAAAAATTCCGCCGATATTTATTTCGGCGGTATGTGTGCCTATCCCGAGATCATTCCCGATATAACATTTTCCGACGGAGATACATTCGATCTGGGAAACGAAACCTTGAAAGTCATATGGTCTCCGGGACACACGGAAGGCTCATCTATGTTTTTATCGGGAGAAAACCTTTTCAGCGGCGATACACTTTTCTCCGACGGCTTCGGCAGAACGGACCTTTACGGCGGTAACGAAAACACATTGGTCGACACGATCAATTCCCTAAAAAAAGCGGGCGGTGTATACAAGCTCTACCCGGGCCACGGAAATTCCAAGCGTGAATACGACCTGTCAAAAATCAGATATTATTGGTAATAATTTTAAAGCGATACCCTGCATCAACACATGGGTATCGCTTTAAAATTTTACAAATATTCATTTTTGTTCTTGACTTAAAAGCATTTTGATAGTATAATATCTATTTGTGCGAGTAGGTTTGCTCCGCTCGCACGTTTACTTTTAGTAGTTTTAAACTTTTAAGGAAGGACATTCAAACTATGACTCTTAAGAAAACCTTATTAATTCTGATCGCTGCAGTCATGTGCATTTCTATACTTTCCGGATGCACAACAGATGCATCGAAAAGCGGATCCACCGAAGAAAACAGTAAAACCTCTGATACACCATCGGATAACGAAAGCTCAGAAAAAGTAGGAACCTCAGATGAAAGTTCTGTTAGCAGTACGGAAAGCAAAGAATTTTTCACAGGTAAAACGGGCACAGACGATATGTTAGTTTACATAACAAGAGATAACAAGCTTATCGCAGCAGAAGCCCGTGAAAACGGCAACAAGGTTATTTTGGCGGAAAGCCTTTACAGTTCGGGCCTATACCAGGGTGATACCGAGATCAGAGCATGGATAGGATATCCCGAAACAAATTACTGCGCCTTCACATACTGCTCCGAAGGCAACTATGCTTACTTTTATTCTAACGCTACGGCAAGTTCTTACGATGACGGCTCATTTTATGAGGGCTTTGCCGATCTTCATTACATAGACCTTTCAAAAGTGAAAAGCGACCTTTCCAATTTAAAGGAATCTATAGTTGATGTTGCAAAGCAAGTAAGGACAAAATGCATAACAGCTTCTCCTTACGGACTCGTTTATACAGATGACAAAGGAATAAATTTCTTTGACGGTAAGAAAAACGTTGTACTTTCCGCCGGAAAGATATTCACTCCCAAAGAAGATATCTACACCGATATAGAGTTATTTATGGGAGGACGTGCTGCAATAGCCGCATTATCCACATCGGATGAGAATATGTGCTCCTTGGAAATATATATGCTTGACGGAAGCGGAAAGAAAAAAACTCTCGCCGAAAGCATGACTTATGAAATGTTCAAAGACATGGCTTTCGACTACAATAATGATTTTATTGTATTCACCTACATTTCCGGCACATCAAATAAGGAGTTTAAGGTTGCAAGAGGCACTATGGAAGAAGGAACTATGCCTCTTCCCTTGAAAGAAGCTGTTCCACTCACTAACAAAAAAGATCGCATTTCACTTTATACCGATATACACAACGATACGTTTTATTACAGAACATCCTCTTACACCGTTGAAAACGGAAACAACGAAGAGGTATGGTTCTATGATGGAGAAAAAGCCGTATTTGCGTCTTACGATTCGAACTATCTTAATGCGGAAGAAGGATGTATTTTCATCCGTGACGGCAAAAAAATAATTCTTGACTTTATTGACGGAGATGATAAAGATCAAACTTTGGCATATCCTTGTGAGTTCACAGTAAACTCCCGTACATATGCCTTCGATGACCGTGGCATTTTGGACAAGGATACTGAATTTGAAAAAGCGGAAGAAATATTTAAAAACGAGCTGATAGCTCTTCAGAACGAAGCAGAAAAATCAGATCCGAAAAAAAATTATTATTACAGCTACTCAATAAGCAAGGAATTAAAGGCTGCGGCAATACAGAGATATATCAGCGGAACCTTACAGGACGTGGTCATCCGTACAGACAAGGGCGATACAAAAATACAAAAGTTCAACGAGATCGGACTTTACGCCGACGGCTTGATAGCGGGGTTTGTTTATAACCCCAAGAATATCCCCGGAAGAGCGTACGGTGCATCAATAGACCTTGTTGTAACTAAGGACGGCAAGGAAAGTAAAGTGGAAATAGGAGACAATTCAAATGACGGATACGGAGACCGCCATCCCGTGCCTCACTTCGCTCGCATTTCCGATAATAATTTCTTGTATCTCCACAAAAACACATTGAACATTTTCGGCGGTGAATCCATAAAAATTGCCGATAATGTCAATTGGGTATACTCACCCTCACAAATTGATATCACAAATACAGTTACAGACGGTACTCTGTTTGACTGAAAGTAAGTGAAATACATATAACAATGCGGCAAGCACCCCGAAAGGATAATGCTTGCCGCATGATCTTTTTTATATATAATATTATTTGAACTGAGCGTAGATAGCCTTCATAGCCTTTTCAAAATCATCCTCGGCAACACCGATTATGATGTTCAGCTCGCTGGAGCCTTGGTCTATCATCTTGATATTGATATCGTTATCGGATATAGCGGTAAATATCTTACTTGCCGTACCCTTTGTTCTGACCATACCGCGTCCGACGACCGCAATAAGAGCAAGACCGTTCTCAACGTAAATATGATCGGGCTCAACAAGATCCTTGATCTCCTTAAGAAGCTGTTCCTTCTTATTCTCGAGAGCCTTTGTGGATACAACAACGCTCATGGTGTCGATTCCGCTGGGGAGATGCTCGAAGGAGATGCCGTTCTTTTCAAAGGCGAGAAGAACTCTTCTGCCGAAGCCGAGCTCGTTATTCATCATATCCTTTTCGATGATAACAACAGAGAAGCCTTTTTTACCTGCGATTCCCGTAATATGTCCCTTTTCGATGCTTGCGGGAACCTCGGTGACTATCATTGTACCCTTTTCCTCGGGCTTATTGGTATTTCTTATGTTTATCGGAATACCGACCTTTCTTACGGGGAATACGGCTTCCTCATGAAGAACCGTTGCGCCCATGTAAGAAAGCTCACGAAGCTCGTGATATGTTATATAGTCTATCGATCTGGGAGAATCGATAATTCTGGGGTCTGCCATAAGGAATCCGGAAACGTCTGTCCAGTTCTCGTAAAGATCGGCATTTACCGCTCTTGCAACTATAGAGCCCGTTATATCACTTCCGCCGCGGGAAAATGTTTTTATGGTATCATTGGGCATAGAGCCGTAAAATCCGGGGATCACCGCTCTTTCATGCTGCTTTAAGACCTCGCCAAGCATATCATATGTAGCCGCAGAATCAAAGGTACCTGAAGCATTGAAGAATACTACGTCAGCCGCATCTATAAAATCGTATCCGAGATACTTTGCAAGTATCTTACCGTTGAGATATTCTCCGCGGCTTGCAGCGTAATCCCTTCCCGCCTTAACACGGAAAGCACTTCTTATTACTTCATATTCATCGCTCAGGTCCATATCGAGACCGAGATCGGAGATTATACCGTTATATCTTTCGGTTATTTTATTGAAAAGCTCTTCAAAGGATGCTCCCTCCGCAGATCTTTCGTAGCATTCGTAAAGCATATCGGTAACCTTCGTATCACCGGAAAAACGCTTACCGGGAGCGGAGGGAACCACATATCTTCTCGCATCGTCTGCCTTGATTATATTATATACCTTCTTAAACTGTTCGGCATCAGCCAAGGAAGAGCCGCCGAACTTACTGACCTTCAAGTCCATGAAAAAAATCCTTTCATGCCGTTCATCATTGACCGCCGAAACAAAGTTGATCAAACGGAACGGGCATTTTAACAAATTAAAAGATAAATCTTTTATATTATATTCTATTCTCCCACATTTGTCAATGCTTTAATACGACAAAAATCGAAAAATTTGCAAATTTCCCCTCAAGCTGTTAAATAAATATCAATAAAAATAAACCACCCTCAGACAGGTACGAAATTGCACTTGCCCGAAGATGGTTTATTACATTACTTTTCGTAAGTGCAACACAAATGTAAAAATAAAAATCAAATAATATCAAAAATAATAAAATAACTCTTGACAAACATAGTGGTAATAGGGTATAATATTTACTAATGTGGAGTTTTACGTCTGCGGGCAGATAAGCATGCCCGATACACGGACTGAAATTATCAAGTTATTCTGATCGGACAGGAGGTTTGTTAGATGAAGAGAACTTATCAGCCTAAGAAGCGTCAGAGAAAAGTTGAGCATGGTTTCCGTAAGAGAATGAGTACAAAGAACGGAAGAAAGGTGCTCAAGAGACGCAGAGCTAAGGGAAGAGCGCAGCTCACTTATTAATCAGTGCACGCTGTCAGCAGTATAGCTTTTAGCGCATCCCCGGCGTGCATATGCCGGGAACAGTGAAATACCCACCGCCGTCCGGATCTTTCCGCGCACCGGAATAGGTGCCGACGTGCTTGCACGATAAGATCGGACGGCGGCTTTCATTTGCGCTTTTTAAGTCTTTTTCAAAAGCATGACGAAGATCAATCCATTAAAAGAAAATCACATATTTGCACGGGCATACGCCAAGGGAAGAAGCTCTTCTCAGAGAAATATAGTTGTATATGCGTTTCCGTCATCATTTCTGCGCAAAACGGAAAAGACGAAAAGAGATATTACATCTGTGGGTATCACGGTCAGTAAAAAATTGGGCGGTGCTGTTGAAAGAAACCGTGCGAAGCGCCTTATCCGCGAGGCGTACAGACAATTGACGTGTAAAGCCGCGTCGGAGAAAACGGAAGAAAACGTTTTTACAAAGCCTCATATAATAGTAATAGTTGCCAGAGGCCGTATCATAAGCAAGACAACAAAATGTGCCGATGTTCTTTCAGATATGGAAAAGGCATTCAGAGCACTGAAAATAATTGCGGAATGAAACACATTTGTATTTTTTTAATAAGGCTTTACCGGAAATTCATTTCACCTCTTACAGGGCCTCATTGCAGATTTACACCCACCTGCTCCGCATACGCTGTGGAAGCATTCCAAAAGCACGGATTTTTCAAGGGCTTATTTCTGACCGTATGGCGGATCCTACGGTGCAATCCTTTCTGCAAATGCGGATACGATCCCGTACCCGAGCCGTCACAACATAAAAAACAAAGGAAATGTAAATAATGTTCAAGTTTATAAGCATACCGTTCGGCTATCTGCTTGAATGGGTATATTCGTTTACACACAACTACGCTATAGCGCTTCTCATATTCGCCGTAGTGGTCAAACTCGTTTTATTCCCCTTCGGAATAAAGCAGCAAAAGAATTCACAGCTTCAGGCACGTCTTCTCCCCAAGCAGAAGGCGATCGAAAAGAAGTATGCGGGTCGTGATGACCCCGTTACTCAGCGCAAGCGCCAGGAGGAATTGACGAAGCTTTTCCAGGATGAGAAGTACAATCCCCTTTCCGGATGTCTACCCCTTCTTATACAGTTCCCCATTATCATTGCTCTTTACGATGTTATCAGAGATCCTCTTACCTATCTCATGCACCTTCCCGCAGAGACGGTAACAAAGTTCAAGGAAATAATGGTAACATTCGAGAAATATGCGGAAACAAAGCCCGAGCTTATTTCCGAAATAAGCATAATCAGTAAGATCAAGGAAGCTCCGGAGGCGTTCTCCGCTCTTATGACGGAGATCGGCGTTGCTTTGGAGGATGTCCCCAATCTGGGACTTTTCGGAATGGATCTTGGTGAGACACCCACATTCCACCCCGTCAGCAGCTGGCTTCTTATCCTTATTCCCGTAATTTCTCTCGTAAGCTCATTCTTAAGCTCCGTGCTTACAAAAAAGTTCAGCTATCAGCCTCCGTCAACACAGCAGACTGACAGCTCCATGAAGGTAATGCAGTACGCTATGCCCTTCATGTCCCTTTATATAGCATTCAATGTTCCCGCCGCAGTAGGTCTTTACTGGATATATCAGAATCTTCTCAGCCCTCTGCAGCAGTTCATACTCAGCAAGATGTATAAGATCCCCGTTATAACGGAGGAAGAAATAAAGGCTGCCGAAAAGCTTTACACAAAGTCGGAAAAGGCAGCAAAGAAGCAGGGATTGCCCGCTGTAAACAAAAAACGCTCCATCGTATACGATGACGACGATGAAACGGTTGAAGACGACGCAGCTCCCGCAGCTCCCAAGGCAAAGCCCGTAAGCTCTATAGGTCAGGCTCCCCTGAAGGACGAGTCGGCAGAGTCGGCAAAAAATAAGAGTGTCTCCAAAAAGAAGAGCCTTCTTTCGGACGATGACGATGATGAACCCGCATCCTCCGTTGAAGCTTCTTCCGAGACCGATAACAACGATCCATCGGAAAACAAATAACATAAAAGATCCTGCAATGGAAATTTGCAAAATTATTTAACGGAGGGACGAACTTGTTAAAGGAAATAACGGTCACCGGTAAGACCGTCGAAGCGGCTCTCGACGTTGCAGCTCAGATGAGCGGACGCAAGCCCGAAGAATTACAGTATGAAATTATCGAGCAGCCCAAGAAGGGCTTTCTCGGCATCGGTAATGTCGATGCAAAGCTGGCGGTAAAGTATGAAGAATCGCCTGTAGACAGAGCGAAGGATTTTCTTGCTTCCTTCATTTCCAATTTAGGTTTTTCGGATGTAGAGATCACATCCGAGACACTTGAGGACGGAGATATATGCTTCAACCTCAAGGGTGACAATTTAGGTCTTGTTATAGGCCGTCACGGAGAGATTTTGGATTCTCTTCAGTATCTTACAAATCTTGCGGCAAACCGTCAGGAAAAGGATTTTGTAAGAGTTCTTGTGGACATTGAAAATTACAGAGACAGAAGAGCCGAAACTCTCAGAGCACTTTCTCACAAGGTTGCTGCACGTGTTATCAAGAATCAGCGCAGTGTAAGCCTCGAGCCCATGAACGCTTATGAAAGACGTATCATCCATTCCGAGGTACAGGATATCGAAGGAGTAGTTACATTCTCCATCGGAACAGGCGAAGACAGAAGAATAGTCGTAGCTCCCGAAAACTACAAGGGACGCAATTCTTCCGAAAAGAAGAATAACGGATCAAGAAAAAATTCTTCCGCTAAGAACGCAAAAGCTTCTTCCGAAAAGGCTTCCGCCGAGGAATTCACAGCAAAGAAGGAACCGGAAGAAAAGCCTGCAGTTGAAAAGGCTCCCGTAGCCGCAGCTCCCAAGAAGGAAAAGAAATACGATCCCGATGCATACAGAAAGAATGCCACAGAGGTTGCAGGTGCTGCTCCCGTTGTATACGAATACAACCCCGTAAGACAGCCTAAGGAGATCAAAAAGGCAAAAAGCATCGATGAATTGGGACTTGCCGATGTAGAGGATACAGAGGAAGTTCTTCTCAAGAAGTAATAATAACAGAAGGCCTCAGCGCATATTCAGCGTTTGCCGTCAAAAGAAACTCATCGGGGTATCCGCATTGCTGAATGCGGAGCCCCATTTTTATTTTTTTCGTCATAAGTCGGAGGAATCATGTTAAACGATACGATATGTGCAGTATCAACTCCCCACGGAAAGGGAGGAATATCCGTAATACGAATTTCGGGTGACAAGTGCCGTGATATAGTTTCACGTATATTCAAGCCGATAAACGGCTCAAAATTAACCTTTGAACCGAGAAAAGCCGTATACGGCAATATAACATCGTCTCTCTCGGGCGAAACGATAGATGACGGAATAATGACCTTCTTCGCTGCTCCCGCATCATTTACGGGTGAGGATACGGCGGAGATATCCTGCCACGGCGGTATCGTTGTGACTTCAATGGTGCTTGATGCCGTTCTCAACGCAGGTGCGGTGCATGCAGAGGCGGGAGAATTCACAAAGCGTGCATTCTTAAACGGAAGGATGTCCCTTACAAAAGCAGAAGCAACTGCAGATCTTCTCGATGCCCGCTCCGAAAGTGCGGCTGTGCTGACGGGAGAAAATTCCCGTGGAAGGCTTTCGAAAAAGCTTTCGGAAATGGCAAATTCCCTTCTCTTCATAGCTTCATCCCTTTCGGCATATATTGACTATCCCGATGAGGATCTGGAGGACATGGAGGATGACGAGCTTGATTCACGCATTGACGGACTTTTGGATGAATGTAATAAGCTCATCGATGGCAGAAAAACGGGAGAAGCCGTAACAGAGGGTATTCCCGCCGTAATTTGCGGTAAGCCCAATGTGGGCAAATCCTCATTTTTCAATTATCTTATCGGTGAGGACAGAGCTATCGTTACTGATATTCCCGGTACGACACGTGATATGATCGAGTATCAGGTCAAGGCGGGAAAAATAATGCTCAAGCTCCTTGATACGGCAGGTATCCGTGAGAACACATCGGATATCGTTGAAAAAATGGGTATCGATGCGGTAAAGAAGCGCTTGAGCTCCGATTCGGGAAGCATAATATTCGTTCTTTTCACTCACGATTCATTTGATACAGAAAAAAACGAATTTTCAAAAGATGACAAAGCGGTGCTCGATTCCCTTCCAAAGGATACGGAGCATATAATAATACCCGTTATAACCAAATCAGATATGAATATTTCCACGGAAATATTGAAAAGCATTTTAACAGATTCATTCGGAAAATGCTTTGTCATATCATCGTCAACGGGAAGCGGTATGGATGAGCTTCTTGGTTATGTTGAAGGTCTTTATATCAAGGGTGACTTCGATCTTCGTGAAAACGTATATCTCACAAGCGTAAGACAGGTCAATAATATAAGACGAGCCGCAGAAGAATTGACGGAGGCGAAAAAGGCTCTTTACAACGGATGCAAGGATATGACGGGAATTTTTATAGAGCACGCTCTTTCGGCTATCATGGAGACCGACGGCAGAGAAACGGGAGAAGCGATCATCAAGGATATATTCTCACGCTTTTGTGTGGGTAAATAAAGTAAACAGAAAATAAATTCGGAAAGCTTGAAACAGAATATGGACGATCTTAATACAACGACCCGTTTTTATGCGGGTGAGGCTTCTGTTATAGTAATAGGAGCCGGTCATGCGGGAATAGAAGCCGCATTGGCATGTGCCCGTATGGGAGAGGATACTATACTTTTTACGCTTCAGCTCGATGCTGTCGCAAACATGCCGTGCAATCCTTCCATCGGAGGAAGCGGAAAGGGCCATCTCGTTTTTGAAATAGATGCATTGGGCGGTGAGATGGGCAGAGCCTCGGATGAGGTCTGCACACAAAGCAGGATGCTAAACACAAGCAAGGGTCCTGCCGTACATTCATTGAGACAGCAGGCTGACAGACGTGCTTACCATCACGTCATGAAGCGTATTATAGAGAATTCTTCCAATTTAAGACTGATACAAGCCGAGATCACAGCGGTGGAAAAAAACGACGATGGTTATGTGGTAACCACTCGCTACGGAGCTCAGTACCCCTGTAAGGCGTGTATAATCTGTACCGGAACTTATCTTAAATCAAATATCGTTGTAGGTGATGTCAGCATCCAATCGGGTCCCGACAATCAGAGAGGTGCAGATTTTCTCACAGAATCTCTCATTGATATGGGCGTTTCCATCAGACGCTTCAAAACGGGAACACCTCCGAGAATACATAAGGACTCCATAGATTATTCCAAGACCGAGGTACAGTACGGAGATGAAGAGCCCTGTGCTTTTTCAAAGAGAACTCCCGAGGGAGCTTTTCCTCCCGGTGAACAGCTTCCCTGCCACGTAATATATACAAATGAAGAAACTCACAAAATAATACGTGACAATATTGACAGAAGTCCTCTGTATTCGGGCAAGATAAAGAGCACGGGACCCAGATACTGTCCGAGCATTGAGGACAAGATAATGCGTTTTCCCGATAAGACACGCCATCAGCTTTTCCTTGAGGCAATGGGATTTGATACAAAGGAAATATACGTTCAGGGCTTGAGCTCCTCCCTTCCCGAGGATGTGCAGATGAAGGTCATCCATTCGATTGCCGGCTTGGAGAATGCACAGGTAATGCGTACCGCTTACGCTATTGAATACGATTGCGCAGATCCCACACAGCTTTACCCAACCTTGGAATTCAAGGAGCTTCCCGGACTTTACGGTGCGGGACAGTTCAACGGAACGAGCGGCTATGAGGAAGCCGCCGCCCAGGGTCTTATTGCGGGAATGAATGCCGCATTGAAGATACAGGGTAAGGAACAGGTAGTCCTTACACGTGATTCCTCATATATCGGTACTCTTATCGACGATCTTGTTACAAAGGGAACGAATGAGCCTTACAGAATAATGACGTCACGCTGTGAATACCGTATGCTTCTCAGACAAGACAATGCGGACAGACGTCTCACGGATATCGCAAAATATGCGGGACTTATCACGGATGAAGAATACGAAAGCCGCATAAAGCTTTTCAAAATGATCGATGACGAGATCAACCGTGCGGAAACGACATTTCTTTCACCCAACGGCGAATTGAAGAGCATTCTCGAAAATGCGGGAAGCACTCCCGTCACAACGGGAATATCCGTGGGAGAGCTTATACGCCGTCCCGAGCTTAATTATGATATACTGAGGGATGTGGATAAAACACGCCCCGAGCTTCCGCGGGAAATTCAAAAGCGTGCGGAAATTGAGATCAAATACGCCGGATATATCAAGCGTGAGAAAAAGGAAGCCGAAGCCTTCAAAAGGATAGAAGCAAAGCTTCTTCCCGCCGATATAGATTATTCCGATATAAGGGGACTCAAAACGGAAGCGGCTCAGAAGCTTTCAAAGATGCGTCCCGTAAGTCTCGGTCAGGCATCGAGAATATCGGGAATAAGCCCTGCCGATATAAGCGTTCTCGTTATATATCTGTCGCAGAAGTATCCTCAGAAAAATTTTGAATAAACGGTGGTAATCATGGAGCAGAAATACATAAAGCTTCTTTCCGATCTGTGCGGTAAGCTTTCGGATAAGGATCTTGATTCTCTTTCATTTATCTGCGAGAGAGTCATGGAAATAAACAAAAAGATCAATATCACCGCAGTTGATGACGAGCTCGGCATATACACCAGACATATCGCAGATTCTCTTTCGCTTTTATCGGTAAAGGAATTTGCCGATTCATCAGCTCCCAGGGTGTGCGACATCGGATGCGGCGGAGGCTTCCCCGGACTTCCCGTCAAAGCCGTAAAAAGCGATATCCGCCTTACAATGGTGGACAGCACGGAAAAAAAGCTCCGCACAGTCGAAGAGACCGCCAAGCTCATGGGACTTGAAAAAATATCATTTCAGCCCGCAAGAGCCGAGGAATTGGCAAGAAAAGGCGAATACAGAGAAAAGTTCGACTTTGTTTTCGCAAGAGCCGTGGCATCCCTCAATGTACTTTGCGAGCTTTGTCTGCCCTTTGTATCGGTGGGAGGATATTTTCTCGCCATGAAGGCGGCAAAGTCAAAAGAAGAGCTTGAGGATGCAAAAAAAGCGATAACTGCCTTGGGCGGTAAGGTGGTACGCATTGAAAACGTAAGCTTTTCGGGAAAAACCGATATTTCGGAGTACGAAAACGAGCTTTCCCCCGAGGAGCTTACCTCTCTTTCCGATTTTCTTTCATCGGAAAGATACGTGATAGTGATAAAGAAGGTATCCTCTTGTAACGGGAAATACCCGAGAAACTATTCCGCAATAGTAAAAAAGCCGTTGTAATATAAGGGGGCTGTCTCACTAACGTGAGCCAAGCCCTGAAATTGAACTCGATGAATAAAATTCATCGTTTTGGCACCGAAATTACGTAAAAATTCGTACTAAAGCACGCCAAAAACGTTCAAGTTTCCGAAAA
>SVTV01000041.1 GCA_015063605.1 Oscillospiraceae bacterium
AGTATGGTTTAATGGTTTTAAGAATACCCAATATTGAAATAAAGCGTAATTTCAAGGGTGTTTGCGAGAATATAAATTATATTGCAGAGCATAGAATCGGTATTCATGATGAGGGGTAAGTTGTTTTAAGTAAAGGACAATTCCTCAGAAAAGTTGTTATAGGAGAAGGACAATTCCTCCGTCTCGCTGACGCGAGCCACCTCCTTTTACACAAAGGAGGCTTATAAGTGCTAACTTTAAGAAAAATCTTACAACTTATACTTATATTTGACTTTAAGTTTACGCACTTCAATAAAAGTTTGCACAAACCAAAGGCTCCTTTGTGTAAAAGGAGCTGTCACCGAAGGTGACTGAGGAATTGTTACTTAACATAAACAACTTACTTCAAAAATCGGAGAAAAAATGTATTCAATAGTATTGTGCCTAAATCCCGCAAGGGATATGGGTATAAAAGCGGATAAAATATTACTCGGTGAGCCCAACAGTGTGAAAAGCGTTGTGAGCACAGCCGGAGGAAAGGGAATCAACGTTGCCAAGGTATTGGCAAGATGCAAAAAAAGATGCATCCTTACGGGATTTCTTGGCGGAATGACCGGTGATTGGATATTGAGCGAGATAGATAAGCTCGGTATCGAAAGCGATTTTGTAAGAACGAAAAACGAGACGAGAACGAATATAAAGCTTCTGACGGACGACGGAAGCTATACGGAGCTTAACTCCAAGGGTGCGCTCGTTTACCCGGAAGAGGAAAATGAGCTTTATGAAAAGCTGTTTTCAATTTTAGGGAAAATATGTGGAGAAAAAGAGGAAAACGAGCCTGTATTTATAGCGGCTTCGGGAAGTATTCCAGGGTGTGGAAAACTCTGTGTATAACTTTATTATCGAATCGGTTAAAGAAAAAAGCTTTAAAAACGTAAAATTCTTTGTAGATTGCGATAATTTGCTGTTGAAAAAAGCAGTCGAGGCAAAGCCCTTCCTTATAAAACCCAATATTCACGAGTTTTCAAGACTTGTCGACAAAAAGTTTTCCACAACCGAAGAGGCTGTTAAATCGTGTGAATTGTTTTTTAAAGATACCGGCATAAATGTGCTGATGTCGTGCGGTGCGGACGGTGCTTATCTCGTTTCGGAGCACGGAACATTCAAGCGGGAATGCGAAAACATTCCGGGATGTATGCCCAACGGTGCGGGTGACACTATGCTGGGAGCATTCATTTCGTCCTACTCGGAGAATGTGGGAAGGTGCGATGAAAAAACGGCAATGAGCATAAGTCTTGAGTTCTCCATGAATTACGTACGCGATTATCTTATAAGAGAAAAAGAAAAAGCAAACAATCGGTAAATTAAAGTATAAATTATAATCTTTTACAACGGTCCGCAACGGGACCGCAGGAGCTTGAACATGGATATAAACATTGAAGGAATGAAAATTGAAAACGTTGAGATCGAGCACGAGATAAAAAGATCGTACATAGATTATGCCATGAGCGTTATCGTGGGAAGAGCTCTTCCCGATGTCCGTGACGGCTTGAAGCCCGTTCACAGAAGGATACTCTACTCCATGTATGATGATAATCTTACCCATGATAAGCCTTTCAGAAAATCGGCTACCACGGTAGGTAACGTGTTGGGTCATTACCATCCTCACGGAGATGCATCCGTATATGATGCGATGGTAAGACTTGCACAGCCATTTTCAATGAGATATCCCCTTGTTGAGGGCCACGGTAACTTCGGTAACGTGGACGGCGACCCTGCGGCTGCATACCGTTACACGGAAGCGAGACTCAATAAAATAGCCTCGGAAATGATGGCTGATATAGAAAAGAACGTTGTTGACTTCGAGCCCAACTTCGATAATAAGCTTATGGAGCCCACCGTTCTTCCCGCAAAATTCCCCAACCTTCTCGTAAACGGCTCTGTCGGTATTGCTGTCGGTATGGCGACGAATATTCCTCCCCATAACATGACGGAGGTAATAGACGGTACGATATATCTCATGGAGAATCCCGATGCCTCTGTAGCCGATCTTATGAAGATAATAAAGGGTCCCGACTTCCCCACAAGTGCTACCATTCACGGAACTGCGGGAATATGCGAGGCATATACAACGGGCAGAGGAAAGGTTCTTGTAAGAGCAAAGCACAAGTTTGAGGAAAGAGGTAACAGGACCTCCATAGTATTTACGGAAATACCTTACATGGTAAATAAATCCGAGCTTGTAAAGTCCATTGCCGAATGTGTAAATTCCAAGAGGATAGAAGGCGTTTCCGACCTCCGCGACGAATCCGGCAGAGGCGGTATGAGGATAGTCGTCGATCTGAAAAAGGATGCAAATCCTCAGCTCGTTTTGAATCTTCTCTTTAAATATACACGCCTTCAGGATACATTTGCCGTAAATATGCTGGCGCTTGTTGACAAGGAGCCGAAAACTCTCAGTCTCAAGCAGATGCTGAAGCATTATATCGACCACAGAGAAGATGTTACCGTAAGAAGACTTAATTACGAGCTTGACAAGGCAAAGGCAAGACTTCATATATTGGAGGGTCTTAAGACTGCCATTGACAATATCGAAGAGGTAATAAGGATCATAAGATCCTGCAGAAGCGTTGCGGAAGCAAAGGCTGCTCTTATCGAAAGATTCGATTTCTCCGATATTCAGGGTCAGGCCATAGTGGATATGCCTCTCGGAAGACTTTCGGGACTTGAAATAGAAAAGATAATAAACGAAATGGAGGAGAAGCAGGCTCTTATCGAAAAGCTTGTTGACATTCTCTCCCATGAAGAAAAGATATTCGCCATAATCAAGGAAGAGCTTGAGGATATAAAATCAAGATACGGCGATGAAAGACGCACGGAAATAGAAGCCGCAGACGACGATCTCGTATACGAGGATCTTATCGAGAGAAAGAGATGCGTTGTCACCATGAGCGAGACGGGATATATAAAGAGAATACCTCTTGATACTTATCAGGCTCAGAACCGCGGCGGTAAGGGCATCACGGGAATGACTACCAAGGATGAGGACAGCGTCAGGGATATGTTCATTGCGGACAGCCACAGCTATCTTATGATGTTCACCGATAAGGGTAAGCTTTTCGTCAAGAAGTGCTATGAGATACCCGAGGCATCACGCTCCGCAAAGGGCATGAATCTTGTGAATATCCTGAACATTTCCGAGGGCGAAAGAGTTACGGCTGTCATATCCGTTCCCAAGCTCACATCGGACAATTACCTTACAATGGTAACGAAGAACGGTACCGTAAAGAGATGTCCCGTTTCCGATTTCAAGCGTATAAAGAAGACAGGTCTTATTGCCTTGAAGCTTGAAGAAAACGATGAATTGCTTTTTGTATGCAAGACAGACGGCAATATGGATCTTCTCGTTACATCAAGCGAGGGCAGAAGCGTAAGATACAGCGAAAGCCTTGTAAGAGTAATGGGCAGAACGGCTAAGGGCGTCAGAGCCATAAGACTTTCCGACGGCGAAAGCGTTGTCGGTGCATGTGCTCTCAATGCGGATATTATCATAGATGACGAAAACGATCTTGAAATAGATGAAGAAGCATTGAATGAGGAGATCGTTGAGACTGCGGAGGAAGCTTCCGACGCTTCCGGAGCTTCGTTGGATGAAGAAGGCGATGATGATATTGACACGTCCGAGGACTTCGGTGCGGAAGAGGTTGAGCATCCCGGTAAATACGTTCTTACGATAACGGAAAACGGCTTCGGTAAGAGGACGGATTCCGCAAGCTTCCCCAGAAAGGGCAGAGGCGGTAAGGGTGTTATCTCCCATAAGGTAACGGAAAAGACGGGTAAGGTTGCAGGCACTCTGACAGTTGATGACGGTGATGAGATCATGCTCATGACCGACAGCGGAATGATAATAAGAACAGAGGCTTCTCAGATATCCGTCACAGGCAGAAACGCTTCCGGCGTTATAGTAATGAGAATGTCAGACGGCGCAAGGATAGTCGGTATCAAGAAATGTTAACGGAAAAAATA
Source organism: Oscillospiraceae bacterium (assembly GCA_015063605.1). Classification (GTDB taxonomy): domain Bacteria; phylum Bacillota; class Clostridia; order Oscillospirales; family SIG627; genus SIG704. The sequence goes on from SVTV01000041.1 coordinate 4,006, forward strand.
AAAAAAATCGGAGCTTCCGAATTTTTCGGCGGCGATGTATTGATGATCGCCGCAGAATGCACCGATGAGGTCAAATCGGAGCTTTCCGATCTTCTCAAAAAGAATATATCATCACTTGACAGCAGGCTTATCGGCGATTTCACTATCGAAAAGGATGAAAGAGGCAAGCCTTATATAAAGGGAGAGTGCGGATACGATCATGTTTCCATATCTCACTCGGAAAAGCTCTTTACATGCGCATTTTCGAAGAAAAGAGCAGTTGGTATAGATACGGAGCATATTGAAAGAAATGTTTCATATGACACGATAACGCGCCTTATGTCAAGATACTTCACTCCCGCCGAAAGAGAGCATCTTATAGCCTTTTCCGCCTCGGCTGTATTTTACACAGAGGAATTTTTGCGGATGTGGACGAAAAAGGAAGCATACGTAAAGATGACGGGTGAGGGGCTTTCGGGCCTTTCGTCCGCCGATTCCGAAAGGCTTTCGGGTGTGAGATTCATCACAAGAGAAACGGATGACGGAAAGTATCTTATAAGTCTTTGCTTATCCGAGAAATAAGATATTCCTTTATAAATACTTGTTTATAAAGTAAAATAGTTTGAAAGGAATCACTAAAATGAAAATAACGGTAAATAAGACCGAATTCAGTAATGTAATAAGCTATGTAATGGGTGCTTGCGCAGGCAGAGGCGCAAATGCCGCTTTGGAATGCATTATGATAAAAGCGGCGGGCAATATGATAGAGCTTACCACCTACGATAACAGCAAGGGTATAAAGGCTACCTGCGAGGCAAAGGTAGAGGAAGAAGGCGGTATTCTCGTTAAGGGTGAAAGACTTAATACCATAACGAAAAATATGCCCTCGGGAGAATTCACCATCGCAACGGATGAAAGAAATACGGTATCCATTTATTCCGGAAGAACGAAATTCGAGGTTGCGGGGCTTCCCTATACATCCTTCCCTCTGCTTCCCACTCTCGTTACCGATAAGAGCTTTACTCTTTCCCAGGGACAGCTCAAGAAGCTTTTGTCCATGGTAATGTTCTCCTTTGCACAGACTGATATAAAGCCCATACTTACGGGTGTGCTTTTCGAATTGGAGGAAAAGCTTCTCAAGATATGCTCCTGTGACGGCTACAGAGTATCTCTCTGCAAGGAGATAGTTCCCGTTTCCGAGGATCTTTCCTACACCTTTATAGTTCCCGGCAAGACTCTTATAGAGCTTTACCGCCTTATGAAGGACGGCGAAGAAAAGATAAAGATCACCATAGCTCCCAAGCATGTGGGCTTCTATTTTAACGATATTATGATGTTCTCCCGTAAGCTTGACGGAAGCTATATTGATTATGAAAGCACCTTCCAGAAGGTTGCGGCTACCACGGCAATAGTAGATCTCGGTGCATTGTCCGATTCCGTAGACCGTTCCGCCCTTATTCTCGATGAAAAGGTTAAAAAAGGAATAAAGGTCATCTTCTCCGATGATTCCATAAAGATAAATTGCGAGACCGCAAACGGTAAGATAAACGAAGAGGTTCCCGCAAAGATCGAGGGCGAGGAGGTGCTTCTCGGCATGAATCAGAAGTATCTTTCCGAGGCTTTGAGAGCGGCGGAGATAGCAGGTGAAGAAAAGGTAGTTATAAAGATACGCTCCAATATTCACGGTGTCATGATACTGCCCGAGGATAACGATAACTTCACATATATGGTGCTTCCTCTCAGACTGTAATTTGTTTTATAAAGAGGTATCATGTATATTACACGATTGGAGCTTGACTCCTTCAGAAATATAAGCTCCGAAACGATACATTTCGGAAGCGGTATCAACGTAATATGCGGCAAAAATGCGCAGGGAAAGACAAATATAGCGGAGGCTGTATATTATCTCGCCTGCGCAAAAAGCTTTCGCGGAGCGGCTCCGAAGGAAATGGTATATTTCGGAAACGGAGAGCATCCCAAGGCTGACAGAGCTAAGATAGAGGTTACCGTTATACAGGGCGACGGAAGAGACGAAGATATATCACGGAGAAAGGAGCGCACCATAAAGGCGGAGCTTTTCAGAAACGAAAAAAAGAAGCTGTATATCAACGATGTCAAGATCGAAAAGTACAGTGAGTTTTTCGGTAAGCTGAAGGTTGTGCTTTTTACACCGGAGCATCTGAGACTTGTCAAGGACGGTCCGTCGGAAAGAAGAAGCTTTATCGATCAGGCGATATCACAATTAAAGCCTCAATACGCATCCATGCTTTCCGATTACGGAAAGAAGCTTATGTCACGTAATGCCCTTCTGAAAAAGTACAAGAATTCCGATTCCGACAGAGGCGAGCTTTTTTATTGGGATGATGCGGTCGCCGCATCGAGCGCCGCAATAACGGTATTGAGAGCAAAATATATTGATATGATATCGGAAAAAGCGTCGGAGCTTTACGGCGGTATTTCCGGCGGCGAGGAAATGAGGATAGCTTACAGAAGCTCCCTATTTACGCCTGAGGAGGATCATATCATCAATACAAAGGAAGGCAATGCGGAATTGAAGAAGAGATGCATTGCAGCTCTTGAAAAGCGCACCGAGCACGATATCTTTACGGGCTCCACAAGTGTCGGTGCACATCGTGACGATTTCGATATATTCGTCAACGGAAAAAGCGCCCGTGATTTTGCATCCCAGGGACAGCAGAGGAGCTGTGTTCTGGCATTGAAGCTTGCGGAGGGTGAGGCGGCAAGATCTGTGGGTGGCGAATATCCCGTTTTCATTTTTGATGATGTTTTCAGTGAGCTTGACAGCTCCCGAAGAGAATTTCTTACAAGAAGGCTTTCCGATAAGCAGATAATCATTACCTCCTGCGAAACGGAGGACATAAAAAAAGCCGCCGCCAATGCAGGCGGCAGAGATCCGGATATAATACGGATAGATAACGGAAGTGTTATAAACGGGTAACGGAATATGAAAATACGGCAGGGAGACCTGCCGATTTTTTTGCTTTAACAAATTCGAGGCTCTCACCATGGGGACGATATGAGGGCAGAGACAAGTTGGGGTATTAGCCCTTGCTTTAAGCCCTCTCATCTCACCCCAAAGGGGGAGATTTGAGTTGTTTTGAGGAAAGAACAATTCCTCAGTCACCTTCGGTGACAGCTCCTTTTACACAAAGGAGCCTTATAGATCTAACTTCAAGTGAAATTTGACAAATTAGAGTTATATCTGACTTAAAGTAACGTGATTCAATAGAAATCTGCACAAACCCATGCCTCCTTTGTGTAAAAGGAGGTGGCATGACGAAGTCATGACGGAGGAATTGTTCTTTTGCTTTAACAACTCTGAGCCTCTCCCTGCGGGAGAGGTGGCACGCCTTGTGCGTGACGGAGAGGGCAGAGACAAGTTGAGGTTTCATCCCTTGCTTTAAGCCCTTCTGCAGTTGTTTTGCGTTGAGTAACAATCCCCCGCAGTTGCTTGCATCTGATTGCAAACCGTAGGGGACGACGGTTCTACTTCAAAAACTCATCCAATGATGGCATTTTTATCGATCTGCCGCCTTCCTTTGATGAGATGTCGGCAAGGATACCGGGGATAGCTATATTGAGTCCGAATTCAAGATCTAAAGGAGGCTTTGTATCATCTAAGATGCACTTGACGAAGGCCTCCATCATTCTGCCGTCGGCACCGCCGTGACCGCCGGTATTGACACCGGGATAGCTGATTTTTGTGGGAATGGTGAGAACGGATTCCGTATTGGGAATACTTCCGAGATCGGCATACGTCTCACGAGCTGCAAAGGGGCCTGTTCTCTGATTCTCAAGAGAGCCCTTTGAGCCGTAGATCACGTAATTGTGGCACTGCTCTCTCTTCTGTACTCCGAAGCCGATAAATATCTTTATAAGTGCGCCCTTTTTCGTCTTTATCATTGCAACGCCGTTGGGAGGACCGGGATGGTCGTCCTCGATGGGATTTATATCGGGAGTGAATCCCCAGATCTCATCGCAGGTATCGTCGAGGATATAAAGCAGCGGGCCTATATCGTGGGTCATATATGTTATTGCGGAAAGGTATGAACGCCATGTTTTGGGCTGTCCGGGCTTCACAATGCTTTGGGACATATGGAGGTAATCGGCTTCGCAGAAGAGAGCCGTTCCGATAAGACCGTCCTCATACATCGTTTTCCATGTATTTATAAATCCCCAATAACAGCAGTTTTCACCTACCATAAATTTGCTTTTCGGGTTGTCCTTTACGGCTTTGGCAAGAATCCTTGCCTGATCGAAATTTGCTATATTGGGTATCTCGCATATAACATGCTTACCGGCATTGAGAGCCTGTGCGGAAAGCTCCGCATGAGTATCAATATGGGTTGCAACAACTACCGCTTCAACATCTGTCTTTAAGAATTCTTCCACCGATGTGAAGTACTGCACGTCCTTAACACCCGTTTTATCTTCTATAAGTTTTCTTGCCTTTTCAAGCTTTGCTTCATCGAGATCACATACAGCGTAGGGTATTATATTTGGATTTGAAAATAATATTTCCATAAGGTGCGAGCCGCGGGGACCGAGACCTATACATCCGCCTTTGATTTTTTTCATTTGTATGACCGTGCCTTTCCGATAAAATATTTGAGTCTATTATAATATAACGGGGAGATTTTGTCAATATATTGAAGAAAAACTCTGTTTTATTTGCTGTAGCAGCCTTCGGTATAAACACAAGCGTTTCTGCGGGGCTGTCAGCGTTAGCTGACTGGGGGATTGTTCTTTTGCATTAAGTAATTGAGCCTCTCCCTGCGGGAGAGGTGGCACGCCTTGTGCGTGACGGAGAGGGCAAAGATAAGTCGGGGAGTCTCCCTTGCTTTAAGCCCTCTCTGCAGTAAGGGTGAAGCCCTTCTTCCTATCTCCCCCAAAAGGGGGAGACTTGAGTTGTTTTAAGAAAAGGACAATTCCTCTGCAGATGCTTGCATCTGCCAAGCTCCCGCAGAAACGCTTGCGTTTCTGATTTACACCTAAAGGAGGCAAATCCCTCAGTCACCTTCGGTGACAGCTCCCTTTGGCAAGGGAGCCTTATAGATCTAACTTCAAGTAAAATTTGATAACTTATAATTATATCTGACATAAAGTATATGTGATTCAATAGAGATTTGCACAGACCAAAGGCTCCTTTGTGTAAAAGGAGCTGTCACCGAAGGTGACTGAGGAATTGTTCTTAACGTATAACAACTTTCCTCCTTAGGTGTAATGCAGATGCTTGCATCTGCTGGGTTCCGCCGTAGGCGGTGGGGAATTGTCATTCGAAAACTTATACATATGTCTGACGTAAAGTCAACGCATCTCAACAGAAGTCCGCACAAACCAAAAAAACACAAGGCTTGCCTTTGTCGAGGCAAGCCCTTAACTCATATTTTCAATTTACACCTTATTCTTTTTTCCCGATACGGCGCAGATCACGCCGCCTGCCAATATAACAACGGACAGAACGATCATTATTATAAGCGATACATCAACTCCGCCCTTTGCTTCATCGGGAGCTTGGGGATCGTCGGGAGTAACGGGATCGGTCACCGAAGTATCCTCAAAAACAGGTATGGGAGGGATCTCCTTTTTGTTATCCGAAAGAGTGGTCTTTCTCGGAGAGCCTCCGGAGGATGTGTCGTAAGCAATGTAAAACTTCGTTCCGGTGCTTGCAAATGTGCTTGTTATAAAGCCGTTACCCGAAATAAATGCATCTATGACCTCTTTTTTATCGTTGAGAAGTCTGAAGTTTTCATCCGCTATATATCTGTCGGAAATGGGGATCATGTAATAGAGAAGGTTATCCGTGCTTCCGAGCTCTGCCTTCAATTCAATGCTTCCCAATACGTCGAGCTTGCCCGCACTTCCCTTTTCCTCGGTAAATACAGCTGTGAAAACGGAATCGGCTTTAGACTTTGTTTTGACGTTTGCGCTGTAGCTTCCGTCGCTCTTTGCACTGAAGTACCGCACCTCATTAAAGCCATTGACATTTGTGGGAACGTTGGCGTCATCGGAGCAAATATAAAATACGGCTTTTCCCGCAATTGCGGAACCGTCATTTCCCGTACCGCTTGGATTCAATACAGTACCGCCGCTGCATATAAGCTCTACATCTCCGATGATATTCGCTCTCTGTCCTCCCGCATAAAAATGAGTGATGGTACCGCCGTCAAGGACCTTGACATGACCGTTTACCGTAACGGATGTTCCGCTGGAGCCTGTAAATACAGTCTGTACCGTTGCGTTATCGGATACTGTAAGGTAAACATCATTTGCCGTAGCGGAGGTATCAAGCGCAAGCCAGATAACACCGACAGCGCCGCCTCTCAGGAATATGCCCTTTTCCTCGGAATCAACGCCTCTGCCTATTATGTAAAGAGAGCCGCTGTTTGTTTCGCATACCATATGCTCGCCGAATTCCAATCTGTTGCCCTGATTGTAGAAGCGGACTATTCTCGATATTTGAGAATCCTTGTAGCCTCCGAAGGAAAATTCGAGATCATCGAAAAATATGGGACCCGAGAATTTGAAATTTATACCGTATTCGTTTTTGAAATCTATCTTTCCGCCGTTATCGCCTATGACCTTCATGTTCTTTGACCATTTGGGGAATGTAAATTCCGAGCCTTCCTTATCGGTGTGCTCGATCGTTCCGCTTATTACAACGGTAGCGTCGCCGTCATGTTTTGTTGCGGCAGTTGTAATGGCTTTTTTTATGGTGCGGAAGGGAGAGGATGCGGAGCCGTCGCCCGAATCGTTTCCTTCGCTTGAAACATAGATCATATTTTCGTTATCCGCCGCACTTGCGGGGACGATCAAAAGGGAAAATATCATTATTGCGGCAACAAATACCGCTATAACGGAAAAGCAGCCTGTTCTTATCATGGTGACACCGTCCTTATTTTATATTTTTTAATTTGAAAAAGATTTCATTTTGCTTGTCGGTCATGATCTTATTGTCTTCTTCGCTCGTTACATGATCGTATCCGAGAAGGTGAAGAGTGGAATGGATGACCATATATATCGTTTCGTTCTCAAAGCTATTTTCCAAGCCGTTTCCGAACACATCCTTGAATTCCTTTGCGTGGCGTACTATGGCGCCCTCGTAAAGTATCATATCGCCTAAGTTGAGATATTTTACGCTTCGGCTTCCCTCCTCAAAGTATTCGTAATCGAATGGGGATATATTATCGAAATCGGCTACAGATGGGAATGAAAGTACATCCGTAACTCTGTTTTTCTTCATATATTTCCTGTTGAGCCGGCGTATCTCATCACTGCCCACAAATGTAACGTACGTTACGCAGGACTTTTTGATACCCTCGCTTTCAAGGACTGCCGCAACGGCTTTTTTTATTTCCTTCTTGAATCTTTCATCGGGAGCAAAGCACCCTTCGTCTGAATTTATGATAACCTTTAATCTGCCCATATATATAAAGTCACCGCCAAATTTTTATAAATAAAGCCGCATGAAGTGAAAATATGCGGCTTTGGTTTAATTATACTATTTCATTAAGTGTGTGTCAATAGTTTTCGGCAAAAATATATATTTTTTCTCCGATACCCGTATCAAAGGTCAAATGCCTCCGTTACAAACGAGGGTTTATAGCCGTTTTCGGTGCACCAGCGTATTCCCGTTTCCAATCTGTCGTAATAATCGGCATAGTATCTTGCGTAATGAGGATAAAAATACTGCTCGTGAACGCACATTTCAAAGAATGTGTATAAGGGAATATCTTCAACGAAGCGTTGCGCGCGCATGGGTATCTCATCGAGAGGAGAATGCTGTATATTCATACGGCTGTAAAGGAAATACTTCATATCCGTATTCTTATCGTAATACATTCCGTATTTCTGCATGAGAGCGCATTGCTCCGCCGTAAGGTCATATGCTATATCGGCATTTGATGTAGTAGCGTAATTGAAGCATCCTACCATTGCCCTTACGCCTGTATCACGAAGGGCACGTACAGTATCTGTTGTTGCCTCGCCCCAATGTATGGTTGTTACCTTATCGGCAAAGGCTTCCTCACCGGCAAATCGGATTATCTCACGGTTTACACGGGAAAATTCGGAAAATGCCTTATTGTAGGTGGCATTTATGTAAGGACGGTCGGGCTTATCGGAATTTGCGTGACAGCTTAATCTCAGCCAATCGGAATTAGCCTTCCATTCGTCCTTGTATTTATCGGGCATCATTGTAAGATCAAAGCCGCCGAATTCGGGACATTCGTAATAAATATTCACATGGAATTTAGTACCGTACTTATCATGCATCGTCTTGAGAAGTGTAAGATAGGGATCCTCAAACATGGATGAATAGACATTTTGATTCTTTGCAAGATTCTGCAAAAACCATATATTGTCATCGAGAGAAAAACGGTACTTCTTATGGGCATGGGGAAGGTAAAATACATCGATAGCTCTTCTTTCGCCTGTGTCTTCATCGGTAAGAGTAAGGGTATTCTTTCCCGGGGAAAGAGCCACACGGCTTTTTGCGGAATAAAAATTTCCGGAAAATACCATGGGAATACCGTTAATATTGAGATTTCTGCCGCCGACAGCGTTTACAGATACGGGAATACATAATTTTCCGTCGGAGACAACGCCTGCCGCATCGGACAGCATTACGCCGTCACGGGGAAAAGCAAATCTTAATTCTGTCATTGTATTTTTCCTTTCTGTTGTTATTGTGTTATGGGTTGTTTTGAGAGAAGAACAATTCCTCCGCAGATGCTTGCATCTGATTGCTCCGCCGTGCCACCTCCGCAGAAACGCTTGCGTTTCTGATTTACACAAAGGAGACTTTTAAGTTCTAACTTCGAGTAAATGTTGATAAATTAGGGTTATATTTGACCTTGAGTTAACGTGATTTAATAGAGATTTGCACAGACCAAAGGCTCCTTTGTGTAAAAGGAGCTGTCACCGAAGGTGACTGAGGAATTGTTCTTAACGTATAACAACTTTCCTCCTTAGGTGTAATGCAGATACACGGGCAATTCGTGAATCGCCTCTACGTATTATGAGGGTGTATAATTAAGGTATAAAATCCCATAGGGATTTTATTTCATTACTTATTCTCCTGCTTCCTTCTGTCGTACGCCTCGACAATCTTCGTTACGAGAGTATGGCGAACCACATCACGGGAGGTAAGAGTGCAAATGGCTATATCATCTATACCCGCAAGAATTTTCATTGCATCCTTGAGACCGCTTCTTGTACCTGCGGGAAGGTCGATCTGAGTGATGTCGCCCGTTACGACCATTTTCGAATTGAATCCCAATCTTGTAAGGAACATCTTCATCTGTTCCGGGGTGGTATTTTGCGCTTCATCAAGGATTATGAATGAATCCTCAAGAGTTCTTCCGCGCATATATGCCAAAGGTGCAACCTCTATCATGCCCTTTTCGAATTGCTTCTGGAAGCTTTCAAAGCCCATGAGGTCGTAAAGAGCATCGTAAAGGGGTCTGAGGTAAGGGTCTATCTTGCTCTGAAGGTCACCGGGGAGGAATCCCAATCTTTCCCCTGCTTCAACTGCGGGGCGTGTTATGATTATACGTGAGACCTCTTTTTTACGAAGAGCCACCATTGCCATTGCAACGGCGAGGAATGTTTTACCCGTTCCCGCAGGGCCTACACCGAAGGTGATGGTATTATCGTTTATAGCCTGCGTGTAATTTTTCTGACCTACGGTCTTGGGCTTTACGGGGCGTCCTCTTGAGGAGATGCAAAGCACATCCGAGGATATTTTATCAAGCTCATTCAAGGAGCCGTCCCGAGCCATATTCACGGCGTAAATTACATTCTGCTCCGTAAGCTGACCCGATAATCTCAAGAGCTTATCGAGATAATTTATAACATCTGCGGCAGCCGCCACATTTTTTTCCTCGCCGGTTATCCTTATTTCGATATCTCTGTTTATAAGGATTACACCAAGCTCTTTTTCTATCATTTCTGCATTGCAGTCACGGCTTCCGAATATTTCCGCAATTCGTTCCGTGCTTTCTATGAATAAGGTCTTTTCTGCCATATGGCTTCCTTTCGTTAAAGCTGCTTTAAAATAAACAGGGGGACGCCTTGTCTTGCGTCCCCCGATGATCCGATCTTTCGGATGAACAGAACCGGGGATCAACTTACGATGCTTTACGTAAATTATTCCCTTAAAGCCTGAATTTATTTAGCAATCTAAATCTATTTAGCAAGCTAATTTACTTAGCTATTTCTACAGCTCTGCTTTCTCTTATTACATTGACCTTTATCTGTCCGGGATATTCAAGCTCGGTCTCTATCTTCTTGACGATATCCTTAGCTATGAATACCATACTTTCATCCGTAACTATTTCCGGCTTGACCATAAGTCTCAGCTCACGGCCCGCCTGAATAGCGAAGGACTTTTCGATGCCCTCGTAGGAGTTGGCGATCTCTTCAAGCTTCTGCAGACGCTTGATGTATGTTTCCAGATTTTCGCGTCTTGCACCGGGTCTTGCCGCCGAAACAGCGTCAGCCGCCTGAACCAATACAGCAACGAGAGTCTGAGGCTCGATATCGTTGTGGTGCGCTTCGATCGCGTGAATAACTTCTTTGTTTTCTCTGTATTTCTTGGCTATCTCAACACCGAGCTGAGTATGGGATCCCTCTACCTCGTGGTTAAGCGCCTTTCCTATATCGTGGAGGAGACCTGCTCTTCTTGCGAGCATGGGCTCTATTCCCAATTCCTCTGCCATCATACCGGCTATATAGGATACCTCTATGGAGTGCATAAGAACGTTCTGTCCGTAGCTCGTTCTGTACTTCAATCTTCCCAGAAGCTTTATAAGCTCCGAGTTCATGCTGTGGATACCTGCGGAAAGAACAGCCGATTCGCCTTCCTGCTTGACGATGGCTTCGACTTCCTTACGGGATCTTTCGACAGCCTCTTCGATACGTGCGGGATGAATGCGTCCGTCGGTGATAAGCTTTTCTATTGTAAGACGGGCGATCTCTCTGCGCATGGGATCAAAGCTTGAAAGTGTTATCGCCTCAGGTGTGTCGTCAATTATAAGGTCAACACCTGTAAGATTCTCAATTGTTCTTATATTTCTGCCCTCGCGGCCGATTATTCTTCCCTTCATTTCATCATTGGGAAGGTCTACAACGGATACCGTTGCTTCGGATACGTGGTTTGCGGCTATACGCTGAATAGCCAATGTTACGATGTTCTTAGCCTTTTCGTCGGCTTTTTCCTTAAGCTCTTGTTCTATCTCGATGAGCTTCACCGCACAGTCTCTGCGGGCTTCGGATTCGTACTTGTCTATAAGATAAGCCTTAGCCTGCTCCGATGTAAGTCCGGAATATTCTTCAAGCACGGAAAGCTGCTTCTTCTTGATCTCTTCGATCTCCTCTTCCTTGCCCTGAAGCTCCTTAAGCTTTTTGTTGTACTGCTCTTCCTTTTTGTCGAGATTATCTATCTTTTTATCAAGATTTTCCTCTTTTTGAGTAACTCTCTTTTCGAGTCTGTGAACTTCGGCGCGTCTTTCTTTGATCTCTCTGTCGGCTTCGTTCTTGTTTTTGATGATCTCTTCCTTGGCTTCGATCAGTGCTTCTTTCTTTTTCTGCTCGCCTTGCTTTACGGCATCCTCAATGATCCTGTCGGCTTGCTGTTCAGCAGAGCCTATTTTTGCTTCGGCGATTCTTTTTCTGTATGTTATACCCACAAAAAAGCCTACAGCCATCGTGAGTATTGCTATAAATATGCAGATGATTATTTCCAAAAGCTCCATATTGTCGGATAAAACACCTCCTTCTTTTTTATTTTAAAGCGTAATTTTACGTCACGGTAATGCAGTTACAATACCACACTACATCATACCACAAATCGAGGAAAATTTCAAGAGCAAAAGATATAAAATGAGAAATATTTATAAAAATAACCTAAAAAATATGAATTCGGGCGACTTTTGATCGCCCGAATCGGTAAAATGGTTTGAACGGTCAATTTGTGGATCGACACGTTATTTTAATGGTTGAAGCCATTACGGGATCATATCTCTTACTCGAATTCTAAAGTGTTTATCTTTATAAAATCTAATGAATGGAAATCATATCTTTAACTTGCTGAATCATATTTGAAGTTTCTGCATTATGAACACTATTACGAGAAGATAAAATATAAAATGTTCCAAGCTGTTCTAACATAACAACATACTCACAATTTAACTCTACAGTACCAGCTTCAAAGATAATTTTTATACTATTTTTATTCAAAGTACCTTTGATTACCTCGTTTACAGTACACAAACACCGACTTGTGTTGTTATTCGCGCTGCCTCCGATAAGCTCTGTCGGAGTTACGACCGCTATAACAGAAGTTTTGTCTATCACATTCTCTAAACTCGAATCACGAATGAACTCGGTGCCCTGAGCAGCAGGAGGGGCTGTATCTTTAATATTATTTTTAATATAATCCGTCACATCGTAAGAAGATGTGGTATCAAGTTTTTCCGAATAAGTTTTTACACTGCTTCCTTCATACATAACAGCGTCATCTTCTGTTATCTTAATATTACCCAAAGCTAAGTATACATCATAAGGATAATAAACAGATATATGTTTTTCCAAAACCAAAAGATATGTTTCGTCGATTTTGTAATCATTTGCGGATGTTGCATAACTAATACCTGTACCTGTAACACTAACTGTTTGATTGCACACACGAAGATGAAATTCATTTGGAATATCTGTTCCTTTATACTGTTCGTTCACAGCAAACACCAAATCTTTATATATACCGTGAGTTTCATATTCTCCTTTGTAGGTTGCCGATACAACATGAGTTGCTGCCGCCAAGCATTCTTCAAAAGTCATATACACTATTTGTGTTTGCGTTTCCGTAAAATTTGAGTTTTCTTGATTTAAAGAATTGTTTTCGGTTGAGCAGCCGGAAATACAAGCTACGGTTAATATCAATATTAAAATCATAGAAATATATTTCTTCCTCATACAAATACCACCTTTCATTATTATAGCAGCGAATTTATTATAGCACCAATACTTGAATTTTACAATAAAACCACACACATTTTTTATAAATATGTGCGTGATTTTTTCATAGTCAAAGAAATTATCATTATAAAAAACGTCCGGCTCCTTATAAGAAACCGGACACGCGTTTTTTGTTTTCGGTCGATTCATGAAGCGACCGTACGAAATGAAAGAAATTTTTAAAAATAATATTTATTTTCTTTTTCTTGATTTTACTTTTTTGATAACAAAAATCGTTGTAAGAAATACAGCAAAACATAACACCGCAAAGATAGCACTTATAATATAAGGAGAGGTATCTTCTTTCGGTAAATCGTTCATGGGAATATTTAAATACTCATAAATGTTGTTTATATTATCAACAGCACTTACTCCGCTAATAATCGGAGATAAATATGCACCTGTAAAACTCCATTCCTCATTCGGATGTTTGCTTGCCCATTCTTCTCTTTCTTTCATTTGTTTGTTATAGTTTTCTAAATATTCAGATGCAAGATCGGATAAATCAGAACTTGTCAGATTAACATCGACAGTATTAAATCTTTCTGTGGACATATAACCTGCGGGAATAATATTGAATGTTTTTTCATCTTCCACGAGAAAACCTTGTGTAACATTGTCAATTACTATGTATTTGACATTTTCGACCGGAACGAATGAAGATCGATTCACCATTCCTTGTATACGTTGTGCATGATCAGCATAACTACAAGAAGCAATGTACCGAGGATTCTCAACACCTGCATAATAATCTGATAAAACAGGAGACGGCGAAAACAACAAATTATATGCAGTGTTGTTATTTACATAAAAGCTGATATTTCCTGCATATGCACCATCCGAAGTAACAACTTTAGCAATATAAACACTGTTTTTATCAACACCGGAAGTCATTGGTTCGACCTCAAAGCTTCCGCTTTGAGCATATTTCAAAAGCGAGATGGTGTATACTCTTGTTATTGATTCCTTTACAATCATCAGATTATCCGCTTGCAATGCAGCATATAAGTCAAATGTGGAACTATTTAACATGGAATAGAGTTCATTTTGTGTCTTTTTATCTGCATACACCATTTCTTTCTCCTCTGATGCATACACAGGACCCGACACTGTCAGGCAAAGTGTTAAGATAAATACAATCGTTAAAATCAATTTTATTCTTTTCATAATGATTTCTCCTTAATAGCACCTTTGTATCCAAGCTAAAACACGGTCTGCTGTCGAATCGGCTATACGAATTGTACTGTTGTAAAGCTGTGTTTTTGAGTCGCTTATAATATGTGTGCGAATTTATTATAGCACCAATACTTGAATTTTGCAATAAAACCACACACATTTTTTATAAATATGTGCGTGATTTTTTCATAGTCAAAGAAATTATCATTATAAAAAACGTCCGGCTCCTTATAAGAAACCGGACACGCGTTTTTTGTTTTCGGTCGATTCATGAATCGACACGTTATTTTAATGGTTGAAGCCCATCACGGGATCATATCTCTGTAGGATTCTATCTTCGTTATCCATCTTCTGACGGTTCTGGAAGAAACTCTTTCAAGTCTGCCGGTATTATAAAATTCCTCGGCATAATCCGTTCTCTGGAGAGTGAGGCGGAGGTCTGCGGGAAGCTGAAGCTTATAAGGACGGATCTTTCCGATAAGCTTAACGGATTCCTTTGCGCCCTCATATATTGCCTTTCTTGCTTCATCGGCATCCATTGATACGGCAACGTTTCTGCCTACCGCACGCTTTACGGCTACTGTCTTTATATCGCCCAAGAAAGCCTTTGCCTCTTCGCATACGGCGCAGTCGCCCGTAACGTAGATCATGGGGATATTGAATGCGCCCACAAATGCCGCACCCTGTATAAGCTCGCCGCAGGAACGGCCGTTTATGCTGTAATCGAACCATTTCTTGGAGTTCTGTGTATGCTCAAGAAATGCATTGATAGCGCCTGCCATAGCGTGAAGACCGACTTCCGCATATGCGTCTATCTCGCCGCTTCTGATTATATCCTCCCATTCGCCTGCCTTTGCCTGTATCGCTCTTTCGTCAAGAAGCTCGGGAATGAAATTCTTTCCGCCGCCGTGGCCGTCATAGACGTACACCTTTTCTGCGCCCGCATCGTAATATCCTGCAATCGCCGCATTGACGTCCTTCATAAGCTCAATACGAGCCTTTTCGTAACGCTCTTCAACGAAGATATCGTCAATATGATTTACATTTGTGATACCTTCAAGGTCTGTCATTATAAATATTTTCATAGCTTTTCCTTTCTGTGGGTTAGGGTGAGGTTGATTTACGTTGAGAACAATTCCTCCGTCACGGCTGCGCCGTGCCACCTCCGCAGTTGCGAAGCAACTGATTTACACTTAAAGGAGGCATGGGTTTGTGCAAATCTCTATTGAATCACATTGACTTGAAGTCAGATATAATTACAAGTTATCAATTTTTACTTGAAGTTAGATGCATAAGGCTCCTTTGTGTAAAAGGAGCTGTCACCGAAGGTGACTGAGGAATTGTTCTTCTCTATCAACAACTTTTCTGAGGAATTGTCCTTCACTCAAAACAACTTACCCCTCATCATGAATACCGATTCTATGCTCTGCAATATAATTTATATTCTCGCAAACACCCTTGAAATTACGCTTTATTTCAATATTGGGTATTCTTAAAACCATTAAACCATACT
>SVTV01000006.1 GCA_015063605.1 Oscillospiraceae bacterium
TGTGTGTTACTCGAAGAGGAATCTCCCCTGCTTCGTGCATATCGGTCAACTTACAAGCCAGATCCTGTACGGACAACAGCCAATCAAGTTCTTCCTTAACTTCTGCTACTCGGCCACACACATCTGCCTTGGCATCTGCGATCAAAGTCTCATAACGTTTTCTGGTATTATGAAAATCAGGAATCGTGTAGTACAGCTCCGCTGCGTTGAAATCAGAAAGAGTTGTTTGAAAATCTCCGAAAGCTTCTCCTGCATTACGAATCACAGTCAAATCATCACATGTATCGTATGTAACAGAAGAAATGTAATTACAAACTCTCCAAAAGTTGCCATCTTCATCAAAGAGATAAGTTTTTTGATCTGCTGTATGATGAAAATGCAAGCAGGTTTGATCGGGACGCTTCTTACGGATAAACTCGGTAACCTTATCGATGTTCTCCATCAACTCTATAGGGTGCTTGAAAGCATAAGTATTAACCTTTTGGAAAAGGTAGGGTTTGATACGTGCCATACCTGTTCCATCGTCACGGATATAATTGACTTTATAGGTCACGTTCACATTGCCTTGGCAGATCTCTTCGTATGAGAAGAACGGACCTTGTAATCGGAATGCTTCGCCCACTTTCTGCAGGTTGCGTGCTATATCTTGGTTCATCATGATTAATATAACTCCATTAGATGATAAATGATAAGTGATGTATGCAAGTGACACGAGGAATGCGAGTGATTAGGATAATAACAGCACCTCGGGAGTTGAACCGGATTGATTGCGATAGACGCACCATAAGTACCGCTTGTGCTGATGTGGGAAGGTTTGAGGCCTTCCCTTTAATTCTCAAATCCTGTGTCTTTTACACCGGCTCCCCAAATGTATCCGGTTTATTCGGATCAAAAATCTCGTTACAGGTCATCACTGTCACAAGATCTTCAGTATCGCTCAGGTTGATGATGTTATGCGTCCAGCCAGGGATCATGTAGATTGCCTCAATTTTGTCCCCGCTTACCTCAAACTCTACCATCTCACCGGTAGTGATATTACGCTCCTGGATCAGACCGTGACCATGCACCACTATGAACTGTTCCCATTTGCTGTTATGCCAATGCTGCCCCTTTGTAATACCGGGCTTAGAGATATTGATGCTGACCTGTCCGCAATCCTCTGTATGCACCAGTTCCGTGAAACTGCCGCGATTGTCGCAGTTCATCTTAAGAGCGTACTTAAAGGACTCTTTCGGCAGATAGGACAGATACAGGCTGAACAACTTCTTAGCGAAAGAACCTTCAGGCATCTTCGGCATGAGCAGATTTACAGGTTGAGCCTTGAACTGTTCAAGCAGATCAACGATTTCACCCAGTGTGACCTTGTGGGTAACGGGCACGATGCAGTAACGACCATTCTCCTTGATCACATGCTCCAGTCCATCATACTCGCAGTGCTGCTCCTTACCTTCCAGCAGATCGTACATGCCCTCCACCAGATCGTCGATGTAGAGCAGCTCGACCATGGCATCGCGGTCGTTGACGGTAAACTCTTCATCATTGGCAACCGCCCAGCAGAAGGTGGACACGGCAGAGTTGTACTTCGGACGGCTATGACCCATCAGATTCGGGAAGCGGTAAACTGCTACTTTCGCACCGGTTTCCTCACCATATTTGAACACCAGTTCTTCCCCGTCCTTCTTGCTTCTTCCGTAGTCGCTGTCATAACGACCAATGCATGTTGCTTGAATAGACGAAGAGATCATCACGGGAGCCTTGTTATTGTGCTTTTTGAGATTATCCAACAACTGCGATGCAAAGCCGAAATTGCCCTTCTGGAAATCTGCGGGATCAGTGGGACGGTTCACACCTGCCAGATTGAATACGAAATCACAGTCTACGCAGTAAGCATCCAGCTGCTCTGCGGTATTCTCGATATCGTATTCATAAATATTATCAATCTTGATATTGGGACGGGTACGGTTCTTGCCATCCCGGATGTTTTTCAGATTATGCACAAGGGCGGTTCCCACCATGCCCTTTGCACCTGTCACGAGGATATTCATATATTTGTACCTCTGTTATTTCTTCTGGTTCTACTATACTACTTCATCCGTTGTCATCCACACTACTATCCACCCCTATACTCCTTGTGAGAGTCAATGGATGTCTTACTATCAGAATAGCAGTTGCCGTGGATTAGTAGTGGATATGGATCAATACTTCCGCCATACGAACTTATTGACGACGTTCACATAACCCTGAATGATGCGCACAACCTTCATAGACACAGTTTCATCCGTGTAGTCAGGACAGGGCTTGCCGAGAACGCCTTCGTTCTTCATCTTGATCGCCATATCGGTGGCGTTCAGCAACTCCTTGGTTGTGATACCCGCAAGGATGAATTCGCCGGCTTCCAGAGCCTCGGGACGCTCGGTGCTGGTACGGATGCACACAGCGGCAATAGGATGACCGATGGACAGATAGAAAGAACTTTCCTCGGGCAACGTACCGGAGTCAGAAACGATCGCCAAAGCGTTCATCTGCAAGCAGTTGTAATCGTTGAAGCCCAGGGGTTCATTAACTCTAACTCTCGGATCAAGTTGGAATCCGGACTTCTCCAGTCTGTTCTTGCTTCTCGGATGGCAGGAGTACAGAATGGGCATATCATACTTCTCAGCCAGTGCATTGATAGCAGTGAACAGGGACAAGAAGTTCTTCTCTGTATCGATGTTTTCCTCACGGTGAGCAGACAGGAGGATGTACTTGTCCTTCTCCAGACCAAGTCTCTCCAGCACGTTAGATGCCTTGATCTTGTCTAGATTGCCACGCAGAACTTCGGCCATGGGAGAGCCCGTCATGTAGGTACGTTCCTTGGGCATACCACATTCGTGCAGATACTTTCTCGCAGGTTCGCTGTAGCACAGGTTCACATCGGAGATGATGTCAACAATACGGCGGTTGGTTTCCTCAGGCAGGCACTCATCCTTACAGCGGTTACCGGCTTCCATATGGAAGAGCGGAATGTGAAGACGCTTAGCAGAAATGGCAGACAGGCAGCTATTGGTATCACCCAGCACCAAATAGGCGTCCGGCTGAAGTTCGGAAAGAAGCTCGTAACTTCTGCCGAGGATATTACCACAGGTCACACCCAGATTCTCACCAACGACGGGCACGAGGATATCCGGTCCGAATTCGCCCGCATTGTTCTTCAATTCAAAGTCCTCCCAGAATACGGTGGACAGGTTCTTGTCCCAGTTCTGGTTATAATAAATGACGCAGGTATCGAAATATTCGCGGCAACGTCTTATGACTGCAGCCAAGCGAATAATCTCCGGGCGAGTACCCAGACCGATACAGATCTTCGTCCTGCCGTCGTTTTTCCAATTGAAATTATGTTCCATTTTGTTGTTCTCTCCCTTATATTAACCCAGTTTTCTTCGTTACACAGTATCTCGCAGGTCAAAACTTCTCACACCGGATACGTCCTGTTCTCGATAACCACACCGGCTTCCACCTTCATACATCTTGGTATCCGATTTTCAGCTTTGACGATGGAACCAAGGCAGATGTGAACACCTTCTTCGATCACACAGCCATGGTCAATGATAGCACCGCAGTTGATGATACAGCCTCTGTTGATAGTGGTATTGGTATTGATGATTGCCTTCGGTAATACCACAGTACCACGTTCTATTGTTGCTTCCGGACTGACATAAGCAGTATTGTGGATAAGTGTCGGAATGTTAGCCCCAGCTGCTTCAAGTCTATCTATCCACTGAAGTCTGCTTTCATTATTGCCGAATGCCGGATATAGTTCGGTGTCAGTAGAAATATGGTTGATATAGTCAGCGCATTTGCCGATAACATGTACATCTGTTGAGTTGTCATCCAGAAAATACACTTCCGAATACCGTCCGCTCTGTCGGGCAATGTCCGCTACCGTTCGACCGTATCCGCCTGCGCCTAAGATAATTAGTTTCATTATTTCGTTCCTATCTTGCTGTGGTTATCTACACCGTTCACGCCCACGCTGTTCTCCTCTACCCTGCCTCCTTATAGAGAATAACCCACCACCATTTTACTCCATGATGGTGGGTAACATTGCTATTCTACTATTGGCGCTGTGGTAAGTTTACCAAAGACTCAGGTGTCAGTGATGTCCGATGATTACTCGTGATGAATACCTGCTAATTCGTCCTGAATATATTTAAGGCTTGCAATCTTTGCCTTAGTTTCCTCTAAGTTCAATCTTCTGGTATTATTGCTGTTAAACTCAGTAAGTGTATTACGTTCTTCATCACCGTCTTTGAAGAACTTATCATAGTTCAGTCCGCGATTGTCCGCAGGAACACGGTAGAAGTTACCCATGTCCACAGCCTTAGCACACTCTTCATTAGTGAGCAGCGTTTCGTACATCTTCTCGCCGTGGCGGATACCGATGGTCTTGATCTGGCTCTTATCGCCGCCGAACAGTTCACACACAGCCTCAGCCTGCGTCTGGATGGTACAGGCGGGAGCCTTCTGAATCAGCAAGTCGCCGTTCTCACCATGCTCGAAAGCGAACAGCACCAGGTCTACTGCCTCTTCAAGGCTCATTATGAAACGAGTCATGTTGCCATCGGTCAGGGTGATGGGCTGGTTATTTCGAATCTGATTGATCCAGAGCGGGATAACGGAACCGCGGCTGCACATGACGTTGCCGTAGCGAGTGCAACAGATCTTGGTCTTGCCGCTGTAACGGCTCTTGGCCACAGCGACCTTTTCTTCCACAGCCTTGGTGATGCCCATGGCATTGATGGGATACGCGGCCTTGTCCGTGGAGAGACAGATAACACACTCAACTCCGGCTTCGATTGCGGCCGTTAGTACGTTATCCGTACCAATGACATTGGTGCGGACTGCTTCCATGGGGAAGAACTCACAGGAAGGAACCTGCTTGAGCGCTGCAGCATGGAATATGTAATCAACTCCGTGCATAGCATTCTTGCAAGACTGCAGGTCACGTACGTCGCCGATATAAAATTTTATCTTGTTTGCCACCTCGGGCATGGTTGCCTGGAAATGGTGGCGCATATCATCCTGTTTCTTTTCATCACGGGAAAAGATGCGAATTTCGCCGATATCGGATTTCAGAAAACGATTCAGCACGGCATTGCCGAAGGAACCGGTACCACCGGTGATTAAAAGGGTTTTATTAGCGAAGAGAGACATTTTAAATACTTCCTTTCATGCAAGTAATTTTTCGATTTTTTTGTTTAACCAAATAAATTGGTATACGCAAAACAGTAAAAGTATTATGGATGTATAGGCTACAACAGCACTCCAATGTAACCCAATGTTTCTTGACATAAAAATTACTGGAAGTTTTAATATTGCACCTATTCCATAAAATACCATTTGTGATCGTACTTCTCCAATTCCATTCGCTATAGTCGTTAAAACAACATTAAAAATGTACAATCCACCGTACACTGCAAAAAGAATTGCAACTTTATCGTCAATAATAATTGCATCTTCTTGTAACCATATATTTACGATAATCTGCAGGAACGGAACAACAAGTAATTCTAATGCACATGCTAATAGCGCAACGAAACTAAGGAGTCTATGAGTTTTCTTAATTTTTTGGTATTTTCTTTCAGTAAAATCCTTTGTTACTTTTGACCACATTGGAGTTAGTGCTAGCATAAATAATGAACCAATAGCTGTGAACAACTTATAATATATGCTATACTCAACTACATAATCAGGAGAGAATAAATTCGTAATTATAATCTCGTTTGTTTGCATAAGTAGCATAAAGAAAGTTTGTGCCAAGAAAAAATGCATACCCAAAATAAGAGTATCGTTAGTCGCCTCTTTGGATACATTTTTGAATGATGGTTTGCATTTATTTAGCGGTTCTGAATTGAATAAAATTATGCTCACCACTATCAATGGTAAATTAATCGAAATAATATGCACTATGGATAAAAGTACTAAATTACTAGATACATCCTGTCCTTTGAAAACTGATATAAATATCAACGGTAAAATACTACTTATCAATGCTAACACATTATTTAACGAAGATTTTTGCAGTGCGTAAATTACATTTGTTATCACCTTGACAATAAAATTAATACATACCCCCAACACAAGAATTGTCATAGCTACTTTAATAATTCGACCATCGACAATAGAATTAGAGATATTGAAAAAATTATTGAAATTTATAAACTGCAACAAAATACATATTGCCACGGAGATAGGTAAGATTATCCTACATAAAACCGTATATGTTGCAGAAATATACTCTTTCGCTTTTTCGTATTGTCTTAAGGCTAATGCCTCTGTTAACCTATTTCGCAATCCATTGCCTAAACCTAAATCGCATAAGTTTATCCATGACAACATTGACAAGATGGTGTACCACATTCCCAATGCAGCATTGTCATCAAAATATTTGATATAGAGAGGCATTGAAAAAAGCGAAACAAATAAAGAAATTCCTTTCACCAAAAACGCCAGTAAAATGTTTCGTACAAGATTTCTTTCGTCGGCATCAGACATAATTTTTTTTAGTCTTAGCAAATACTTTTGACCAAACATATTTAGTGCTTCCTCTCAAAGAAGTGTCTTACACTAACATCTGCCGGAATACGAAGAATAAACTTAACGCATTTAACTGCTGTTCCCTTAACCCATCTTTTTATCCGAAAGCTCTTGGGAATTAAGATAATGTCTCCAATCTTTTTCTCAAATTTCTTATCTTGCAACACGGTTGCCGGGTGATTCAAAGGAAACTCTATCGGGAAAGAATCCATTCCGCAAAAACGTTTAGTCATGACCAGATCAAAAGAATTTCCTCCGTGTATAGAATTCTCATCTACACCTATATTCTTTATTTGGTTTCTGCAAGGACAAATTCCTAGCAGATTGTGTGCTTTTATGGAAAAATCCATTTGATAATCCCACGAAATTGGCTTTATTCCTTGAGATATGCGTTGATATTCCTTCATCCACATTTCTCTATATTGCCGATAAACCTTTTTATTACAATACATATCGCCTATGCGAGACAATACCGTTTCATTAGTTACAAGTGAAAGCTCACCGTCATAAAAATGTTCAAATCTATTTGCCCACGAAGCCCATCCGCAAGGCAACATATGTCTCGTAAAAACATAGCTTTCATTAGATGACGGCTGATAATCGCCCAGATAATTCGTTCCGCAAACCCAAACTATTCTGGTGTCATTCTCATATCTGTGCAACATTTCTCTGCAAAATGGGAAAAATGTTACTTCCGGCAGATTGTCATCCTCCAAAAAAATCGCCCATTTTTCTTGTCTTAAAACCCACTTTGCTCCCTCTCCGATATTTTTATAAACCCCGCGGTTCTCTTCAGCATAGTTTTTGATTACATCGCAATCCCAATTAATGGCGCTCTCAACCGCTGCACGACATTCCGCAACCGTCTTTTTTTCCGCATCATCTCTGCCTTGGTCTGCCATAATGTATAATTTTAAGGGTTTAACCTGAGAAATTCTTTCAATGATTTCAACGGCTTTCATCCTTTTGAAAATAAATATACATATTGGTATATCAAATCGATCCATAGTGCCGTGTCCTCCTTATATAAAATACTAATAACTTATTCGTCTCCTCTAGTGCATTCTAAAATCTTGTCCCATATAAGCTCTGCAACACTTACATCTGTGTTTTCCTTGAAACCGGTAAGGATTTCATCCTTACTTAAAACCATGCGCAAGTGTTTTTCTACAAAGTTTTCAATTAATCTGACATCAGACTCAACAAAGTCTTGTTTCTCCACAATGCATACGCCATTTTCGTATTTAGCCATATACGGCTTTGACAAACACTCATCAGACTTGCACAGATTCAATATCGGCTTTCCTGTGCTAATGTACTCGAAAAGCTTACTCGGCAACTGATTCGTTATCGTATTATTGACGTTAACCAAAACATCGAATTGATCAATATACGCATTAGCTTCCTCTTTCGATACCCAACCGTGTCTGACCAATCTTTTGTCCAAAATTTGTGTGTATCTATCCAATTCCCTGTCACACCCACCACCAACAATATGGAGAACATAGTTGGACGGAAGATGACAAAACAGCTCCAACAAGTAATGGGGATTCCGAATTTTCTCATAGAATTGCCCAACAAAAAGGAAATTTACCGTTTGACCGTTGTGGTCAATTACACTCGGTCGCCCCACCATATTGTCATAAATCAATCCCGGCAACGGAATTGGAATGATATTTTCATCTGCATTTGTGACTATTGTCATGAGGTCATCATATAAATAATCTCCAGCGAATAACACGCTTAATTTACCGTGTGTTCGAAGCTCAATTGTTCTTCTGCGTTTTTTCAATCGAGGACTTAACGTATAATTATTAGTAAAGGGATCAAGCTGTATTGCCATTTTTGTACAATCTATGTTTGATTCTGCCACCGCCTGCATAATATAGTATGGTGCGGACACACCAATCACAGCATCATAGTTTTCTTTTCTGCAAACTTCCTCTATTGCTTTTTTACATTTCTTTTTTGTGTTGCTAAAATCAAAATATTTAGCATCAATCATTGAAACGAACGTGCTTGGAGACTTACAAAAACGCAATATCTTTGCAAATCCAGTCGCTTTGCTCCAATCATTGGATGTGAATCTTGCAAGTTTTCCGGCTTGATCAGAATAGAAGGTGTGAACCTTGCCAAATACGTTTTCTTTTTCACAAGAAACCGGTTTCACTTCATCGTATCGAACCAAAGCATGAACTTCAATACTTTTAGATAACTGCTTCGCTAAAACAATTGCTATATTAACATTCGCTCCACATCTGTCAGCCAAATTCTCTAACACAAATAGTATGCTCATATACCCGTCCATCATCCTGTCGTTTATTGTCAACAATATGCTTCCGTGATTTCAAATAATAATATCTATTTATCATAATCCCCAGTATCATCCATATAATTTTTCTTTGTTCATTGGTAGATGAAACACAGGACAAAACAGGAAACATACACAAACTTGAAAATAATAAATAATATTGTAAATCATGGGGTGCCCTTCGCATTTGCTTAAAAAATATAACTGCCAACATAATTAATAATGATACAAAAAGCAATGCGGGAATCCAACCATAATCACACAAAATATAAAGAAACAAATTGTGTGGCGGCATAACATATACTTCATAGGCTGAACCAAATCCGCCGAATGGAAGTTTAAGTGCTGTATTAAACACAGTACTATATATGTCTGAACGCGCCCCATAATATGCAGCGTTAGAATCAACCTTCATGAAGTTTATTATTACACTCGTAACTAAACCTGTCTCCGCCTCCAATATAGATAAACAAATGCAGATTGCAAACACAGTCATGAGCAGCTTAATAAATGATTTTGCTCTGTTTTCCAACAACAATTTTATACTTAGCGTAATAAACCATATTATTACAAAAGCCATCATGCATAGACGAGATGCACTTGCGTATATTACTCCAAAAACCAATATTGTTGCGATAGCCCAAACTACCTTGTTCTTTTTTAGTAATGAATAAGATGATATAGGGAAGAGCATAACTAAAAACTGTGCAATATCATTTGTATTAGGGAAAGCAGCTATGGGATAATGAGTATTATTCCAATTTAGCCCTTCGGTAAAAACAACATTATTAGAGAGTATATAATGCCCGGTAACAACTTCATATTCCCCCCATATAGAAAAAAGAATACATGCAGTCAAACTTCCATTTAAGAATTTAATAAACAAATCGTTTTCTAGCGAGACCACGTAAAGAAGGAATACAACTCCAGTAACGATACTTATATATAAAGTAATATTAAACGATTGAGCCTTTCCAAACAAAAAATTAATTAGAGGCACAATAACAGCAATCAAAAAAATAGCTACCGTAACATTTTTCTTAAATACAACCTTATTTCTGGTAACGATACTGAATAACAGATACATAGAAAGGAGCCAACTCATATTTATCCCAGCTACTGAAACCCACTGCAATAATATTGAAAGAAGTGGCAATAAATATACAAATGCCTCTTTCAGACTCCTTTTCGATATTACCATCTATCTGAACCCTCCCCATCAAGACACCTTTTATACACCTCAATAATACGAGAAGAAATGTTACCGCCACCATACTGTTCTTGGCATTCTTCTGCTAGTTTCTTCCTATTATACAGTTCAATATTGTTATAAATATTCAGCATAGCTTCTGCTAACTGCTGCTTACTGTTGGTATCTACTAAAATACCCTTATTGTGATCTATGATATCTTCTGCACCACCGTTACGAGTGCCAATCACTGGAACACCACAGGCAAGGGCCTCAATATAAACAACACCAAAGGTCTCAGAATCACTTGCTAACACAAATACTCTAGATTTTTGCAACTCAGCAGCAACACTAACCCTATCCAATCCGCCAGTAAAAATGACTTGATTTTCAATATTTAACTCTTTTGCAAGGCACTTTAGTTCATCCTTTAACGGTCCATCACCAACAATGGTTAAAACAACATCGCTCCTTCCTTTAAATGCCAAGGAAAACGCTTGGAGCGTTAGATCGAACCTTTTTCTTTGAATCAGATTTCCAATCGAAATAAAATTAAAGGAGCCCAACTCTTTTGTTTCTTTATATGTAAAACGCATGTCGACCATGTTGGGAATGACTGAAAGATTTTTTTGTGTTTTGGTGTATTCGATGACCGCATTTTTTAGTCCATTTCCCACACAAATAAATTCGTTGCAATTTTCCACGGTTTCTACAAGTAATTCCATTTTAGGTGCAGTCAATTTTTTTGAAATAACATCACTAGAATGCTCTGTTACAACAACCGGAATTCCGTATCTTTTTCCAATTCTTGTCGCTGCGACTCCAGCAGGGAAAAACGAATGTGCATGGATCACATCAATTTTGTTTCCATCACTAATTATTGAATGAAAAAGTCTGTTTAAATTGCGAGTATAGACACTTACTCCCAACCTTGGAAACCGCAATAAACCAAATGACGGAATCAATAAAGAATATGTAATCAAACCCTCGTCATTCTTTTTTTTAATTTTGAACATCTCTTTTTCATGCAGATTGTGCATACTTTGAAATGTCGCATCTGCAACAATAGCATTACATCCGGCCGCTTGTATTGCAAAAGATTGTTCTCTAAAAAAAGAACCCAATTGTGCACCTGGACGAGCTTCATACCAGGAAGGGACAATTAATATGTTCATATTTTCTCCTCCATAAACGTATATATTCAAACAGTTTAATCTTTTTTCCTTCACCAATTTAACTGTTTGAATTACATCATCAAAAATAGACAAACTTCTGTTATCGCCACAAATTTACCTTTTGGTTCTATATGCGGAGACACATAATACATCGAACCCACCACCACGTGGACAAGCATTTAATTCGAAGAATTCTCTATGGCCATGTTCCTGTCAAACTCAGCATGCATAACGCACAGAATTCAATAGTTCTGTCGTTTTCTCCATACTCTCTTCCACAGAATATATCTCTCAGTAAACGCATCATTCCGTCGTTCGAACACATAAAAAAGATTGTACCAAGCAACAAACCACTCCATGAATACGCAGTCAATTTCATTGATAATAAATCGAACAACTCTCACCAAGCAATCACATCATCAAGATAGCGCTTAGCTACAGCAAAATCACTATAGTTTTGTGCAGTTTTGTAGCCGTTCTCTGCAATGAATTTCAATGATTTCGTATTCATTTTCAAAAGTTGTTTGAGCGTATCTTCTAAATCATCTACAGAACCAGCTTGTACTAAATAGCCATTCTGTTTATCATTAATAATACCATCAATTCCTTCTCCTCTTGAACCAATCGTAATACAAGAACACGCCATTGCTTCTAAGTATACTAGCCCAAACGCCTCCGCTCTACTGGGCATGATGAAGCACTGCGCCTGCCGCATAAGTCTAATCACTTCATCTCTTGATACCTTACCGTGAAATGTAACATGCTCCTCAATTTTTAAATTGCATAGAAGTTTTTTGAGAGACTGCATTTCAGCACCATCGCCAACTATATCGATGTGCCAATCATGATCACATACACTTGCCAACGCCTTTATTACTGATTCGCAATTTTTACGTGCTATTAATTCTCCGACAAAAATATATCGTTTTAATGGCCCATCAAATTTATCTGTATCCAATTCTACTGTCTCTAAATAGTCTTCTGGAACACCCGAAGCACATACAAAAGGATACTTTTTCAGCCCTAGTGTCTCTGCTATTTTTTTTGATAAGCTACTGGACCTGCAACCAAATACATCTATACTTTTCAATTCATTTTGCCATTTTTCTTTCATAACAGTCAAGTACTGCGTTTCATGAATAACAATAGATTTCCTACATGAATACATCTTATTCAATTCAGAAAGGAGCTGAATTGTGGGGCAGGACCAGTGTGAAATTATTAATTCCGGTTCAAAACTACGTTTTTTTAAATATTCACAAATATCTCTACAAACTCGTTGGATTTGAGCCTTCGACGGAAGTGCATGCGGAATACTTTTAAATATTGGTCTACGAAAAACTTCAATTCCTTCGTAATTATATTCACACTTCTTCGTAATGTTAATATCAGTAATTTCTATTCCTGACCGAGTTTTAATTTCATTCTTAATAGATTGTGGGAGTAGATGAAGCAATTTAAAGCTACGACCCGCAGTATGAATCACAACAACTTGATGCCCCATCTTCGTCCATTGAGACACAAAGTAATGAACCACTTTAGTCGCTGCGCTGTTCTTTTTCACATCGTTTCGAGGATAAATGGTTGACAATACTAAAATTTTCATAAATTTCCACCATCTTTTCTGTATTCTTAGAGGAGTAATCTTTCGGTTAATTACTCATCAAAATATTCCAATTATGTATTTTCCACAATTTCACAAAAAACATTTGTATACTGTTTCACACCAATAAGAGCTGATGCATGCATCAATACATAATTCCTACTTCCGTGTACTTTATTCTTTGTCTCCTTCATAGAAAGGATCGTATCTGCTAAAGCATTCGCATTTCCTGGCTCCACACACAATCCTGCATTTGCACTTTCAAGAATTGTTGCCAGTTCACTATCAGTATCAAAAGCTGCTATAATTGGCGTATCACATGCCATGATGCTCCATGTCTTGCTGGGCATTCCGCTGCCCCCGACCCCTTTTTTACATGTGATGATTGCTACGTCACCAATACTATACACTTCCGACACACGATCCTGTGGCAGCAGACTATCGATTATTACATTGGTAAGTGCAGTTTTAGTCACCCGTTCTCTTGCTGCTTCAAATCCACTCCCCCCTCCAAATATGACAAACTGAATATCTGTGTTTGCTTTCAAATGTTTAGCTACATCCAGTACAATTTCCGCACCTTGAGCAGCACCAAAATTTCCTGCATAAACCACAATAAACTTATCTGGTGCAATCCCATATTCATCGAACAAGCGATTCTCATTTTTCGGTATAGGCTTTGTTGCTTCAGTATCAACCCAGTTAGGAATTACAACAATCTTCTCCTCCGGCACTCCTTTTTCTATAATGTTGTGCTTCATGCTCTCACTGATAACAATGATTTTGTCTGCACAATTATAAGAAAAATCCTCAATTTTTCGACCAATCGTCCAAATCAGGCTCCCCTTCTTCGTCATCTTTGCATTGACAAGAGAATCTGGGAAAATATCTTGAAGGCTAAAAACAAACGGAACCTTTCTATTATTCTTCTTGGATAGTGACTTAGCAACCATTACACCCAGCATCCCTTGTGTTGGAGGTGTACTATTTGCAAAGACAACATCAATATTCTTAATATTCTTACCTATCTGATAAGACCGCAAATTACACCAGAAATACCGAAGAGCTCGTACTACAGGATTCTTACCTTCCTGCGGTGTAGAAAATCTGGTCACATGAACATGACCATCATAAAGTGTTTCAGTCTTAATTTTCTTATATTCTTTTGCTACTTCAGCACTTACACCGCGTGTCGGGGTCGGACAAACAATTTCTATTTCATGCCCTGCTTGAACCAACCCTTCCAGCAAATCCTTTTCAAGATGCGTAAATGCTATTTGCTCCGGTTCAAAATAGGCATCAAGGAAAAGAATTCTCATACTCTCACCTTTTGCTTATACTGATATTCATTCATCTTACGACCTTCTGCTGTGGTATACTGTCTAGATAGTTCAAATCCGTTCTTGACATAGAACTTATTCACACCATCATTGTTTACAGCATCCGTCTCAAGATTTATGTAGGCATATGTATCAAAATCGACAATACCCTTTAAATAATCAATCATTGCTGAACCAACGCCCTTGCTCTCAATCGCCGGTTCAACACAAATGGAAGCAAGTTCAACATATTTCTCAGTCTTTACTACCGATTCACTCTTTTTAAACGCCCCCAGCAATCGCTTGATGAAAGATGGATGGCGGATGACCGCTCCCAGTGAGCAGAAAGCAAACTTCACTAAGTGATGCTTAATGAGTCCCTTATAGAACCGCGGATAATCATTAGAGTAAGCAATGAATCCAATGAGCTTTCCACCATCTTCTGCGACAATGATTCCAGAATCTGCATCTTCAAGATAACCAGTATAGAGCGTGGTCAGGAATGGCACACCAAGCTGCGTCAGAAAAAAAGCCGGAAAGGCTCTTTTATGAAGTTCTGCTATTGTTTTTACATAGTCTTTCGTCGCCTTATCTATTTCTCTTATAACAGCCATAGTTTTCCTTCCTCAACTCAGCAAAAACAGAATTAATTGTAGCAAGGTCTCTACTCAAGAAGTTGAACTGCTCAACTCAGAATATCTGATTGCCGTTAGCAGACAACATGGGTATAACACCACACTATCTTCGTGAACCTTTACTTCATCAACCGTATCCACAGTTTCATCCCCGTACTCTTTACCAAGCACAGCGAACACGGTCATGAACATAACCTTTATCTCACCCCAGAAGCTGAACTTTTCAATACTTCTGAGATTCCATTTCATCTCGCAGGTCAGACCCGCATGTCCAAAATACTTTCAGGCATCTCGGTCACTGCACCAAATCAATCTGCTTCTCCAGAAACGCAATCACCTTCGCCACGTTTTTCTCATCCGTCGGCAGATTGACCATATGCTCGCATACATCCATTGCAACCGGTAGTACGCTCGTATCCACCTTCCATGTCGCCAAGGAGGCATCTGCAGGATACACTGGAGCCTCGAACCACTCACCAAGAATTACCTTCGCATCCTCAGCACGCTTGCGGAATTCCTCTCGATCATTTACCAGCAGCGGATACCTGATGAAAATGTGGTCTGCATGCAGCGACTCGTCCACATAATACTTCCCATGCTTATTGAGGAACTCGGTGTAGACCTGTGCATTCTTCCGACGCAGTTCATTAACCGCATCCAGACGCTTCACAGACTTAATGCCCTTCTTCATCTGAACAGCAGACTGCGCTTTCAAATAGCCTTCCGGCATCTCAACACCAACAATTTCCTCGCCAGAAGAGGAACCAACCACCAGATTATGCCTGCTCATCCAGCGATACAATCGAATCATCGGCCAGTATGTAAAGTCATTGATCACATACTGACGAACGAAATACATCAGCTTCAGTTCAACAACTTCCTTCAATCCCGGCTGCACCAAATCTGCCTGGTTCTTCTTTACCTTTGCACGGATGTCAGAATTGTGAATCACAGAGAAGCCACCAACACCCGTTGTGAACGGCTTTGACCACTGGGTTGAGAAGAACGAAGCATCGCAGGAAACACCGTTGCTCTTGCCGTGGTATTTGCCGCCAAAGCCGTGCGTGCAGTCCTCGATGGTGTAGATCGCATGACCATACTTCTGCCCATACTCTCGCGCGATCTGCTCCAGTTCTTCCAGATTGGAAGACAGTCCGTAAGTGTTCTGGCAGATAATGACTTTCGTCTTTTCAGTAATCCGCGATTTGAGCGAATCAAGGTTCATATTGAAGGTCTTCTTATCAATGTCGGCGTAAATCGGGGTAGCCTTCAAATACATGATCGCATTGGCAACGACCACGCAAGTGTAACCCTGAACCAGTACCTCATCACCTTCGCCGACCCCCATTGCGCGAAGGATTTCATACAACGCCACGCGTCCCTTCCAGTAGAAGAAGATCGCATCCTCATCACAATGCAGATACTTATTCAGTTCAGCCTTATACTGTTTTTCGATTATTGAAACTTTTGTCGCATTCATTGACTTCACTCTTTTCTTTTGATAGGTGTAGCAATCACGCGTTCAGCAACGCCTTTGCCTCCGCCTGCTTCTTGTCGTAGACAGCCTTGTCCACTTTCCCCTCAACCATCAGCCAGTCGCCAAAGTCCATATCCGACACAGTCCCTTCTCGAACTGTATTAGAACGCTTCAACACTTTTCCAACTGTTTGAAGGATAATCTTAATATCGTTGGACAGTGTAATTCCGTTATCTATGTACTGCAGGTCGTACTCGAACTTCTGCTCCCAAGTGATGTTATTTCTACCATTCACTTGTGCATAGCCGGTCAAACCGGGACGAACGTCGTGACGTCTGCGCTGCTCCGCGGACATAAACACCATATCTCTAACTAACTGGGGTCTGGGGCCCACGATAGACATATCTCCTCTGATGATATTAATGAGTTCGGGAAGTTCATCGAGAGATGTGCTCCTAAGAATTCGTCCGTACTTATTGAGACGAACATCGTCGGGCAACAGATTGCCATCCTTATCTTTTTTGTTACTCATTGTACGAAATTTAATAAGCTTGAATATTTTTTCCTTTCCGGTCTTTGGGTCGATCTTGCCGGGGCGCAGCTGTGCGAAGAACGGATTTCCACTCATTGCGATTGCACCAACAATCGTCAAAATCAAAAGTACCGGCGAAAGAACTATTAAAGCTATCAAAGACAGCATGAAATCGATTAGTCTCTTAAAATACTTAGCGTACATTATGTAACCTCAATTTATGTAACTTAAAAAATTGCTGTGCGGTCTTCATTGGATAAACCCGTAGTCACTCACACAGCTAAAAACACTAATTAGTTGAAACAGAAAGGATTTATGTATGCAGAAGTTTCAGAACAGTATCAAGCCGAGTCGATTTGACTCTCAAGCCAAATCGTTACGAGAGGAATTTTTGTGAATTCCAAGAGCGGCGAGTTTGGAAACTTGATCGTTTTTCAACGACTTTGCGGTTTTGGAGCGGCCTAACGTTTTGCCGTCCAATCGGG
Organism: Oscillospiraceae bacterium; assembly: GCA_015063605.1. Classification (GTDB taxonomy): domain Bacteria; phylum Bacillota; class Clostridia; order Oscillospirales; family SIG627; genus SIG704. The sequence goes on from SVTV01000006.1 coordinate 17,303, forward strand.
CAACTTGCTCAGAAAGCCAGCGTGCTATCCACACACCTTCAGAGACGTAATTTGCAGGAATGTTAATGTCGCCATGCTCATCATGATAGCGTTTTACAAGCTGATACTTTTGTTCCCAAGGATCCGGCAGCTCCCATACCATTCCTAGACGATCAAGCTTTTCTTTTCGCTCATCTGGCAATGTTGTATGGTAGGATTCCCTTTGATGCCGTATCCACCGTCCAAGGCGGATGCCGTCGTCGGTAACATAAGCTACGGGTATATCTAAATTACCGTGCTTCTTTTTATAAGCGGCAGCCGCTTGATAGGATTTTTCCCAGGTTGTCGTGTGCCTACCTTCCCATACAAAGCCGATCTCTTCTAGTCTTGCTTTTTGGTTATCTGTAAGCTCGGCTCGTTTTGAAGAGCAGTTTTTATTGGAAGATCTGATACTATGTAACCAAGCACCGATTCTTGTTCCATCCGGAGCTACATACTTAGTCGGAATATCAAGATTACCATGCTCACGGTAATACTCAAGACAAAGAGCATAATTCTTCTCAAAATAGTAATCCGGAACATCCCAAATCATACCGATTCGATCGAGTAGTTCAATACGTTCGAAAGTCAGATACGAACCTTGTATATTGCTCTTACGGTAGGTTCTCAGCTGTGCGATCCATCTGCCAAGTGCAACACCGTGGTACTTATTATCGGAAACGTTAACCAAAAGGTCTCCGTGCTCCTCGTAATAAGCCTTAGCTGCAGCATAATTCTTTTCCCATGCTACATCACGGACGCTTTCCCATCGCATACCGATTGATTCAAGCTTTTTCTTACGAGTAGCTGTCAGGACACCGTAACTTTTACCTTCATGGACAAGGCGCTGCGTATATATCCACGTACCGAGCGTAAAACCGTCGGAAGTGACATAACGTTTGGGTACATCTAAGTCACCATTTTCATGGAAATACTCTTTTGCTTGCTCGAACATTAAATCCCATGAAGCGGTAAGAGTAGAATTCAGCTTATCAAAGAGGTCAATGCAATCACGAACCTCGTCAATAACCTTGAAATGCTCAGTAACGATCTCATTATCGAGTCCCAAGGAACGGTAATAAGTCGTAGCTATCTGCATTTCTTCTTCAATTGCGCCTATACTGTAAAGGTTTTCAATATTGAGAACGATGTCGAAAATAACGGCATTATTCTTTTTTGATGCAGAAAGGGCTCTGCCTATCTGCTGTTTATATATGATAGGTGACACTGTAGGCCGCAGAAGAATTACTCCGCACACATCTTCCACGTGAACACCTTCATTAAGCATATCAATACAGAACAACAACTTCAAATGATCGCTGTTATCCTTTTTAAATTCATTAAACGCGCGGCTTGTTCCGGGATCATCTGAGTAAGCCGTATAAATGTGCGGCTCATTATCGATCTTCGAAAACCATTCGGAAGCTTTGTCCGTCATTTCACAAAGATGCTCATAGTTAGCACAGAATACGATATACTTACCGCTTCTGTTTTCTATGTGCTTATGGAATATCTCGTCAAGGCCTTCTGCCTTTTCGAGCGCACGTCGAAGTTCTTCAAGATAACGTTCCGCTTCATCACGAACAACTTTACTCTTGGAACTCTTTATACGTTTTTGATATTTCTCAAGGTCATCCTTATATGAGAAAACAGAAAGGACATATTTCGGAGCGTTCAAGATACCGCGTACAATAGCCTCTCCAAGTGTCATCTCGGAAGCGATATTACCGTCGAATAACTCAACAGCCATATCACGCTGATTATCGAGATAGCGAATATTTGTTGCGGAAAGACCTAAAATCGGCACATCCGGATAAGTTTTAAGAAGATTCTTTACTCCCGCACCCCAAAACTCCGCACCTGCACGGTGAAACTCATCAAGTACTATATAATTCGGTTTAATTTCCGCAAGCTCTGCATCACTCATATTCATAAGCTTTGCATAAGTGTAGAAAGTAAGATTTTCCGGAACGAAACCTTCGGAAGCATCTGCAAGGTTTTCAAGCTGAGTTTTAAAAATGTACTCCGAGGGTGAGAGCCAGCAAACCGATTTATTCGGAAAGTCTTCACAAAGCTTAAAGCCGATAAATGATTTACCCGTACCGGTAGGATGTATGATAGCAGCTTTGCCGGTATCATTCATCAATTCAAGGGCCGATTTATATGCTTCTGCATTATGATCAAACAATGTAATTGACATATCTCGACTCCTTCCTGTAATATTTATTATATAAATGAATACGCTCTGCGTCTGCGTCTGCACATCTCACATAACTGTAATGAAGTGTTTAACTTTATTACAACACTTTTTAAGTAATAATTCGAAAATCACCACGACGCAGTATAATTATAGCATAAAAAATTGGTATTGTCAATGTCATTCCATAGAACAATTTCTATTAAATGGACAAAAAACAGTACCAATGTATTACAATTCGGTAATTATATTACAAATTTGCGCTATAAAGGGTAATTACGAGAGGAGTAATTTTGTATTCCTCGTTTATTTATAGTCAAATTGAAGTCAAAGGAGAATAAAAATGTCACGTCGCGGAGAATCAATCTACAAAAGAAAGGACGGGCGATGGGAAGCTCGGTATATTCATCATTATGAGGCAGGAAAAGCCAGATATCGCTATTTATACGGAAAGACTTATTCGGAAGTAAAAGCGAAAAGGACATCGGAGCTTTCACTGTCTGAAAACGTTACAGTATCAAACGTTAAAAGAATAGCTAGATTTGAGGAGCTATGTAAGATTTGGTTAACAGATATTAAATCAAACATTAAGGAATCTACATATACACGATATCATCGCATTGTGTATTCTTATTTACTACCTGAATACTCGGCATCCCGGAACAACTTGTAGTGCCACTTAATCAGCGCCATATAGCTGTGGTTGCTGATGGAGCCGATGCGCTTACGATAACTTGCAAGATTCTCTTTCAAAAGGTAGCAATCTGCCTTTTTGCAAGCCTTCAGCCACATAGCGTAGTCGTTATTCTTTTTGATATCCTCAATCTGCACCAGTCCCACAACACCCGCATCATACATTACCGTCAAGCATCCGGGCCAGCAGTAAGCGTACATGACCGCTTTCGTTATCCGCTTTGGACCGAAGACCAGCACATTTCTCGGTGTGGAATCCTCGTTGATCTCACCGTAGCAGGTGTAAGAAAAATGACAGCAACTATTTTCCATGAATGAAATCTGTCGAGCCAACTTCTGGGGATGCCACAGATCATCACTGTCAAGAAAGGCTATCCATTTACCTTTTGCCTCACGAAGAGCAAAATTCCTACTAACAGCCGCACCGCTGTTCTTTTCGTTTTTGAAATATTTGATTCTTATATCAGCAAGATAAGGCTTTACAATATCGTCAGTATCATCAGTCGAGCAATCATCAACAATGATTAGCTCCCAATTCTGATAAGTCTGTGACTGTACAGAGCGAATTGATTGAGAAATGAATAATGCCGTGTTATATGATGGCATAATAATCGAAACCAAATCAGCCATTTTACACCTTTATTAAATCCTTCGCTTCTTCTTGTTTTGAATTATAAGTTTCTTGATCCACTTTACCTTCAGCCATCAACCAGTCACCAAAGTCCAAATCGGATACGGTTCCCTCTCGAACAGTATTTGAACGCTTCAGCACTTTTCCAACTGTCTGAAAGATGATCTTGACATCATTGATCAGTGTAATACCGTTATCTATGTACTGCAGGTCGTATTCGAATTTCTGCTCCCAAGTAATGTTATTTCTACCATTCACTTGTGCATACCCTGTCAAGCCTGGACGAACACTATGACGTCTACGCTGTTCAGCTGTCATGAACACCATATCCCTTACCAGCTGCGGACGGGGTCCCACGATAGACATATCACCTTTTATAATATTAAACAATTCTGGTAATTCATCAAGGGAAGTTGAACGGAGAAATCGGCCGTATTTGTTAAGGCGGACTTCATCTGGAAGCAAATTTCCGTCTTTATCTTTCTTGTTGCTCATTGTTCTGAACTTGATAAGTCTGAAAATTTTCTCATTACCTGTTTTAGGATCAATCTTTCCAGGGCGCAACTGCGTAAAAAATGGATTTCCACCCATAGCAATAGCACCTGTTATTATCAAAACCAAAAAAATGGGAGAAAAAACTATTAAAGCAATCAATGAAAGCGTAAAGTCGATTATTCGTTTAAAGAAACTTTTGTACATACTATACCTCAAATGTAACCTATAATAACCACTACATAACCAAGTATATTTCAAACTAAAACTATATCAATTACCTTGATTGCTCTACCCTCTCGCATGAGATTAAAAATAAAAAAATTTATTAGACAAACAACAGTAATGATAATAAACCCACTTATAGACATAATAATAGATTATAATAATTATAGCACGAAAATTCAGATAAGTCAATAGCAGATAATTAGTTAAAAAATGCAAAATTACCAAAAGTGTAAAAAAAATACGTTGTAGTAAACAAACAGCGATATAATATCTAGTCTTCAAAGTAAAAATTATAAATTGTTGGAATATTTATCCATCATATGTTTCATGTGTACAATGCAATAGTTAAATGAAGCATAAGTAGTTGCAAACTTTGCTCGGTTTATAAGACAAAATACTCTATACTTATCACCGATCTTTTATGCAAAGAAGTCCCCTTTTGTGAATTCCGGAAGATTCGGCTGAGGTGTAGGGGCAACGTATTTTTCCACGGGGGTCTTGCGTTTTCTCGTTGTGCCACGAGGTGTTAAAAGTTTTTCAAGAAAACTATCAAGATTTTTCTTTCTCTGTTTCAAATCTTTTTCAGTTGCTTCAAGCTCTCGGTAAAACTCGATATTCGCACCGCTATTAACGATTTGTATAATCTTTTCAAGCACCTCATCCGAAATACCGCCGCACATCCATTCTGCTTTTCCAATCGCAAAATAAACGTCGTGCAGCACTCCGTCATCCGCATCAAATTGACCAAGGTATTCGTCAAGAATATCCTTTTTTATATCAATCAAAGGTTTCCCTTCATCATATTCCTCGATAAATCTGTCATATATCTCGCAGAACTCGTCGCTCTGCGCCATTCCCATTCCCCAACAGCCCATAATAATCTACTTATATTGTAATTTAAAATTAGTATTTTAAAGCAAATTTCTCAACTGAATCCCAAAGCACATCCCAAAGGAATGACCGCTTATTAAGTGCCACCACATACTTGACCGCCGTGGCGGGATTACAGATACGTTTAACAAGTTTTAAGCACTCATCGGCAACCGCCTCGCGGTAAGTATTACTCAAAGCCTTGTTAATATATGCATTGACAAGCATTGTCATTTCGGGCAAATCGCCCTCATATCGCAGCCTTCCGCGATTCTGCTTCGCATTATCGTTATCCGTATCAATAATCAAATCACCGAGTAAGCGGTATCCTCCGCAACGAAAATCCGAAAACAGATCGTAATATTCTTCAAATTCATCTTCGGGCAAATATTTCCGCAAAAATAAAATTCTCTGTTCCTCTGTCATAAAATGATACTTTTCTTCACTGATAGCGCGGCGGATATCGCTCACACGGTCTGCGGGAAGATTGACAAACAAAGCGTAAAGCTCATCGGCATCGTAGTTGTTTTCCTCGTTACGCATAAATAAAACTCGGTTGATACCTTTTTTCTTTGCCTTGACGTTCGGTAGGTGCTGACTTGCGCGGATCCGCTTCAAGCATGTTTCATACGTTCCCACAAGTGTCTTGATACGTTCAAGAATCTCAGGATCAAGCTTTTTGTCCCATCCCGGATCACAAGCAAAGGTAAAAAGTTCAGAAGCCTTAGCCGGCTTGCGCTTTGCCTTTGGAGTATTCTTTTTAAGCATCTGCGCGTAATACGGCAGCTTCTCCAAATTGGAGCTGACATCCTGCCAATTTGTGGAGTCGAAGTATTCTTTAAACTGCTCTTCGAAAGTCGGCTCGTACCACTGACGGCGCTCCTCCGAGTTTTCGAGAAGTTTCTTATATTTAAGAAAACTACTGCGCTTTACTTTCTTTTCACCGAGATATCCCGAGAGATCGGGCTTGATTCCGCTTTTTGCGGAATCGATCTCAAGTCCCGTGAGTATTGCCAGCTCCTCGGTTTCACGTCGGTTCTTAGCCTTTACCTCATCTTCGGTATTCTCGTCATAAGCAATTATGCTCCGTTCCAATGCAGCGTTTGAAATCTGCCCTACACGGGATGAAAAAGTATTTTTTACCGTTTCAAAACGAGCATACCAGTCCGAAGCATCTCTTATCTGCGGCTTGACGGACGGAATCTGCAACAGCGGCAGATTCTTTTTATTTTCAAATTCGTTGTAATCGCTTGTAAAGTAGTTAGCGAAAACACAATCATTGAGAATAGGTTCTGCGATAGTCTTGATCATATCACCGTCGAAATCCGCACCTCCCAATCGTTCAGCAATCAATGCACGTGATCCAACCATTACAACATCGGTAAGGTGGGAAAGATATTTCTGTCTGAGCGGTCCTACATTCTCAAGCGGTTTAACCATGACTTCCTCATTGCGTGCAATATGCGGATTACGCAAAAGTGTATATCTTCCTTGTTTTTCATATTTTGAACCGGGAGCATAGAACACCGTCTCAACAAAAGTTTCTGCATTAAGTGCCGACTGCAATCTATTCGCTGCGGCTGAATCCTTGTAATGGGGTTCAATCAGGTAATAAAGAAGCTCCATCAAATCAGCAGACAAATAGCGATTATCGCCTTTAATGTAAAGCTTACCGACTGCGTAATCCTTCAACACCTGTTCTCCCATGGCATCAAGCTCATTTGCGAAATAAGATTCATTAATGAAAAGCGGGTTCTTTCGAAGAAGCTGTGCCATTCTATAATTCTTGCTCTTTTTTCTCAAACTCCACCTTTCCGCACGTGAAATGAAATAATTACGTCGGAAATCATCATTTGCGGTAAGATCATAATACCGCTGTTCGGTTGCTTTTGTGAGCCAGTTTCTCTCATCTTCCTCAGGGCTGTGTTCCCACCCCATCGGAAGATCAGAAGGTCGAAACAGTATCGATTTCAATGAAAGTGTATTAAGAAACTGATAATTCAGTTCTGTCAAATCTTCAGCGTTTTCTTTACCTACTCCCGTAACATACAGCGCTTGATTGTAACGTTCACAAGTAGCAATATATCGGTACCAGTGGTAACCGTTTTCATTGAGCCAGTTAAAGCCTTTGAATTGGCTCTTTGTCAGTATCATTTTTATACTGTCTACGGGATGAGGATTTCCCCAAATATCATTTATAAAGGTTATACCCACCTCACTCATCATTGCAGGGAAATCAACCTCATGAACCATTCCTTTGATATAGGGCATCCGTATCTGAAAGGAATGGTGAATATGCTTTCCGCAAAGAACCGTATCAATGTCTTTTGCAAATCCCGGTGAGATAAGACCTTCTCCGTCAAACTCAATTATAGGTATTTTTGTTTCTTTCTCTCGGCGCTCATATTTACGCACACTTCCTTCACCGCTTACATCTTCCATTGTGATAACATTAGCTCGCGCCTGATAATCATGTGGATTATCTAAAATGACTATACTATGATTACGCCATAAATCCGGATGCTCAATACGTGTGCCGCTCGAAAACAGGAGGCCGTTATAAGCGTAGAGCTTGGAAAGCTGGCAATCCCCTACCTTCATATCAAGCATCATCCGCGAATGCACTGCGTTGTATACATCTGCACGTAAGAACGAAAGTACTGCTTTACGGCTCATACTTGCCGATCTTTCAAATGCAAAATACCGCTGTGCACCATTTCCCAAATCCAAGGTAATTCCATCGGGACGAAACATTGACTCTGCTTTTTTCTGACGAAGTGCAATTCTGGGATTGCCTGCATCTCTGCCAAAAATGCCCGAGAAATCAATGTACACGATCACATCGGCAAGATCTTCAATGATCGACTCGGAAGAAAGTTTATAATCATTGCCTTTCAGTTCACACATAATTTGGAAGAAAATCGCATTGTTATCCTGTGTCGATTCATTGTGGCGAAGAATAACACTCTCTGTTTCACGCTTATTAAGAGAGAAAGTGTATACATCGGAATCATTCATTGACTTAGCATAAGCAAGAATCATCTGCGCAGACAACATATGTATTTTAAAGCGAACCTCAGACATGTAATTTCTCCTCCGTTTTATATGTATAAATATTATAACATAACTATGTGATTATTTCTACCCACAGAGCAAAAAAGCTGACCGCACAAATATGTTCCCTATTGCGCTGTGCGGAGAAAAACAACCGACAAGGGTTTCGTACCATTCACTGTTCAATTCGGCAGGTTTCGCCTTACAAAGCCGTATTGGCAACGAATTACGCTATATTCGTAAAATGAATACTACTCCCATAATAAATCATTTATGCAAACGGCTCTCAGAAATTCATGAGAGCTTTTTTGCAAACACTTTCATGAAAGGAGATCAAATTGTCTTCCGAGATCACATTACGTGAAGCAAGACCGCCTCAGGGCAATTTATAAATCTTTTGGGTGGATGAAAAATACCGTGTAAAGTGTGGCAAACGTGACCGTTAAACTCGGTCTCGGATGTCACGTTTTTTTCGGCTTACCCTTATAAAAAAATCCAAACGGAGGTGATCTGCGATGATTCTCTCAAAATGATTCCCGCCTAAGCGGGGCAAGCAGAGGGTTTGGGTACCCGCCGAATATTCGGCTTGATATCCCTAATCCTGAAACGGGGCAGAAGCCCCAAACCCCACTAAAATAATGAGAAACGAGGTACGAAACAATAGAAGACACAAACACAAATTCAAACATTTCAAATCGTGAACGCAATAAGAAAATTTCTTTTTGGGCAAGTGAGACTGAGCGAAGGAAGATCAAAAAGATCATCGCAAAGTCAGGTCTGACTCAGAGAGAGTACCTTCTGAGTGCAGCGCTCGGAAGGACGATCTATCAGGTAAATGAGTTGAAGCCGCTGCTGACCGAACTTAAATCCATCGGCAGGAATCTCAATCAGCTCACGGTCCTTGTGCATCAGGGAAAGATTTCATCAGTAAATCTTGCTGAAACGGTGAGCACTTTGCAGAAGGTTTACGCCGCCATCAATGTGCTCTACGATGTGTGCTACGGCGTGATCGCAAGCGGAACGGAGACAGATAACGATGGCGACATGTAATTATATACAAGCAAAAAAACAAACGCAAAGCGCTTTGAAAGCAGTTATAAAGTATGTGTCGCAAGATGCAAAGACATTGGACGATCGTGGTCATCGTTATCTTACGGGGATAAATTGTCTTGCTCCCGCTGCTTACGATGAATTTATGGCAACAAAAAACATCTATAGTAAACGCGGCGGAATAATGTATTATCATTACGAGCAATCGTTTGCTCCGGGTGAGATCGAAGATTACGAAACCGCACACGAAATCGGTCTTAAGCTTGCCAAGGAAATGTTTACGGGCTTCGAGGTGCTGGTAGGCACACACCTTGATGCATATGACGGCGATGGAAAACAGAGAGTTCACAATCATTTTGTCATTAACAGTGTGAGTATTGACACCGGACTGAAAATGGATTACGGTCCCCGCACACTTCAAAAGATGCGTAAGATCAGCGATCGTCTTTGTAAGGAGAAAGGGCTGTCGGTGCTCCCGCAATATGAACAACAGTTTATCACGAAAGGTCTTAATACCAGAGAATACCGTGCGGCATTACGTGGCAAGTCTTGGAAATTCCGAATCATTTATGACATTGAGGAAGCGATGAAACATGCAAGAACGAAAGCGGAATTTGTTTCGATGATGGAAAACCAAGGCTACTCTATCGTTTGGACAGACAATCGGAAATATATTACCTACACATGTCCCAACGGCATGAAGATCAGAGATAACAAACTACACGAAATAAAATTTCTAAAGGAGAATATGGAATATGAATTTACAATCAGACAACAAATCAAACAATACGGCTCTTCAGAAGCTCAAGCAAACGACGGCAGAAACGATGCAGACGATCAACGAAACACCGTATCAGCCAATAATATACGCAATCCCGAAGGAGGATTGGAAAGCATTTCTGGAATACATGAGGACGACATCAGAATTCCAGCCGACGCTTTTCTCGAAACTTCGGGATTTGGAAAAGTGCATTCTGACAAAAACGGATTGGAACACCTTGATGCACGCTCTCAACGGATGGGCGAATGCGGTTGGGGAAGCAGTGGAGGAAACGTCCAACTGTACAGCGGACAGGATGCAGAAGATCCTCACGGAAAACCGAGAACTTCTTACACAGGATGGGAAGACTCGCGACACTTTCTTCTCGAATCTGCGTCGGGAGGTGAATGGACAGATTGGAGAAATGATGCTTTTGAATATCCAAATGAAGAAATGGATAGTGATAACACTTCTCTCAAATACGGTGCTGACATCCGTGTTGAGTACGGTGATCTGTCTGTTGATGAAATGAACAGTTTCTTCGAAGAAGAAAATAATGAAGACGACAAGGATATAGATACAGAATACACCTTAGAACAAATTGAACACCTTTTAAATGCCGAGCATGAAGGAAGCGCATATGCATCCTATCTGCTCGGCAGAATTTATATGTGCGGCAATATTGTTGCAAAGAATTTATCAGAAGCAATACACCACTTTGAAATATCATCTCGTCGCGGTTATTCATATGCAGACTACAGGCTCGGGCAGATCTATCTGTTCGAGCCCGATTATTTTGATATTGATGCTGCACTTGAACACCTGAACAGATCGGCAAAAATGGGAAATGAATACGCCGCTATCGCACTGCAAAGAATCGCGGAGAATTCGTTTCTTGCCATAACCACAAACGTATTGGATCTGATAAAGGGATTAAGTTCCATCGAATACCGTGAACCTATCAAGGATTGCACGACTCTTCCGCAAAGACGGGCAAAGAAAAAGTGGGAACAAACAATGTGATCTTCAGAATATTTTCTTTACAAAAAGCGGAAAATAAATTTTAGAAACAAGAGAGGTGACTTAATGAATAAGAATCCGACAAATGAAGAAAGAGAAAAACGTTTTGCAGAGCAGGCTTGGCTCAATTACTTTAACCGATATCTTTTCGAAGAAGGCACGATCAGCGAGAATGAGTATAAAATAATGACTGAAAAGATTGCTGTATTTACTTCTAAAAAGAACACACAACAAATGCAATAACATTACGCAGATAATTCCGACGGGAAGATTCCCATGGAATTATCTGTTACATAACGCAGAAAAAAGTGTAATATTCAATTTTGCGCTTGCTTTTTAACACATCAAAAATTAAGCGACAACCCATTACCCTGCGGTAATATCGCTGTCGCTTAATTTATTTCTGCCAAACTAATACTGACTGCAATCACAGATTACAAACCGATCTCTTCCAGTATTCTGCGGACATTTTCATTCTGCAGATAAAAAGGTGCAAGATGAGCTTTCGTATACTGCATATAGGTATCTTCCGTTCTATCTGAAAGCAGTTCTGTGAAATACTGTTCCCAGCTGAAATATACCGAGGAATCAATGCGATTCTCAGGAGCCTCCAATATCTCCCGGATATCCTGCATACGCAAAATATCAGACTTCAGAATCAACCATTCAAATGATTCGGGTAGATATAGTGTAATTCTTCCCGGATTTGTCGCCTGAAGCTTGTGTATGCGATCTATCTCGCAACCGAATGCGGCACCATCTGCAATTACGATTACCCTTTGGTCAATGGAACCCAGAGTTTCGAATATTCGGCTTTTGCCGTGTGCGGATATGCAGTGTATACCGTTTGCTTCAGCAACATGCAGAAAAAACTCATGTCCTGAATTAGAATCTTCGGTAATCAGTATATCTGTGTTTGTAATGTTAAAGCTGGTGGATGGCATATCAGAATAAAATCTGCGTGTGCCGTTATAGACTCTGCCAAGCTTCATGCTATGACGGTAGGGATACATCTCATATATTTCCTCGACGCTATAAGGAAGATTATGAAGATTTTCACGTGTTATCAGAACATAATAGTTATCCGATTCACGCACAGCACGAGCGAATTCCACACTCCTTATAAATCTGTTTCCTTCATCGATAAATACGATACTATCCCTGATATTCTCAAGCCTTAACATCCAATCGATTTCTGTCAGAACGCGGCATGGCTTGTCGCATTTAACAGATACGCCGCTTTGTCTGCCGAGAGCTTCAAAATCAGAAAGCAGACCGATCAGCGTTGTCTTTCCGGTGGCGCTATCACCGCGTATAACGGTGATATTTCTGACAAGCTCAAAGCTGAACTGAACCTTCTGATTGCTGACCCTAATATGATGTCTTCCGATCATGTACTCACCTCTCAGACATATTTTCCGGCAATAAGGATCAGATCACGCATATTGTCAACCTTCTTCTTCTCGTTAAGGACATATACCTCAAAGTTCTTCCCGAAATCCATGATGTGATTCAGGTTAACGGTAATGTCATCATTCTCGGCAAGCCTTAATAGCCAGTCCGCACAGTTATCGCCGCAAGTAGAAGCATTGAAAACTCTCTTCGGTTCGTTTCGGATCAAGATCAGCGTCTTGACCCCGCCCGAAAGCGCAGTGGGTGGAATCATTCCAAGATAAGGACTGTCGATAACCTTGTCACCAATAACCGTGGATTTATCGATACTCTTTATCATTTCCTGTGTTATAGGATCAATCAGCCAGTTGTCTTTATATTTATTTTTGAAGTAAACTTCCGTATTGTAGATCGCCTTCGGCATATCACCGAAAAATATCTTCAGCATTCTCTCACCTCTGAGTGTGATATTTACAATCAATTATTATTTTAACACATAGATGCAAAAATATCAATACAAAAATCAGAATCCGATCATATTTGACGATGATATTTATGAAAACACTGTTTTGGGATTTTCAGCACCTCACGCCGTAAGATAAAAACCCCATACAAATTTCGATTTCCGCTTGCTTTTTATAACGTCATATGATATAATAGCCATATACAGATGATGATTACACGAACTTTATCAAGGAGAATTATAATGGATATACTAAACATACGCGCAATGCTGCGCACGAAGTCAATATACGATATTCCGCTGCGAGTGACATTCTACGCCAGAGTTTCCTCGGAAACAGACGAACAGTTAAACTCCTTAGACAACCAGATCGCATACTACGAAAACTTCATAAAGAACAACTCAAACTGGTCATACGTCCCGGGATATATCGACGAGGGACTTTCGGGCATCTCAACAAAAAAGCGCAAACACTTTAACGAGATGATTTCCGATGCAAAAAACGGTCAATTTGACCTTATCATAACAAAAGAAATCTCACGATTCGCACGTAATACACTCGACTCTCTTCAGTACACTCGTGAGCTGCTGAACTTGGGGGTCGGTGTGTTCTTTCAAAACGACAACATCAACACACTCGATGAGGATGCGGAGCTGCGTCTTACCATTATGTCATCAATCGCACAAGATGAGCTGAGAAAGCTTTCATCACGCGTAAAATTCGGTCACCAGCAGGCGATCAAATCAAATGTCGTCCTTGGTAACAGCCGTATCTTCGGATATAAAAAGGATGCTAAACGTCTTGTGATTGACGAATCCCAAGCAAAGATGGTGCGGGAACTGTTCCGCCTCTACGCTACGGGAGAATACAGTATGAAGCAGCTTGAAACACTCTTCTACGAACAAGGCTACCGTAATTACAACGGCAACAAAATAGCTCATACCACTTTATCGGGCATAATACAAAATCCAAAATACAAGGGTTATTATGTGGGTAACAAGGTCAAGATAGTGGATATGTTCACTAAGAAGCAGAAATTTCTTCCGCCTGAAGAGTGGGTAATGTTCAAAGATGAAACAGGCGATATCGTCCCTGCAATTGTGACCGAGGAAATTTGGGATAAAGCAAACGAAGTACTTTCCCGCCGAAGCGAAGATGTAAAGAACCGCAAAGGCGTCTGCAATCATGCCAATCTTCTCACCGGTAAGCTCTACTGTACACATTGCGGTATGCCTTATTACCGCCGTGACTCAAAAGACAAGCACGGAAATGTAAATTCCAAATGGGTATGTTCCGGAAAAATCAATAACGGCGCTGATTCATGTCCGTCCTTCCCCATCTATGAATCGGAAATAAAGCCGATACTATACGATGTCTTCACCGAAACGAGAGTTGATGTAGAAGCCCTTCTTGACAATTACACAGAGATGTTTAAATCCATGGAATCCGATGGTGAGACCGCAAAGCAGATAAACGAACTGAAAAGTATCATAGAGCTTGCCGAGCAAAAAAAGAACAAGCTCCTTGAGCTTGTAACATTAGGTTCGGTTACCGCAGCAAACTTTAAATCCATGACAGCAACCTGTGACCGTGAGATCGAAGAAGCAAGCAGATCTATCACCGAGCTTGAAAAGCAAATGTTCACGAAAGATGAATACCGCAAGCACATTGCTGAAATCAAATCAAGGCTTGATGCGGCAGTTAAAGATGCATCAAGCGGTATCATATCGCCTGAGTTTGTGGCGCAGTATATCGATAAGATCACAGTCACAATAACAGATGATGATACAGCGAATCTCAATATCAAGATTTTTACCGGTAAAAACTCGGAAAAATTGCTCAATAAGCTCTCTGAATACCACCGCAGTCGTACGGGTCACATGTTGAAGAAGATGATCGAATCCTACGAAAACTCTATCAAGACAAACGGCTAAGCAATCAGGCTTATTAATCAACTTAATGGGTTAGATAGAACATCCTTTTTGTTTAAATAATAAAGCAGACCGTTTTAGATAATTCCAATAGAGGGGCTGCCGCAATGCGGCAGCCGCTTGTTTTTATTTCTCATATTTGTCTTTGTAGTTTTGATAGATACGTTCGAGAGTATCGCTGCTGATATGCTTCCTGCCGAGCTTTTGCCCGCACACATATCTGAAGCTCTTCGCCAATTCAAACGCTATTTCGGTATCGCCCGACAGTATTAAGGAATAAGCAAAATTGGCACAAGCGATCAACGTATTCGGGTGCGTCGCTCCCAAAACATCGTTATGCAGGTCGTACGATCTTTTCTTCAAGGCAAGAGCCTCATCCTGCATCTCCATAATACCGTATGTGTAAGCCAGATTATTCATTGCATTGAGCGTCAGATAATTTCGTTCGCCGTAATTATTTTTGCAAAGCTCATATACCTCTTCCTTCATCTTCAACGATCTTTTCAAGTTCCCTATTCTGCCGTATACTGTAGCAAGGTTCAGCCGTGATTGTAATACAGCCGGGTGAACGTCTCCGAAGATCTTACATAATTTCGAATATGCTTCCTTTTGCATTGAAAGACCTGTCATTTTCATTTCCTGTCTTTCGTGCTTCGCATATAAAGTCGCTAGATTTGATAAGGCAGCCAATGTACGATAATCGTCTCCGCTATAATAGTTTTTGCAAAACTCGTAGAGTTCTTTGACTAATTTAATCGCTTTATCGGTCTGTCCGCAGCTGTAGTATGCTGCCGCCAGATTTGATCTTACTGCCAGTATACTGTCCTCGGAAAGCTTTTTGACGCCTACATATTTATTCAGCTCCTCACAGAATTCAGCGGCTTTGTCATGCTCTCCCCTTTTCAGACATATATCGGACAGTGATCTCAGTACATTTGATAGAAGCTCACCGTTACCGTCTGACGATCTTAAAAGGTTGTAAGCTTTAATACACGATTTGTAAGCTTTTTTGTATTCCTCAAAGAAGCAGTAAGTATAACCCAGATTATATTCCGCCAAAACGGCAAAATATGAGCTCTCACCGAACTCCTCGATCATAGAATTTCTGTATAATTCGCCCCATTTAATTGATTCCGCACAATCGGGAGATACTCCGTTTCCAGCCCTGTACATTATGGAAAGGTATGATGCCGCGGCAATATCACCGCTCTCTGCCGCTTCAGTCAGCAAGCAAACCGCGCGTGAGCTATCCTTTTCCACATCTATACCGTTATGATAAGCAAGACCCATAAGATATTTATGCTCCGGAGTATCCTCCTTTGCTTCACATTCGAATTTGCCGGGCAGTTCATCTATCTCAACACACTCGGGGAATCCGGGAATAAATTTATCAAAATCATCTTTGACGTGTCTGCGTATCGCTTCGTTTTTTTCGGGCTCGATGGGTAGTATTACCTTGTTCTTATCCTTGGACTTCGGATACTCTACGGTTTTGACATAGTTTCCCGGTTCGATAAGATTATCCGTCACCAAAAAAGCCACGGCATTGCTTTTGTCTATTTCGTGATCTATGTTTATCGAATAATCCTCGGCAAGAGGCAGATATTCATCATACCAAATCGCAACGTCACGAAGCTCATTCCTGTCATGTATATCCTTCATCAAAGGCTTCACATATCCGCGGTCCTTTTTCCTGTAGCTGAAAAAGATCCGTGAAGAGAATTCTTTCTTGATTCTCTGTATCGTTTCATCCTTCAAAAAACGCTCATCGAAAAATCTTTTCAACTTTTCCTCGTACGGTACGGTACCCTTGCCTATGATCTTCGAGCTTACCCATTGTGTTTTACCGAACACAGAGCTTTCATACAGCTTATCGAGCTCGGGCTCCATCACAAAGGGCAATACCGTAACATTATGCTTGAATGCGATATCAATTTCCCCGAGAGCGATATTATCTTCGTTTACTTTAAGGAGTTCGCTTGTCACCGGAACGATAACAAGGCTCATATCCTCTATGAATCCCATCTCTTCATCGGGGATCTTAAAGGAATCGTTCTTCTTTCTGTATATACGACAGCTTTCTCCGGAATACTTAAAAACATCAAATGCCATCTCATCGTAATAATGAGCGTCATTCTTGTGACAAGTAAAGTATACCTTGTTGAAGGTCTCCCCAGGTTTACGTGATTCGACCTTTAAAAAATCTATTCTTAGTTTTTCATTCTCATTCATCTACATATCCTCGATCCGAATATCGATACAAAAAAGTCATAACATTGACCTACTCAAACAAAGCCTCAAGCTTTTCAATTGCTTGCTCTATTTCGGGAAGCTCCTTATGCCAATGCTTTTCCCACTCCAGCGAAAAATAACCTTTATATCCCTTTGAATTCATATAATGTATCATTCTTACGATCTCCAGCTCTCCTTCACCGGGAAGTACAAGCTGTCCCGCCTTTATATCCTTTATATGAACATGGCGTATAAAAGGGGCAAAGGTATCGTAAAATTTCTGCCAATTCTTTCCGTACACATTATGTGTGTGGCATATATCCCAAATAAGTCCGAAGGAATCGAAATCTCCGCAAAGCTCGGTTACGGGCAGAAGCCTATCCGGTGTATTGAAATCGCCGTGTACCTCAAGGAACACGGAAACGCCTGTGTTTTCGGCATAAAGAGAAAGCTCCCTTATCCCTTTTGCCACGCGGGAAACGCATTCTTTTTCATCACCCGATATTCTGTTTCCAAATACACGTATTGCCGAAAAGCCTATTCTTTCCGCAATTTCCAGCGCACGCTTTCCCTCTTCCATATTCTTTTCGTATTCATTTATATCGTGAAATGATACGGACGTACCCAACACAAGAGGTCTGACGCCTGCGGCTTCAAAGGATCTTTTTGTATTCTCGGCATTTGCAGGAGCAAAATCCGGTATCATTTCATTACGTAATTCTCCGCCTATACCCCGTACCTCGATCGCGGGAATGCTATATTGTTTTGCAAGAGCAAGTATTTCCGACAATGAGCGGTCAGCACAGCCCAAGGTCGAAAAGCAACGATTTATTGAAATGGGGGTTATTTCAGACTTTAATTTCATTGATATCTCCTCCGATATTAATTTATGTGTGTCGCCGTAATGAACCGCTTCAGCTTTATTATTCATCCATTATACATCAAAGGATTCCGTTTTTCAAGAAAATATGAAAATTTACGGAGAATAAATTTATCATTTTAAAAAAGCACACTCATCCGGACGCTTTTATACCGACTTCTTCATCAAATCTTAAAATATAGTTTCATGTGATTTATGCAAAATTATATTGATTTTCGGATGGCGGTGTGATATACTTATATTTAGCCGTAAGGAGTTTTTCAACTACGGTCAAGTTTTCCAAAAGGAAGTGTTAGGAATGAGTTTATCCGTAAAAAATTTGCGAAAAGTTTTCGGAGAAAAAACAGCGGTCGATGACCTCAGCTTTGAAATGAACAAAAGCGGAGTATTCGGCCTTATAGGCACAAACGGTGCGGGAAAGACAACCACCATACGAATGATACTTGGTATACTCACTCCGGATAACGGAAGTGCGGTATGGAACGGAAATATGATAACGAGAGAGACCTTAAGCTTCGGATATATGCCCGAGGAACGCGGTCTTTATATGAAAAATACAGTCATCGATCAGCTTTGTTACTTCGGTATGCTGAGAGGTATGACTAAATCAAATGCAAAGGGAGCCGCTGAAAAGCTTCTCGACAGACTCGGAGTTATGGAATACAAAAACATGAACGCCGAAAAGCTTTCAAAGGGAAATCAGCAAAAGATACAGCTTATCGCCACGCTTATCCACGACCCTCTTCTTATATTTCTTGACGAGCCTTTTTCGGGACTTGATCCTATAAATGCAGAGATGCTGAGGGAATTGATTGATGAACTGATAAAGAGCGGAAAATATATCGTAATGAGCAGCCATCAGATGAACACGGTCGAAGAATACTGTGAAAATCTTATAATACTCCACCACGGTAAAACGATGCTCAACGGAAATCTTCGCGATATAAAGAGAAGCTACGGTCACACCAATCTTACTCTAAAGACAGCGTCGGACAATATTTCCGAAGAATCTGTCATTGCGAAGGCTAAGGATTTTGGAATAGAGCTTATAGATACGAGCGCCGATGAGATCCACTTCAAGATAGGCGGAGACAGGCAAGCCAATGATTTTTTGAAGGTTCTTGTAGCTTCAGACATATTTCCCGTAAAATATGAGATCCGTGAGCCCTCGCTCAATGAAATATTTATAGAAAAGGTAGGAGGTAATATTCAATGAAGCAAATACTAACTGTATTCAAATTTACATATCTTGACGCTTTAAGAAAGAAGGCTTTCATTATAACCACAGCACTTCTTATAGCGTTGATCTTTGTTGTATGCCTCATACCCACATTAATAGATCTTTTTTCCGGTGATAACGGATCTGAGAGTATACCCGAAACGGGAGAGGGTATTCTTATACCCGATACCACGGAGATCCCCGATGACACGAACGATCCGGACGAATATGTTCCTTCACAGACCTGCTATTACTTTGACAGCTCTTCACTTTTCCCGGAAGGCTTTGATGCTCTTGAATTGTTTCTTTTTGATACAAAGGTAATACTTGCCGACAGCACTCATAATATAGAAGACATACGTGAAATCATCAAAACGGATGACTCCGTATTTCTTGTTGAAATAACAGATATGGAGGGGCTTCCTTTTGTTTCATTGACGACAAAGGACTTCATGTCCTCCGTATCCACCTCATATGTCATGGATATATTGGACAACGCATACAGAGATATGAAGCTTAATGAATTGGGCGTTACGGAGGAGACACTGAATGTTATCAATACGACTCTTCCCTATTCCGTAAGCAGTGCAGGTATGTTAGATATCACCTCTTATATAGTCGGTATCCTTGCAACGCTTCTTATCTTCTTTGCTGTCTATTATTACGGTTACGGCGTGGCGATGTCAGTTGCAACGGAAAAGGCAACAAGGGTAATGGAAACACTTATAGTATCCGCAAAGCCTTCCCGTATCCTTATAGGTAAATGTCTTGCAATGGGTGCATTAGGTCTGACACAGCTTGGAGCTGTGATATTATCTGCCGTGATCGGCTTCTGTACGTTCATTCCGAAGGACTTTACGGTTATGGGTGCTCCCCTGTCTCTTGCATCTATCCCCGTTTCATCTCTGGTACTTCTTATTGTCTATTTCTTATTGGGATATACATTGTACGCTTTTCTCAATTCCGTTTGCGGTGCAACTGTAAGCAAGATAGAGGATCTTAATTCCGCTATGATGCCTGTAATGTTCATAGCATTGATATCCTTTTATATCGGTTATTTCTCCGCTATATCGGCATCGGAAACAAGTATAATCCAGAAGATCGCTACGTACGTTCCCTTCACTTCGCCGTTTATCATGCCGTATAAGCTTCTTACAAGCAATGTACCGACGCTTGATATTATCCTTTCGGTGATCTTCCTTATCGCCGCAATTGCGGTAGTATCATTCGTAAGCATAAAGCTTTATTCCGCATCGGTTCTTCACTACGGCAAAAAGCTCAAATTCAAGGACGCATACAAAACAAAGCTTTAATATAGCTTTATAAGACTTTGAACAAGGAGACATTACTATGGAAAGAAATTATCAGTTCAGAGAAAGACTTTTAGTCGTACACGAAAAAAATATATGCACCGATAAAGAACCCGTTTGGGGATTTAACGATTCCTGCGTTTTCTCGGATGAATGGAAGATCATATATCCCGCCGATTCGGATAAAACAATGAAATATGCGGCAGAGGACTTAAGAGAATTCTTCAATGAGTCCTGCTGTATTTTCCCGAATTGCATTGCAAAAAAATCGATCGATACAAATCCCGACAAATGTATCTACCTTGTCATCGAAGGAGCAGAAGACGAGAACAAACGTAATGAATATACCGTTACGGTAACAGAAAGCAAGGTCGTCATAAAAGCACCCACCTCACGCGGAATAGCGCAAGGCGTTTATTATCTTGAGGATGAGATGCGTAAGAACAGATATCCCGCTGTAAAATCTACGGAATTCAATCGTCATTCCGTATTTACGCCCCGTTTGACTCATTCGGGCTTCGGACTTGATATGTTTCCCGATAATCATCTGAAGGCTATAGCACATTTGGGTATAGATGCGATAATGGTTTTTGTCAAGGCTGTCGACAAGACACCGCATGGCTATGTGGATTTTAACGATCTTATATACAGAGCCTCCACATACGGCCTTGATGTTTATGCATACAGCTATATCATAAGCAACCGCCATCCCGATGACGAGGATGCTTACGAGCATTATGAATCAACGTACGGAAAGCTTTTTGCATCGTGCCCCGGTCTTAAAGGCGTTATATTCGTAGGAGAGTCATGCGAATTTCCAAGCAAGGATGAGCGTACCGTTCCTTTGCATTATTATGAGGTAACGCCCGAGAATAATCCGAAACATCTGCCCACACCCGGCTGGTTCCCGTGCTATGATTATCCCCAATGGTTGGAGCTTATCAAAAAGATCGTAAGAAATCACAATGAAAAAGCCGATATAATCCTTTGGACATATAACTGGGGATATCAGCCCGAGGATTTAAGGATAAAGCTTATTGAAAATATGCCTGCCGATATAGGTCTTATGGCAACATTCGAAATGTTCGAGGATATTCCGGCTGATAACGGCGCCGTTGTAAGATGCGTCGATTACACTCTTGCCTTTGAAGGCCCGGGCAAGTATTTTCTCAGTGAGGCAAAAGCCGCAAAGAAGTTCGGACTTAAGCTTCATTCACAATCAAACACGGGCGGTCTTGCGTGGGACATTGGAACGATCCCATATATTCCCGCACCTTACATATGGATAAAGCGATACAAAAATATAGTTGAGTGCAACAAGGAATACGGTCTTCAGGGTCTGATGGAGTGTCATCATTACGGAATCTGGCCAAAGAGCATAATTGCAAGACTGGAGAAACTTTGCCTTACTTCCCCCGAAAAAACGCCCGAAAAGCATCTTGAGGAGCTTGTAATTGCAGATTTCGGAAAAGAATATGCCGAAAACGTTCTTGAAGCATTCAAGTGCTTCTCAGAGGGACATTCAAGGTACATTCCCACAAATCAAGATCAGTACGGTCCGTTCAGAGTAGGTCCATCTTATCCTCTGCTTTACAAGACAAAGACTGTATTCGATTCTCCCGAGTATGCACATTTCGGAAACAACAGAATATGCAATCCCATGTATTCATATGATCTGAAAAACAGAAGGCTCAACTTTGAAAACGAGCTTGAAAATCTTACCGTAATGGAAGAAAAGTACGATGAGGGATGCGAAATTCTTGAGGGAATTATTGATAAGTTAAGCGGTAACGATAAGGAAAACTGCCGCTATCTTTTGGGATTGGGAAGATTTATAACAAATGCAGTCAGAACAACGCTCAATACAAAGAAATGGTATGAAGCCAAGATAAAGCTTCTTGAGCTTATTCAAGCCTCCCCCTGCAAAGCTTCATATGAAGAGGCTGAGATTCAGATAAAGCTTATGAAAGAAATCGCAGAGCGTGAGATCAAGAATGCCGAAAGCACCATTGAATACGTACGCTTCGATTCACGTCTCGGATTTGAGCCCTCAATGGAATATATGTGTGATGAAGCTCACATACTCCGGAAGATAGAGCACACGAGAGACGCTCTGAAGGAAGCTGTCGCTGAATTTGAAAGCACCTTCAAGGAATATATTGGTAATACGGAGAAAGAATAATTATGATAACCGACAAAAAACTCATTTCACTTCTATCAATGGTAGATCACACTCTTCTTTCGATAACGGCGCAAAGAAGCGAATATATAAAGCTTTGCGATGATGGAATGAAATACAAGACCGCTTCTGTATGTATTCCCGCTTCGAGAGTCGGTGATATGTACGCCTATATGGGAAACGAGCTTCCCATCTGCACAGTCATTGGATTCCCTAACGGTTATTCTACAGCCGCCTCAAAGATATTTGAAGCCGAGGACGCCATCAAAAACGGCGCACGTGAAATAGACACCGTAATAAACATCGGTTTATTGAAGGAGAAAAGATACAAAGATATCTTAACAGAGCTTAAGGATCTGAAAAAGGCTTGCGGAGAAAATATTCTTAAGGTAATAATAGAGACTTGCCTTTTGACAGAGGAAGAAAAGATCGCTATGTGTGATATAGTATCAGAATCGGGTGCAGATTTCATAAAGACATCGACCGGCTTCTCTATCTCCGGTGCAACCAAAGAGGATGTTATTCTATTCAAAAAGCACTGTGCACCTCACGTCAGGATAAAAGCCGCAGGCGGAATATCTTCCTTGGAGGATGCTTACGAATTTGTATCACTCGGTGCAGTACGTCTCGGTACAAGCAGAATAGTAAAAGCGGTAAAGGAAATGGAAACAAATAACCGCTGAGAAAGGTTTAGTATGATAATAAAAAAAGTATTTTTGATCGTTCTTGACAGCTTCGGTATCGGAAATGCACCAGATGCCAAGGAATTCAACGACGAAGGTGCCAATACATTCCGAAGTATTTCATCATCAGGTAATTTTTCGATACCAAATCTTACAAGGTTGGGTATAATGAATATTCCGGGTGTCATTTCCGAAAACAGCAGTTATTCTAAGGTAGATCACCCCACCGCATCCTACGGACGTGCATATGAGCTTTCCAACGGAAAGGATACCGTGGCGGGTCATTTTGAGATAGCGGGAATAATTTCCGATCTGCCTTTCCCCACATATCCCGACGGATTTCCCGAGGATCTCATGTATAAGATATGCCGTGAATGGGGATGCGGATATCTCTGCAACAAGCCTTATTCGGGAACGGAGGTCATTCACGATTACGGAAGAGAGCATATAGAAACTAAAAAGCCCATAGTATACACCTCTGTTGACAGCGTATTCCAGATAGCGGCACATGAGGAAGTTATTCCCGTTGACGAATTGTACAGACTGTGCGAGACCGCAAGGAGGATACTTGACGGTGAGCACCGTGTGGCAAGAGTCATTGCAAGACCTTTTATAGGTGAATATCCCGATTACCAAAGGACAACAAGACGTCATGATTACGCCATCAAGCCCGAGGGTAAAATGCTTTTGACGGATCTTTCCGAAAAGGGATTCGATGTTCTTTCGGTTGGTAAGATAAATGATATTTTTTCCGGAGTGGGTATAACCAAATCATACGGAGCGAAAACAAACGAGGATGTGGCAAAAGCGACGGAAGAGATCTTGAAAACGGATTTCAACGGTCTTTGTTTTGTCAATTTTGTTGAGTTCGATTCCGTATACGGCCACAGAAACGATATAGACGGTTATGCGGGCGCAGTTACGAGGATTGATTCGTGGCTTGGAAGCTTTATCGAAAAAATGACTGATGAGGATGCAATTATCGTTACAGCCGATCACGGATGCGATCCCGGTTTTCCCGGAACGGATCATACAAGAGAAGCGGTTCCCGTATTGGTATACGGAAAAGCTCTTGAGCCTGCTCCTTTGGGAACCTTCGTCGGATTTGATAAGGTAGGAAGGATAGCCGAAAAGCTTTTGACAAAAGGCAGTATTTATTGAGCCATGAAGATAACAACAGATAAAGAAGATATTCTTTTAGCAAATGAAGCAAAAAGGGCAATGGAAAAGGCATATGCGCCGTATTCCGGCTTTCATGTAGGCGCGGCGCTCCTTACGAGAGAAGGAAAAGTATATACGGGATGCAATATCGAAAATGCATCATATCCCGCAACTTGCTGTGCCGAAAGAACGGCTATATTCAAGGCGGTAAGCGAAGGCGAAAAATACTTTTCCAAGATCGCAATCGCGGGAGGAAAAAACGGTAACATTACTTCTATTTGCTACCCTTGCGGTATATGCAGACAGGTAATGAGTGAGTTTTTCGGTAAGGATTCGGAGATACTTCTCATAAATGAAAAGGATGAGGTTTATTCTTATAAGCTTTGCGAGCTTCTCCCCTATTCATTTGAGATGTAAAATTTAAGGAGATACAATGACAGTTTACGATATATTATCGAAAAAGCGTGACGGTAAAAAGATCACCGATGAAGAAATTAAATATATGATAACGGGCATCTGCGACGGCAGTATTGCAGATTATCAGGCGTCAGCATTTCTTATGGCATGCTTTATACAAGGATTGGATGAGGAAGAGACAGTGTCTCTTACAAAAGCCATGGCATATTCGGGAGACACCATAGACCTTTCCGCCTTTTCTCATACAGCAGACAAGCACAGTACGGGAGGTGTGGGCGACAAGACAACATTTATCGCCGCTCCGGCCGCAGCCGCTTGCGGATGCACCGTTGCCAAAATGTCGGGAAGAGGTCTCGGACACACGGGCGGAACGATCGATAAAATGGAATCCGTACCCGGAACGAGAACATCTCTTGACAACAGCGAATTTTTCGCCAATGTAAAAAAACACGGTATAGCTCTTGCAGGTCAGACGGGCAATCTTGTTCCCGCCGACAAAAAGCTTTACGCTTTGAGGGATGTTACGGCTACGGTAAATTCTCTGCCACTTATTGCATCCAGCATAATGAGTAAAAAGCTTGCGGCAGGCGCGCAGACCATTGTTCTCGATGTAAAAACGGGAAGCGGAGCTTTCATGAAGACATTCGAGGATTCAAAGGCACTTGCCGAAATGATGACTAAAATAGGAAATATGGCAGGCAGAAATACGAGAGCCGTCATAAGCAATATGGATGAGCCTCTCGGAAGATATATAGGAAACTCCCTTGAGGTCATAGAAGCTGTTGAAGTGCTTAAGGGTAATGTTAAGGGAGCGCTTTATGATATATCAGTTTGTCTTGCCGCAAATATGGTCTCTCTATCCTTCGGTACAGAATACGGTGATTCTGTAAAAATAATAGAAAAAGCTATATCAAGCGGTAAAGCTTACGAAAAATTCGCTGAACTTATCGCATCTCAGGGCGGCGATATTTCTTATCTTGACAATACCGATAAATTGAGAAGATCGCCTGTTATAAAGGTCGTTACCGCAAACAGAGACGGTTACATATTCTCCATGGATTGCGAAAAGGTCGGAATGAGCGCATGTGAATTGGGTGCGGGAAGAAAGAAGAAGGAAGACAATATAGACTTCGGGGCAGGTATCGTTCTGTGTGCCAAGGTCGGTGACAAGGTACACAAAGGTGATGAGATAGCATATCTCTATTCCTCCGAAGAAAACAAAGCAATCGAGGGAGAAAAAATATTCGGAAGCGCTGTCCGCATAAGCGACATTGCTCCCGAAAAGAAGGATATTATTCTCGATATTATTTAATATCAGGAATTTATATTTTTGATCCATTTGTATCTGTTCACCTTTACAACGGCAACAGCACACTTCAGCACCTGATCGGATTTCAGACAGATGAATACAACGATAGGAGAAAGATGTAATACAAAGGCACATATAAGTGATGCGGGAATAACTATGAGCCACATGAATATGAAATCGTTTTTAAATACGAAATCGGTCTCGCCGCCTGCTCTGACTATACCCGTTAAAACAGGCATCTGATAAGAAGTTCCCACACTTGTTACGGAAAGGATCGTAAGGAAGGAAAGAGCAAGAGAAGCTGATTCTTCTGTTACATCATAGAAAGACACTATCGGCTCTTTCAAAACAAAGATCAGAAGACCCGTTATCAGACCGATAATGAGGAACATGATCTGCATTGATTGAGCATAGGGCTTCATTTTTTCTTTCTTTCCCTCTCCGAGAGCTTTTCCTATTACAACGGCGGATGCGGATGCCGATCCGTAGCTGAAAACCGTTACGATCTGGAAAAGAGTTGTGGCGATACTGTTAGCCGATACGGCGGTATCACCCATATGACCGAGAATAGCCGTCTGTATGGACATGGCAACGCCCCAAGCGGCACCCGAGAGAAACACGGGAAATCCCGTTCTGACAAAATCCTTAACAAGCTTGAATTCCGTTTTCTCAAAGAAAGCACCGAGCTTTATCTTTACTTTTTTATCTACCTTCCAAGCGTAAAAGACTGCAAATACAAGCTCAGCCAATCTTGAAACGAGGGTAGCTATTGCAGCTCCGCGAACACCCAGCTCGGGGAAACCGAATTTACCGAAAATAAGCACATAATTCAACACTACGTTGAAGAAAAGTGCGAAAAGCGAAACATAGAAGCCGATCTTCGTGGTCTCTACACTTCTGAGCATGTATATCAAGATATTTGTAATTGCAAAGATGGGATATGTAAAGCAGACAATACGAAGATACCTTGTTCCTTCTCCGATAAATGCTGCGCTGTCGGAAAAGATCGACAGAACACTTTCGGGGAATATGAAGCATACTGCAAAAAGAAGAAATGAAAACAGAAGTGCAAAGCGCATTCCGAGATTGGTATATTTATGGATACCCCGGATATCCTTTTCACCCCAGCTTCTCGATGAGAATATAAGCATCCCCTCTGCAACACCGTTTACAAGCATCTGCAGCATAAACTGTATCTGATTTACAAGAAAAACGCCCGACAGAGATGCTTCTGAGTAAACTCCGAGCATTATGGAGTCGGCAAGGTTCACACCAAAAACTATAGCATTCTGCAATGCTATAACAAGAGTCATTGTTATAAAGCTTTTATAAAAGCTTTTTTCGTTCCTTAACATATTTGCACCATGCCTTTCACAGTTTGCTTTTGAAAATTCAAGATCAAACCTTGGTCCTTGAAAACTCACTAATTATTTGATACGGATAAAAAATGCAGGATCCGAACACCCAAATACTGATTATAGCACAATTCACGACTGATTTCAACACTTATGAAAAAATATCTTCGTCTTATAAGACCAAAGCATTACATTAAAAATATAATAATTTTCTTCCCTCTTATATTTTCGGGGAAGCTTACGGATATATCGCTTTCACTGAAAACAGCAGCGGGGTTTATCATATTTTCCCTTGTTGCGTCCTCCCTTTACTGTATCAATGATATCCACGACAAGGAAAAGGATGCGTTGCACCCCGTAAAGAGAAACCGCCCCATAGCTTCCGGAGAAATATCCGTAAAAAGCGCTTTAGTATTGAGTGCATTTCTTTTTATAACAGGAATTACACTCAATATAATTTGCTTTGATATTCTCTCCTCCATTTGGCTTGTTTCATACTTTATCGTAAGTATTCTGTATTCCGTAAAGCTTAAACACATACCGATAGCAGATGTACTCTCCTTAAGCTTCGGATATCCCGCACGTTTGTTTTACGCTTCAGCCTTATGCGGAATAGCTGTATCGGAATGGATGTTTCTGACATTGATATCGGGTGCGCTCTTCCTTGTATTCGGAAAAAGAGCGGCGGAGTACAAGGAATACAGTGAGCTTGAAACGAGAAATGTTTTGTCAAAATACACTTACGGCTTTCTTGAAAAGAACATGTATGTCTTTTATGTACTTACCGTGGTATTTTACACTCTTTGGTGTCTTGAGCACATAAATGAAGGTAAGCTTATCCTCTGCTCTGTTCCCGTAGTGCTTATCATCGGAATTTTATATACTTATAACGTGGAAAAGGGTGAGGGCGATCCTATTACCGTATTGTTTAAAGACAAGATGATCCTTGTTTTCATCCTCATTCTGGCAATAATATTTTTTGCATTTTTATATTTTTTATGAGCTTTTTGATCTTTATTATCACAAACACATGCCTTGCCATTGCAGGACTTGTATTTTCCGTTTTATTATCGGAAAAAGAAATATGCTTACATTCCCTTGTAAGCCGATGGTTTATAATGAATATGGCTTTGATCTATGGAATCATTTATTTCACGGGAACATTCAAAGCATTACATTCAGGATCAATCGTATTCTTTTCTGCCATTCTGTTCGGTTTTTCTCTTTGCCTTGCATTGCGCAAAAGAGAAAGGATAAAAGATACTTTAAAAGCTTTGATAAGTAATAATACCGTTTCTTTATTCAAAGGCTTTTCCGTTTTTGAAAAAATAATTACATTAGTTTTTGTGATTGCTTTACTTTATAAGCTGTCGGGTGTTATACTTCTTTCGCCATTTTGCTATGACGGTATAAAATACCACCTGCCGTCAGTTGTGGAATATGTAAAGAACGGTAGTTTTATTCCGATCAAAGGTTCTCTTTGGGCGAATGCTTATCCGAAGGGATTTGAAACATTCAATTTGTGGATGCTTTTGTTTTTTAAAGACGGTTTTCTAATAAAGCTTCCTCAATATTTAACCGTTCTTTTCGGAGGTGTATTCTGCTACGGGACATTGTGTAACATAAGCGTTTCCCGTAAGCTTTCGTTCTTCGCTTCTCTTCTCCTTTTAAGCACTCCCGTAATGACGGCGCAAATGAACAGCGCATATGTCGATGCACCCTTGGCATCAATGATATTTGCCGGTATCTTTTTCATTTCGGAATTATCGAAAAAATCCAAAAATACCAAAAATGAACGCAGAAGTATCCCGGATACTGTATTCTTTTCATTATCCGTAATGTTATTATTGGGAATCAAGTACAGTGCATTGGCATACGGTGCAATTCTTTTTCTTCTTTTCTTTTTTATAGCATTCAGAAATGACGGATCGAAAAAAGCATTTAAAAATTTGGTGGTATCCGTACCCATATGTGCCTGCGGTATGTATTGGTACATTTACAATCTCATAGTATATAAAAACCTCATATTCCCCTTCTCGGTAAGCTTCGGAGGCTTCACGCTTTTTGAGGGAATGAATATGTCGGATGTTGTAATGCTTGAAAATATTCCCGCAGAGCTTTCCTCGATGGGAGCGATAGAGCGCATACTCTATTCCTGGTTCTATCATGATTCTCTTCCCGTTTATTCATACGATTCGAGAATAGGCGGACTCGGGGTATTGTTTCCGTTCCTCTTTCTTTTCGGCATTGGCGCTTTGTGCTGTATTTTATTCAATAGAAAGAAGGATATCTTCGGCGGTGATACAGCTTTAATCCTTTTATCCCTTTTATTGATGTTTATCATCACTCCCGAAAATTGGTGGGCGAGATACACTTGCTTTATCGTTCTTTTCGCGGTTCTAGGAACCGCAGTTCTCGGAACTGCAGTTCTTGGAACCGCAGTTCTCAGAACACACTTTAAAAAGATCAAAAAAGCCGTAATGACAGTCTGCGTTCTTTCGTTTTTTCTCAATATCTTTTCATCTGTGGGAGTAGATACGTACTATTACGGTAAATTATTCACGGATGAAAGCGGAAAGCTTACGGGAACTCAAAGGTATTCCGAAGGATATACGGAAAAGCTATACGATGTGATCGGAAACGACAAGTGCAGTATAATAAGCTTCCGAGCCGATTGCGGAGGATATGAGTTTTACGGCAAAAAGCTTGAAAACGAATACTCATGGTACACCTATGAAAACTTTTACAAAACAAGCGGTAAGGATATTAATTTCATAGATGACGAAAATGAATTCTGTTTAATCATAGAAAACGAAAGACCCGACTATATTCTTATTTCGGAGCCGTTCTTTGTATTTCATATAGATCACTATATGAGCACTCACAATGATTATGAGCTGATTTACAACGAAGACGGTGAACGGATATACGGGCGGATCTGAAAGCCTGAAAAAGGAGGAATTACTATGAAAAAATGCAAAAAATGTAATACGGTACAAAACGACAGCAGAAGTGTATGCGTGGAATGCGGTGCGGTTCTCGGAAGACCTATGACAGAAGATGAAGAATATGAGGTTAAAGTTTCACTTGGAGAAAAGCTTGATGACCTTGCCGAGCAAAGTGATGACTTTTACGTACCTATAAAAGATAGGATCATCGGTGTGCTGTGCATTATCGGCGGTATTGCTTCTTTGATACTTACCATACTATCAAATAAGGCAGATATAAGTAACGCCGCACGAAGCGGTTTTATATCTATTATTTTCCTTATATTTGCATGTATCATGCTGCTCCTTCCGAAGTTTATATGGACAATATCCACTTTGAGATACCGCATATTTTACGATTGGGATACAAGTCCCTCTCCATTCTTCCTGACGATCGAGAAGGTTACAGCGTATATAATGTTCGGAATAGGAATATTTGAAATGATATACGGATACTTTTTATTCTTTTAATATGAAAAAACACTTCAAATAGTATTAATTTTTTATAAAAACGATCCCGGGCAAGAAATGATCTTGTCCGGGATACATTTTGTTACTTATGTATTTAATTTATGACCATCAGAATATATTCTTATATGCGTCTATAACGTCTGTAAGAGCCTGTTCATATGTTCCCTTGTTCTTGTCCCATGTTGAAACAAAGTTGCCGTCAGCTGTATTCCATACCTGGCTGGGAAGCATATACTCGATACCGCCGATAGAAGCGGAATGGAGGTTTACAAAGTCAAAGTATACTGTGCTTGTGATAAGGTCAAGCATAGCGCCGTGCTTATCTTCACGAGCCCAAGCCTTCTGGAGAGCGTTGGAGTATACTTCGGGAGTTACGAACTTATATCCGTCGGAAGCCATAGCTTCGAGGAATATAGCGGAGAGCTCGGGATCCTGTGCACATGTGGGGATACCGAATATTGTACCGGAGTCAGCAACGTATGTTCTGTAGTTATCCTGAGATTCCTCATACTTGGGATAAGGTATCATAGCAAAGTCAGTTGACATTTCTCTGAATGCCTTAAGCTGGCTCATCTGACAATACTGAACCATCATTTCGCCCTTCTTGAACTTATCCGTTATGAAGTCGGAGTCCGCCTGAGATGCGCCCTTTACCCATACGCCTTCTGTTCTGTACATAAGCTCAATAGTCTTTTCGGATATTTCAGCATTTCTTTCATTGCCGAGGATAAGCTCGGGAAGACCGTCAGCATTTCTTTCGGAAAGCTGAACGCCGAGACCGATATAGTAGTCGATCATGGAAGCGTTGGGAGCAAGTCCGAGACCGTAAAGGTCATTTTCGTCCTTATTACCGTTACCGTCAAGATCTTCATATACTGTCTTACAATACTCAACAAGCTTATCGAGAGTCCATTTACCGTCGAGGATAAGATCGAAAAGCATTTCATCTGCATCACCGATCTTTTCTTCGAAAATAGTTGTGTTTACGGACAAACCGCGGGCACACATCAAGAAGTTACTGCTTATATCACCTGCTGCAAAGTAGATATTGCCGTCGCCGATGGTAGCAGCTTCGATAAAGCCGTGAGCCCACCAAGGACGGGAGAAATCGAGATACTGATCGTAATTGTTGAGCTTCTCATAAAAGCCTTCATGAGCAAGCGCCATCTGATAATAACGGGGAGTAGCCGTTACGTCGCACTGCTCCGCATTGGATTTGATTATGTTTCTGAGGTTATTTGCAAGATCCAACTGACCGAGACCTGCGTAAACGATCTCAATTGTGATACCGAGTCTATCCTGAACTCTGAGCTGACGCTCATAGATAGCATCGTTGATTATTTCTTCTGTCTTTTCTTCTGTCCAAAGGTTCTTGTCTCCGTCTCTGGAGTAAACCTTTACGACTGTTCCGCCGTAATCGAGATCATCGGGAAGACCGTCTTTAATATCTTCACGGGCAATTTCACCCGTCTTCTCAACTGAGCCCGTTGCGGGAGCACCTGTTCCCGTGGGAGCCGAGCCTGTCTGAGCGGGATCGCCCGAGCAGGAAACGAGCATAACTGCAAGCATCATGAATGCAAGAGCCAAACTGATAATTTTTTTCATTTTCTTACCTTTCCGGAATATGATTCCTTAATAGAATGTTGCCTTATTCTGCAGAATATGAACTTTTTGTATCAAACCGGTGACAAAAAATTACAAAATTGCAAACAAAATAATCACGTAATCATTATAGCACTATATTATGCCCTTGTCAAGTATTCAAAAACAATTTACAAATTGTTTAATGCGATTTATGTTAAGTCATTTAATAATGCACAACATCTTTTTTCAAAAGCTATATTCTTACACTTGACATTCGTAAAAATGGCATTTATAATTATACTGTGACATAAACGAGAAAGGTGATACAGAGTACATGAAATATATTTCTCCCGCACCGCTGAAAACGAGCGGATACGAAACATCACAGATGAAACAGATCTACACGATGACGGAAAGATCCGTTAGGTTTCTCATAAAGAATTTTCACAAATGGGATAAGCGTGACGATTGCGGATATTTTTTCAAAGGAAACTATTGGTACGGTCAGGATCAGAATATGTCTGTATTCGTAACTTCTTTTCTTGCAAAGTTCGGCGATCTCAATGAATATCTGTGCGGAATAACGAGAAAAGAGCTTACGGATATTTCGGTACAAGCCATCCGCTATGCTTGTCTAACCCATGAGTTCGGACCCGAGGACTGCGTACGCAATACGGATCACGGTATGCTTGCAAAATGGGGATGCGATTCCACCACCTCCGAAAGCCCCGAAGCAAAATATTTTCAGGGAACACAAGTTGGAAGCAGACTTCCCCTCCTTGCTCTTGCGGCGTGGTTTTTGTGGGATGAGCTTGACGGTGAGATACGTCAATATATTTATGATATCATGACCGATTACGCAGAGCGTTGGTCCTCTGTCGAGCCGCGTGACGGTGCATTTTTCGACACGCAGACTGAGGAAAACGGATGGACAGCTTTGGGAATATCGGCGGCGGCTTATATATTTGCGGATGATCCGAGATCGGCGAAATGGCGTGAAGCCGCAATAAAGTGGATGCTCAATTCATCGTGCACCCCGAAAGATATGTTCACAAGCGCAAGAACATCCGACGGTGTACCTCTTCGAAGCCGAATTAAGACCATTACATTGCTTCCCGACTACACAACGGAAAATCACAGCTTTGTGCATCCCAATTATCTTTGCACTCCCATGGAATACCGCATAACCATGGGGCTTCTCGCCATGCTTTCAGGCAAGGGTGAGATTCCCGGCATACGCCACAATCTCGATAATATATATAAGGAAGCATTCATGCTTTGGGTGAGTGAAGACGGAGGAATGATTCCCGTTCAATCGCAGGATTGGTGGTATTTCAGAACAGAGAACCATCTTGCGGCTCATACTATAATGAATCTGCTCTTTGAAAGCGAATATGCTGCATATCTTGAAAAGATTACAATTGATACATTGGAAGCAGTTCAATCGGGACACGAAAACGGCACATTTATAAGCAATGAGCCGGATAAGTGCATCATTTCATCGGCAAATCAGACAATGAATGAAATGGAGATAGTTTATTCCGTTTTCCTTATACATACATATCTTTGGCATATGTGTCTCGGAGAAGGAAAAGCTCCCGTTGAAAAAGATCAATACGAAGAGCATGTCAAGGCTGTAAAGCATTATAATAACGGGGGATCGGTCATACAGCGAACGGAGAATTCCTTCAGTTGTTTTTCTTACAGAAATGTTGCTCTCGCCGCTGTTTTTCCAAAATCAAAGCTTTGGAGCATTACTGTGCCTCCCTGCAGTACATTCGGTGCAATGAACTTTAAGGGCGGTTGCGATGGGAATCCCGGATGGGCAAACACGGGCGCTGTAAGGTTTACCGAAAATGTACGTATCAGAGACGATAAAGACTGCTTCTCCGCTTCTTGCAGGATCGACAGAGGACTTGGACAAATAGAACAAAGGGTTTCATTTGTTTCCCTTCCCAATGGAAACGCTGTTTATTTTCAGAGAGTGAAAGCATTGAAGGATTGTGAGATCACAGAATTCACATCGGGGCTTGTGGGAGTGAGAAATGAATATTACAAAAATCTTCCCCAATATGCAAAGGGTCACAGAACCATAAAAACGGATCTATATAATCCCATAGAAATGAAGGGATATGTCGGAGGCGAGGATATTCCTCATATCTTCAAGAATGCATCCGTGGTTTCAATAGATGATGAGATATCTTATATTCTCTGCGGTTCAAAAGAGGTAAGATATACAGAGCATCATAATTATCCGAAGTGGAAAGGTATCGAGGATTTCCTCATTCTCAATATGCACGAGGATGTCACACTTAAGGCGGGTGAAGAGCTTCCTTACTTCTCCATGATCTTCCTTCCCAATGCTCCCTACGAAAAAGCAGAGAGCATACGCGAAAGTATGTCACGTTCTGTCAGTGCCGAGCATGAATGCATAATAGCGGAAGATACATTATATTATTCAAGCTTTTCGGATGATAAGAAGGTCATTACAGCAGAATTTGAAATTAATACAGAGATGATACCTCTTTTTGAAGGTAAGATAAGCTTTCGTGACGGTGTTTACTCATGGACAAATGAACTTAACGAGGGCGAATGCGGATATAAAAAGGCGGCAGCCTTTGTATCGAGCGAAAGAGATTTTGATGCCGCTGTGCTTACCGACAGTTCTGTTCTTGTAAGATACGACGATGAAAACGGATATCATTTATTATAATAAAGCACTTGACAAAAAAGAATAAACGGAGTATAATATTCATAGAGGAAACGTTTCTCTATAAATATTAATTTAAGGACTTTAAAATGCAAAATCAAAAGCGTGTTTCGGTAAAGGACATTGCCGCAAGGCTTCACGTTTCCCTTTCCACGGTCCACAAGGCTCTCACGGGCAAGCCGGGGATCGGAGAAGCGAGAAGGCAGGAGATCATAAAAATTGCCGAAGAAATGGGCTACTCGGTCAATACCGCAGGTCAGACGCTCTCAAGAAAGAGTATAAATATCGGTGTTATGATCCCGTCATTGTGGCAGGAATATTTTATAGATCTGAAAAGAGGTATTGACTCAAGGCTTCTTGAATTGGACGAATTCAAGGTCAACGGTCTTTATTATACTATCCCTCTTTCCTCCTCTCCGACACCGGAGGAGAGTTTAAACAAAAACGATATTCTTAATTGGATATGGGATAATAAGATCGATGCCATTCTGTATTGCGCTTCCCACTATGCGTTGAACAATATTGCATCGGATATCCTATCTGATATAAAAATACCGGTTTTCTGGGTGGGAGGAGGAACGGATATACCGTTTTGCGTCTCGAATATCACGCTTGATGCACCTCTTACGGGAAAGCTTGCGGCTGATTTTCTTCTATGCACTTCATCGGAAAGCATAAAGGCGGCTGTATTCACAGGATCGATGAAAACGAATGTTCATAAATCGAAAACCGAAGCCTTCTGCGAAAGAATAAGACAAAACGGCGGAAAAGTAGTTGAGATATATGAAACCGAGGATGATCCCGAAAAGGCATACGAAAAAATGAAGGAATTATATTGTGTGCATAATGATGTCAATGCAGTATATATAAGCACTTCGACCTCGGAGCCTATCTGTAGATTTATAGAGGAATTCGTTCCGAAAGGAAGGATCACCGTTATTGCGACCGATATATTCGATTCTCTTTCGGAATATATAAAAAAGGATATTGTAAAGGCTACGATATCACAGAATCAGGAGGAAGTTGGCAAGCTTGCGGCGTCGTATGCATATGAGTATATAAATAAAACTCACAGCTACGGTCATGCGGGATGGAAGCCCGAGCATGTTCTTCTTATCAAGCCAACGCTTCTTTTAAAGGCAAATATTGAGTAAGATACGCAGATGCCCTCGGGAATTTGAGGGTATCTGCGAATATCGGGAAAATTAAGAAAACGTTTTTCTTACTATATATAATATCAACACATGAAAGGATGGTCACGAAAAATGAAATTGGAAAACAAGATCGCCGTTATTACGGGCGGAGCTTCGGGTATCGGAGGCTCGGGAACAAGGCTCTTTGCCGAAGAAGGAGCAACCGTTATAATGCTTGACGTAAATGAGGATGCAGGAATATCTTTGGAAAAGGAGCTTACGGATAAGGGCTTGAAGGTCAAGTTTATCAAGACCGATATATCCGATCCCAAGCAGGTCGAGGAAGCGATGAATACCATCGATAAGCTTTACGGAAGGCTTGATATCATCTATAACAACGCTTCTGTATTTTTGGGCGGACGTGATAATATCGTTACCGATCTGCCTATAGAAATATGGAACAAGATACTCTCCATAAATCTTTTCGGACTTTTCTACTGCTGTAAATTCGGTATTCCCCTTTTGCGAAAAGCGGGAGGCGGCGCTATCGTTAATACATCAAGCTCCGCCGGTGTTATCGGTATTCCCGAATGCGATGCTTACACGGCAACAAAGGGTGCCACCGTTTCTCTCACACGTTCAATGGCTGTGGAATACGGTCCCGAAAATATCAGAGTTAATTGTATAGCTCCCGCGGCTATCCGTACCGAGATGGTCAAGGAATCAAATCTCAATGATCCCAAGTTTGATGAGCAGGCTTTTCTGACAAAAGGAACGCCCTTACGCCGTTGGGGTCTTCCCGAAGAAATAGCAAAAACCGCACTGTTTCTTGCATCCGATGATTCGTCCTATATCAACGGTGCGATACTCGTTGCGGATGGCGGTATAACAATAATGTAAATACGGAGGAACGATATATGCGTGATAAGAATAATTATCGTGAGAATTTAAAAACTATGATGATAATGCGTGAATTCGAACGTGTTATCAAGGATCTTGCAAACCACGGCTTTGTTGACGGTGCCGTACATTGCTATACGGGTGAAGAGGCGATAGCTCTCGGCGTATGCCTCAATCTTGAGGATTCGGACTATATATTCTCTACTCACCGCGGACACGGCCATGCCATTGCGAAGGGATGCGACCTAAACAGAATATTTGCGGAGCTTATGGGGAAGAAAACAGGACTTTCCGGTGGCTACGGCGGATCTATGCATCTTTTTGATCCCGCAAAAGGTCTTATGGGTGGAAACGGAATAGTAGGCGGCGGAGTAACGGTATCATTGGGAACGGCATACGCTTCCAAGTACAAAAAGGACGGAAGAGTTACGGTCTGCTTCTTCAGTGAGGGTGCATCAAACGAGGGTTGGTGCCACGAGGCTATGAACATGGCGTCTCTTTGGAAGCTTCCCGTCATATTTGCATGTGAAAATAATCTTTTTGCTGCAACAACACCTTCATACAAAACACTTTCCGATCCCGATCTCTACAAGAGAGCGTACGGCTACGGAATGGCAGGATATCCCGCAGACGGAAACGATCTTGACGATTGCATAGAAAAAACGGCTGAAGCGGTGGAAAGAGCACGTTCCGGAGAAGGTCCCACATTTATAGAATTCAAGACATACAGAGTTGAAGGTCATTGCAGAGTCATAAGAGATCTTGATATTTTCCGTCCCAAGGACGTTGTTGCAAGATGGGCGGCACACGATCCCATTAAGGTCTATTCCGAACGCCTTATTGAAAAAGGCATTATGACAGAGGAAGATATTCTTAAGCTTACGGAAGAGGTAAACAGCGATATCGAATCCGCTATTGCTTACGGTAAGGAAAGTCCCCTTCCCGATACGGAGGGATTTCTTAACAAGATCCGTGAAAGATACGAAATCTGAAAGGAAGGAATTGTCGAAACATGAAATCAATACATATGCTTGATGCGATAAACGAGGCTCTTCACGAAGAATTGGAAAGAGACGAAAAGGTATTTGTAATAGCGGAAGACGTCGGAGAATACGGCGGTGTTTGGAACGCCACACGCGGTCTTTACGAAAAATTCGGTGCTATGCGTGCTATGGATACACCTATATCAGAAGCGGGCTTCACAGGTCTTTGCGTCGGTGCGGCAATGGCAGGTCTCCGTCCCGTTACCGAAATAATGTATATGGACTTTATTACGGCTTGTATGGATCAGCTTGTAAATCAGGCTGCGAAGGCAGATCTTATGTCGGGCTGGCAGTTCACCCTTCCCATAACTATTCGTACGCCCTACGGAATAGGAACGAGAGAGGCGGCACAGCATTCCCAGACACTTGAGGGTTGGTTCTGCCAGACTCCCGGATTCAAGGTCATATGCCCTTCCAATGCTTACGATGCTAAAGGACTTTTAAAGAGTGCAATACGCGACGATACTCCGTGTATCTTTATGGAAAACAGAAATCTTTATTACGATAAGATGGATATTCCCGAAGAAGAATACACTGTTCCTTTGGGTAAAGCCAATATCGTGGAAGGCGGAAACGATCTTACGATAGTCACCTACGGAATAGGTGTAGAGCTTTGCAAAAAGGCTATGGCGAAGGTACCGGATGCTTCTATAGAGCTTATAGACCTTCGCACCATAGTTCCCATGGACTTTGAAACTGTACTTGAATCCGTAAAGAAGACGGGACGTATACTTGTTGTTCACGAAGCCGCTTCCGCATTTTCAGTAGGATCGGAAATAGTACGCCGTGTTGTTGAAAAGGGATTTGATTATCTCGACGCCGAGCCCCTTGTTTACGGAAATATGCGTACCCCTGCTCCCTTTGCGGGAAATCTTGAGGATGCTATAATGATGACCCCCGAGGGCGTGGAAGAAAAGATAAGGTATCTTCTTACAGGAATCATAAAATAATATAAACGGTTTATTTACCTAAGAAAAATGACCCATCCAAGATGAAAACATCCGGGATGGGTCAAATTAATTATTCAATTAAAGATCAATCAAAATTCTCTAAGTAAGAATCGATCGTAGCCTGAATAGCTGTATTTGTAGCTTCCTTCTGCTTGTCATATGTAGAAGCGAAATCGGAGCCCTTATTTCTCCACAAATTGTAGAAATATGTGTACCAGCCGCCCCAGTCATATATTATAGCGAGGTCATAACGGCGGTTTGCGAAGATGATATCGAGCATTGCCGCAGATTCTTCGTCACGAAGAACGATACCCTGGAGGGATACATCGTAATAAGCTTTACGCAATGTATCCTTGGATTCACGGCAAAGAGCTTCCATTGCATAAGATATTCTGTCGAGATCGTCGAGGTGCGATGTAGGAACGGAATAGAGAGAACCGCAGGTAGCAACGCTTACAACGTTTACTGTATTGTCGCCTTTTTCATATACGGGCATGGGAAGTATACCGTAATCCTGCTCGAGCTTTCTGTAAGCAGCTCTTATAGTATACATGGTTGTAGCAGAGAAAAGGGCTCTGTTATCCTGCTGAACCGAAAGGACTTCACCGGACCATCCCTGAAAATAGTTCTGATCATCATCGGATATCTCACGGATCTTTTCAAATACTTCCTGAGATTTCGTTGAGAAAACGGAAAGTGTCGGGAAATCATCCGCATCCTTGGAAACTATCTGGCATCCCAAGGAATGGAAAAGTGCATA
The DNA here is from genome assembly GCA_015063605.1 of Oscillospiraceae bacterium. Classification (GTDB taxonomy): domain Bacteria; phylum Bacillota; class Clostridia; order Oscillospirales; family SIG627; genus SIG704. The sequence continues at coordinate 57,386 of SVTV01000006.1, forward strand.
GTTATTGAAAGGTTCATATGCATATCCGTATCTGTCGTTTACGTCGTATCTGCCGTCGGAATTTACATCCGCAGATATCTTCTTGGTGATCTCAGCTACCTTATCGATAGTCCATTCTCCGTTATTGACAAGCTCGTAAAGGTCTTCAACATTATATGTCTCCTGAACATCTTTATTGAAGAAGGTTACCCATGTAGCATCCATACAGGACATGGAAAGGTCACCTGTTGTAAAATAAAGCTTACCGCCTATTGAAAGGTCCTTGTTTGCGTACTGATCCCACCAGGGTGCTTCAAGCACGAGGTTGGAAGCATTGTTAAGGTCGCAGAGATAACCGCCCATGCCGAGAATGGCACTGTTCTTACCGTCTGCAATTATCATGTTAAACGCAGTCTGACCTGCTTTGATCTCATTCTGAGCCTGAACAGCAGGATCTTTCGGAGATATGATCTCTTTAATAGTAAAACCATACTTTTCTTCGATAATATTGTTTCTTTCATAAACAGCATCGTTTATGGGTTCGTCGGTGATCTCTTCAGCAATAAGGTCGATCGTCATCCAAGCCGTGCCGTAACCGCTCTCTTCGCCGCGAGAGTAAACAACGAGCTCGAAATCCTGCATGTCGGTTCTCGGCTCAAGATGCTCAAAACCGTAGAAAAGATCTTCTTCAGATGAAACGGGAGCTGTAGCTGTGCCTGTCTGCTGAGAACCCGTATTCTTTACGGGACCATCGCTGCAGGAGGTAAGCATAACAGCGGAAGTCATCATAAGAAGAGCCATAAGTAAAGCCAATTTCTTCATAATTTCTTCATAATTCCTCCTAAAATATTAAAATAGTTTTGATATGAACGCTTGGGGAATATTGGTAAGCCGCAAAGCGAATCATGATGTGTTGTGTTAATTATATTACTTTTTTTCATTTTTGTCAATACAAAAATGACCTATCCTAAGCATTTTTGCACTTAAGACAGGTCAAAATTTTCAAATTATATCCGATATCAATCGAAATTGGCTAAGTAAGAATCGATAGTGCTCTGAATTGCTTTGTTCGTCGCATCCTTCTGCTTATCGTAGGTAGAAGCAAAATCTGAGCCTTTACTTCTCCACAAGGTGTAGAAATAAGTGTACCAGCCGCCCCAATCATAAATTATGGCAAGGTCATAACGGCGGTTTGCAAAGATGATATCGAGCATTGCCGCAGATTCCTCATCGCGGACAACGATGCCCTGAAGGGACACATCGTAATAAGCATTACGCAAGGTATCCTTGGATTCACGGCAAAGAGCTTCTATTGCATAAGATACTCTGTCCAGATCGCCGAGAAATGTTGTGGGAACGGAATAGAGAGATCCGCTTGTGGCTACACTTACAACATTTGCAGAATTGTCTCCCTTTTCATATGTGGGCATGGGGAGTATACCGTAATCCTGTTCATGCTTTCTGTATTCCGTTCTTACGGTGTACATTGTTGTAGCGGATAAAAGCGCTCTGTTATCCTTCTGAACACCGAGAATAGCTGCTGACCAATCCTGATAATAATTAATATCGTCATCGGATATTTCACGGATCTTTTCAAATACCTCCTGCGACTTTGCCGAGAAAACGGAAAGCGTCGGGAAATCATCAGCATCCTTAGATACTATGGAGCATCCCAAAGAATGGAAAAGTGCATAATTGTTAAAAGGCTCATATGCATATCCGTATCTGTCATTAACATCGTATTTACCGTCAGAATTCACGTCTGCAGATATCTTCTTTGTAATCTCGGATACCTTATCGATAGTCCATTCGCCGTTATTTGCGAGAGCGTAAAGATCTTCGATATTGTATGTCTCCTGAACAGCTTTGTTGAAGAAGGTCACCCATGTTGCATCCATACATGATATGGAAAGGTCACCTGTTGTAAAATAAAGCTTACCGCCTATTGAAAGGTCTTTATTGGCATACTGATCCCACCATGGAGCTTGTAGCACAAGGTTGGATGCATTCTTGAGATCGCAAAGATAACCGCCCATGCCGAGAGTTGCGCTCGTTTTTCCGTCGGCAATTATAAGGTTATAAGGATTCTGGCCTGCGTTGATCTCCCTCTGGGCTTGGCCGAGCTGATCCTTAGGCGATACGATTTCTCTTATTTTAAAGCCGTATTTTTCCTCGATAAGGTTGTTTCTCTCATAAATAGCATCGTTTATGGGTTCGTCGTTCTTTTCTTCCGCAATAAGGTCAATAGTCTTCCATGCACCTCGTCCACTTTCTTCGCCGCGTGTGAAAACAACGAGCTCAAAATCCTGCATGTCGGCTCTGGGCTCAAGATGCTCAAAGCCATAGAAAAGATCTTCTTCAGATGAAACGGGAGCGCTATTCACTCCGGTCTGCAAAGTACCCGTTGTATTCACGGGTCCATTACCGCATGAGGCAAGCATAACGGCGAAAGCCATTATAAGAAAAGTCAGTTTTTTCATAGTATCTCCTAAAAATTAATATTAATATGATGCAATTGCCGGGGTGAACCGAAAATGAAGTACACAATAATGCTTGTACGTCAATAAATTATAACATCAATACAGTTTTTTGTCAATATCAATAAAATATTCTTCAATTAGCGATATACTTTTTCTGCCGGCTTGTCGATAAGCATCAATAGTGAAAAACGAAAAAACAGATTTTTAAAAAAAAAATTGTATTTTTATATTGACAATTCAAGCTTAATAGTGTATAATATCAGAGTATGTGTGTACGGTTGGTGTTAAATGCCGTATAACACTTACGGAAGTTTATTACAATTTCTTCTTGCCGTTCAATGGGTGAAATTCCCGAACGGCCTAACGTCCAAAAGGAGGTGCAGATCATGGAAAAGATCCAATCTAAGTACGAAACAATCTTCGTTGTCAGCCCCGAGCTTGGTGACGAGGGTTCCAAAGCCGTTGTCGAAAAGTTCACAACTCTCATCAGCGAGAATGCAACTATCGATGAAGTAAACGACTGGGGTAAGAGAAGACTTGCATACCCGATCAATGATCTTACAGAGGGCTACTACACTCTCGTTAAGTTCACATCCGGTCACGAGTTCCCTCGCGAGCTTGACAGAATCTTCAACATTACCGACGGTATACTTCGTTCCATCATCATCAAAGACGGCGAGTAATCACGCCCGGAAAATTTTAATCGGAAGGATAACTTAGGTACGTTTATGGCGTTTAACAAGGTTATTTTAGTAGGCAATCTGGTAAGCGATCCCGAGCTTAAACAAACTCCCACAGGTGTTCCCGTATGTTCTTTCTCTATTGCTGTAAACAGACGCTTTGCAAAAGCAGGTGATCAGCAGCAGACAGACTTCATAAACATTGTCAGCTGGAGACAGAATGCCGAATTCGTTTCGAAGTATTTCCAAAAGGGTAAACCGATCCTGGTTTGCGGTTCACTTCAAACACGCACTTGGGTCGACCAGAACAATCAGAAACGTTACACAACAGAGGTTGTGGCAGATGAGGTCGAATTTGTCGGCAGAAAGGACGATTCTACATCGTCTCCTTACGGCTCGGTTCCCTCTCCCGCTCCCTTCAGTGCAAACCCCAGAGATGTGGCATTTGAAGAAATGTCCGCAGACGACGATCTTCCCTTTTGATCGGGGTCGAGAGTAATTTTCTGATAAATCAACAGCGGTAATCCGCATCAAATATTACAAGGAGGTTTCGTATTATGGATAGAGAACAGAAAAACTTTAAGAACAGAAAGAGAAAAAAAGTATGTGCTTTCTGTGCTGACAAAATCGAGCATATTGATTACAAAGATGCTAACAGACTTCGCAAATTCATTTCCGAGAGAGCAAAGATACTCCCCAGAAGAATAACAGGTACATGTGCAAAGCATCAGAGACAGCTTACCATCGCTGTTAAGAGAGCTCGTCAGATAGCTATATTGCCTTACATCAGCGACTAAGATATAAGGGAGAAGAATTATGGATGTTTTTGTAACCATTCTTTGCGTTTTTCTCATAATCTTCGCTATCGCTATTACAGTATTGGTTTCCATGCAGTCCGGTAAGAACACAGGAATGTCCGCTATTTCCGGAAATTCCGATACATTCTACGGCAAAGCAAAGAGCAAGCAGAAGGAAGCTATTCTTTCCAAGCTCACAACCATACTTTCCATAGTTTTCGTTATTGTTGCTATAGTAGTTTATATTCTCCAGTAATCGCAAACATATTGGTAATAATAAGCTTATAATTAAGTGAATAACGCACTTGGGATCCGCACAAAAATGCGGATCCCTTTTCTTTTTGCTCTTATTTATGCGCAATATTCCTTTATTACTCTTACAAGGAGATCATTGAGCTTTTCCACATTGTGATCTCCGACCGAGGCATCTATATGATCCCCGCCGACACCGCTGTCATTCGTAAGGAATATATATGTTCCTCCCGTTACCGCAGCCATCGTTCTGAGAAGATATTCCGTTTCCTTATCGACACCGCTTGAAGCTATAGGCATCACACGTATGCCTTTTTCAGAAGCGTTTAAAACAGTATTATACATTTTCTCCACACTTCCCTCTCTGTCCGAATGAGGAGGCGCATCGAGAACGAAAAACATAAGCTTGATCGAATCTTCATCCCATTGATGCGTATCGACAGCGTTTTCAAAAGCTTCATCAACAGCCTCAGGATAATCTCCGCCGCCGTCGGCACGCTGCTCGGTCAGATTTTTAATTGCTTCATTGACATCGTTATTAAATTTAAAATATCTTACTGTGTATTCATCACCGTGGTCTCTGTAGAAATTTACAGATAAGCGTATATCCATATTTTTATATTCCTCGGAAACACGAAGTATAACGTCCTTCAGCTCTTCCTGAAGGTATGACAGTTCATCTCCCATCGATCCCGTGGTATCTATCATGAACATAAGGTCGAGCTTCTTCTTATTTTCGGAAGCTTCTTCAGATATGTCTAATGTTACCGGCTCTTCGATCGTACCAAGTGTGTATTCGCCGCTGACATCTCCCAAGGCATAAACGATCTTTGCGGGCTTTGATCCGCCTTTTTCGGATGCAAGATCATAAAACATATATGCATTTCCGTCATGATCGGATACTCCGTTCCAAAGTACGGTACCGTTTTCATCGGTCAAAGTAAGCTTTACACCGCTTAGTGCTTTTTCACCGCTGACAGTATTGACCGCGATTCGGTGGGACGGAAACATATTCCACGTCTTCATATAGCTGTACCACTCATTTTGATTGAGAAGCTTTAAAAACTCGGCATAATTACTGTTATCTCTCCACTCGCCTGCCGTAAGAGTGCCTGCGCTGATATTTGTATTTTCGGAAGGTTCGGAGGGCATATACGGCTCTCTTTCAACCTCGTCTTTCTCTTCTGAAAAATCCTTTCCCGACGGTGCCATACCCGCTCCGCTCAATTCCGTTTCCGCATCAGCCATCATGTCCCTTGAACCGGAAAATATTCCGTCGAAAACAGAATTTTTATCACGATGTACAATTTCCCCGTCTTCATTTTTCACTTCACCGTTTTTTTCTCCGATGACAGCAGTTGTACCGCAGGAAAAAAGCATAGACGTGCTGATAATAAGCGCGAGTGCAGAAAGAATGATCTTTTTCATTGTATTTACTCCTTTATTTGTTTTATATCGTTTAGACTACCCGTATTAAACAAAAGTTCCACAAAGATAAAAAAATACGGGATCACTTCATACAAGCTTGAAGCGACCCCGATTTTTTATCAGATCATATACGAAAGCGGTATTGAAAACGTATCGTTTTCGCTTATATCGTAATTATATCCCTTACTGAAATCGTAAGGATCCTTGTATGAAGATATTGCGGTTACATCTCCTATATCAAGCTCAAAATGATCTTTACAAAATTGTGCCGACAATATCTTATAGCACGGATTCTTGGGTGAGTTATTTTTTACATATAAATATCTTCCCGAAAGCATCTCGGGAGTTACTTTTTCCGCGTTATTAAATTTTACCCTGATAAAATTCTTATCCGTAAGTTCTTTTGTGAAAGATAAGACAGTACCCGTAAGATGCGATATAATATCTTTTCCGTTGACAGATGAGCAGTCATTTGCATATATGGATAACTTGCCTTTGTTATCTTGGGAAAATACGGCAAAAAAGCCTCTGAAGCTGTATTTTCCGTCTATAATATACTCTTTTGTGTGATCGTTCGAATCGTTATACACTACGACGTCGCATCTTCCGTTATTAAGCTTTATTTTAAGTGCAATGACCGTATCATCGTCAATAACACATGAATCAAGCTCCACAGCCGCTCTTTCGATAGATTCTATAAACGGCTCATTATCCGTATACGGTTCAAACACAGCGGTAAACAAGGATGAAAGATCACCGCTATCACATTTATTTTCAACGAAAACGTATTCGAGTTCGGAAGGATTCCCGGGCTTATTTCTCGGAGGAGTACCGACAGCAAGTGTTACACCTCCGTATCCTCCTGTCATGTGCATTCTGAGATGAACGTTTTCAACCTCCGAGGCTCCCCACGTATCTTTTAGCGCCCAATCGATCATAAAGCCTTCCTTACGGAAATTTCCGCGGCGCACCTTTGTAAAATATTGGTATCCCGAAGGATCATTTACTGCCCCCCATTCAACATTGTGTGAGAGCATAGTACCGACATATTCTCCGCTTTCATTCTTTTGGTGGAGCATATCCAAGCCCTCACAAGCATACGAAGCTGATTCTGCGGAATGGAAAATATACTTATGGTTATTTCCGCCCTTTACTGAGAAGAAATCGACACCATAAGACCGTGACTCATTGACCTTTATCAGCGCAGAGGTCCTCTTATAATCCAATACCTCTTCGTATACATTCGGAGCTTCCGAATTTACAAGCTTTACAAATTCACCCGAATCAAAGTGAAGTGATCTTCCGCTCCATATTCCCTTTTGCTCCCTGTCATTGACCATGACGGTATTATGACTTACGGTATGATGAACAAAGTATTTCCGCATCATGTCAAAAGCATCCTTGTACTCGGGAGTGCCGAGATCGGGAGACAGATTAAGTCCGAAGGCATACAGACCAAGGTCGAGACTGTTTAAATGACCGTGACCTGTTGTTCTGCCGTAGTACATCGTCAATGCAGTTCCGTTCGTGTCACCGTCCTGCAGAATACCCATACCGTATCCTGTCAGATCATTGGAATTACCGCGAAGTGTTCCCTTTTCTTCTACTATTTTCTTTATGTGTTCTATATAAGATTCGGGATCGTCGTCTGTAAGGTCTCTCGGAAGCTTATCAAGATCATTCTTGCAGGCAGTCAATGCAGACTGTGCGAATATGTCATCGCCGTACTTTTTAAAGGCGGCAACGCAAGTCTCAAGATTTAAGAATAGCTCCGGATTGCCCGCATGGGAGGCATCCCCCACATTAGGAGTATACTTTCCCGAAATTATCAGCTTCTGCATTCCCGTAAGCATCTTTTTGAATTTGTGATTTCCAAATATATCATAAGAAATATCCGTACCCGAAATCGTATATCCGTCAAGGATCTTTACCAGAGGAAGTAATTCTTCTATCCATACGGAATTGTAAAACGGTGACGCTTCGTTTCCAAATCCGTCTCTGTCTACATCCCTGACGAGAAGATTGCTTACATTTCCGCCGTCAACTCTTGAGTCATACTTGATCTCTCCCGTTTTAAAGACAAAATCAAGCATTTCCTTTGTATGCTCTGCATGATCTAAAACAACAGCCGCCAACCCCAACGTTCTTTGGTGAAGACCGTTGTTACCGAGCATCTGAGCGTGCTTTACTGCGGGAAGTATCTGAAGAATAAGTCCCTGCTCAATATTGCACATTATATCGGTGTAACTATTCTTTTCTCCTTTGGAGCGGAAAAATATAAACTTTCGGGCTTCTTCACTCATTGTGCCGAAAGCAGGAAAAATGAGATCATAAGCCGTTATATACGGAACGAGATATATGCATTCTTCTATACGTCCTGCAAGCTTTCCCTGTCCTTCTCCGCCGTGCTGAAGATAAAATCCCCTTGCGGGAGTATATTCCCTTATATCAAGCGTGGGATAAATATCGGACGCTCTGTCAAGAAGAATTATTGCCGCATCGGCATACTTCTGTTCACCGGTGTAAAGGTACGCCTTACAAAGAGGAGTAAGAAGCTCTCTCGGTATATACGTTGCCCACCGTGTACAGTTTATATAAGCAACATGAGAATAAATATTACCCTCATCGGTAGTAAAGCCGTACCCGTCATCGACGCCCCAAGATTCACCTTTTTCGGGACAGATGATATTTTTAAGATATCTTTTATCACCCTTACCGATCACAAAACTGCCGTTCTCATCAAGAGACGATTTATAATAAGATGCAAAATCATTTGTCGGAAATACCGCATTACAATTGGGACAAACGCATTTCCAATCGTTGTTTTCTATATCCACCTTATAGTATTGAGTAACAAAACCGCAGTTCAAACATCCCTTCGGGTGTCTTATGTAGCTTGAGCGGGGAAGATCCTGAGTTGTAAAAAGAGATCTGAGATAATCGTACCCCATAAGGCATATTTCATCGGCTCTTTTTATCACCTTTTCCTTTTCTTCCCGTGCCCATTTATATCCGTTAATATTTCTGCGTATATTCTCACGCATTTTTTCTGTGTAATAAGATACGTTCTTTTTTAACGGAGTTCTGTGTGTTATCATATTTACGTCTATCCCTTTTTAAGCTTTTTGTATAAAAACAGACCTATCTTTTTATGCAAAATGACAGAGGTATTGCAAATTCGTCGCCCTCGGATATATCATAAAGATAACCTTTGGATAGATCGGAAGGATCGGCATATGCACAAGTAAGAGTTATATCTCCTATATCAAGCTTATAGTATTCCCCTTGCTTTTCAGCGGAAAGTATCTTATACGACGGATTCTTTATCGATTCATTGTCAACGTTTATGTATCTTCCGACAAGATCACTTTCGGAGATTTCACCTTTCAATTTGACCGTTATTTCGTTTTTGTCTGTCAATTCCTTTGTGAAGGAGACGATCTCACCGGAAAAATGCGGAGTCAGAGAAATATCGCAGATCTTCGTTGAATCCATTGCATATATTCTTTTGCTTCCGTCTTTATCAACAGATATAACGCCGAAAAATCCTTTGAATAAATACTTTTCGTCTATAATATACTCTTTATCTCTTATTGCTGAATCGTTATATATAATATAATCGATACGTCCGTTTTTCATTGTGACCTTCAAAGTCTTTACGGGTATATCACAAGCGCCCTCGGAGACTCTGACAAAAGCATATTCAACAGTATCTATGTAACTGCCGCATTTATCGTAAGGCTCTATTACAGATGTAAACAGAGAAGAAAGCTCCTCTTCGCCTTTTCTTTCAACAAAAACGTATTCAAGTTCAGTTGGGTTACCCGTCATATTTCTCGGTGGAGTACCCACCGCAAGCATCACTTTATCGAAGCTTCCAACCATATGAAGCTTCATATGGATGCCCTCCGATTCCGCAGTATCCCATGTATCTTTCAACGACCAATCTACGGAAAAATCTCCTTTGGGAGAATCATCTCTTCTGACCTTTGTCAGATACTGTCTGCCGCTGTCATCATTGACCTCGCCCCACCCAATATTTTCGGAAAGAAGAGTTCCTTTATAGTTACCGTTTTCATCGGTCTGCTTAATCAAGGAAAGACCCTCGGTTTCATAAGAATCGGATTCGGCGGCGTGGAAAATGTATGTATGCTCCTTACCTCCCGCAACGGAGAAAAAGTCTACGGCATAAGACACATTGTCATCATAGCTTATAAGCGCACTCGTTCTTTTAAATCGTTTTATACCGGAATATGCCTTAAATTCATTGCTTGCAAGCTTAACAAAGCTTCCCGAATCAAAATGAGATGTTCGTCCGCCCCATACTCCTTCTTGCTTCTTACCGCCTATAATGACCGTATTATGGCTTATGGTATGATGAATGAAGTACCTTCGCATCATGTCATAGGCATCCTTATACTCGGGAGTACCGAGATCGGGAGAAAGATTTATACCGTAAGCATAGAGTCCCAGATCAAGTGCATTTAAGTGACCGTGTCCCGACGTCCTGCCATAGTACATGGTGAGAGCTGTTTTATCGTTTATACTTTTATCGGTATTCTGCAAAACAGCCATTCCGTATCCCGTAAGGTTATCGGAGTATACGGGAAAATCACTGCAGGCTTCGGTTGCAATACGTTTGATATCCTCTATATATTCTTCGGGATTCTCGTCCTTGATATCCTTGGGAAGCTTATCAAGATCATGACCGACCACTTCGTACAGAGCCAAGGCAAGTTCTTCGGTTCTGTATCTTTTGAAGCCCACGATATATGCTTCACGGCTCATAGCTCTTTGAGGATTACCGGTTTTGAAAGCATCGCCTATATTCGGAGAAAACTTTCCGGATATTATAAGCTTCTCCATAGCACTGAACATTTTCTTGAATTTCACGTTACCGAGAATATCATAGGATATATCCGTTCCCGTTATTTTATATCCGTCCAATATCTGCGCAGAAAGCAGAAAGCATTCAACCCAGCCGGCATTGTATGCCAACGACGCCTCATTTCCGATTCCGTCTCTGTCTACATCCCTTACAAGCAGGTCGTTTACATTTCCGCCTTCAATCCTTTTTGTTGACACAAAACCGCTTCGGAACACGAAATCAAAAATTTCCTTCGACACTTCCTTATGATCGAGAACCACAGCGGCAAGTGCAAGAGTTGTCTGATGGTAACCGTTGTTACCTCTTATCTTTCCTGTTTTGACCGCAGGAAGCATCTGAAGGATAAAGCCGTTTTCTATATTGCACATTATGTCGATATGATCTGATTTCGTCCCCTTTGACTTTTTACAGATATAATCAAGAGTCTCTCTGCTCATATTCTCGAAAGCGGGATATATGAGATCATATGCCTCCAGATATGGATCAACATAAATGCATTCCTCTATGCATCCCGCTATTTTCCCCTGACCTCCTCCGCCGTGGGCAAGATATAAGCCTCGCTCGGGGGTATAATCAACTATATCAAGCTCGGGATAAAGATCGGAAGCTCTGTCAAGAAGGAGTATCGCTCGATCGGCATACTTCTGCTCGCCTGTATACACATACGCCTTGCATAACGGAAGCAAAAGCTTTCTCGGAACGTATCTCGCCCATCTTTCAACGGCAATATACGCCGCATAGGGATAAGCTTCGCCGTTATCACTCTTATAGCCGAAGCCGTCATCCACTCCCCATCCTTCGCCTTTTTCGGGATAAAGGATATTTTTAAGATATTTTTTGTCACCTTTCCCGGGAATAAAATTGCCATGTTCGTCAAGAGAAGACTTATAATAAGATTCGAAATCATTCGTTGGGAATGTCATACCGCACTCGGGACATACGCATTTCCACTCGACGGAGCCGCAAGGCACAGTATAGTGATACTGCAATCCTCCGCAATTAATGCACCCGTGGACATTTCTGAAATAGCTGCTCCTGGGCATATCCTGTGTAGGCAAAAGAGACCACAGATGATCGTAATCAAGCTTACATGCCTCTTCGGCTGCAGCGACAGTATTATCTCTTTCCTTTTTTGCCCAATCGTATTTTTCTATGTTTCTGAGAATATTATTCCGTATTCTTTCACTGTAATAGGATACATTTTTCTTCAAGGGGGAAATACTTTCTTTCATAGCTTTGTACATCCTTTCTAAAAAGTTCGTGATATTACTTCAAGCTGAATGAATAATTCAGCCTTCCGTATGGCGCACTGTCGCCCGTAGTATAAAGTGACATAATGTCTGCCGTAAGATCCACATTATCCGTTGCTTTAATTTCAAATGAATCCGTAAAGAAATCCTTGGAAACGGAATACTGTATCTGATTTTCATATATGACAACAGAAGCTGCACCCTCAACCTCAGCACCATCCGTTGTGAGTTTTTCTATATTTGCAAAGCTAACGTCCCTCGAACGATTGATAACGTAATGGTAACCGCACGGGCTTGAAACTTCACCGTCATTTCTGATCCAGAGGTTCATCCATTTATCATCAGAAGCCTCAGTGATCTTTTCCGCTGTTGTAACGAGGATATGTACGTTTTTATCATCCTGAGCCACACGGATAGAAGTTATGTCATTGATCTTTGTATCGTTCTTATAAACATTGGATCTATCGCAATTGACATGATCTCTTGATTTTACACCCGAAAAGTCGGTGACACCCGATGTCACATCATTCCACGCATCTGAGATATAATCACTCTTTATCTTAGCATTCTGAACGGAAATACCTTTTCCGCTCTGTCCGCGGAATTCACGGATATTCTTTATAAGCTGCATATAGAAATTGTCTCCGTAATATCCCGCAATAGGCTCGATATCACGTGAAAACTCCACATCGGCAAGGTCAAAGAAAACAACAGTCTGACCTATGCCGTCAACCTTTGCAACCAATTTCAAAGCCGCCCACTCGTTCCAGCCGAGAACAAAAGCTATTCTTGCATCGGACTTTATGGCAATATCCCACTGCTCCTGAAAATTGGCACCTTCATTTACAAGTTCGGCATTGTTTTCCCCTGCCGCAGAGGTATAACCGCGTCCCCAATTGGAATTGTAATAATCTTTACCGTTGGGGCTGTTTTTATATTGTACGGATGTGCTCATATGCATACCGTTATTCTGAGCCACAGAAACACTTATAACGCCGTTATGAACGGGCTGAGGACGTACAAATTCTATCCACGGAAAACCATTTGATTTAAATGACTCATTTGGCCATTGAGAATCTCTGAAATAAAAGAAAGCGGATACTTCTCTTGAAAGGTTTCCTCTTTGCTCAGATCGCATAGTAAGCCAAGGTCTTCCCTTCTTATTTCTTCCCTCATCCTCGTCGCAGAACCAAAGCTCCTTGTATCTTCCATCCTTATACATAAATTCGTACAATTCCGTTACTCTTTCATGGGACTGAGTATTTGTCAAGAACATGATTTTGGGCACCTTATACCCTTGTGCACGGTAACTTTCCAGGGTTTTCAAAAGCACCTCCAGGGGCTTGGGATAAAAATCGTTATTTGTAGTATCTATAGCCAAAAAATCAAGTCCCATGGCAATAAACATCTGAACATGCTTATCCACAACCCAGAGGTCGCATTGATTGTAGTAACCGAAAAGAGGCTTTGCAAAGAAATGCATTTTAGTAAAAGGCGAACCGCCTCCGGAATATATGACATCATGCTTCATTTTTGACATATCGTATAATCCGTTGAAATAAGGAACGCCTTCATCGGAAAAATAATTACCGAGCCAAAGTGTATAGAACATGCCTACAAGTCTGCCGTTTGTCTCACCCGCAGGCTCTATTACTCTTCCGAGAGCGTCCACACCGCTTAATGCATATTCAACATTTACTCTGTCATTCAACTCATTTATCATTACGTTCTCCCCACTTTCCAACGAACAGGAACAAAGAAGCGATAAAACCATTATTATCGCAAATAACCGCTTTTTTATCATACTATCCCTATATTCTGAAGTCTGCTTTCAGACTTGCATCCTTTCTTTTAGAAAAACGACCATCCGAGCATAAAGAAGTTTCATTTTTCTCATGATCTTTATCCGTTATTATAGCAAAATATTTTACATATGTAAATAGAAAACATAAAAAACATTAAACAAAAACCGCCCGACCCATAGAAGGATCAGACGGTAAATGTTAAAGAAATGAAACTTTATTTATTTGTTTTCTTTTTGGATAACACAAATACTGCACCACCCGCCGCGGCAACTACCGCTATTCCGATAATTATCCAGATGAAGATACCACCGTTTTCATTAGAAACCGGATCGTCGGATATGGCAGGATCATCATTTTCTCCTTCCGGAGCTATATACGTAAGAGGAAGATCAACATATCTTGCCGTCTTTTCGGCACTTGCGGACATTGTTGACAAAGAAGCCAATACATTGCAATTTCCCTTATCAGTTGTTACTTTCAAATTCAACGAATATGTTATGTTGCTTGTCGTTGAGATGTCGGACTTTGCGTAAAGAGCTCCGTCTTTCACTTCAAACAGCGCACCGTCACCAAAGCTTTCGTCAACAGTAATTGTATACGAGGTCGCTTCTGATGCTTTGACCGCGTTCTTGTCTGTAAGCATGATATTGGAAACAAACTCTCCTGCTTTGACATTTTTCTTTGCGCCGTGAGACAACACAGCACCGGAGAAAAGATCGACAGTAGCTTCTTCGACTTTGAAGCCCTCTTCGTATGACAAGGGTATGTAAAACGCAGCATTTTCTGTCACATCATATACATAGCCTTTGGATGTATCATTGGCGTTGAGATATCTTTCTATCAATGTTACATCACCAATATACAGCTTATACTCTTTGCCGCTTTTCTCAGCGGAAACGATCTTATAAGATGCATTTCTTGCATGATTATTATCTATATAAATGTACTTTCCTGCAAGAGATGCGGGATCCGTATCCTTATCCAATGTGACATTTATATAGTTCTTGTCAGTAAGCTCTTTTGTAAAGGAGGATACCTTGCCGGTAAGACGGTTATTTGTTTTCTTATCACAGATGATCTCAGAGTCGTTGGAATAGAGCGAAACCTTACCGTCAACGACGGAAATAACTCCGAAGAATCCCTTGAACTTATACTGTCCGTCGATGGTATATTCAACAGATGTGTCGCCCGTATTGCAGATTATGTAATCTGTTCTGCCGTTCTTAAGAACTACCTTTATAGCCTTGATCTCTGTAGAATCCTTTTCAGCTTTTCCGTCTGCAGCTGCCACGTTCACAAGCTCGCTTGATACGATAAAGCTCTCAGCCATAGCATAAGGTTCTATGACAGCGGAGAAAAGCGATGTGAGTGTATCGGAAGACTCATTTTCGACAAGTACATATTCAAGCTCAGAGGGATTTCCCGCCTTATTTCTGGGAGGAGTACCTACAGCCAATGTTACCTTGTCATATTTGCCGAGCATATGAAGCTTGAGATTAGCCTGTGCAACAGCACCAGTTTGCCAGGTATCCACAAGATCCCAATCAATGGTGAAATCGCCCTTGGGCGCTTCATCCCTACGAATCTTTGTAAAATACTGGAAGCCTGTAACATCGTTCTTTCCGCCCCAAGAGATACCGGGAGAAAGAAGAGTACCTACATAATTTCCCGAAGAGTCAGTCTGCTTGGTAAGCTCAAGTCCCGTTGTGGTATGCTTTGAGGATTCGGCGGAATGGAAGCTGTATATATGATTCTTACCGCCTGCAACCTTAAAGAAATCAACAAAATACGAAACATCATCGCTGTACTTTATAAGGGCGCTTGTTCTTTCGTATTCGTCTGTTTTAATATAAGCATTCGCAGCATCAACGCTTATAAGCTTAACAAATTCACTGTCATCAAAGTGTGTAGGCTCGGATGCAATAACTTCAGACTGTTGTCCTTTATCAACCATTACGGTATTATGCGATATAACGTTTTCGATAAAATACTGACGCATCATATCGGTAGAATCCTTTACCTCGGGAGTTCCGAGGTCGGGAGTAAGATTAAGGTTAAACGCATAGAGTCCGAGATTGAGATTATCGTTATGACCGTGACCATCGTTTCTGCCGTAGTACATAGTAAGAGAAGTTTTTGTTGAAATCTTCTCCTCTTTGATTATATCTGCTGATTTCACAAGGGTAATACCTGTAATGGTTGCACCGACGGTATCTTCCACTGGCTCGAATGTAATATAGTGCAACCCCTTGGTAAGAGCAAAGGTCTTTCGCATATAAGCCTTTTCGCCGAGAGCTTCCTTGCCGCTGAGCTCAAGTGCTTCCTGAGCAAGCTTACCATCGATGTATACGTTATATGCTCCTTTTGCTCCGTCTCTCAAAACATGGATGACAACGTCATATACAGCACCGCTTCCACCCATGGGGAACGTAAGTGTAGCCATTGTTGCGGGAGAAAGTCTGATACCGTCCTCAACTCTGACAGCACCGGGATCTTCTACCGATTTTTCATTAAGGATCTCTATATCAGCCGCTTCGAGACCGAGATTCTTTATGGGTTCTGATACGGTTGCCTCTTCAAGAACACCATTCTGTAATGCGGCAAAGCCGAAGCCCGTAAGGTTAGTAGAGGTTATATCAAGGATACCGTGTTCCTTTATTACCTCTTCTACCGCCTTTGTCATTTCGGGCTCTTTTTCGGTAGGCTCTATACGGAGATTCTCAGCTGAATTTCCGTTCACAAGATAAGCCGCCTGAGCGAAAAGAGGATCGCCGAATTTCAGGTACGCATTAAGAGTCTGATTGAGGTTAACAAACAGTTTAGGATTACCTGTGTACTGTGTATCACCGATATTGGGCGTATAGATATCGGAAACAATAAGATTTATCATGGAGTAGAACATCTTCTTGAACTTTACATTTTGATAAAGGTCGTAAGAGATATCCGTTCCGTTAATTACGTAACCGTCGAGTATCTTTGCTATGTCGAAGTAAAAGCTGAGCCAGCCTGAGTTATAGTCGGGAGCTGACTCGTTACCGAAACCGTCCCTGTCAATATCATTGACAAATATTGTTGAAAGATTACCGCCCGTTATCTTCTTTACGGTTGTAGAACCGGAACGGAAAACAAAATCAAGCCACTGCTTAGATAAGGTCTTATCATCAAGAACTACAGCCGCAAGAGCAAGAGCACGCTGATGCATACCGCTGTTACCACGGATCTTACCGGTCTGAACAGCAGGATATATCTGCTTTACAAGACCGTTTTCGATATTTACCATAACGTCCTGATAAGTAGCTTTTTTACCGCCGGATTTTATTTTAAGCAGATCCAATGCTTCCTTACTCATATTCTTGAATGCGGGGAAAAATGCATCATAGGCATAAAGAAAAGGAAGAACATATTCGCACTCGGAAATAGAACCGCCTATTTTTCCCTGGTATCCGCCTCCGTCGCTGAAGAAGAAGCCTTTAGCTCTTGTATAAGGAGTGATATCAAGAGCGGGATAAAGGTCTGCAACTCTGTCGAGAAGAACTATACCGGCATCGGCGTACTTCTGCTCACCGGTATAAAGATATGAATTGTAGAAATAAGCAACCATATATCTTGCATAATCCCAGTACCGTGTTGCAAGATATGCGGCATACATGTACCTCTGAGATCCTTCTGCAACGCCCCAGCCGTCATCTACGCCCCATTTTTCACCTTTCTCGGGATAAAGGGTGTTCACAAGGTACTTTTTGTCACCCTTACCGGGGATAAAGATACCGTTTTCGTCGAGGGATGATTTATAATACGATTCAAAATCGTTTGTGGGGAAGGTCATACCGCACTTTGAGCAGGTGACCTTCCAGGGCTTTGTCAAAAGGTTGTTGGAATAACCTGTCTGCTTATCATGACAATTGATACAGTCCAAGGGAGATTCCACTGCATAGCATCTCGGCATATCCTGAGAGGTAGCGAGAGACCATATTCCTTCCAAACCGAAGCCTTCGAGATAAATGTCGGCATTTTGTATGTTGCCGTCACGCTGAGAAGCGACCCAAGAATACTTGACAGCATTCGCTCTCATATTTTCGACATCCTCATCAGTAAAGAATGTGGAACGCTGCTTCAAGGGTGATGCGGCATTAGCCGTAATAATGAAGGAGTTACTTACGGGTAAAAAAGCCGCAAGCATCAAACCGCACAAAACTAACGCGATCAATCTGTTCTTCATCGTATTATATACCATTCCTTTCACATTTTTGAAAGTTTAAATTGTCTGCCTATTATCCCGCTCCAACCATTCCGAATATGCGTTTTGCATTATCAGAGGTGATTTTGGCAAGCTCGTCTATCGGAATTTCCTTCAATTCCGCAAGCTTCTTTAAGGTTTCGTACATTTTTGAAGAGTCATTCCTCTTTCCTCTGTACGGAACGGGAGCAAGATACGGAGAGTCTGTTTCTATAAGCAGTCTATCAAGTGGAACGTATTTTACGCTTTCACGAAGATTCACTGCGCTGTTAAACGTTAAAGAACCGCTGTAAGAAACGTAAAAACCCATCTTTATTACTTGCTTTGCCATTTCTCCGCTTCCTGAATAAGAGTGAAAAATACCAAAAGAGTTTTTATGCACAGAAAGTATGTCCATTACATCGCCGTGAGCTTCTCTGTCATGGATTATAACGGGCATGTTCAATTTCTCCGCAAGATCGAGCTGATCGGAAAAGACCTGCTTCTGAACTTCACGAGGCGAAAAATCGTAGTGATAATCAAGTCCGATCTCACCGATAGCCACCACCTTATCGGAAGAAGCGAGTCTCATTATTTCATCTCTTGCCTCAACGCTGTAAGCTGAGGCTTCATGGGGATGAAATCCGACAGCCGCTCTCATAAAGCTATGCGCTTCGGCTAAACCGATGCATTCCCTCGAGGTTTGTATATCTGTACCGCAATTCAAGATAAATCCAATGCCGAAGGGATTGACTTCATTTGGAGTGATAATGTCCGCAAAAAGCTGTTCCCTGTCGGCATCGAATTTCTCATCATTGTAATGGGCGTGGGTATCAAAAAGGGATGTCATCTGATGACAGAGCCGCTCTTTACGGAAGGATCTATAAAGAGAAGATCTACCTTTTCATTATTTTCCTCATCTGTATAGGAGGAAGCGAGAAGCATACCCTGGCTTTCAACACCGCGAAGCTTTGCGGGCGCAAGGTTATAAACGAGAGCCACCTTCTTGCCTATAAGCTCTTCGGGCTTATAATACTTAGCTATGCCCGAAACGACCTGTCTTTCCTCTCCGCCTACATCAAGCTTGAAAACGAGAAGCTTATCGCTCTTTTTAACGGGCTCGCATTCCTTGACCTCGGCAACCTTGAGCTTTACTTCCATAAACTTATCTATGGTAATAAGACCTGCGTTTTCCTCGTTTTCTTCCTTCTTTTCGGGAACCGCTGCGGGCTTTGATTCAGCCTTCTCCGCTTTTTTCTCTTCCTTTGCTTCTTCGGGAGGATTATGCTTCAAGAATATTTCCTTAAGAAGCTTTTCTTCGTCCTCTATACGGGCAAAAAGCATACCGCAGTCGCAAAGCTCGATACCGCTCTTCAAGCCTCCGAAGGAGAGCTTTTCAAAATCGGCTTTTTCACCGAATACGGAAAGTATCTTGTCACTCGTTACGGTCATAAAGGGATTAAGAAGAGATGCACAGATTCTTATAGTATCAAGAAGATTGTATATTACCGTAGCAAGTCGGGGCTTTGATTCCTCGTTCTTTGCCAATACCCAAGGAGTTGTTTCGTCTATATACTTGTTCGCTCTGTGGAGTATATCGAAAAGCGCCTCGGAAGCCTCGGCAACACGGTATTCTTTCATCTTTGCGATGAATGTTTCGGTACCCTTCAAAGTTGTATTGATAAGATCATTATCAACATCCTCCAAAGTGCCTTGAACGGGAACTATACCGCCGTAATATTTCTTCGTCATGGCGATGGTACGCGATACGAGATTACCGAGATTGTTTGCAAGCTCTGTATTGTACTTCTTTATAACCGCCTCATATGTTATTGTTCCATCATTACCGTAGGGCATTTCGCTGAGAAGATAATACCTTACGGCATCCACTCCGAAGAGCTCACACAGCTCATCGGCATATATTGTGTTGCCCTTTGATTTTGACATCTTGTCGATTCCGTTCAAGAACCACGCATGTCCAAATACCTGCTTGGGAAGAGGTTCACCGAGAGCCATGAGGATAATTGGCCAATAGATAGTATGGAATCTGAGTATATCCTTACCTATAATATGTGTATCACATGGCCAATATTTCTTATAAAGCTCACCCTGCTTTTCCTTATCGACATTGTATCCCAATGCGGTGATATAATTTGAAAGCGCATCTATCCATACGTATATTACGTGCTTCTTATCGAAGGATACGGGAACGCCCCATGTGAAGGTGGATCTTGAAACGCAAAGGTCCGCAAGACCGGGCTTAAGGAAATTGTTTACCATTTCCTTCTTTCTCGATTCGGGACAAATGAAGTCGGGATTTTCTTCGATGTACTGCATCAAGCGATCGGCATATTTGCTCATTCTGAAGAAATATGCTTCCTCGTTTGCTTTCTTTACTTCTCTGCCGCAATCGGGGCACTTGCCGTCTACAAGCTGGCTTTCCGTATAGAAGGTCTCACATGGGGTGCAGTACCAGCCCGTGTATTCGCTCTTGTAGATATCGCCCTGCTGATAGAGGCGGTCGAATATTTCAGAAACTATTCTTTCGTGATCGGGATCTGTTGTTCTTATAAACTTATCGTAGCTCGTATTCATAAGATCCCAGATAGCCTTTACCTCGCCCGCTACCTTGTCAACGTATTCCTTGGGCTGTATACCTGCCTTTTCGGCTTCTTCCTGGATCTTTATACCATGCTCATCTGTTCCCGTAAGGAAGAATACATCCTTACCGATAAGTCTCATAAATCTCGCTATAGCATCGGTAAACACTACCTCATAAGTATTACCGATATGAGGCTTTCTTGATGTATAAGCTATGGCGGTAGTTATATAAAATTTTTCTTTCATTGTCTGATTCCTGCTTTCGTAAATATTTACGCAAGGTTAGAATATTTCTTTACGCCCTTTACGTAAACGTCTTCAATATTTATATTTTTGTCGAGTATAACGAGGTCTGCCTGTTTTCCTTCATCAAGAGAGCCTGTTATATCGTATATTCCCGTAAGTTTTGCGGGGTTTGCCGAAGCACACACAACGGCTTCCGCAAGATCTGCACCTGTGAAACTCATATAATTCTTGACACCCTTGAAAAGGTTAAGAGAGCTTCCCGCTATCGTTCCGTTTTCAAGATAAATGTTTGAATCCTTAACGATCTTCTTCAAGGTTCCTTCGATATATTCACCGTCGGGAAGACCTGCGGGGAGTACAGAATCGGTGATTAGTATCACCCTATCCGAGCCCTTTGCCTTTCTTGTCATAGCTATAGCTTCCGGATGGACATGGAATCCATCACAGATAAGCTCAACGTATGCATCACTTGCCAAAGCAACTCCTACAACTCCGGGATCTCTGTGAGAGAAGGAACGCATACCGTTATAAAGGTGTGTAAAGCTCTTTACTCCTGCCTCGATACCCTTTCTTGTCTGCTCTGCTGTAGCGTTTGTATGAGCAGCAGAAACAACATACCCTTTAGCTGTAGCCGCCTTTATAACCTCAAGAGCATTATCAACTTCGGGAGCTATTGACAACACATGCTTTCCACCCGGGAATCCCGAAAAGATATATTCTATTTCTTCGATATCCGGCTTGCGGAGAAGAGTTTCATCATGCGCACCCTTCTTTTCGTGAGAAAGGAATACTCCCTCGCTGTGTATTCCGAATATGTTGACCGGATTGTCCCCGGATCGGGACACGGCGTAAATGTTATCGCTTGCTTTCTTAAGCTCATCGAGAGTAACTGTTATATACGTGGGAAATACCGTGGTAACACCGTAGTGTATATAATGATCTCTCATAAGTCTGCAGATATCATCCGCAGAAAAATGGTAAGCCTCGGGCATATCTATGCCCAATGCTCCGTGGGTATGCATATCTATAAGGCCCGGAATTATATACTTGCCTTCTGCATCTATAATAGCTTCCGTTTCAGTAATATCCGAAGTAGAGATCTTTACTATTTTTCCGTCGGAAATTAATATATTTCTTTCAAAAAAGGCTTTTTTATCCGAATCAAGTACCTTACCGTTTATAATGGCAAAAGCCCCATTCCGCATGTCAAATTCCTCCAAAGTATATACGTAATTATTTAAGAATTGTATCCCAATTCAAAGGCTTTTTCATTTATTGCAAGAAGCTTCTGCGGTACGCAGGCTTTCATCGCTTCATAAAGCTCGTCCTTAGAAAAGTCGCAGCTTTTTGCCATAGCGCCTATAAGCACTACGTTGGCAGCCTTTGAGCTTCCCGCCTCTTCGGCAAGAGCAACTGCATCAACAGCCGTAAGGTCAACACCCTTTTCAGCCATCTTTTCGGTTAAAGCCTCGGGATAGTCGCAGCTTCCCGTGATAACGGGCATGGGATTGATCTTCTGTGTGCTTGTTATCATTCTTCCGCCTATCTTGAGATAAGAAAGCCATCTTGCAGCCTCCATGATCTCGAAGGAAAGGATAACATCGGCTTCGCCCTCACATATAACAGGAGATTCTACCTTTTCGCCATATCTTACATATGTTACAACGGAACCGCCTCTTTGTGCCATTCCATGAACCTCGCTGACCTTAACATCATATCCTGCTGAAAGTGCAGCGTTACCTATTATTCTTGATGCAAGCAAGCTTCCCTGGCCGCCGACACCTACTATCATTATATTCTTTGTCATTTTTAAACTATGCCTCACTTTCTATGATGTTATCTTTTCAAAGTTTTTATCGCATCAAAACGACACATCTTTTCGCAAAGACCGCATCCTGTGCAAAGCGACGTGTCTATAACGGGCTTTCCTGTATCCTTATCCATACTGATACAGGGGCATCCTATCTTCATGCACGCGCGGCACTTCTTACACTTGTCGCTGTCAATAATGCAGAAGCTATCCTTTACGACACTCTTGAGAAGCATACAGGGACGTCTTGCGATAATAACGGAAGGAGCTTCTGTCTCAAGCTCTTCCTTAAGTATTTTTTCAAGAGAAGCGGGATCTCCGGGATCTGCTATTCTGATGTGCTCGGGAGCAATACCTGCCGCCTCGCAGATCTTTTCGGGAAGGAGACCTCTTACGGGTTCACCCTTCAAAGTGAAGCCTGTGCAAGGGTTGTGCTGATGTCCGGTCATACCCGTAATACTGTTATCAAGTATCATTACGGTGGAAATGCCCTTGTTATATGTTATATTAACGAGACCCGTAATACCGGAATGCATAAATGTACTGTCGCCTATAACTGCCACCGTCTTTTTGGCATCAGCGGGTCTTATTTTTGTAAATCCGTGGATGGATGAAACGGAAGCGCCCATGCAGAGAGTTGTATCCATTGCTTCGAGAGGAGCTACCGCACCCAATGTGTAGCATCCGATATCACCGAGAACCGTAAGACCGAGCTTCTTTAATGTGTAGAAGAGACCACGGTGAGGACATCCGGGACAAAGCACGGGAGGACGATTGGGCATCTTTTCTTCAAGAGCGATCTTATCGTTTTCTTCATCGAGAAGCGCCTTTTTAATAAGCTCATGGGAGAATTCTCCGATGATGGGAAGCTTATTCTTACCTTCGCACTCGATTCCTATAGCCTTTACATGTGATTCGAGAATATTATCGAGCTCCTCGATAACTATAAGCTTCTTTACGGAAGCAGCAAATCTCTTTATAAGCTCATCAGGCATGGGGTTGACCATTCCGAGCTTAAGATAAGATGCTTTATCTCCGAAAGCTTCCTTGGCATAATCGAAAGCCACGCCGGAGGCTATGATACCTATTTCATTGCTTCCCTCTATTATCTTATTAAGCCCGAATGTCTCGTCATTGGCTATCTTGCGAAGCTTTTCAAGTCTTGCTTCGGCATTGGGATGCTTGGGACGTGCATATCCGGGCATCATAACGTATTTAGGAGCTGATTTAACGTATTCCTTTACTTCCTTTTCAACTCTGTCGGAAAGCTCGACCAAGCTCTGCGAATGAGCAATTCTCGTTGTAGTTCTTATTATGAAAGGAACATCATACTCCTCGGAAAGATCGTAAGCAAGCTTTGTGAAGTTTAAGCATTCGCTGCTGTCGCAGGGCTCAAGCATGGGAAGCTTAGCCGCTATTGCATAATGACGGGAATCCTGTTCATTCTGAGAAGAATGCATTCCCGGGTCATCGGCTACAGTAATTACCATACCTGCATTTATTCCTGTATAAGCCGTGATAAAGAGCGGGTCTGCCGCTACGTTCAAGCCTACGTGCTTCATTGCACAAAAGCTTCTTCCGCCTGCTATTGCTGCGCCGAGAGCAGTCTCAAAGGCTACCTTTTCATTGGGAGCCCATTCTGCGTATATTTCATCATATTTTGCGGCATATTCCGAAATCTCCGTGCTGGGAGTACCGGGATAACTGGACACGAGGCGGCATCCGGCTTCAAATAAGCCTCTTGCTATAGCTTCATTTCCCAGCATTAACTGTCTTTTTTTCATAATTTGACCATTCCTTTCATACTGTACGGAAATACGCAATATCGCTGTAAAAAGTAATAAAAATCAAAATCTTTACAACCGAAACCACGTGTTCCGCCGTCCGATCTCTTTCAGACCGTTTCACATTCCGTGTCATTTATACGGACACGATTTGAATCGAATTTAATTTTTGTGATATCAAAGCAAAAGCTTCTGCATTTGTATGTTTCCGGAACAATTCCTTTCTTTTGGCACAGACATGTTCCATCATTCAATGGTGTGGAATGCTCACACAAAATGCATGATCTTTCATACTCTGACAGTACATCCTTCATTTTCATATCTCACTCTGCCTTTCGAAAAATTAAGCAAAGCTTTTTATTCGACATTTGATGGTATAACCACGGGAAGCATCCATAAGATCTGATATACCAGAACATAAAGAACAGATACTCTGTCAACACATCCCATTATATAAAGGAAAGCAACTGTAAACACACCCAGAAGTAAAGATATAAACTTTATGAGTGTATTTGTACCTATACGCTGCTTGATCTTATCGGCAATAATAAAGCTTCTGAGCATATTCGCTGTAGAAGATGTACATACCAGACTGCTTTCCTCTCTGGGGGAAGTCGGAGTTGTTCTTGCAGCCTCATGGGTTTTCAACACTACCACAGGATATTTTTTCTTCTTAAGAAGATGTGTCAAAAGCGCTGTATCTATGTTGGGGTCACAGCTTCTTATAGAAGCGCATATTCCAACCTGAGCCATATTCTTTAAAATGCTCTCAAATCCGGGACTCAAGGAATACTTGATATAGAATTTGGCGGCAATCTCGTCATCTATAGCCATATACATTATCCTTCCCACGGATTTCTCAAATGCGGGATCTATCTGATCTCTCACGTAGCCAAATTCGTAGTCGAACATGTAATCCTTTGTTCCAACAAATACTTCCTTTCCGTCAACACGGGCACAAATACCGTTCTTGGCTATTTCAAGTATCTCAGCATCCGAAGAAAGCTGTTCACCGATACCGGAAACCGAGCTGTCAAACACCGCCGCAAGAGGTCCTCCGACCTTTTTGAATATCTTAGCGGCGTAAAGCATGGTCTTATCTATTCGATTTGAACCGTATGCTCTTACTATAGTTATTTTAACACCCTTTGAAGGAAACACCTCTATATCTCCAAAGGAAACGGCTGCCGTATTACAATATTCATCTATGGAATTTTCACCTATAAGTGTTGCTTCCATCTTATTCAGCTTCTTGGAGAAGAAGAAAAACGGAAGTGATACAACAAGCATGGATGAAACGGGCAAGCTCATCAGAACCATCAATGTAAAGCAATTCACAGCAGAGTACAATGACTTTTCTGCCATATAACTCGCAACTGCCAAAGCTATTCCCGCAATGACACAAAGAGGTATGCTGATCCTGAATATAGAATCAGAGGGAGCGTATGTTTTTAAATTCTTAATAAAACCGTCAACAAAATCTGTTTTCTCTATAGAAAATACATCGGGATCCTCGGGAAGGTACTCAGCAAAGGATTTTGCTGCCGCACTATCCTCAGGAAGCCGCTTTGCCACGAGCTTCTGCTTCTTATTCGCCATAATTCTAAAGGAATTATAGTTTCTCTTTGTGTTCATAAGAGAGCAGAAGGAATTTACTGCTGCGGAAAATGCGGCAGCTGTTGAGAATACCATGACATCGGGAGATGTGTGGTTTGTAAGAAGAACAACAAGAACATGCAGAGCTGCTGTAAGCATCGATATAAATGTTACGCTGTTCAGGTTGGCTTTACCTGTAAACAAAGCTTTGGCGCCATCCGCGATATTACCCAAAACCAATATTGCAGACACAAGCAAAAGCTGAAGATCAACGAGAAGAAATACCAAACCGAATTTTCCGGGTTGAAGAACCATCGGATGAGGCACATCAGAGAAGCATGCGGATTCGAGATAAAACAACATAAGTGTTATGACAGATGTCCATATAAGACTTCCGAAATACTTTCCTCCCGCATTTTTCAATTCGGTAAATATTTCAGTGGATTGTTCCGGAGCGGTATAATCGCTCTCGTCGCTTACATCCTTTTCATCCTCTTCATCATCTTCATCATCTTCGTCGGGATTGCTATCATCAACAGTTTCGGAAGACAACTTTTCGGGAATCACCTCTTCAACGGGAGGAAGCTGAACTGTTTCTTTCTCCTCGGACTCGTTATCGGATCTATCGACCACCGACTCTTCGGGAATTTCCTCAGAAGCCGATACCTCATCGAGTACAGACTCTTTTTCTTTTACCTTTTCAGAGGCTTTTTTCTCTTTTTTATTCTTTTTCTTTCCGCTTGAAGAACCGAATACGCTTTCGAGGATCTTATCAGCCTCATCTGTGATCTCTTCTTCGGAATATCTGTCCGTTCTATTAGCAGAAGCAGATTCCGGTTTAGACATCTTAGGTTGTTTCTGAGAAAGGCCATATACTCCGCTCAGTTTTTCGCCCACAGCGTCATTGGTGCGCTTTGTCTTTTTATCCGTACCGATATAAGCATCAAGATTCCTAGTCTTTGTTCGGCTTATCGTCTGACCGTTGCCTTCCTTTTCATCACCAAAATCCTCATCCAAATATTCGAACTTTTCGCCGGCATCTTCATTTTGTACGGTTTCAACCGATTTTATCGGTGCGAATTCTTTAGTATCGGCTTTCAATAAGTCTTCCTCTGAAGGTGAGTTTTCTGCGGACATCTCATTTTCGGTATTGTCCGCCTCTGTCTGTACAACCTCTTTAACGGCTTCGGAATTATTTCTTGAAACAGCGGGAAAATCCCTTGTCAATGAAATAGTTATTTCATCTTCCATTTCATCATCGTCATCTTTTTCAGAACCGAACAAAAAGGCTTTCAACCTTCTTCCAAAATTCGCATCATTTTTCAGATCATTCTCATTCTTTGAGAAGTCCTTATCATCGGTAAACACATCTATGCTGCTTTTTAAAGCATCACGCTCCTTGGAATTATCGCTCTGTTCGGTTATTCTCGATAACAAGTCACCCATTTCACCGGAAGAAGCTTTATCATTCTTATCCGCATACAGACCCTGCTCTGAATTGTTAATTTCTGAGTTCTTATCGGGCATGTCGTTTCTTGCGTTCTTTTTCATCGTTTTTCTTACAATTTTGTATTTAACAGCCATAACAAACGTTTCCCTCCCTGATATTTTAATTTATTATATCTACATATACATCTCATTTCAATTCTCTTTGTCTCAATACCTCGTACATTATTACAGCACCCGCGCAAGACACATTCAATGAATTCACAAATCCCTTCATCGGTATGGAAGCAATAAAATCGCACTTGCTTAACAGCAGCTTCGATATGCCGCTTCCTTCACTTCCCAAAACAAGAGCGCAGGGCATATCATAATCTATTTCAGTATAATTATTGCCGCCTGCCTCACAGGCAATAAGCCATATTCCCATTTTTTTCAATGATTCCGCCGTATCTGCAAGATTCGTAACACGGCATATGGGAAGATGCTCGGCAGCACCTGCGGAGGATTTCATAACGATAGCTGAAACACCTGCCGCCTGTCTTTTGGGAATAATTATTCCATGAGCACCGCACGCTTCCGCCGAACGTATAACAGCACCGAGATTATGTGGGTCGGCAACCTTATCGGCGATTATGATAAAAGGCTTTTCGCAGCGTTTTTCGGCACGCTCGAATATATCATCTATCTGTGCGTATTTAATTCCGGATACAAATGCTATAATGCCTTGATGCGAATTATTTGAGCAACCCGCCTCCAAGCAGATTTTTTCGAGCTTTCGCTTGTCTGTCTCCACAACAGGGATCTTGCTTTCACGAGCCTTGTAAATAAGCTCATTGATGCTTCCTTCCTTTTGTCCGTCGGAAACAAGTATTTTATCTATTTCTCTTCCGTTCCTGAGAAGTTCTCTGACAGCATTTCTTCCAACAACGACATCGTTTCTTTCATCCGTGAACAAATTATCCGCGAACTCTGTTTTTCTTTCGTTTGATCTGTTTCTATTTATATTTCCATTCATGATTTTTCTTTTCTGCCTATATTATTACACTCCATAATATTATATCACGTATTTTGATTTTTGTATATACCGTTTTTCGCCTTTTTTCATCTTTTTTTAGAATATTACACTATATTTTCATATTCAGGTATTATTTATTCGGTAATTTGTATACCAATATAGAGAGATAGGATCGATAAGTAAAATATAATGACCAATGTTATACATAAAATAAAAAAGAGTCCCGAACACCGAGGTGGTCAAGACTCTCAAATCATATTAAGCGAATAAGATTCGCCTGTTTGGCGAAACAACACTGTGCCAAACACTATAATTTTTTATGAAAACAACGATTCATAAGCGTCGTTTTCAAACAAGCCGTCATTTCAGCGGCTCGATTTTGAAAAAGGTATCGGTTTATTTATTCTGCCTTAGGTGCATCAACGGGGCAAACGTCTGCGCAGGAACCACATTCCGCACAAGCATCTGCTTCGATAACAGCTTTGCCGTCTTTCATTGTGATGCAGCTAACGGGGCACTCGTCTACACAAGCTCCGCAGCCGATGCATTCATCGCTGATAATGTATGCCATTGTTAAACCTCCGTAAAATTTTAATATATGTAATCCGGAAAACCGGATGACACCAAATAAATCATTAAATAAAAAACTAATTTTTATCCTCAAGTGCCTTTAGATCGTCGGGAATATCATCTTCTCTCTTTTTTGAAGATATAACCTTAACCTTAGATCTGTGGAAGGATTCCGGTGCAGCTTCGGGTGTTTTATCCAACACTACCTTAACCATTCCGAGAAGCACGTTCGCCTCAGTCACCACACCTCTTCCCATGGGAGTCTCAACTATGCTGTCCACACGAGGAGTTTTTCTTGCTTCCTCTTCATAAACATCATTTTCGTATCTGAGACAGCACATAAGACGTCCGCAGGTACCCGATATTTTGGTAGAATTCAAGGATAGATTCTGATCCTTTGCCATCTTTATTGTTACCTGCTGAAAATCATTCAGGAAGGTCTTACAGCAAAAAGGTCTTCCGCAAATACCGAGTCCGCCTATCTGTTTTGCCTCATCTCTGACCCCTATCTGTCGAAGCTCTATTCTCGTTTTATATACAGACGCAAGCTCCTTTACAAGCTCACGGAAATCTACTCTGCCTTCGGAAGTAAAGTAAAAGAGAAGCTTACTGTTATCAAAGGTATATTCCACGTCCACGAGAGTCATGGAAAGCTCATGTTCCCTTGCCTTCTCGCAGAAAAATTCTCTCGCTTTGGCTTCGACCTTTTTATTCTCTTCGACTCTTTTTTTATCATCATCGGTTGCTATTCTGACA
The DNA here is from genome assembly GCA_015063605.1 of Oscillospiraceae bacterium. Lineage (GTDB taxonomy): Bacteria > Bacillota > Clostridia > Oscillospirales > SIG627 > SIG704. Next base: position 86,985 of record SVTV01000006.1, read on the forward strand.
ACAGATTTCAAAGGAGAGACTATCTCGGAAACAGAAACCATTTTATTTGGGATGACAACATTTCCAAGCTCCATACCTCTGACGGTCTCAACTATAACGGAATCTCCCGAAGAGACCTTAAATTCTCCGGGGGAAAAATAATATATCTTTCCTGTATCTCTGAAACGGATTCCTATTATTTCTTCCTGCTCATTTTTATTATCGCTGCCGTTATCACCGCTGTCGACGGCATCCTCAGTCATCTGCTCTGATGCATCAACGATATCATCCTTAGATCTCTCAGCTTCGGTCATTTCGGATGCCGATCCAACCGATGCTACCGCGCCTTCCTCAGCGCTCTTATCAGCAGTTCCACTTCCCTCGCCGCCGTCTGTTCTTCTCTTGTTTTTCTTTCTCGCACGGTTCTTGCGGCGATCGTCACGTTCCGAAGCTTCTCCCGATGATACATCTTCAGAAGAAGTCTTTTCTTCGGTTCCGCTATTTTCTGCAGGAGATGGATCCGCACCCGCATCGTTTTTCTCGACGGAAGTACCATCCTCTTCCGCTTCAAAGGAAGCGTCTTCTATATCATTTACTTCTGTAATTTCTTCGCTGTTTTTTTCTGACAGTGGCACTTCGTTATTTCTGCGCTTATTTCTTCTGTAATAATGATTTCTTTTTCTTTTTTTCTTCTGCTCTTCGCCGTTTCCCTGTATTTTTTCTTCTGCCATCTTGTTATTCGACCATCCCTTTCTGCAAAGTGAAAATCACTTTATTCGGTCTTATCATATGCTCCGCTATCGGGAACATGTATTAGTTTTATATCTGCTCCTACTGCGGAAAGCTTTTCTATCACTCTCTCATAACCGCGCTGTATATGGTAAATATCATCTATTTCGGTAATACCGGAAGCAGCGAGTCCGGCTATCACCATAGCAATACCGGCTCTGAGGTCAACTGCTCTTACGCGGGCGCCCATAAGCTCACCCTTACCGCTTATGACCGCTACTCTGCCATCTACTTTAATTTCCGCGCCCATTCGCTTTAACTCTTCGACGTAACGGAATCTATTCTCAAAAACGCCCTCTGTAATCATACTCGTGCCGTTGGCAAGGCAAGCAAGAACTCCTATCTGAGGGTTCATATCTGTCGGAAATCCGGGATAAGGAAGCGTTTTAATATTCACCTTGGAAAGATCTCCCTTGCGCTCTACAACTACCGCTTCATCCTCTTCTTCCACATTAACATTCATCTCAACGAGTTTTGCGGAAATAGAATCAATATGCTTTGGTATCAAGTTGGAAACACGTATCCTTCCGCCTGTTGCCGCAGCCAGTATCATATACGTTCCCGCTTCAATCATATCCGGAATAATCGGATAAGTTGTGCCGTGGAGCTGTTTGACTCCGCGTATTTTTATAACATCAGTTCCCGCACCGCTTATTTTTGCTCCGCAAGCATTCAAAAAGTTAGCTGTATCAACTACATGAGGCTCATGAGCGGCATTTTCGATAATTGTAGTACCTTCAGCTTTTACAGCAGCTATCATCGTGTTGATAGTGCCACCTACGGTTACAACATCCATGTATATAGAAGTTCCTTTAAGACCTTCATCTGTATTGGCATCTATATAGCCGTCTCTGACGGTAACCTTCGCTCCTAAAGCTTCAAAGCCTTTTATGTGCTGATCTATCGGACGCTGTCCGAAATCACATCCACCCGGGCAACCAACATAAGCCCTTCCAAATCTTCCGAGCTCTGCACCGATGAGATAATAGGAGGCTCTCATTTTTCTGACAAGATCGTAAGGGGACACGCCCTGCTTTGCAGATCTCGTATCAATATAAGCTGTATTTCTGTCTTTACGCTCTACTTTTGCTCCCATGCTTCGCAATATCTCAAGAGACACATTTATATCTGCAATATCGGGTAAATTTTCAATCAAACATTTATCTTCAACAAGCAATGTGGATAAAACGATAGCTACAGCTGCGTTTTTCATACCTGATACACTTATTTCTCCATTAAGCGGTTTCCCGCCATGTATAACGATTTTATCCATACCAAACGCTATTCCTTTCAAGTTACATGACAGTATATCATTTTTTCGCAAAAAATAAAAGGGGTTTTTGATTATTTTTTTAGTAATTTGTAATTTTTTTTAATTTCAGCAGTTTTATATGCCTTCTCTAACATATCCGCTTACAGCATCGGCGAATAACACTCTGCCGTCTTCAAAGCAGATCCTATAGGTCGGGACAAGATAGAATCCACTTTCTGAATAGAAAACTCCTCTGTATACAAGCTGCATATCACTTACGGTACCTGAATCATTTGCAAGAAAAAACAATATATTGGCACCATCATAAAAGTCCGTATTATGTTTCTCCTCAACTTCACCGAACACATATGTCCCCTTAATAAGAACGACCTTTTCATCCTTTACGCATACAGCCACTCTGTTTTCGCTTACAGTAAGACCGTTGATACGCTGAACCCCGAGATAAAAGCTATAAACTCCGTACCCAAAACGCTCGGTGAATGTGATATCATTTAATAAAGGCGCATCGGAAGGATCCAAAACAACATCCTTCAAAAGCTTAAGTACATGTCTATCATTCATAAGCTTTTCACCGGATGTAACGCCTTTCAGTATCTGTTCGGCAAATTCATATATATCTTCTGCGGAATCATGCGTGAGATCTTGAGAAGGAGAATCGATAACAATCGGAAATTCTCCGGTATCTCTATACATAAACTCCGAGTTTTCCTTAATCTCGAAATAAACTTCATCAGAAAAAAATGCCTTGCCGCCCGGAAGCGAAAACACAGCACAATCACGGGAAACGAAATTATATGCTGCCGATCTCAAAACGCTTTCCCTATTCTCATACCTTATTATATCGTACGATTCAAGAGAGCTGTAAACTGTTTCCGGCCGTACAAAAACACCTCTGTTTTCAAGTATGCTGCATGTACTCTCAATAACATCAACAGACAACGTATCGGTTTTTTTCTCATATGCTTCTATAGCGCAGAAAAAGAAAAGATCTATACATAAAAGCATAAATATTATAAAAACTTCCAGACGGGAGGAATTCATTTTTTACCGTGCCTTCCCTTTCAAGATAAGGTGATTTCGTCCTGACTGCTGCCGATACGTTCATACGCCCATTCAGACAGCTTCCAATCTCCGTAATAATCTAAATTATAATACAGGAACACATCGAATATTTCTGAATTATTCGTTTCTTCTCCGACACTTATCAACTGTGCAAACGTTTCAAACGGTATGACCGACGGTCTCGGATTAAAATCACTTCCGAAATAGAAGCTTTTCAGCTTCACAAAAACAATCTCATTTTCACATACTCCTACCGTTATGTACGGCTCTTCCCCGCAAGCGGAGATTATCCTTATACCGTCAAAATAGTAAGAAAATTTAAAATAAACAATATCATCTTCTGCATCAGCGATCACCTGACGCAAACGAAGCTCTGCTTGACCTCCAAAAAATATTGTAGGTAAGGACGATACAAAAATACTGGCCGCTTCGGTCATTTTTCCGAAAGAGTTACCGCTCTTTTTTCCTCCAATGAGCTGAGAAACCAAAAGATTACCATCGGCTGCTTCATACAGTATATCGCCTAAAGGTGAAATAGTCAAGGCAATATTTTTATCTGCGAATACTATGTTCCCATCGGAAGTATAGCTTTTGGTTATTGCAGGATTGATATTAAAGCTGTCGAGTACCGGTCGCAGATAAGAATTCTGAGCAAAAGCGTTGTCTGCATTTTCGGAAAAATCCGTTATAGGCTGTTCAACAGTTATATAAGAAGACACTACCGCAGAAGATACTATTGGGTAATCAAAGCATGTTCGAAGTTCTGTCTTGATATCTTTTGTTTCATAGGAAAAAGAAAAGGAACACATATCAACATTACTATTATATTCAGACAAGAGCGTATTGTTAAAAATATTCCCAGCCGTTTTATTCTTTTCGGTATATAGTGAGTAATTATTTCCGTCATCTCTCGCATATGCCGAAAGCTTCCCCTCATCGTCTGTAAATATAACCATGCATCTTATATAAGCACCGTAATTATTACACAACTCAGCAGAGCTTCCGCTATACACAGCCGATATCGCAGCATCGGGAAGCTCATTATCAAATTTTATAAACAAAGAATCCTTACTGCTTAAAACATTTTTATATGCTGCTTCGGGACTCTCAACAACTTCGGCACGTACCGCTTCGGAGGACAGCATATACGAAACAAACTTTCGCAACTCACCGTAAACAGAACGCATCAGCTCATCACTGCAATATACCCCTTTTCTTTTTCCATCGCAAGTCAATCCTATAAAATCGGGGGTAACATGATGAGAACTTGCCTCGTACATCTTACTGTTATCGGTATCACTGTCAAATATCCACATTCTGTCAGCGGGAAAAGCACTATACGCCTCTCCCGATTCCGTCGGCTCCAGTCTTTGAGAAGTAAGACGAGACCATAACACTGCCAAAAAAATACATAAGATAACGATCGCCGCATGGCGCAAAAAGCGAACTCCGCTTTTTTCCGCATTAACTTTCAATCTGATTATTTTCATTCACAAAATCATATAAGAGTATTGACTGCCGAGGAAGCACAAGATGCATTGACATTCTTATTCGCAGATCTCAATAATTCCGATGTAATGTCAAAAAGCTTGACGATCGATCTGCCGTTTGCTTTCTCGGACGCTCTTACCGCATCTTCAGCACTTCCGTAAATCATAAGCTCTGTATCCTCGGAAGCGTATTTTACCACAAGCAGATCTCTTGCGGCAAGGTTTATCATAGACAGAACAAGAAGCATACTGTCTTTTTTCTGACCTTGTTCAAGATACAGGCTTCGCTTAATGGGATCGTATCCCTTTACAAAGGCATCCACATACAAAAGAGCCTTGCTTCTTGCCTCTGTCATTTCTTCATCGTTAAGCAAAAGCTTTGCTTTGCCGAGAGAGCCGGAGGACAGTAAAGAAGCAAATCTTATCTTCTCTTTGCTTTCATTAGTAAACTCTTCGCTCAAAGCATTATATATGCTTTCAAACGAAAGCTCCTCCGTTTTCATCTTATAAGATCTTGAAACAACTGTTGGCAAAAGAGATGTGATATCATCGGCAAGCAACATATAAGTTACATTTGCAGGTGGCTCTTCTATTCCCTTCAGAAGTGCGTTCTGAGCCTGTATATTCATTTTATCGGCAGGCCTTATTATATAAAACTTCCGGTCGCTCTCCGTAGGAGTGAGTTGTGCCGAGAGAACGGTCTCACGGATCTCATCAACGGTTATTCCCGTCTTTTCCTCATCTGCTGTGACCTCGCAAACATCGGGATGGATACCCGAAAAGATCCTTTCACACACAGAACAATTACCGCAAGGCACATTTTTTGCCCCTTCCCGGCAAAGAGCAGAAGCGGCAAAGAACCTGGCAAGCATAAGCTTTCCCGTACCGGAAGCACCTTCGAATAAATAAGTACCCAATATTCTGTTGTCCGATACTGCCTCTTCCATATATTTCAAGACAGTCTTATTTCCTATTATTTCTCTCATTTAGGACCGTCTCTTTCAAATGATATAATTGCGATCTTTAATTTTTCAGAACACGAACTTTTGGAAACTGCTTTTTTAACCGTTCGCATTCTTCCCTTCCGAATATCTCACCGGGAACTACTGCGGGTATTCCCGGAGGATACGGTGCATATACCTCCGCACTGATCCTTCCTTCCGCTTCGCTAACGGGAACCGTCTCCCAATTGCTTACCATAGCAACCTTGAGAGATGTTCCTTTTTTCGGAAAGGAGTATGCTTTTTTCTTGTTTGTTATGATTCTTTCCGATATTGCGGAAGCATTTTCCTTTTCCGAAAAGAAAGATGCAAACGCTTCCGTAAGAATAGCCGCTTCCTTTTCTGAAAAACTGTAAGGAAACAGCATTACGAGCTCGCTTTCCGTATAAAACTCACAGAATATTCCCTTTGATGCAAGAAATCCGGAAAGTTTTTCAAAATCGATCTTTCCTCTCAATACCGCCCTCATCGGATCATCAGTTAAGAATGAGTACTGTTCGCCGAATACATTTCCGACCTGCTTTATCAATGATGATGCGTGCTTCAGATCATCAAATATACCGTCTGTAAGCCTGCTTCTCACATATGCCAAGGCGGCATCAACAGATGCAAGCAATACAAAATTAGGGCTTGTAGAAGAGAAAACCCGCATCGAAGAAAGGATATTCTCCCTTATGGATTCGCGGGAATTATTTGTTTTTTCAAGAAATCCGAACGAAGTATGCAGTATAGCAGTACCCGTCATGGATGGAAGAGTCTTATGCACGGAATCGATAACGAGATCGAAACCGCATGAGAGAGGATGAAACCCTTTGAGCTCCGTAAAGTAAAGATGAGAGCCGTGCGAATTATCGGCTATAAAAACAGTGTCATTATCAAAAAAACTTTTCAAAGCTTCAAAGCTTCTGAATACCTCTCCGTAATAAGATACAGTCGTAACTATAACCGCATCGCTCTTCTTATAGGTAGATGCATCCCTCGGATCAAACCATTCCGGCTCTATCCCAAGAAGTGACATAGCGTTCACAACGCTTTTATGGCACATTCTGTCACATAAAAATGTCACTTCTCTGTTTTTCATCTGCCTTTTTAATTTATAGACAGTAAAAATTGCTGTTTGGATGCAGAGAGTCGCCCCCTGACATGAAAAAAAGCTGTCAGAAGCACCGTACATACGAGCGCATTTTCTCTCGCTTTCAAGTATACAGCCTTCGGGACAAAGAAGATCATCCGTCTCACAGATCTCCGTTACATCAACGGACATCAAAGCATCAAGGTATTCATAAGCTCCGTCAAAAAGTTTCGGAGCTTTTCCGCCATGTCCCGGCATATGAAGACGCACGCTTGAGATTTTTCTGTATTTTTCCAGCATCGAGCATATGGGTGCATCGGATAAAAATTCACTCTTTGTCATAACGACTCTTTCGGATTTGCGGATACATGTGAAAACGACGAAGAAACTTCTTCGATATTACCAAAGGCGCAGCTTTTCTTTTCCGTGCACTCAGCTTCGCAAACTTCGCTGTAGCATCCGTTTTCTCTGCAGCAAAGAATGGGGACATTCCTTTTCAACGCAGAGCAATACCTTTCCTTATATCCGCTTATTCTTTTATTTTTAAGATCCTTCATACTTCACCTCGGGAAAAATATTCAATGTGACTATTATTCCCGAAAGAAGCAGATAAATTACCGGTCATACACTTTTACTCATGAAATGCCGGAGAAAAGCTGTCTGTTATTTTCAAAGCCATTGCAAGCGCCCATGAGGATGCGAGAAATCTTATATATTCTCTTTCGTTTTTGCTTCTTCCGAAAACAAAACGTTCAGTAAGCACTTTATCTTTATATCTTGCGCTGATGTAAACGAGTCCGACAGGCTTTTCATCGGTTCCGCCGTCAGGTCCCGCTATACCTGTAATTGCAACAGAAACATCGCTTCCCGAAAGACTTTGAACTCCCGCAGCCATTTCCTCAGCTGTCTGTGCACTGACTGCACCGAAGCTTTCAAGAGTCTCTTTCTTAACTCCGAGGACGTTCATCTTTGTCTCATTGGAATAAGAGCATATACCGCACCCGAATATCGAGGAAGATCCCGGTATCTCCGTTATTCGTTTTGAAACAAGACCTCCCGTACATGATTCTGCTGTCGATATGGTAAGACCCTTTTCCGAAAATCTTTTCACAAGAACGTTCTGAAGGCTCTCTCCGTCTATACCGTAAATACAGTCGCCTACTACCGACGCAATATCAGATATTGCTTTATCGGCAAGTGATTCGGCGGATGCCTTATCGGGTGCGGATGCAGTTACTCTCAAAAGCACCTCCCCATCCTTTGCATAAGGAGCCACGGTAGGATTGAGTGATGTCTTCATGATATTCTTCAATGCATCTTCAACCGCAGATTCACCCATTCCGAAAATATTGATATTCTTCGAAAAAAGGATATTACCGCTGTCAAGGGACGAAAGCACGGGATACACCTTCGCTTTATACAAGGCTTCAAGCTCTCTGGGAGGACCCGGAAGCATGAAAACAAGCTTATTATTCTTATTTATCATAATGCCGGGTGCAGTTCCGTTTTCATTGTGAAGAGCCACTCCGTCAACCGGTACGAGAGCCTGCTTGAAATTGTTATCGGTCATTTTTCTTCCCATTCTTTGGAAGAAGCCGACAATGGTGTTCTTCACTTCTTCGTCCATGACGAGCTCTGAACCCATTATTTCGCAAACGGTTTCCTTGGTTATATCATCGTATGTAGGACCGAGCCCCCCCGAGGTTATGATGATATCCGCTCTTGACAAGGCAAGTCTCACAGAGTCAGCCAATCTCTCGTAATTGTCACCGACGACAGACTGATGGTACACATTTATACCGATGGAGGCAAGCTCCTTTGAAAGGAAACGTGTATTTGTATTTAAAATATCACCGAGCAATAATTCCGTGCCTACGCATATGATCTCAGCACTGTATTTTTTACTCATAAAAACACCTTCTTAAGGTAAGATCAAAAAATCAATTGAATATTGTGGATACGGGAAGCTCTTCATAAATTCTCTCAATCGCTTCTGCAAATACGTGAGCTACGGAAAGAACCTTAAAGTTATCGAGAAGCTTTTCTTCCGGTATATCGATAGTGTCGAGGAAAACAGCCTCCTTGATAGAGCTTGCCTTGAATCTTTCTACAGCGGCACCGGAAAGAACACCGTGGGTAGCACCTACATAAACTTCTGTAGCCCCGCCCATTTCAACAAGTGCCTTTGCGGCATTGCAGATAGTACCTGCTGTATCTATAAGGTCATCGATAATGATACACTTCTTACCCTTGACATCACCGATTATATTGCATACCTCGCTGACATTTGCGCGGGGTCTTCTCTTATCTATTATGGCAATGGCTGCATTGCATCTCTTAGCAAAGTTTCTTACACGTGTTACAGCTCCAAGGTCGGGAGAAACGACAACAACGTCCTCCATTTCGTCCTTGAACTTATCCATGTAGTAGGAAGCAAGAAGCGGCTGACCCTGAAGATGATCGAGAGGAATATCAAAGAAGCCCTGGATCTGAGGTGCATGGAGGTCCATTGTAAGTACTCTGTCCGCACCTGCAGTTGTAATAAGATTAGCAACGAGCTTTGCGGAAATGGGTTCTCTTGCCTTTGCTTTTCTGTCCTGTCGTGCATAACCGAAATAAGGAATAACCGCTGTTATACGCCCCGCAGATGCTCTCTTAAAAGCATCAATCATTATGAGAAGCTCCATTATGTTGTTATTAACGGGATTCGATGTGGACTGTACTACAAATACATCGCTTCCTCTTACGGATTCCAATATAGAAACGCCTATTTCACCGTCGGAGAAAACGCCTACTTCGCTTTTGCCTACGGGAAGTCCGAGATTTGAGGCTATCTGAGCCGCCAAACGTTTGTTTGAATTTGCAGTAAAAATCTTGATGTTATTGCCGTGTGGTATCATTTTTTATCATCCTTTCCCGAAACAAGCTGTTCTGATTGCCGCTGTCTCAGATCTGTAATTTTTATACCGAAATTTTTATATAATAGTTGTTCCGTTTTGAAAAGCGGAAAACCTATGATACTTAAATAATCTCCGTTTGTCTTTTCAACAAACAGCGATGCATAATCCTGAATACCGTATGAGCCTGCCTTATCATATGGAGGGTAATGATCTATATAGAAATTGATCTCATCATCAGAAAGCTCCCTGAAGACTACCTCGGAAAGATCGTGGCTTGTAACCGTGATTCCTTTATAACATACAGTAATACCCGAATACACTTGATGTGTATTACCCGAAAGTGACCTAAGCATTGAAAACGCATCATCCCTGCTCCCGGGCTTTTCAAGGATCCTACCGTTCAGATGAACTATAGTATCCGATCCTATCACTATATCATCGGATGAATACTTTTTCGAAACGTATTCAGCCTTACGCTTAGACAAAGTCTCGCATATTTCATCAGGTGAAAGACAATGGTCTATATCTTCATCAACATCAGCAGGACATACCTCGAAGTCTATACCGATATTATTAAATATATCCTTCCGTCTTGCCGAAGCGGAAGCAAGTACTATCTTCATTTCACACCCGTGGAACCGAATCCGCCTTCTCCGCGTGCAGTATTCTCAAGTGCATCAGTCACGATAATTGTAGGTACACATACCGGAGTTATGACCAACTGAGCTATACGCATACCGTGAGTGACCGTAAAATCCTTATCCGACAGATTGATAAGCGCCACGAGGATCTCTCCTCTGTAATCGCTGTCGATAACCCCTACGCAATTCGCAAGAGTTATTCCGTTTTTAGCCGCAAGACCGCTTCTTGCATAAAGCATTCCCGCAAAGCCTCGTTCGATCATAACGGCAAGTCCCGAGGGAACGAGAACTGCCTTTCCCGGCGCTATTACGATATCGCCGTCAAGACACGCACAAATATCCATTGCCGCACTGCCCTCTGTCATATACTTTGGTATAACGGCATTTTCATTAACCTTTTTAATGTAAAGCTTATTTACTTCCATTTCTTTCTCTTATCGTTTCTTGCACCTATTTTTTTCTTGAGCCAGCGGAAAAGCTTTTCCAAAATCTCCTTAAGCATTTTCAGAAGCCACACAAGCTTTTTGAAAAGCCATATAAGCTTATCCTTAAGAAAATAATATATCTTCTCAATAAGCTTTTTCGGTTTTTTCTCTTCATCGGAACGGCTTTTTTCAACTATCAAAGCACGAGGCTCTTCATATGTGCCCGCAAGATACTCAGAGGTATCGGGAGACATATCCTTTTGCATGAGACGTCTTTCGACTATAGCGCTGATTCCCTTGTAGAACACAGCGAACACGGGGACACCGAGAAGCATTCCCCAGAAACCGAACAGATCACTTCCCACAAGTATCGCCACTATGACCCAAAGCGAAGGAATACCTGTAGTTTCTCCATGGATCCTCGGAGCTATTATATTGCCGTCGATCTGCTGGATAAGAAGTATTATACCCGCAAATATAAATGCCTGCATAGGCTCTATCATCAAAAGTATAAAGCCTGAAGGGACAGCACCTATAAAAGGTCCGAAGAAAGGAATTACATTCGTAACCGCCACTACAACACTGATAAGCAACGGGAATGATATTCCGAACATTGACAGA
>SVTV01000042.1 GCA_015063605.1 Oscillospiraceae bacterium
CCGTAAAACTAAGAATTATTGTACGTCCTATTCAGAATCCTGACGGGGGCATCGAATGGCAATGCTAAGCACCACTATTTATTTAGTTCAAACGCAAAAAGAGCTACAATTTAAAAAGTCGAAATACGAAAACCGTTGCAGCTCTAAGCTTTTTCAATTTTCACATCGTCTTAAATCTAAGCCAAAATATACATTAAGTTCACTACTGCCAAAAATCGACAAGTTTCGACAGAGACTTGTCGATTTTACTTTTTCACTATTAACTCTTCACTTTTCACTCTTCTCTTTCGAAACTTGTCGATTAGGTAATAAGTAACAGTGAATAACGAAGAATTGTTTTCTCAAAAACCGATCAACAATTAACTTTAAAGTTAATTACTTCAAAATTAATTGTTTGTTTATCACCTTCAACTTATCAAAATCCTATTGCATATTTTCATTTTTGTGTTATAATAAATCCAAATGTAAATACAGTAAAGGAAATTTATTTCTATGAAACGCACACTCACCCTTATCTTTCTTGCACTTTGCTTAACGCTTTCCCTTTTCGGATGCGGAGAAGCACCCGTTACAACGCAGACGGGCACGGAAGGTGCCGGAACAACGGAAACACTTGAAGCAACGGAAGAAAAAGAGCCTATCGACTTTTCGAACATGATCTACAGCGCCATCGGTGACAGTATCACCTTCGGAAGAGATATCAACGATCCGTTCCCCTTAGTCGTAAAAGACATTCTCGGATTCAGAAGAGCCATAAATTACGGTATCGGCTCCAGCACTCTTACAGACACTCCCACGCCGGGAAGAAACCCCATGGTATTGCGCTACGACAAAATAAATAAGGACAGCGATATCATATCCATTCAGGGCGGAGGCAACGATTACGCATCCCTTATTCCCATCGGCACGCCGGACAGTACCGATATAAGAACTTTTTACGGCGGTCTTAAGGCTCTTTACGGAGGACTCAGAAAAAACCACCCCGACGCATTCATATTCGTAATAACGCCCACCGCTCTCGACGTTACATGGGACGACAATCAGAAAATGGCTGCGGAATATCAGGAGTACAGAGATGTTATCGTTGAGGTCGCCGCTATGTACGATTTCCCCGTATTGGATTTCTGGGCACTTCCCGATTATCTCGAAAATACCTTTGACGGTGTCCATCCCACTCAGAAGTACGTTACTTACACTTTGGCGCCCATGATCGCCGATTTCATAAAGGAAAACTACAAAAAGCCCAATTAAAAGCTTATTTACGTAAAAAATCACGTAACAAAAAAACTTTTTCGGAATAAACTGTTTTGACAGACCACAATTGCAAACCAAGGAGGAAAAATCATGAAAAGCATATCAGCAAAAGACATAGCACGGTACACCGAAGCGTACAACGCAAGACCTGCCTCAAAGCTTCTTCACAATGCACTTTACAAGCTTAATATCAACGATCTTGCATTCTCGGGAGACAGCATGATAGGAAAGAATTTCAACTTTTCCATCGACATAAAAACTCTCCCCTCAACAAATCAGAAGTCAAGCGGCAGATGCTGGCTTTTTGCGGCAACAAACATACTCCGTGAGCGCATTGCCAAAGAAAAGGATCTTGAAAACTTCGAGCTTTCCCAGGCATGGCTTGCATTCTGGGATAAATTCGAAAGATGCAACTATTTCCTCGAATCCATAATAAAGCTTATCGACCGTGACATAGACGACCGCACTCTTACCTTCGTTATCACAAACGGAGTTGCCGACGGCGGTCAGTGGGATATGTTCGTGAACATCATCGAAAAATACGGCATCCTCCCCAAGGACAATTATCCCGACAACGCTCAATCTGCGGGAACGGGTCAGATGAACACTCAGATAAACATCAACCTTAAGCGCTGTGCCGCAAAGCTCCGCAAGATGTATTCCGACGGCGCAAGTCTTGACGAGATATACGAGGCAAAGGATGAAATGCTCAAGAAGATATACGTATTCCTTGTCACCTGCTACGGTGAGCCTCCGAAGACTTTTGATTTCGAATACAAGAGCAAGGACGGAAAGATCACCGTTGAATACGGATACACTCCCCTTGAATTCAAGAAGAAATACGTGGGCGATATGCTCAAGGATTATGTAAGCATCATAAACGGCCCCACGGCGGACAAGCCCTTCCATAAGCTTTATACGGTAGAGCTTCTCGGAAACGTTGCCGAGGGCGAAATAGTAAAATATCTCAACCTTCCCATGGATGAATTCAAGAAAGCCGTTCTCGATCAGATGAAGGATAATGAGATAGTATGGTTTGGAAGCGACTGCGGAAAGTACGGCGAAAGAGATACAAAGTCTCTTTGGGATACATCCCTTTACGATTACACGTCCGTCACGGGTCTTGAAGTCGATATGACAAAGGACGAGGCTCTTGATTATCATTACAGCGCCATGAATCACGCAATGGTGCTTACGGGCGTTCATCTCATCGACGATAAACCCACACGCTGGAAGATAGAAAACAGCTGGGGACAGGACCGCCCCAACAAGGGCTACTTCTTCTGCACCGACGAATGGTTCGATAAATTCGTTTATCAGGCTGTCGTACATAAGAAGTATCTTGAAAAGTATGCGGACGCTCTTGCAAGCGAGCCCATAGTCTTAAAGCCCTGGGATCCCATGGGCACATTGGCGGAGTAAAGCCATTTGACAAAAACAGCGTAAGCTTTTATCATAATAAAAAACCACAGAGAGCTCAAGGAAATTCCCAAAGGCTCTCTTTTGTTAATTATGCACATTTCTAACACGATGTGTGAAAAAATTCGTTAATTATCACTATTGACCGTGCAGTGAAAAAAGAGTATAATAGAGCACAAGTTTTTTCGTTTTCAAGCATTTGTTTTGAAGCGGAAATGTCTGAAAAAGTATAATTTTATATATATCTGAAATTTGATTTCAGATATCGGAAAGGAACGGAAGAATTATGAAAAATATTCTTTGCTTAAACAAAATAGCATCAGTGGGAACAGACAAACTTGATAAAAACGAATACAACGTAGGAACGGAGATGTCCGCTCCTGTTGGTATCATGGTTCGCTCCGCATCCATGCACGACATGGAGTTAGGAGAAGAGCTTCTTGCAATATCCCGCGCAGGTGCGGGAGTAAACAATATCCCCATTGACCGATGTTCCTCTTCCGGTATAGTTGTGTTCAACACCCCCGGTGCAAATGCCAACGGCGTCAAAGAGCTTGCCATATGCGCTCTCCTTCTTGCATCGCGAGATATATCCGGCGGTATAAGCTGGGCATCCTCTCTTGCGGGAACGGATGATGTTGCCAAGGCGGTCGAGGCGGGCAAATCAAAATTTGCGGGAGTTGAGATAAAGGGAAAGACTCTCGGCGTTATAGGTCTCGGAGCCATCGGCGGTCTTATTGCCAATGCGGCAATAGAATTGGGAATGGATGTAGTGGGATACGATCCCTTCCTCAGCGTTGAAGCAGCATGGAACATGGACAGACGTGTAAAGAAGGTATCGAGCTTCGAGCAAGTATTTTCCGATGCGGATTATATAACGCTTCACGTACCCTCCACTCCCGATACAAAAGGAATGATAAATAAAAATTCCATGGAAAATATGAAGAACGGTGTAAGGATAATCAACCTTGCAAGAGCCGATCTTGTAAATGCTTCGGATATAAAGGAAGCGCTTAGTTCGGGAAAGGTATCGAAATATGTTACGGATTTCCCCACGGAGGAGACAGTGGGCGTTCCCGGAATAATTACCATTCCTCATCTCGGTGCTTCCACCGAGGAATCGGAGGACAACTGTGCCGTTATGGCAGCTTGCCAGCTTGATGAGTATCTCAGATGGGGCAATATCAAAAACAGCGTGAATTTCCCCACGGCTTCCATGCCCTTTACGGCTCACAGCAGAATATGTGTGCTTCACGCCAATAAGCCTGCCATGATATCACGTATCACCTCCGCTGTATCTCATTCGGGTGCCAATATCGAGAACATGATAAATGCCTCCAAGGGCGATAATGCGTATACGATGATAGATGTGACAGGTGATATATGCGCCGAGCTTGTGCATACACTTGCGGAGCATGGGGATATATACAGAGTAAGGATCATTGATTGACGGTATATCGGTTTTACGTATAAAATAAAAAATCTTGCCCAATGTAAGATAAGGGCAAGATTTTTTATGTGTACGGTTATAAATGTAATTGACTATTTGAGGACGCACCATTGTCCCTTCTTACGTGTACCGGTTCTGCTGAGCACTCCTTGATCCTTCAGGCTCTTTATCGCATTATTGACTGCGGTGACACTTAATCCGGACATATCTGCCATTTCCTTTATTGTGACAGAATTGTCGGCAGAGATCATTTCCAGTATCAATGCTTGCGTGTTATTCAGATCATTATCGGAAATATCTTTTATCATGTTTTCTTCACGGCTCACATTCAAGGGCAACGTAACGGTTATAAAATTTTCTGTTATATCAAAAACGTTTTTTCCGTATCTGCTCACGATAAGCGGGACGCCGTGTCCTGTCTGCTCGATAAAATCCAACTGAACCATGATCTGCTGAAGCTCAAGATTAACGGGACGGCTTCGTCCGGCATAAAAATCGTCCAAAGAGTAATCATCGGGAAGTCCGCCTATGGATATTATCTCTATTCTGTCCTCGAAGAAATAGACAGCGGGAGGCGTCTTTTTTACCCAGCTGTTATGAAGACATGCATTGAGCCATGCCTCACGAAAGCAATCCATATCAAAAAGCTTTGTTTCTTTTCTTTGACCTCCCGTCATAATAACAGAGGTCTCATTGATAGCTTCGGCATAATCAAGCACCTGCTTCACAGCTAACAGAAGACACTTGTATCCGTATTCGTTGCGTGTAATAAGTTCTGTCTTATCCTTTCCCTTGAATTTGGCGATCTTTATGGAAAAGCTGTTATTATCCGCAAGGATATATGCCATTAAGTTATACTTCCCGTTTTGCATGAGCAGATTCAGATTATGTTTGAATGTGTCGTCATGCAATGTTAATCCCGCGTTTGCATACATCATCTTTAACTGCGAAAAGGAAAGCTCTTGATTGACAGATTCCATATTTACCATTGAATCGGAGTTGTTCATCATAAGCGTTCTGAGAACTGCGGGAGATATTTCTCTGTCTTCATCTGCCGATCTCATATAGTATTTTCCGTATGCTGAATACGGTCTGTCATTTCCTTCGGCATAGACCTTTACAACATTCTTATCGTCTATTAATTCAAGGCTGATAGAAGGAATGATCTGAGGCTTGATAAAATTTGCTATAGCTTGGGAGATCTCACGCAATGTGTCATTTCCTATCTGCTGACCGACGATACTGCCGTTATTATTTACGCCGAAATATAAAGTACCGCTTTTATGTTTATTCAGCATGGAAGCGATCGAAATGATTCCCTCCTTCAATTCTCCTGTGGTTTTTTTGAATTCTGTTTGCTCTGTTTCAAAGCCCAATATCATACCTGCTACCTCTTTTTACGTTGCTTTTGTTCTCGTTTTTTTATCAAGTTTATTATACACTTTATTATACACCCGTAACCGTTTATTGTCAAGTTTATTATACACTTTATTATACACCCAATGTGTATAATAAAAAATGCGGGAGAGCGATGCTTTCCCGTTTTTTATTGAAATACCAATGTATTTTATTATTTTTCAACTGTCGGTTTATTATTTTTATTATACACTTTAATATCCACTTTATTATACACCCATATATGTATAATAAAACTTGGGGCTGTCTCACTAACGTGAGCCAAGCCCTAAATAGCGGGTTCCCGTCCCCTATTTTCGTCCGCTGTTTTAGCGGGGGCGTCGCTTAATGCGACGCCCCCAAAGCTTTTTTATTTCTTTTTCTTTATATCAAATCTTATTATTCCGACCGTTGCGGAGATGACCGTGGCAACGTGGGAGAACATCATTGTGTACGCTCCGAGAGTGAGATCATAGAAGAGCCATATAGTACCGTTTGCCAGAATGAAAAGCCTGTACACGGAGGAGCGCTCCTGAATGAGAGCGAATGCGCAGGTCATTGCGGCGGCAGCCGAAAGAATATCAATAGGCGCGCGGAATGTAAGAACGGAGCATATGATATATGCGCTTATAAATACCGCGGCGAGAGCCTTCGGCGCTTTCTTCTCCTTTATTCTGTATATTGAATAAATAAGGGACTGTAAAATGGCTATTACGTATATTCCGCATCCCGAAAGACCGCCCGTCAGTATGTAGCTTACGGCTCCCGATGAATTGCACAGAAGCTGGAATATAAGCACGAGCTTTATGCTTTTCGTCTGAAGCGAAAGAATGGCGGCGGCAGAGGAAACGATACCGAATATCTGTGAAAGAATATAAGTCATAAATATTGACCTTTCATGTTGAATAGGATGTACACCCGTAATTTACTTTATCAAAGCGGAAAATTCTGCGTTTTCCTTCATTTTTGCCGCAAGCTCACCCATGGTCATGCCTTCTATAGCAGCGCCCTCGAAGCTGACGCCTCCGTCATAACCGATATCGGAAAGTATCTTCATACAGCTTCTGAAATGAGCCCATTCCTCTTCGTTCGCAGGCATTTTGCGGACCTTTGAAGCAAAATGAACGTGCTTCAAAAGACCGGCATTCTCAACAAGGGAAGAAGGGTCTTCCTTATTGTTGAAAAAATGGAAAAAGTCCACAAGTATCCTGAAGTTATCGCAGTTAACGTTTTTGGCGTAAAACGACGCATCCTCAACCGTGTTTACGATGTTTACCTCATTGTACGAAAGAGGCTCCACGGCTATAGTCTGACCGTAACGCTTTGCCTCCTCGGAAAAAACTCTGCCGACCTCAAAAAGCTGATCCCACGCCTTTTCCATGGGGAAGCCTTCGGGAACGTGCTTTGCCTTACCCGATCCGAAAACAAGCATTTTTACATTAAGCTGTGCCAATTTGTAAAATGTTACGGCGCAGTAATCCTTCACCGCTGTCATATTGACATCCTCACCCGTAAGGCGCAGATCGGGTATAACGAGACCGTTTGCGCTGTATGTCTTTATTATCCCGTCATCCACAGCCTTTTTTATACCGTAAAACACCTCGTCCGTGTAGGAATATACAGCAGATGCGGATATCTCGATGTAATCTGCGGGATGGGGAAAGCTTTCTATCGCCCTTTTGGGATCGTAACAAATGCCGAATTTCATAAAATGATCTTACCTTTCACGCTGATATGAATTTACTTAATGAGATGAGCCGAAATCCTCGGACAGGAACATCTTCGGAGAAGCAAACGCCGAGGTATGATCGCTTTCGGAGGAGGAGCAGAATATTATCTGCCTTCCGTCTGCTTCAATGATACGGCACAGAGACAGAGCGCTGTCCTTATCAATGAACATAAAGCTTTCATCGAATATCATGGGTACCTTTCCCTTTGTAAGCTGTTCCGAGAAGGCGATGCGCAGCGCAATGAGAGCAAGCTCGGAAAGACCGCCGCCCGCTCTTGAGAAGGGCATGGTCTGAGAGCCGCGCTTATATTTGAATTCGAAATTTTCACTTAATATAAAGCTTTCTCCCGATTTCAATGCAAATGACATAAGAGCGTTGACTCTTGCGGAAATAGGCTGAAGAACTCTGTCCTCCAATTCCGCTATTGTCTTGTCAAGCTCGTCACAGCTTATCTGAAGGTCTCTGTACCTCTCAAGACGGCTTATCACATCGGCTTCCGATACCTTTGTATCTTTTGAATTTTCATCTTTTTTCTCAAGCTTCGCTTTGAGACGCTTGAGTCTTTCCTCCGCTTCGCTCTGCTTTGAGAAAAGGGCGGAATTTTGCTTTGTTATGAATGCAAGCTCCTTTTCAAGAACGGCAAATTCGCTGCTGACCTCAAGAGTTTCCTTGTGAACATCACGAGAGAGAAGCTGTCTGTAATCCCTTTTCTGATTTTCTATGGAATCCTCTGTCTCGAAAAGAGTGTTGTATTTTGACAGTATCACATCGATCCGTGAAAGAAGCTCGCTGTCGTTGCAGTCATGGAAGGAGGGAATACCCTTGTCCTCACCCGAAAGACGCTTGTTCTCAAGAAATTGTCTCATGGAGAGAAGCTTTTTCTCAAGAAGCCCTGCTATTCTCAGATGCTCTGCCCTTGCATTCTCAACAGCATCCGTATAAATTCCGTCGGACGCCTTGAAGGACATATACTGCTCGTAAAGCTCATCGAATTCGCTTTGGGATTCAAGGTTCATTTCGGAAAGTATCTTTTCCGATGAATGTCTGAAAACAGACGCACATACGAACATTATAAGAGCAAACACAAACACCGCACCGGCGATAAGCCCCGAGAAAAGCAATTCTCTTTGGGAAAGGAAGTAGAGATAGCAGAAGATGAATATTCCCATAAGCACGAAGAGCGTGCCGAAGGAAGTGAAGAGATTTTTTATCTTCCGCTTATTTTCGAGAAGAACGCAGGTGTCCTCTATCTCGTCTCTTGAATCCTCGGAGAAAAGTCTGCTGTTGATGGCATAATTTTCGTTTGCCGTTTCAAGCTTTGCCGATGCGTCGGATAATTCCGCCGAAAGACGGCTGTATTCGAGATATTCGTCGGAAAGATTCGCGATGTCATCCCTTGTCATTCCGGGTAATGCGTTCTGCGCTTCAAAGCTTAAGTATTTTATCTTCTTTTCGTTGTGCTTTATCTCCGACTTGAGGCTTGAGGCGTTTTCTCTGTTTTCCGTAAGCTTTATATCGTCGGTATAATTTTTCATATCAGCCTTCAATATGACTATGCGTTTATTATTGGAGGCTATTTTATTGTTTATCTCTTCGAGATTCTTTTCTGCAGCTCTATATTCCTCACGCTTTTCGTCCATCTCCTTTGAGCCCTCCTTTGAGCGGAGACGTTCATTGAGAAGTATATCAAGCTCTCCCGTTTTGCTGTCGTTCATAAGGAGAGATTTTTCCTTTTCAAGCTCGCTTCTTGAGGAATAAAGCTTCTGCTTTCCGCTGAAGGATTCACCCCATACATCGAGAGATGCTACATCCGTATCGGCTTGTATCTTGTTGTTCTGCTTCTGTGGGAAGTAGATCGTTCTGTCGTACACGAAGGGATCGAGATTCAGAAAATACCCGCCGGGAGATATACCTCCTCCCAAAGGAGCGCCGTCGGGATCCGTGATAACGCATCTGTTGTCGCTTTCGTCATCGGAAAGAGTTTCGCTTCTGAATATTTTGTAAAGCGATCCGTCTGCGGAAACGATCATCTCTCCGGAAACGGTCTTCGTTCCGTCCCAGGGGAAAAGGTCTCTGTTACCGCAGGTGCCGTAAAACATGAACCGTATGAAGTCGCAAAGGGTAGTCTTGCCGCAGCAATTCTTGCCTATAAAGACATTTGTTTTTTCGTCAAGCTCAAATGCGAGATCTTTTTTTCCCGCAAAGCATATGAGCCTTAAGGATTTGATTCTTACGTTTTGAAAGATCATTACGCCGCCTTTGCTTCAAGTGCTTTTATTATTTCTGCTTCAACAGCGGCGCTGTCATCTGCCATGATGTAATAAACGTATCTGCCCCATGTGTTGATAACGGCATTTTCAGCCATCGCAACGGCTTCGGGAGCGTATCCGCTGAATATTTCCTTTACGTTTGTAACACGAAGCTGCATGAAAGCCTTTGCATCGTTTATCTTTTCCTCTGTGTTGTTTTCGGAGGAAAGCTTGAATATGCCTATTTCTCTCGCTGTCATTTCACCGCCGGGAGTTACGAATGCGTAATCCTCGAATACTGCGAAATCCGGAAGAGTGCCGTCAACGGAGCCGTAAAGAACGGAGAGACGCATTTCCTTTTCTTCGTCATCGAGAGCATCTATATCGGTCTTTGTATATGATGCGGTATTTTCCCACGCAAGGGAGGATACGAGGGATGAAATGATTTCGGAGGGGACCGCTGCGGATTCCTTGGGTGTGTTTCCTTCACATGATGTGAAAGCAAAGCATGAGAGGGCAAGAAGTGATGCCATTATTACGAGAATTGTTTTTTTCATTTTGATATACCGTACCTTTCTTGATCTGTGTTTGTTCGCAGTGCCTTTTTATAAGCAACCGAAAAATTGTGTGTTGCACACAATTTTATGAAGTGCGTGTATTTGTTCGTATTTCAAACGTTAAAGCGGAAGAGGACAACATCTCCGTCCTTCATTTCGTATTCCTTGCCTTCGCTTCGTACAAGTCCTTTTTCCTTTGCGGCGGCAAGAGAGCCTTCTCTTATAAGGTCCTCATATGCCACTACCTCGGCTCTGATAAAGCCTCTTTCGAAATCGGAATGTATCTTTCCTGCGGCGCCGGGAGCGAGAGTGCCCTTCTTTATCGTCCATGCACGTACCTCGGGTGTACCTGCCGTAAGGAAGCTGATAAGACCGAGAAGCGCATAGCTTGCCTTGATGAGCTTTGAAAGAGAGCTTTCGGAAAGTCCCAGATCCTCTAAGAACATCTGCTTTTCTTCCCCTTCTTCAAGCTCACTCAATTCGGCTTCTATACCTGCGCAAAGAGGAATTATACCGCTGTTTTCGGCTTGTGCGTATTCGTAAAGCTTTTTGTAATTGGGATTCGTGTCACAAAGAGTGCCCTGCTCTGCGGAGGGTATATCATCCTCGCTGATATTTGCCGCATAAATCACGGGCTTCATGGTAAGGAGAGGAGTATCGGCAAGCATCGCCTTTTCGTCCTCGGTAAGCTCCACACGGCGTGCGGGGGTGGATTCGTTGAATATCTCTATGAGCTTTTCGCAGAGAGCTATTTCCGACGCCGCCGTTTTATCGCCCTTTGCTCTTTTCTTTGCCCGGTCAAGCTTTCTTTCCATCATTTCCATATCGGAAAGTATAAGCTCCATATCAATTATGGATACGTCTCTTTCGGGATCAACGCTTCCTTCAACGTGGGTGACGTCGCTGTTTTCGAAGCAGCGTACAACGTGTACTATGGCATCCACCTCTCTGATATGGGACAGGAATTTGTTTCCCAAGCCCTCGCCCTTGGATGCACCCTTGACAAGTCCCGCAATGTCAACGAATTCGATCACCGCATGAGTGGTCTTTACGGGGTTATACATCTCTGTGAGCTTATCCAATCTTTCGTCGGGAACGGGTACTATTCCCACATTCGGCTCTATGGTGCAGAAGGGGTAATTTGCCGCCTGCGCCCCCGCATTCGTCAGCGCATTGAAAAGTGTGCTTTTTCCTACATTGGGTAATCCCACTATACCTAATTTCATATATATCTTTTCTCCTTGAGTATCTTATGCTTTTGAATAATCCCGCAACTTACGGGAGAGTACAATAATACATATTAATTATATCATGTAATCATTTTTTTCTCAATAGGTAATGAGTAATTTCCTTCAAAATTATTTATATAATTGTTGAACTCTTCTTAAACGGATGATACTGATCGATTTTCGATCAAAATATGTTGCATGTTATCCGTGAGTCAGCCACCGGAAATTAAAACTCCTTTGACACAGGCATACAGCCGTATATCAAAGGAGCTTTGTTCGTTTATATAAGAATTGTTGTTACGTTACCGAACTATTTTCCGTCCTTTTCATCCTCTGTTCTTTCGCTGATTATATATCGGGGACGTTTTTTGACCTCCATATAGATCTTTCCTATATATTCTCCCAGTATTCCTATACATACAAGCTGTACGGATGAGAGAAGACATATTATGCATACTATACTTGCCCAGCCGTCCGCAGCGTTGCCCGTAAGCTTGGAAACGACCGCCCATATAAGCCCCGCAAAGCTTATCAGGGACATAAAAAGACCCAGGGATGATATAAGGCGCAAAGGCTTTACCGAGAGGCTCGTTATTCCGTCTACAGCCAATGCAATCATTTTACTCAAGGGATAGTGTGTCTCTCCCGCCATGCGTTCCTTCCGTTCGTAATAAACGGAGCTTGATTTGAAGCCCACAAGGGGAACCATTCCTCTTAAGAAAAGATTTACTTCCTTAAAGGCTGCAAATTCCTTCAAAACCTTTGATGAAATGAGTCTGTAATCGGCATGATTGAACACGACCTCAACTCCCATGAGTTTTAAAAACTTATAAAAGCCCTCTGCGGTGGTACGCTTGAAAAATGTATCGGTTTTGCGGCTGCTTCTGACACCGTAAACCACCTCGGAGCCGGACAGATATTCCTTTACCATATCTGTCATTGCGGTAATATCATCCTGACCGTCACAGTCTATTGAGATCGTGATGTCACACTTCGAATACGCTTCCATGAGACCCGCGAGAACGGCGTTCTGATGACCCCTGTTGCGGCTTTGGGAGATTCCGACGAAGGAGCTGTTTTGCGCCGACAGATCTTTTATTATTTCCCATGTTTTATCACGGCTTCCGTCGTTGACGAACATTATTTTGCTGTCGGAAGATATCAAGCCTTCAGCCTGCATAGAGCGAAGCTGTTCCAGAAACAACGGCGCCGTTACGGGTAATACTTCCTGCTCATTATAGCATGGAATGATAATATATAATACGGGACTCACTTCTTTTCAACATCCTTTCCGTGAAGTATTCCTTCTCCCCTTTTTTCGAATAAATAAAACTGTGCGATCATTATTATAAAGGGGATGACACTGTAATGATATCTCGGAGCGACCTCTACCAGCATCTGAGCGCAGGTTATGCCTATGACGTAAAGCGGCAATATGAATACTGCACAACTGCGTGAGGTATCGAACATCTTGTATGCTCCCGCAATGGCAAGAACCAATATGCAGTAATAAAATGAATTACACACCATCCGCATGATATCCTTATCTTCTATTATTTCGGCACAATAATCAACGCATGCGGAATCCATCCCGAGAAATGTGGAAAGCTTTGATCTGAAAAGCTTCGCAAAATCAATTTCCCCCGAAAGTATACGTTTTTTTGCTTCCTCAAACATCTGCTTCTGCGCCCAATCGGCAGTCGCATTTTCGCTGTCACTGTAGGAGAAGAGAAGTGCGGAATCTTCATAATTCCAAGCACCGCCGGAAGCTTCATTGAAGCCGACATGGATATTATATCCGGGAGCAGAGGCGGGAGCTTCGCATATGCGCG
Organism: Oscillospiraceae bacterium; assembly: GCA_015063605.1. Taxonomy (GTDB): domain Bacteria; phylum Bacillota; class Clostridia; order Oscillospirales; family SIG627; genus SIG704. The sequence goes on from SVTV01000042.1 coordinate 13,116, forward strand.
ATTCAAAATACATATTCCAAAGACTTCCCGTCAGAACGTATACCGCAAGAAGGACTGCAAAAAACGGAAGACGCTTTTTCAAGGAATCTTTTGTAAAAAGCTCATCTGCCCTGAGAATAAAGAGCCATATAAACAACGCGATCACAAAAATTGCCGCTATGGGACGGTTTACATTTACTCCCCGGAGAATAATCCCCGACAAAACGCCGTAAAGGATCATGGCAGTAGTTGTTACAGAAGATTCCTTCTTTGTTATCACAGCAATAACATATACAAAGCCGAGAATCAAGGTCGTGTAAAGAGGATCGGAAAGCACGAGACTGTTATATATAGTCTGAGAGGGGCACACTATCCACATAATATATGCACCGACAGCTGCTGTCGGAGATATCATTATACGCATGGTCTTGTATATGAGTATTCCCGATATTACAGTCAATACCACATTGAGAAATGCGGCTAAAAACACACTGTCACCGAAGATCTTGAAAAAAACACTCAAAAAGCTTGAGTAACCCATGAGATGAGGAAACAAAGCTATATATCTGTCGGCGTATATCCAATCTTCCGATAAAGCCTGCGCTGTCTGATAAAATGTTGCATAGTCCACCTTCGGTTCCATGGGCATAAAGATCACCCATAAAAGCTTTATGACAAAGCAAGCAACAGACAAAGCGGTCAAGAGCATTACATCGGAAGTATTATCGAAAGCAGTATTGTATTTTTTTGCGAATTTTGTCACGATAAACGCAAACAATACGCCGTACACCAGCACGGAAGAGCTTTCGTAATTGCTTAAAAATGCCGAAAGTGCAAATATCAGAATAAATATCGCAAGCATTGCGCGATACATAAGCGTCATTAATTTTTCAGTGATCTTCATGACCCGTGATCTTTCCTTGATTTTCTGATTATATTTCTTTTTTCAATTATACCATTTATTTTTACCGTTGTCAATAGCGGATGCGTGATCCGATGAATTCGCCCGACATCGGATATGGGGGCGTCGCGTTAAGCGAGCCTCCTCGAAAATAGGGGACGGGAACCCGCTATTTTCGGAAACTTGAACGTTTTTGGCGTGTTTTAGTACGAATTTTTACGTAATTTCGGTGCCAAAACGATGAATTTTATTCATCGAGTTCAATTTCAGGGCTTGGCTCACGTTAGTGAGACAGCCCCAAGAGCTTTGGATAATAGGTATATTCTCTTGACGAAACAAAAAATTTATGATAAAATATGATAGATCATAGATTTTCATAAAAAACAGAGGTGCAATATGAAATATATACACCGTGAGCTTGAACGAAAGTTCTTGAAGCTTAACGATTTTTTTAAGGTAATTCTTGTTACGGGGGCAAGGCAGGTAGGCAAAACCACAATGCTGAAGCATCTGGCGGAGAGCGGCAGGACTTATGTTACCATGGACAACGCAATGGCAAGGGAGCTTGCGCAGAACGATCCGGTATTGTTCTTCCAAACATATAAGCTGCCGATACTGATAGATGAAGTTCAGAAAGCGCCTGAGCTGTTCGAGCAGATCAAGATCATATGCGATGAGAGCGACGAAAGAGGACTTATCTGGCTGACCGGTTCTCAACAGTACAAGATGATGGAAAGAGTGCGTGACACCCTTGCCGGAAGGATAGGCATTTTGGAGCTGTACAGCTTGTCGGCAAGAGAAAAAGCGGGTATTGTCTTTGATACCGATCTGGATTTTTCACTTGCCTCTTTACAAGCAAGACAACGCAGGGTTCCGAAAAATGATATAATTAAAGTTTTTGATCACATTTGGGAGGGCGGCATGCCCCAAGTACAGGATGCGGATGACGAACTCAGACAGGAATATTTCAATTCCTATATTGAAACATATCTGATGCGTGATGTTGCCGAGGCAGGCGGGATCATCGATACTGTACGTTTCCGCAAATTCCTTGTGGGATGCGCGTCTCTCGTATCGGAGCAGGTCAACTATACCACCTTGGCTGAGTCTTGCGATATTGCTCCGAGTACGGCAAAGGAATGGCTGAAGGTGCTCGAGGGACTTCACATTGTCTATTTGCTGGCACCGTATTCCAATAACGAGCTAAAACGTCTCAGCAAAACACCGAAGCTGTATTTTTGTGATACGGGATTGTGCGCTTATCTTTCAATGTGGCTGACATCGGATACTCTGCGCAACGGTGCTGCAAGCGGTCATTACTATGAAAATTATGTTGTAATGGAGCTTGTCAAAAACTATGCCTATGCGAGAAACAAAGTCAATATTACTTACTTCCGTGATTCCAATGCGAAAGAGATCGATTTGTTTATTGAGGAAAACAATGTCATTCATCCGCTGGAGATCAAAAAGAGTGCTGCACCGGATCGACGCGAAGTCAAAAAGTACGGTGTGATAGACAAAGCCTCTTTGAACCGCGGAACCGGAGGGATCATCTGTATGTGCGAGGAACCTATACCGATAGGTGGAGACAACTGTTTTATTCCGAGCAATCTGATCTGATTTTATTTATATTTCATTAACCAAATAACGTGTTCTCCATATAATGGTATCGTAAGGGCAAGGAAAGAAAACACTTTCTTATGTGCCTTGCAAGCTTGCCGAAAGGAGACACACCATGAATTGTTCCAATATATTCTGCGATAACGATATGCTTATCTGGATAATCATAATCGCTATCGTTCTTATGCTTCTCTGCTCCTGCTGAGTGAGAAGGTAATACAAAAAAGACAGAGATCCCGGTTTTTCCGGCTTCTCTGTTTTTTTGATGCTCCCCCTTTGGGGACGAGATGAGAGGGCAGACAAAGCATCTCTCTTTAAGCCCTTCTGCCTATCTCATCCCATGGGGGAGATTTGGGTTGATTTAAGAAAAGGACAATTCCTCCGCAGATGCTTGCATCTGATTGCTCCGCCGTGCCACCTCCGCAGAAACGCTTGCGTTTCTGATTTACACTTAAAGGAGGAAGTTGTTTTGAGAAAAGGACAATTCCTCCGTCACGGCTTCGCCGTGCCACCTCCTTTTACACAAAGGAGGCTTTAATGATCTAACTTCAAGTTATATTTTGCAAATTAGGGTTATATTTGACTTCAAGTAAACGCATTTCAATAGAGATTTGCACAAACCAAAGGCCCCTTTAGGTGTAAGGCAGATGTAAGCATCTGCGGAGCTGTCACCGTAGGTGACTGAGGAATTGTCTTTGATAAATTAGGGTTGTATCTGACTTGAAGTAAACGCATTTCAATAGAGATCCGCACAAACCAAAAGGCGCCTTTGCAACAACGGGGGATCGTTCTTTTCCTAAATTAGATCCCCCGCAGAAAAATATTCTGCGGGGGGAAGATCTATCCTATGTACTTTCCGTCCTTGAATTCGCCTTCAAAGACCTTGCCGTTTGCCGAACGGAAAATGCCTTTTCCGTCGATCTTATTGTCCTTGAATTCGCCCTCGTATACATCTCCGTTTTTGAAACGGTAGACGCCTTTTCCGCAGAGCTTATCGTCCTTCATATCGCCCTCATAGTAGTTTCCGTCATAAAAGCGGTAAACACCGTGACCGTTGAATTTTCCATCGGACAATTCACCCTCGTAAACCGTTCCGCTGGCGTAACGGTAGATACCCTTGCCGTGGCGCTTGCTGTCCTTGAAGTCACCCTCGTAAACATCGCCGTCAGTGAATCGGTAGGTGCCCTTGCCGTTGAATTTGTTATCGGACATTTCGCCCTCGTAAACGATACCGCTTGCAAAGCTGTATTTACCTTTGCCGCTGAGCGTGCCGTTTTCAAAGCTGCCCTCGTATACGTCGCCGTTAGCGAAGTTGTATACACCGCTGCCGTGCATCTGCCCCGATTCATTTACCTCACCGGTATATGTACTGCCGCTCGGGAACTTGATGGTCTTGCGGGCGGGCTTTTCTTCTTCGGATACCGCTTCGCTTTCGTCATCCGCATCCTCTTCATCACGAACCGCACCGCCTTTTGATGTAAACGCATCGATTCCGTCGGAGGTATAAAACTTTCTGTAAAATTCCTCCTCGTCATCGTATTTATGCTTGAATATCGACTGTATACGGTTCATTCTCATAGCCATTCCCTTGGTAAGAATAACATCCTCGAGATAGATCAAGACGGATTTTTTACCAAGATCGCGGGCGTATTTCAATTCGTCCTTGCAATTGGCGGAGTCGATATAATTGTTTGAAATAAATGCGACAAAATAACCGCATCCGTCGATCTTTTCCGCAATGGTCTCGTCCCATTCCGTTCCGGGATCGATGCCTTCATCGAACCAGACACGGTATCCGTCCCTCTGCATACGGTCGATGACAGGATAGACGGTATTGTTATCCTTGTGGGCGTAGCTTATGAAAATATACGGCTCGTTACCGTTATACGAATAAAGCTTCATCATATTTCGGAAATCCTTTCTTTATAAAGTACCTTCAAGTAATGAACATAAGAAAGGGATGTCTTCCGTAACCGTTTGATATACGATATCAAATTCGACACTGCCGTACTCATGAACGATTTTATTTCGCATGCCCTTAATTGCCTGCCAAGGTATATTTTTATTACGCTCTTTAAATTCTGAAGTCAGTTTTCCGGAATTTTCCGATATTTGAATCAATCGAAAAAGAACAGAGTCGCAGAGGATCTCATTTGCTTCCAATTCTTCAAGAGTGATTCCTTCTGTATTTTTGATCAGAAATTTTACATCTTTAATGATCTTATTTATATAGTAAGCATCGTTCTTAATATTATCCATAGATCCTTACCCCGTCTTTCAGTATTTCCTGAGCCAATTCAAAATTGTTTTCAAGTTGCTTTTTTTCTATAACATCGACTTTTTTTCCGAGGCGTTCACGAAGCTCTTCTACCATTCCGAAGAATTTTAATCCCGTAATACCGGATGAAATAAGCAGATCAACATCACTTAACGGCGTAGCCTTACCCTTAGCGTAGGATCCAAACAAATAACAATATTCAACCGAATACTTCGAAAACACATATGCACAGGCTTCTTTGATCTTATCATGTGTAAGAATACCGTGCTCCTCATCCGTGTATCCGTATGTGTGGAGCTTTTCCAACATATATCGGTATTTGACACTTGCTTGCTTTTTTGGATCGTTTTCGTAATTGGAATATGTCCGTAAAGGAATATCTAAAAATTCAGCCGCCTTTTGCTGAGTTATACCTTTGCTTTTTCGCAGTTCTTTCAGAGTCATGGCAATCTCTCCTTTGCAACGCTAATAATATTATAGCACTATTATCACCGGTATGCAATAGGTTTATGCAATTGTTGCTTATTATTTTTAAAACAAATATGCAATTATTGCATATTTGAGTTGCATAAGTCAAGACCACCGGCCGTGCCGGTGGCTTGCACAAGCCCCCTTAGGGCATGTCATAGGCTGAGCCTATAGGCTCGTCGAAAAGTCCGCCAACCGCACGACTTTCACAGGCATGCCCCTAAAGGGGC
>SVTV01000043.1 GCA_015063605.1 Oscillospiraceae bacterium
AGAAAGCGTTTGAGAACGCATACCGTATTGCGGCATTACTTCATGAAATAGCATCGACCGACGGATACAAGAAAACCGTTCCGTGGAAAGAAAAGGATTACGCTGCCGATCATGTTTCATCTTGGGGATTATCTATCTGTTCTGAACCGGAAGGTTGCACAGGCAGAAAGAATAACAACATCTTCTTTTCTTTGGGCGAGGGATATGTCGCTCCGAATGGTTCACAAATGCGTGATCTAAAGATAACAATGGAACAATTTTCAAATCTAAATGTGCTGAAAACATTGTTTGCTTTGCACGGATTAACTGTTTACGATTTTGATCTCTTTGTTACCGCGGATCAGATTGCCGCAGCAGCTTTTCTTAAAGAGGAAGAAATCGAAACGGCATTGAGAGAACTTCCTTTGACCGTCAAAGAGGAAGAAGGGACATATAAGTATCGGTTGGACGGATCGTCCTCTTATATCCCGCCACTACTCTCTTTCTTTTATAAATTATAATTATAAAAATTTTCATAAAACTACCTATCCAAACTGATTTTGATGCACTATAAGGGTGTAATCATGATTGCACCCCAAAAGAAAGGAGGAGAAAAGCTTGGACGAGAACAAAATTATCCCGTACGTTGAGCCGATATTTCGCTTCTGCTATAAGCGTTTATCCAACCGCTACGATGCCGAGGATCTTGCGAGTGAGATCATTTGTCATATCCTTGCCGGAATGAACAAATATCAAATCGAATCGTTCGATGCTTGGGTGTGGCGTATTGCTCATAACCGTTATGCCCGGTTTATTGACAATCGGAATAAAAATCAAATCGTATTGTCATGCGAAGACGAGCTATTTGACATTGCCGATTATTCCGATGTCGATGAGGATAGTACACAAGAGCAATACGAAATGGTTTTTCGCTATTTGCACACGTTATCTTCCGAGTACAGAAATATTTTTGTGGACTATTATATTGGCGAATTGTCAATCAGAAGTCTTGCAAAAAAGTATTCACTCCCCGAAACCACAATCAAATGGCGACTAAATGTAGGACGCCAAAAAATCAGAGACAGGATAGGAGAAGACAAAATGGATAAAGTATATCAAAGAATTAATTGGGATACGAAAACTTGCAACGGTCGTGTAGATACTAATCACTATTTATATTCACAAATCACGCGTGCAATATGTCTTGCGGCTTATGAAAAACCATTGACTGTAGAAGAAATCAGTATCAGTACGGGTATTCCTACAATGTATGTAGAGGATGAACTCCCACGTCTTGAATATGGGGATGCTATCTGTAAGGTGGGCAACAAATATGCAACTAATTTTATTATCTTTCGATTAAAAGACAGAAAACAGACCGAGGGTGTTTCTGCATCGGCGGTCAGTATGCTTGCGGACAAATTCGAAGTTATACTAAGAGAATCGGAAAACAAGATCACTGCTTTGGATTTTTACGGACACGATTTCGGAATAGAAAGACTTGGATATATTATCGTTCCGTATCTGCTCAGACGAAAAATTAGGGACGTGAAAAACAAACGCTTAAATCTGGAAAACGGTCCGTATCCTCCGAGAAAGGATGGCGGTTATGGTTGGTTTATCGTAGAAGAAACGGTTGATGAATCGGAAAACTGCGCGGAATACAATTCAGGCTGCAATATTACAATGGATGACAGCAATCCTTCGACGCAGGTTTACAATTATTGGATACAAAAATATTACGATAATAGCATATATCATAATAACGGTATATTTTGGCTGTGTAAGACCGATGCAGTAAAAAATAATGAGCGTGGAAAAATATCAAAAAATTCTTTTATTCAGGAAGATGCAGCACGATTCGTAAAAAACAATTTAATCAAGCTCACTGATGGCGATTATTATCTTAATATCCCTTATTTCACGGAGGTACAATTCGGCAAATTTGCTTCTCTGTTTGATATGACCGACGAAAAAATAGATGAGCTTCTTGCGGAGTGGATTATGTCTGTTCGCAAGAATTTTGAAAGCTTCGTGCCGAACCATCTGCACGGTCAGATCAATCAGTGGGTATACTGCTATTTGGATCAAATTATTGGATATGTTACAGACGAGCTGATCCGCCGTGGTATCCTGCGTAAACCCGATAGTGAAAAGCCGTTGACCGATGGCGTATTTGTGTTGCTGGGGAATATGTTGCTGGGGAATAAATATATCCTTAACTTTTAATGCCGCAAGAATAATTAAATATATTCTTTTATATTGAACCTTTTGATATTATTTCTCGACTATATTAGCGAAATCGATTTCAAAAAAGCTTTTATAAGGAGGTGATAATGTGAGTGAATTTGAAAAGCTGCTTAAAGACAACCTTGTGTTCCTTGAGCGATATGTAAAGTTTAAGGTCAATAACAGATTCGATGCGGAGGATATCATTCAGGAGGTGTGTCTTACCGCTATGGAAAAGTTTGATTCATTAAGAAATGTAACCTTATTCAAGGGATGGATCATCGGTATAGCAAATCATAAGTGCATTGACCATTACAGAAGAAAAGCAAAAGAAATGAATATATCTCTGGATGCTTTATCGGAATTAACTCTAAGTTCCAATAAATTCGGTATTGTGTACCGAAATATTGTAACGGAAACGCTTGATTCGCTCGGAGATAAAGAAAGGCAGATATTGTATTTGTATTTCTTTAAAGATATGTCTCAAGAAGAGATATCAAGGATGCTTTCGATTCCTGTCGGAACTGTAAAGAGTCGATTGCATTATGCAAAAGAAAAATTCAAACTCCATTATCCCAATAAAGATATTTCAAAAGGAGAAACCGATATGAAGAAATTACCCGAGTATTTACCTAAGTATAAAATAACACCATCGGATAAACCAATTTTTCCTGTTATATTTGAAGAGCTGCCGAACTGGTTTATAATACCGAAACAAGGAGAGGAGATCACATGGGCAAGTTACGATATGCCGGGAAGAAAGATTACAGAAAAAGTAAATTCAAAAGTCACTTCATCTGCATTTATACATGGAGTAGAGGGCGTGGAAATCGTAACAGAGTTTGAAGACCGATTTGCCCGTAAGAAAAAAGATCCGCACATATATTATGCACAGCTCACCGATACTCATTGCCGTTGGCTTGGTGAAAGCTACATTGATAAAAACGGTGCCAAGCGTTTGCTCACGTTTCTTGATGGAGACGAATTTATTTCGGAATGGGGCTACGGCGAAGATAATTGCGGTTTTGATACTCACCTCAGTTCACGAAACATTATTAATCGATCAGGAAACAATGTCACGGTTCTTTCCGATACACATGTTGCCGATGTGGTTGGCAGATATAGTATAGAGATGGGCAAAGCTGTATATGATACGGTATGCTTGATCGAATATTTTGATGACGGAGCACTGATCGAACAGTATCTGGATGAACACGGGCGCACGATTCTGTGGCGCAGATACAATCGTGACGATTGGGCTATTGACCGATACAAGAAGCCCTGGAGCGAACAGTTGCCCGAAAATGACAGACTTATTGTAAATGGCACGACCTACGTTCATTGGTACGATTGCATAACCGATCATATTCTTTGAGATAACGTTGCAAACTTAAAAACAACCTAAAGAGTACTCTGATTGGTACGGATAACAAACGAGCCGCTGTGTTTCCTCGCAGCGGCTAATTTCCTTTAGGGATTTTTGGTCTGATAATGCGTAAAGAGTCCTGATATTTCTTATTTTGAAAATATGTGTCCGGAAAAGATACAAAATTTCTTTTATCACTTGACTTATACGAGAAAAATGAGTATAATTGTATTAAATCTATATGATAGGAGATGAATACATTTATGGATAGAATTTTTAACTTTTCGGCAGGTCCCTCTATGCTTCCTTTGGAGGTTCTGGAAGAAGCCGCAAGAGATATGACAAATTATAAGGGCAGCGGTATGTCTGTCATGGAAATGAGTCACAGATCCAAGGTCTATGACGATATAATAAAAGAGGCGGAAAAGGATCTTCGTGAGCTTATGGATATTCCCGAAAACTATAAGGTTCTTTTCCTTCAGGGTGGAGCCTCTACTCAGTTTTCCGCAGTACCTCTTAATTTGATGGTGAACGGAAAAGCGGATTATATTGTTTCCGGTCAATTTTCCAAGAAAGCTTTTTCCGAAGCTAAAAAGTACGGCGATGCTAAGTGTATAGCTTCCAGCGAAGCATCCAATTATACTGAAGTTCCGGTAATATCAAAGGATGATATACGCCCGGATGCTGATTATCTCCATATTTGTTTCAATAATACGATATACGGAACAAAGTTCTCGTATGTTCCCGAAACGGGTGACATACCTCTCGTATGCGATATGTCTTCCTGCATCCTTTCAGAGCCGGTTGATGTTAAGAAGTACGGTTTGATCTATGCCGGCGCACAGAAGAATATGGCTCCCGCAGGTCTTACAGTCGTTATCGTACGTGAGGATCTTATAGGAAAAGCTTCTCCTCAGATTCCCGTTATGCTTGATTATAAGATAATGGCTGACAATGATTCTATGTATAACACACCTCCTTGCTACGCGATCTATGTAGCGGGACTTGTATACAAGTGGATAAAGAAGATCGGCGGCTTGAAGGGAATGGAAGAGATCAATAAGAAGAAGGCGTCAATTTTGTACGATTATCTCGATTCTTCCGATTTCTACAAGTCTTGTGCAAAGAAGGAATTCCGTTCAATGATGAATGTTACATTTGTAACCGGCAATGAAGAGCTTGACAAGAAATTCTGTTCCGAAGCCGCAGCAGCAGGATTTGTTAATCTTAAAGGCCACCGTTCAGTCGGCGGCATGAGAGCTTCTATATATAACGCAATGCCTATAGAAGGAGTAGAAAAACTCGTAGAGTTTATGGATAACTTCGCAAAGAACAACAAGTGATCTGACATTAGGGAGGTTTTGTATGTATTCCGTTAAACTTTATAATAAAATATCAAAGCAAGGTCTTGAGCTTTTTGATGAAAAATACTCTTACAGCGAGTTTGCTGAAAATGAAGATGCGATACTTGTAAGATCGGCAAGCTTGCATGAAATTGAATTTTCAAATTCACTTAAAGCTATAGCCCGTGCAGGAGCGGGAACAAACAATATTCCCATAGACAGATGTACCGAAAACGGTATATGTGTTTTCAATACACCCGGTGCAAATGCAAATGGAGTTAAAGAGCTGACGATATGTTCATTGTTCTTATCATCCAGGAAAATAGTGCAGGGGATCAATTGGGTGCATACTCTCGAAGGTGATATATCAAAGCAGGTAGAGAAGGGAAAAGGCGCTTTTACAGGTCCCGAAATATCCGGTAAAACCCTCGGAGTTATTGGTGCCGGAGCTATAGGAGCAAAGGTTGCCAACGACTGCGAGAGATTGGGCATGAATGTCATATGCTATCATCCCGCTATAAGACCGGAAAGTGCTTTGAAGCTTTCTCCCGGCGTTGAATATACCAATGACATTGATGTAATATACTCCAGCTGTGATTATATTACGCTTCACGTTCCGTCTAAGCCGGAAACAAAGGAAATGATCTGTAACGGATCTCTTTCGAAGATGAAGGACGGCGTAAGGATCATTAATCTTTCGAGAGGAGATCTTGTAAATGATGACGATCTTTTGGAAGCCTTGAACAGCGGTAAGGTCGCATCTTATGTTACCGATTTCCCTTCGGAGAAGCTCATGACAGCGGAGAATGTTATAGCTATACCTCATCTCGGTGCATCTACACCCGAATCCGAAGATAATTGTGCCGTAATGGCTGTTCGTCAAGTAAAGGATTATCTTGAAAACGGAAATGTGGTAAATTCCGTTAATTATCCGGAGGTCTCTCTGAGAAGAGCAGGCAAATACAGATATTCAATCTTTGCGAGAACGGCTGATGCTTCTTATCTTGCTTTGAAGTCTGTATCGGGAGCTTGCGCTGTTACTGCCAAGGCGTCCTCGATGAATAAGAATGGCGAGTATACAATAATTGAAACAGATTCGGCTATCCCCGCCGATATCTGCTCTCTCATAAAAGATACTGAAGATATAATTATATTCAATGGATTTATAAATTAAATGGCGTTATTAACTAAAGACAAAGCATATTATAAAATGGCGCTTAATCTTATAGTGCCTATATCATTACAGAACGCTCTGTTTCTTATGGTAAACCTGCTTGATACCGTAATGCTTGGATCGCTCGGTGAGGCTTCCGAAGTGGCTATAAATGCCGCAAATCTTGCCAACCAGCCCTTTTTCGTGTTCAGCTTGTTTATTTTTGGAACAGTATCGGGTTCTTCGGTATTATTAAGTCAGTATTGGGGCAAGAAGGATATTAAGTCTATATCCTCCGTTGCGGGGATAGCAATAGCCTTTGCTTTTGGCGCAGGGGTCATTTTCTCTTCTTTGATCCTTATCTTTCCTCAACAAATACTGAAGATATTCTCCAAGGATGAGACTGTCATTGCTCTCGGTGCCGATTATCTCAGGATAATAGTATGGTGTTATATTCCCACTTCGATGTCTCAGATATTGTCGGGAATCATGCGTTCTGTTGAAAAGGCACAATGTGCATTGATATCAAATATTATCGGTCTCAGCGTAAATCTCGTTCTGAATTATCTTCTCATATTCGGGAAATTCGGTTTCCCGGCATTGGGAGTCAACGGTGCGGCGATAGCCACCGTTATCGCAAGGTTCTGCGAATTCGGTTTTGTAATTTACTACGTATTTGTAAGAGATAAGGTACTGTCATTGAGATTCGGAAAGCTCTTTTCCTTCAAGACTCAATTGGTGAAGGATTTCTTTAAAGTATCCGCTCCCGTTATCTTCAATGAAACATGCTGGTCTTTTGGGATTACGATGTATTCCGTTATCATAGGAAATCTCGGTACACAGGAGTACGCCGCATATTCCGTCAGCGGAATAATACAGAATTTGGCTCTTGTGTTCTCACAGGGATTTGCAAATGCAGGTGCCGTAATTATAGGAAAGACGGTCGGAAGCGGAAATAAAGAGAAGGCTTACGAATACGGAAAAACTACGCTTTTTCTGTCGGCAATTACGAGTCTTGTTTGCGGTTTTCTTATTATGCTTGTTCGCAACGGAGTTGTCGGGTATTTTGATATTTCTCCGCAAGCGAAGAAATATGCTAGTGATATCATATTTATGATGGCTATATTTATTATATCCAAGGGCTATAATTTATCAAGCATCGTCGGTATTTTGCGCGGAGGCGGAGATACGAGATTTGCGATGCTTATAGATGTTATTCCTTTGTGGGCTGTTGCTCTGCCTCTCGGATTTTTATTTGCTTATGTATTACACTTACCTGTGCATATCGTTTATTCGGCTTTTTACGCTGATGAGATCGTCAAAGCTTTTTTGGGAATGTATCGATTCAAAACGAAAAAGTGGATAAAGGATGTAACAGTTAAGAATTAATATGTTTACTACCGGGTCTACTCGGTTTATGAAAGGATCAAAAAAATGACTAAAGTTTTTAATCGTGAAGAATACTTGAGCGAGGTTGAAAGCTACATACCTTGGGGTTCTTCCACATGTTCAAAGGCAGCTTCCTATCATCCTTATGATCCCGCCGCTATCGTACGCGGAAAGGGATGCCGTGTATGGGATATTGAAGGTCGTGAATTTATCGATTTCAGAAACGGTCTCGGCCCTGTTACTTTGGGCTATGCATTTGATGAAGTAAATGAAGCCATCAAGGCTCAGCTTTCCAAGGGTGTAGTTTACGGAAACCCCCATGTTTTGGAATTTGAATTGGCTAAGGTTATTTGCGAGATCATTCCTTGTGCGGAAATGGTTCGTTTTCTTAAGACAGGCGGTGAAGCAAATGCTGCCGCTATAAGACTTGCAAGAGCTTATACCGGAAGAGACCATGTTATACAGATAGGTTATAACGGATGGCTTAATACTCTTTCTTCTAAGTGTGCTCCTTTGCCCGGCGGTATGGGTACATCTGCAGGCTCCGGCGTCCCCGAAGCACTTTCTGCGCTCCATCATTCCGCAGGATTCGGTAATATAGATGATGTCAAGGCTCTTGTTGAGAAGTACAGCGGAAATGTTGCTGCTATTATGGTTGCATCCGCTTATACAGATCCCGAAATAGGATTCACATACTATCCCGCACTCAGAAAGATTTGCGATGAGAACGGTATAGTCCTTATATATGATGAAATAGTTACCGGTTTCCGTATCGCTCTCGGCGGTGTTCAGGAATATTACGGCGTAGTTCCGGATCTTGCTGTTTTCTCCAAGGGTATGGCAAACGGTATGCCTCTCTCTGTTTTCTGCGGAAAGCGTGATATAATGAAGCTTTGTGCAAAGGGCGGCGGATGCGTAATATCCTCTACATTTGGTGGAGATGCTCTTGCTATTGCGGCTTCTTTGGCTACCATAAATATTTACAGAAGAGACAACGTTGTTGCTTACCTTGCTAAGATGGGTAAGAAGCTTAAGGACGGCGCAAACAAGCTTTTCGAAGAGTATAATGTTCCTATCAAGGCTGTTGGATTTGATTGCTTCCCCAGCTTCGTAGCTGTTCCCGGAGGACGCCCCGGTATAGTGCAGGATATGCTTCTTCAGTGCTATAAGAATGGTGTTTCTTTCTATCACGTTGCTTATATAAACTATTCTCACAAGGAATCTGATATTGATGAGGTTCTTTCCAAGTTGAAGATAGTTTGCGAAACTATCAGCAAATAATTGATCGAATTGAGCTTTGTTACGGCTCATTCTGTCATGATTTAAAAATTTAACTCTGCCGGCGGTAATTATCGTACTGACCGCCGGCGGATATTTTGAAAATATAATTATAAGGTGGTTACGGATAAAATGAAAGTTTTGATTACAGGCGGTGCGGGTTATATAGGATCTCATACGGCAGTTGAACTCCTGGAAAGCGGATATGATATAGTAATAGTAGACGATTTTTCCAATTCCAGTCCCGAGGCTATAGAGAATATTAAGAAGATAACAAATAAAGATTTCAGCTTTTATAAATGTGATATAAATTCCAAGGATGCGTTGAGCGCGGTATTCTCTCATGAAAAGATCGAAGCTGTCATTCATTTTGCAGCATATAAAGCTGTCGGAGAATCGTGCAGACTGCCGATCAAGTATTACTCAAACAATATTTCCGGAACCATAAATCTTCTGGATGTAATGAATGAATACGGTTGCAAGAAGATAGTATTTTCCTCCTCCGCAACAGTTTATGGAGAGCCTGAAGAGAATCCTATGACTGAAGACTTTCCTCTTCATCCGTTTAATCCCTATGGTACAACCAAATATATAATTGAAGAAATATTACGTGATCTTTACAGAGCAGATAATGAGTGGGGAATATCTATATTGAGATATTTCAATCCCATTGGAGCTCATCACAGCGGACTTATAGGCGAGAGACCTAACGGTATACCCAATAACATCATGCCTTATATTTGTCTTGTCGCAAAGAAAAAACTTGAAAAGCTGTCAGTTTTCGGAAATGACTATCCGACAAGAGACGGTACCGGCGTACGTGATTATATTCATGTCGTTGATCTTGCAAAGGGTCATTTGAAGGCTTTGGAATATATTGCGGACAAGGGAATATGTGATTCCATAAATCTCGGTACAGGATGTGGTTATTCGGTACTTGAACTTGTAAATGCCTTTTCGAGAGTGAATAATGTAGAGGTGCCTTACGTTATAACGGAAAGACGTCCCGGTGATCTTGCAGAATACTATGCGGATCCGTCAAAGGCAGAAAAGGTACTTGGCTGGAAGGCTGAGTTAGGTATTGAAGATATGGTTAAAAGCTCCTGGAAGTTTATTTCAAACCAGCAGTTTTAACATATTATAATGAATTTGTTTAAGAAGATTAAAAAGCACATAACCGTGATAATTTTAACTGTTTTCACGGTTATGTGTACAGCTATATATATAGTAGGTACGGTTTCAAAGGATTTCGCCGAGTTATTTACAACAAATATTGCAAGTATATTCAGATTCTTTTTCGGTGCAATATCATCGGCTGCTCCGTTTTCTTTGGCTGAAGTTTTGATAGTTGCTTTTTTTGTCAGTGTATTAGCATCTGTTATATCTTTTATCGTTTATCTGTTTAAAATTGTTTTCGGGATAAAAAATCGAAGATTTCCCGTAATCGTTCTCGTACCGTTTCTTGTTCTTGTTGTTGTCTGGGATATGTTTGCGTTGACTTTTTCTACGTCGTATAACAGATATTCGTTAAAAGAGCATCTTTCTCTTGAGGATGAAATTGAAACTGTCGAACTGTTTGAAACTCTCGAATGGTTTGTATCGGAAATGAATGACAGCGTAAAGCATGTCAGCTTCAATTCTGATGGGATGAGCGAAAGAGATAACAGCTTTTCCGAGAGCGCCGCATTGATAAACGATGCAATGAATGATCTTTGCGAAAAATATGATTTTTTACAGAAAAAAGGTTTTAAAGCAAAACCGATAATGCTTTCCGAACCTATGACATATACACATATATCGGGAGTATATACATTCTTTACGGGTGAATCCAATGTAAATATCAATTATCCGGATTATATATCTACATTTTCTACAGCGCACGAATGTTCTCATCAAAGAGGAATAGCTTATGAGAATGAAGCTAATTTTCTTGCGTTCTTGACCTGCCTTGAGAGTGATAATGAATATATAAGATACTCCGGTTTGGTATATATGTATACTTATATTTCAAATGCAGCGTATAAAACAGATAAAG
Organism: Oscillospiraceae bacterium; assembly: GCA_015063605.1. GTDB lineage: Bacteria > Bacillota > Clostridia > Oscillospirales > SIG627 > SIG704. The sequence continues at coordinate 10,773 of SVTV01000043.1, forward strand.
AACGTTATTATGCATTGTCTGTTGGATTAGATCCACGAATTCAAGGTGAATATAAGGCCTACAGTAATTTTTTTCAAAAATATGAGGATAATATTTTTGAAAAAACTGCTTCTGCCGTAAATGATACCTATTTGAAATCTCAAGGGCAGGAAGGTGTTGTTACATATTCTCAGGTGGTTACGATGTTAGTAAATTATTATATAGATTATATTAAGTAATGGAGTGATAAATATCGATATATCTATGAAAAAAATATATATAGTCAGAGTATTTATCAGTTGCTTTTTGACGCTTTTTGTTTTGGTCGCTGTCTCTTCGTATATAATAGGTATTGCTGATGATATAAGTGACATTCCAACGGTATTTGTTAATGATCGTCCTTACGGAAAATATAATATATATCCGTCCGTATATTACAGAGACGAGTTTTATGTTCCCCTGGATATATTTACGGAGTTTTCTCAATTATCCATTACTCAGGAGGCGAATGGGGGATTTTTGATAGAAAATGTTCACACAGGTTCATTTATTTCATATTCCGGAAGCAACCAGAATGGTGTGATTGCAAATAACAGACGTTTTTCAATTACAGTTTTAAAAAGAAACAATACTAATTATATCCCCGCAGTGTTTTCCTGTAGCATTTTTTCTCTCTCTTTTGAAACTTTTACTTATAAGGAAGAAAAAATGACAAGAATCAAGGATTCGAATGCTACCTTGACTTTCCCTTCTTTAGTAAATGTCTATGTTCCGTCTGAGATTCCTTTACCTCCTTCGCCTCCCTCTGTTGATGTTTCGTTTGAAAGTAATATAGCGATAACTTTTGAGAGTTTTGGTGGAGAATATGTAGAGGAAATTTTAGATATATGCTTTGATAATGATATTAAAGCTACATTTTTCTTTACTGCAGGTGAGGCAAATGCAAACTCCGATATTGTGAGAAAAGTAGTTGCGTACGGACATCAAATAGGGATATATATTGATGCAAGCAGTGAAATGGGGATAGATGATATTGATATGTTGATATACAACTCAATACAGAGTTTTCGAAGTGGAGTAATGCTTCGCCCTCATTTAGTAAGGTTTTCTAAAAATCTCTCGATAAGCTTACGTATGAGCGGTGATATTGATAGTTTGAAGAAAAAGTATGCATTAAGTGAATCAGCTGCAAATTTGGACAGCAGAGATCATATATACTCTCCGTCAGCTGTTATGGAAAAACTAAAAGCAGAAATGATAAACTCTGATGTGTCGATTATAAGATTTACAGCTTCTTCTTCCACTGCAAATGCAATATGTATGCTTATCAGTTATATTAACGAAAGCGATCTTTTTTCGTTGTTTACGATAAACGAAGCTTCGAAGTATGTTTTTAATGAAGTATTTTAAGGTGTGGTGATAGATATGGATATAAAAAAGAAAATACTGATAGTTGAAGATGAGAAAATGATAGCCGAAATACTGTCTATCAATGTTACAAAGGCAGGATTTGAGGCGGTCTGCAAGTATGATGGAAAAAGCGGTCTTGAAGAGGCATTAAGCTTTTCTTACGATCTGATACTGTTGGATCTTATGCTTCCTATTTTGGACGGTTTTGAATTTTGTAAACGATTAAGATACGAAAAGGATACTCCTATCATTATATTGACTGCTCGTGAGGAGGAGAACGATAAGATCCTCGGATTGGAATTAGGGGCAGATGATTATCTGACTAAACCTTTTTCGATCCCCGAGCTTATAAGCAGAATTAAAGCAAATATAAGAAGGTATTCCAATGAGATCGTACAAGAAAAAGTATCAAATGAAATAATAAAAATAGGACGACTGACTATAAATAATTCCAAGTATGAGGTTCTTAAAGATGGTATGAAGCTTGAGCTTACCAAAAAACAATATGAGCTTCTTGTCTTCTTAGTGAAGAACAAAAATAAGGTTTTTTCTAGAGAAGAACTTATGGAACAGGTGTGGGGATATGACGGCTTTTACGGTGATATGCGTACGGTTGATGTAACCGTAACACGCTTGAGAAAGCAAATCGAGGATAACGCAGCTATACCCGAGTATATACAAACAAAACGAGGTATGGGGTATGTATTTGTTGCACCGTAAATAGATTTTTTGCGAACGAAAAAAAGCACAATGTATAATAGATTACGTTTTAAAATTATATTGATACTTGTTGTCTTTATCTTTTCAGTTATGGCTGTTGTCGGTACTATCTTGCTTAATAGTGTATTTGTCTTCTACACAGATAATTTTGTAGCTGAGATAAATGATTGCTTTAACTCTCAAATGCAAGAAAGATTGATAAATGCTTTAGGTGGTGAAAACTATATTGATGAGATGAATGATATACTTACGGCATTCTCCGGACAACTTGGTATTGATGTTAACAGAGATTATTATATACTTGATATAAACGGAGATGTTTTAGCTTCATCGTCATCCGAAATATCATATGTTAATAAGACGAATAATCTTCTTTCGGCTATGAACGGTAAAAGCTCATCTGTTCAACTTCTTGGTAATGATGTTATGGATTACGCTGTATATTTGAGTACAGATTTGCTTTTTGATGATCCGGAAAGTACGGATGAACCAGGTCTTATTTCTGATAAAAACAGAGAATGTATAATATATATATCAGATACTCGTGAGGAGATGCAGCAATTTGCTTGGAGAGTATTTTCCATAATAATGCAGGCTCTTCTTGTAGGATTAGGTATAGCACTTATCTTGTCGTTTTTTCTTGCTAAGGCTATAACCTCACCTATCCAAAATATTACAAATGGAGCAGCTAAGCTTGCGGAAGGTGATTTTTCCGAAAAACTTCCCGTGCACTCACAGGATGAGATAGGTGTCCTTACGGAAACCTTCAATACAATGGCGAATGAATTGAAAAGAACCATTGATGAAGTGTCCGGAGAACGTGAGAAGCTTGAAACCATATTTGCATATCTGAATGACGGCGTTGTTGCATTTGATACATCTGAAAAGCTTATGCACATTAATGAAAAGGCGAAAGAGTTGCTGAATGTCAGTATTTCCGATGATATGTCATTGAATAAGTTTCTTGCTTTATTTAACATCAACATTCCTATTGATGATCTTATGGCAGGAAATGGCGGATCTGTTACGGTGCGCGAAATAGAATATAGTGACAAGATATTGGATCTTAGTATAGGAAGATTCAATATCGAGCTTGAAGGCATGCCTAACGGAGGTTTAATTTGCGTTATTCACGATGTTTCGGAGCACTTTGCCCTTGAAAAATCAAGAAGAGAGTTTATTGCAACGGTATCTCATGAATTGAGAACTCCGCTTACGGGGATACGCGGTGCTACCGAAACTGTTATTGAAAACCCGGATATGTCAGATGATATTAAGAATCATCTTTTGAGTATGGTAATTCGTGAATCTGACAGAATGACACGTATAGTACGTGATCTTTTGATGCTTTCCAGACTCGATAATAAGAAAATGTCTTGGAAGGTCAGCACGTTTTCTCCCAAGGAGCTTCTTGAAGGATGTATTGAGATGTTATCTATTGAGGCAGGTCAAAGAGAACAGACTGTAGCCGTCACCGAATCAGATAACGATATTCCTGATATAACAGCAGATAAAGAGAGAATAGAGCAGGTCATTATCAACATAGTTCAAAATGCGATGAAATACACACCCGAAAAGGGAACGATCAGTGCAGGTATCTTTTACAGGTATTGCAATTCGGTCAAGGGACTCAAGGAAGGAAACTATGTTATAATAAAGGTCCGGGACAATGGCGTTGGTATTCCGGAAGAAGATATTCCTCACTTGTTTGAGCGGTTTTATCGTGTAGAAAAGGCTCGTTCTTCCGAAACAGGTGGAACAGGTTTAGGACTGTCGATAGCAAATGAGATCGTTCTTGCTCATAATGGTGTTATAGATGTTGAGTCATCTTTAGGCGAAGGTACTACTGTATATATATACCTTCCTTCTTTCAATAACTTAAAATAATAAACCGGAGGCATATTTATATGTTAAAAAATGAAAAAAATTATAAATTTTATGAAATAATTTAAAATATTCACAAAAAAATGCTTATAAGGTATGGATATTTATTTCGTTTTATGATATAATATGCGGGTATAAAAAGAAATAACATAATAATTCTATGGAGGATTTACATGGCTAAGAAATATTTATATCTCTTTACCGAAGGTAACGGTAAAATGAGAGAACTCCTTGGCGGAAAAGGCGCTAACCTTGCGGAAATGACAAGCTTGGGTATGCCCGTTCCTCAGGGTTTCACTATCTCTACAGAAGCGTGCACACAGTATTATGAAGACGGTGAGTGCATCAATGATCAGATTCAGGCTGACATAATGGAATACGTTGGAAAGCTCGAAGAAATCACCGGAAAGAAATTCGGCGATCTTGAGAATCCTCTCCTCGTTTCCGTACGTTCCGGCGCAAGAGCTTCCATGCCCGGTATGATGGATACAATTCTCAACCTCGGTTTGAATGATGAGGTTGTTGAAAGTTTTGCTAAGAAAACAAATAACCCCAGATTTGCATACGACTCCTACAGACGTTTTATACAGATGTATTCCGACGTTGTTATGGAAGTTGGTAAGAAATACTTCGAAAAGCTCATCGATGAGATGAAGGAAAAGAAGGGCGTTAAGCTTGATACTGAGCTCGATGCTGATGATCTCAAGGAACTGGCAAATCAGTTCAAGGCTGAATATAAGGCGAAGATCGGTGTAGATTTCCCCTCCGATCCCAAGGAACAGTTGATGGGTGCCGTTAAGGCCGTATTCCGTTCATGGAATAACCCCAGAGCTATATACTACAGAAGAATGAATGACATTCCTTCAAGCTGGGGAACTGCTGTTAACGTTCAGATGATGGTATTCGGTAACATGGGCGAAACATCCGGTACAGGCGTTGCATTTACACGTAACCCCGCTACAGGTGAAAAGAAGCTCTTTGGTGAATTCCTCATGAACGCTCAGGGTGAAGATGTTGTTGCAGGTGTAAGAACTCCTATGACAATAGATAAGCTCGCTGAAGTTTCCAAGGATGCTTACGATCAGTTCGTTGCTATTTGCGATAAGCTTGAAAAGCATTACCGCGATATGCAGGATATGGAATTTACAATCGAAAACAAGAAGCTTTATATGCTTCAGACAAGAAACGGTAAGAGAACCGCAGCTGCTGCCCTCAAGATCGCTTGTGACCTCGTTGATGAAGGTATGATCTCTCCCGAGGAAGCTGTTCTTATGATAGATCCTAAGCAGCTCGACGCACTCCTCCATCCTCAGTTCAACGCAAAGGCTTTGAAGGCTGCTAAGCCTGTTGCTGCCGCTCTCGCTGCTTCTCCCGGAGCTGCTTGCGGTCAGGTCGTATTCACAGCTGAAGATGCAACTGCTTGGGCACAGGCAGGTAAGAAGGTAGTTCTTGTTCGTCTCGAAACATCTCCCGAAGATATCGAAGGTATGCACTATGCTCAGGGTATCCTCACAGTACGCGGCGGTATGACAAGCCATGCAGCAGTTGTTGCACGTGGTATGGGAACATGCTGTGTATCCGGTTGCGGCGAGATCAAGATGGACGAAGAAAACAAGACATTTGTTCTTGCGGGCAGAACATATAAGGAAGGCGATTACATCTCCCTCGACGGTTCTACCGGTAACATTTACGGCGAAGCTATTCCTACAGAGGATGCTTCCATAGCAGGTGAGTTCGGAAGAATCATGGCTTGGGCTGACAGCTTCAGAACTCTTAAGGTAAGAACAAACGCAGATACACCTAAGGATGCTAAGCAGGCGAGAGCATTTGGCGCAGAAGGTATAGGTCTTTGCCGTACCGAGCATATGTTCTTTGAAGCTGACAGAATAGCTGCTTTCCGTGAAATGATCTGCTCCGATACAGTTGAAGAAAGAGAAGCTGCTTTGGCTAAGATCCTTCCCATGCAGCAGAAAGACTTTGAAGCTCTTTACGAAGCTCTTGAAGGTTATCCTGTAACTATCCGTTTCTTGGATCCTCCGCTTCATGAGTTCGTTCCCAACGAAGAAGAAGATATCGCAGCTTTGGCTGAAGCACAGGGTAAGCTTGTATCCGATATAAAGAGTATCATAGCTTCTCTCCATGAGTTCAACCCCATGATGGGTCACCGTGGATGCCGTCTTGCTGTAACATATCCCGAAATAGCTGCTATGCAGACAAGAGCTGTCATCAGAGCTGCTATAAATGTTAAGAAGAATCATCCCGATTGGGAGATGATTCCCGAGATCATGATACCTCTCGTAGGCGAGATCAAAGAGCTTGCATACGTTAAGAGTATAGTTACTTCTACAGCAGATGAAGAGATCGCTGCAGCGGGTGCTGATCTTAAGTATAAGGTTGGTACAATGATAGAAATTCCTCGTGCAGCTCTTACTGCTGACGAGATCGCTACAGAAGCTGAATTCTTCAGCTTTGGTACAAATGATCTTACACAGATGACATTCGGTTTCTCCAGAGATGACGCAGGCAAGTTCCTCGGCGCATACTATGACAAGAAGATCTATGAAAACGATCCTTTTGCAAGACTCGACCAGAATGGCGTTGGTAAGCTCGTTAAGATGGCTGCTGAACTCGGTAAGAAGACAAGACCCGACATCAAGCTCGGTATATGCGGCGAACACGGCGGAGATCCTTCCTCTGTTGAATTCTGCCATAAGGTTGGCTTGAACTACGTTTCCTGCTCACCTTTCAGAGTGCCGATAGCTCGTCTTGCTGCTGCTCAGGCTGCTATTAACGAAAGCAGGAAATAATTTTGACCTGATTTCAAGGGTAAATCAAAGCTCTTTTGTGCGAGTTTACCAGAAAATCTTCACAAAAGACGATGCAAAGGCTTACCTTTACGCAGAGTCAACAAAACACAGAATCCTACAATGGCAGGATATTGAATTAAATATCCTAATTTAAAAAAAAACAAATTAGAGCTATGTCATTCATTTGGCATAGCTCTTTTTGTATTCTATCTCGTTTTTGCTTAGTTATCTTTTATATGATAATAAATAAGGACTCTATCATCCGTGCTGGTGATAAAGTCCTTTTACTTTTTATTCTTTTTTCGGAGCGTTTCTATGGTGATTAGAAGAAAGTGCATATCCTCATCTGAGAGGTCAGATACGTCTATCATCTTTTTATGGTCGATGCCTAAAAGATAGTCGGTAGTGACGTGAAAAATATCTGCTAACTGAATGAGTACATCCGGCGAAGGTGTTCTCTCCTGCAATTCGTAGTAAGATACAACAGACTTTGTTATGCTTAACCGCTTGGCTAATTCTGTTTGTGTCATTCCTGCCTCTGTACGCAGAGTTTTTAACTTATCTCCAAAGTTGACCATATTAACACCTCCGTTCTAAGATAGTTTACCCTATTATCGTAAGTATTAGGTTGATATGTGTATCAATCCAGTTGACAAGCATTAAAAAGTATGCTAAAATGTACTCGTGATATGTTTTTGAATATCGGAGG
>SVTV01000007.1 GCA_015063605.1 Oscillospiraceae bacterium
GTTTATCGCAAGGATCGAGATCGGAGAACGCACTGTGAAATACTCACGGCACTCCGCTCAAAAAATCCGAATCATTTACCGTGACATCGGTGAATGGGATTACGACGATGCGGCAGAAGCCGAACAACAACCGCAGATCGTAGCAGTGACCGTAGCACAACCGGAACTGCTCCCTGCATAAACACCGCACAATGCGGGATAAACGCAGTAACGGCGGATGACTAACCGCAATCCGCCGTTACCACACCTACATACTGTCAGAAAATGTCCCTATGAACACTAACAGAAGCCTTTTTCTTGTTTTTATTGGCAGCGCAAAGATCATTTCCACAAGGCTCTTACATCGTAAAAGCCTATAAGCTCTCCCTTTTCTCCGTCTTCATCGGATGAAAGACGGGAGAAGATCAATCTCGTATCGGTGGGGTCAAGAGTTATATTCTTATTTATCTTATACTCTTCAAGCTCAATTATCTTCACTCTCGTGTCCTTTTCCATATCGTATATGTAAAATTCTCCGCCGAGCATTACGGAAGAAGGAGCCGTATAGATAAAGAGATAATTTCCCATTTTATCGCAAGTATATCCGTACACGGGAACGGATGTGGGAACGGATACGCCGGATGTATTTCCCGAATCAAGGTCAAGGAAGGTAAACTCATGAGCACGCTCCGTGGTATTCTTAAAAAGCACAGTATTTTCGCAAAGCCTTACGGATTCATCAAATTCAAGCTCTGTTTTGTTTTTCGATAACATATCGGCTTTTCCCGATGAAACGCAGTCGGAATATTCAAAATATGCATATCCCGTAAACTTTTCGCTTCCCTCTTTTTTCATGGCGTAATATATCTTATTTTCACCTTTGTCCATTCCCAAAAGCGATCCGTAATCCTCAAGCCTTGTTTTCGGGCAGAGAACGTATTGAGTCTGAAAATCCATAAGAGCCATCAGAACAAGCTTTTCATTTTCATAAATGAAAGCGGAATCATCACGCAGTAACGCATTTGTCAGATCCGCACCCGTTTCAATTACACTTGACGGTATCTCAAAGCTTTGAAATGAGCCTTGTGCAAGAGAAGAAATGAAAACGCTGTTGTCAAATAATGAAACCGCATTCGACTTTTCCGTATCAAATATGAGAAAGCCGTCGGAGGACAGCGAATCCTTTTTAGCCAATATATTTTCGGAAAGGATCATTTTTTCAAGATCGAAATAGCCTGCCACATGACCGCTTTCACCTCTGACCATGTAAACTGTACCGTTTTCCAATCTGGTAAAGCGGGCATTCACTCCCGCAACGCCCTCGGGCAACCCTATCTTGAAAACACTTTCAAAGCCCATTTCGGCAAGAGCGATATTCCCTTCGCTCTTTTCATACGAATGTGCTCTTGAGCCCGACTGCACGCCTGTGCTTTCAACTGTACCCGTTTCTTTTGTAATATTTTCATCCCCGCCGCAGGAAAAGAGCGATCCAACGGTAAGAAAAAGCGACAATATAACGCAAAGCGTTCTTTTCATAGTTATACACATGCCTTTCTGTGACGTATCTTCGTATATTATATACTATCCCGACGTATTCCGCAAGGCTTTTCCATTATTTTATAGATATTATCTCCGCTTCCACGAACCATCTATCCTCCTCCCGGAACATATATCTTTGCTTCCCTCCTATCATGACGGTATACCGTATACCTCTGCCCCCCACTTTCAATGATGCGGCGGGAGTGATATGCAAAACTCTGTCTATCTTGTATTTTTCTCCGTCTTCCCAAACGAAGGATCTGGGAAGCAAGGTTCCGTCCTTACGCATTACCGCATATACATCCACATAAACCTTTCTGTATTCCCTTTCGTTCATTTCCTTTCTCCTCTCATTTAGGTACTCCCGTAGGCATTATAACCTTCGTTTCGCAATCCAAGGGTATCTTAAGTCCGTCGAGCAAGCACCCGTTGCATATAATATCTTTTCCGAATCGACGGCGGATATCCTCCACGATGCGTTCTAACTTCTCACGCTTTTCCAAAGCTTCGGAATCGCAGAAAATATTGAATTGATCGGTATAGCTCATATCCACAAGGTTTATGGCTCGTACGGTCACCGAGCGTATGGGATTCTGCCATTCGTATCTCTGCCTGAAAAGCTCAAATGCTTCACGGGCAATATATGACGGACTTTGAGTGGAAAATTCTATACCGCATTGCCATTGCTTCACGGAAAGCTTGTTGTCCCTTATATATATGGCTATCCCCGTAGCCTTCTTTTTATACGTGTAAAGCTTATGACCTATATCCTGGCAAAGGGCAAGCATCACCTTCCATACCTCTGCGGAATTTTCAAGATCCTGCATGGTCGTGATACCGTGTCCCACGGATTTTACGGGAACTTGCGTATCGACCGATGCAACTATGCTGTGATCGAGACCGTTTGCAAACCGCCACAGATCAACTCCGCATTTACCTAACTTATGCTTAAAGAAATCAACGGGCCAATTTGCAATATCACCTATCGTTCTGATGCCGTAGTACGAAAGCTTTCTTTCGGTGGCTCTCCCCACACCGATCATTTCCGAGGCGGGCAGGTCCCATACTATTTCCTTGAAATGCTCCTTCGGAATGCAGGTGACGGCATCGGGCTTCTTCATATCGCTTCCCAGCTTGGAAAAGACTTTATTGAAGGATACCCCTGCAGAGACAGTAATACCGAGCTCAAATTTTATGCGTTCTCTTATCTCATTTGCTATCTTCTCTCCGCTTCCCTTAAGTCTTACGGAGCCTGTGACATCGAGCCAGCATTCATCCATACCGAAGGCTTCCACCTGATCCGTATATTCCTTATATATTTTGCGTGCCGCCTTGGCGAATTTCATATATTCCTCGTAATGGGGCGGTACTACCACAAGATCGGGGCATTTCTGCTTTGCCTCCCATATGGCTTCACCCGTTGTGACTCCGCAGCCCTTCGCCTTATAATTTTTGGCAAGCACTATCCCGTGACGCTCCTCGGCACTTCCGCATACCGCTATGGGAAAAGGCTTCAATTTCGGATCGAGAAAGCATTCCACGGATGCATAAAAGTTATTCATATCGCAATGAAGTATCGTTCTGTCCATAAATTTACAAAAAACATTATAATATTTTTATCAAAGCCATTGACAAAGTGAGTGTATTGATGTATAATATATACGCAAGGTTGAGTGCGTAATAACATTATACACTCAAGTTTACGTCTTGTCAATAGATTTACGCAAATTTGAGTGCATATTTTGAAAGGATGAGTACATATGAGTTTTGCAGACAGACTTAAAGCCGCACGTAAAGAAAAAAATATGCTCCAGCAAGAGCTTGCCGAAGCCAGCGGAGTTGCATACAGAACCATACAGAACTGGGAAAGCGGTTCGAGACGCCCTTCCAACTTTGCGAAGGTGGAATTGGTAGCCGCAGCTCTGGGTGTGAGCACCTCGGAGCTTCTCGATGACAACGAATCCTTTATTGCCGAAGCAGGTGAAAAATACGGTTCAAAGGGTGCAAAGGATGCCGAGGGGCTTCTTATGGAAATGAGAGCTCTTTTTACCAACGGTGAAATGAAGGATGACGATATGGATGCTTTTATGAGAGCGCTCCAGGAAACTTATTGGGAAATAAAGGAACACAACAAGCAGAAATTCGATCCCAATAAAAATATCAAGCCCCGGGCTTCAAAGAAGCAGTAAGCTTAAATATGATATTTATTATATTGTAATACCCGCATCGAGGTGTGAATATAATGGCAAAGACAAAAGATCCGGCTGCTGTTGCCGACAAGGTCATATATGAATGTAACAGCCGTGATCCCGAAAGGATCGCCCGTCAAAACGGGATCATGATACGAGAAGTAGAATGGAAAGAGCAAAGCGGTGCTTATATCGAAATGATGCGCCAGCCCGTCATATTTGTGGCTGAAAGATTGGACCCCGTAATGAGATCCATCGTTATTGCTCATGAGCTGGGACACCATTTTCTCCATAAAAAAGAAGCCGCCGAATCGGGCGGATTCCGTGAATTCAAAATTTTCGATATGATGTTAAACAATATGGAATACGAAGCAAATACCTTTGCCGCTCAGCTTCTCCTTCCCGATGATGAGATAAAAGATCTTATTTATGAGGGATATGACGTGGCACAAATAGCAAGCATCATGAATTCCGATATAAATCTCGTTGCCCTGAAGGTCTCGGGATACATCAAGGAGGGCTCTCCCTTCCGCAAGCAAGAATATAAAAACAAGTTTTATTGATAAGGTCATTACGAAAGGCATGGTCATGAGTATGAAAAACAGATTCCAAAAAATAATAGATTACATTACATCTGCGATGCAGGATGCGGGATACGATCCGTACGAACAGCTTTGTGCATATGCCGCAACGGGCAACGACGCGTTTATAACACGCAAGTCCCACGCCCGCACATTGATTTCAAAAGTAGACAGATTGCAGTTGATGGAATATCTGTCAAAAAAGCAATAAAAAGGTAATATGTAAATAGCCGCTTCAAGCTAAGTTTCAAAAACATGTTTCGTTAAAACTTGCCTGAAGCGGCTTTTCAAGTTTTTTCTAAGAACTCATACCAAAATGCCACACTCTATACAGATGGAATATGTGCCATAAGAAACAGTTGAAAGGATCTCTCCCTCCAACTGTTTCTTAATTAAAGATGATTATTCCGATATCGCAAACGCAATACTTGCGGATATAAAAAATTATTACCTCTTTCGGCGTAATGATAGGATTGAAAAACAGATCACTCACATTATTCAGCTTAACAGCCGGTCTAAATCATATCTCTTCCTTTATGTATATCCTCGACTTATACGTCTTGGCTTTTCCGGGAGCGATAAAGTCAAAGCCCGTTTTATCTCTTCCGAAGGATGAATTGGCGCAATCCGCCATACAATTCTGAGGCTCGAGGCAAATGAATTCTCCTCTGTTGAATATCAATCTGAAGGAATATTTTTCATCATTTTCATATATCATGCTCAGTTTATTTGATTTGTCGTAAATTGCCATTCTTCCGCCGAGTGATGCTTTGAAATGTTTACTTATATCCCGGGAGAAGGGGTTGAAGGTACCCTTTGCAAGGGAATCGGAAACATCATCGAATTCGGGGATATTTCCCGTGGGAAGGTAATTATTCATATTGCGCTCATACTCCTCGGATATATCGGCGTAAACCAAGGTCTCTTCCCTTTTACCCGATGCAAAAAGTGTATTGAAAGTGGTATGGAAGCCTATCATTACGGGCATATTATTATTCGATGTGTTTTTGATACACGTAGTATGAGTAAATCCGTCACCGCTTAAGCGGTATTCAATATCTATAATAAAGCTGTGGCAAAAATCGAGATAGGGGCTGTCCGCCGTTGCTTCATATCTGCAAAGGATCATGTCCGTTTCCTTACGGATAAGCTTGAAACTCGTCTCATGCAGTATGCCGTGGAGATGACAGTTTGTATCAGGCTCATTGATCGGAAATCTGTATTCTCTTCCCTCAAATTCAAAGCTTCCTCCCGATATTCTGTTCACGGGAAAAAGTATGGGCATACCGTATAAATAGGGATTGTCAAGCTCTCCTCCTGTATAATCCGACGGATCGGATACATAATAAGGCTCACGCAATATCCGTAAGGTGCCCTTCCGCAAGCTTATGCAGTTACCTCCGCGGTCAAGATCTATCACCGCCTCGTAATCTTCGTATTTTATTTTTTCAAAACTTCTTGTCATGCTGTCCCTCTTTTCGGAATCCATTGTTTCTGTTTACTTTAATTATAACATATCGGAGGCGATTCTTCAATAAGCGGGAAAAGAAATATGCACCTCGAAGGAAACATCTTCCGGGGTGCATATCTGTTTTATAAACGGAGTCTTATATTTTTTTAAAAGGTTTATCGGAATTACTGATCCTCACCGAATTCCGCAATGTAAGCCGCAACGAGTTTTTCGGGCCAATCGGATGTGGGCTCAAGCTTACCTGTGAAGAAGCGGAGTGTCTTGGGCTCATGAACGAAGCGGAGACCGCCTACAAGCTCTCTGTGATCGTACAGCCACTTTACTCTGTCAATAACGTATTCGGTCTGGGAAAGAGTGAATACTCTGCGTGGGAATGCAAGACGAACCATTTCAACGGAGGCAATATGCTCGCTTCCGTCTGCATTGCGTTCCTCGGACAAGGTTCCTCTTTCCATGCCTCTTATACCGCCGCAAAGATAGAATGCGGTAACGAGAGCGCCTGCGGGATACTCTTCCGCGGGAATGTGAGATACGAACTGACGTGCATCGATGTGTGCACCGAGACCGCCGCCGGGAGTAACCATGGGAATGCCCGCCGCATCAAGTGACTTGACGCAATGGTTGATAAACTGAGGTCCCTGGGAAATAACATCGAAATCCATGGATTCGTCAAAGCCGACTATGAGAGCCTCCATTTCCTTAACGGACATACCGCCGTATGTGAGGAAGCCTTCGAACATCGTTATATAGTCTTCCATGTCGTGGAAAACCTTTTCATCTCTTACAAGTATTCCGCCGCCGCGTGCAAAGCCGAATTTACGTCCGGAGAAGTAAATGATATCGAAAAGATCGGCTACCATGCGTGTTATCTCACGGATGGACTTATCCTTCATGCTTTCTTCTCTTGTCTTGATGAAATAAAGGTTATCCTGAAGGAGAGAAGCGTCGAGAATAGCTGTTATGCCGTTAGCCTTAGCCACATCGGTAACTTCCTTCATGCTCTTGTAGGAGATAGGCTGACCGCCTATAAGGTTCGTACCCGCTTCTATACGTATAAAGGGAATGTTATCGGCACCTTCCTTTGCGATGCAAGCCTTTACCTTATCTATATCTATATCGCCCTTGAAGGGAAGATCGCTCTTTGTTACAAGACCTTCATCCTTTACAAGCTCTTCAACTCTGCCGCCGAGACGGGTGATATGAGCCTTTGCTGTCGTAAAGTGGTAATTCATTATAACGCAGTTTCCGGGCTTTACAAAGTGCTGGGAAATGATATGCTCGCAGGCACGTCCCTGGTGAGTGGGAAGAAGATACTTCATACCGAATATCTCGGTAAGCTTATCGTTCATCTTATAGAAGGTCTCGCTTCCCGCATATGCATCATCGGCATGAAGCATAGCCGCCTGCATATTGTCACTCATGGCGTTAACGCCGGAGTCGGTAAGCATATCCATAAAAATATCTCCGTTATGGAGAAGGAATGTATTGAATCCCGCCTGACGCATTTTTTCAAGTCTTGCCTTTGCGGGAAGAAGATTGAGCTTTTGTACTATCTTAACCTTGTGCATCTCCATGGGGATGGCATCGCGGCTGTAAAATTTGATTTCGGGCATTTTAAATTACTCCTGTGTTTTAAAATCTGTTAAAAAAAGAATTGATTTTTATCGCCATATAGTATATAATAAAACGCAGGATTAGTCAAGCTAATCTTTTCGATCAAAGTCATCGAAATATTAGATGGTAAGAAAGACAAGGTCATACTCATGGAAATACGAAATCTTTTAACACTTGTTCATGTAGCGGAACAGAACAGCTTTACAAAAGCCGCCGCAGTTCTCGGATATTCCCAATCGACGATATCATTTCAGATCAAGCAGCTTGAAACGGAATTGAACTGCCTGCTCTTTGAGCGTATAAATCACAATATCGCATTGACCGAAAAAGGCAAGGAAGTCCTTGAATACGCACAGCAGATACGACATCTCACCGAAGAATTTCAGCAGAATCTGAACGATGCTTCAGAGATAAGCGGTCACATTCACATCGTCACGTCCGATTCAATTTGCGAGGATATGCTTCTGACAAATTATCCCGACTTCTATAGAAATTATCCGAAGATAGAGCTCAAATTCTCCACAGCTGACACAGACGAGATGTTCCGTATGCTTTCCCACAACGAAGCCGATGTAATGTTCACTCTTGACAACCATATATTCCGCCAGAATTACGTTATCGCAAAGGAGGAATCCGTACCCGCCCATTTCGTTGCGGGCAACGGCTTTCCTATAGATGAAGATACCGAGATAAAGCTTCAGGATATTATAAGCTATCCGTTCATACTGACTGAAAAGGGCGAGGGATACCGCCACGCCTTTGACAGCGCACTTGCACGCATGTCAGTGGATATAAAGCCCGTTCTTGAGGTGGGACGCACCGATATAATTACTTCTCTTCTTGAAAAAAGTCAAAGTGTTTCATATCTTCCGGATTTTGTGACTAAAAAAATGGTTTCCGAAAAGCGGCTCAAATATGTCAACGTGACCGACTTCGAAGGAGATATATGGAAACAACTTATATATCATAAGAGCAAATGGCTATCAAAGCCCTTCAAAGCATTTTTAAGCTATGTAATGAAAAACGAGTTTTCAAGATAAATTATTTTTTCTTAAAAATATCGTATCGTGAAAATAAAAAAGGATCTCACCCGGCTCCTTACGGCAGCTTATTCGAGGTGTGATCCTTATTTTCATCTGTTATTTACGTCACGGAAAAATTATTCCGCTTCGTCTTCCTTCTCGATATCCTGATCGTCCTTACCTGTTATATAAGCACTGAGCTCATCGAGAGATGTCCAATCGGAGATCTTATTGTGCTCTGCTGTGAGATAGTAGAGAGACGTACATGTCTTGAGGGGAGAAATATCCTCTACAAGGTTGTTGCCCATTGTACACTGGAGAAGACCTGTCATACCGCCGAGAACGGAGATATCCTTGATCTCATTGTGAGACATGGAGATCATTTCAATACCTGTAGCCTTTTCGAGAGCCTTGATGTCGCTGATCTTATTGTTATCCATATAGAGATAAGTAAGAGCTGAAGCGGAGGCCTTGAGAGAAGATATATCGGAGATCTCATTCTTGGATATGTTGACGTATTCAAGAGCTGTCATATTCTTAAGAACGCTTATATCGGAGATCTTGTTATCGGATATATCAATCTCTTCGAGAGACTTCATGGAAGAGAGAGCGGATATATCTGAGATAGCATTTCCGGAAAGTGTGAGAGACTTAAGCTCGGTAAGTCCGGATATGGAGGAGATGTCTTCGCATTCATTGTTATTGAAGGAGAGGAGTGTAAGTCCCTTGAGCTCGGAGAGAGCGGATATATCGGAAACGCCGACAGAATTCAAGGAAAGTCTCTTCAAGGATGCGAAATTCTTCAAGGAATCCAGAGAATCAAGCTTTTCGTCGGAAACAGCAAGATAATAAAGGTTGGGATAGCAAGCAATGTCGCCAAGACCTTTGAAGCAGTGAGCATCGCTTACGCTGAAATACTCAAGGCTTGTGAACAAGGAGAGATCTGCGAAATCTGTTATGGATGTTTCAAGCGTATAGGACTTGTAAAGATCATTGAGAGATGTCTGATTCTCGGCATCGGCAGTTTCGTTTGCCTTCATAGCCGCCATCAATTCCTCACCGCCCACAACAAGCTCTGTGTCGCTGAGAATTATCGCTCTGATCTTACCAAGGTCTTCATTCTTGATAGCTGCGGGAACCTTTCCGAGATAATCGGAAACGATCTCCTTCATCTGATTGTCCGAAAAGATATCGGAGCGGTTAAGCACTGCGGATACTATAGCGGAAACTGCGAGGATCGCCAAAAGAATGCTGACGACATTGAGAGCTATAACAGAGCCGCTTGTTTTCTTCTTATAAACGGTTTTCATGTTTAATTTCTTTTCCCTTTCGATAAACGTACCATGATATTATATTGCATTTCCTTTACGAAGTCAATAGGAAAAATGCTTTTTTCGAAAAATATTCATAATTATGACTATTTTTCGATAAAAAATCAAAAATCCTATCAAGCACCATCAATCGAGCTGTATAAAAGGCTCTACCGACTTGTGATGTGCCAGAAAATCCTCAACCTCATGACATTCCACACGCTCGGGATAGCAGAGAAGAGCACGGCGCATAAGCATTTCGTTTCCGTCTGCCAAAGCCCTTGCCATAAGATGGTTCTGAGTTATTCTGGATGAAAGCACTCCCATGATATATTCATCGATCTTGGAAAGATCGGGACGTCTGATACCGTCACGGGATATTCCGCAGCTCATCTGAAGGAGAACATCATCGGGGTATCCCGGAAGTGCGCCGTTGTTGAGAGCAAGAACATGATGCTCTTTTCCGTCGTTTCTTGCAAGAGAGGCAAGGACTCTCGCAGCATAGGTGGGTATTCCCGCCGCACATCTTGCCGCTTTTTTCTTTATCTGTTCATTCGTAAGATCGGGATCGAGAAGCTCCTCAAAATCCGCCGCCGTGGGTCTTGTTGCTATTGCCCACATATCCTTGAGAACAACGGGAAGCCCCTTATATCTGTTGGAGCCCCCTACGGGTCCGGGCATAAAGCCGCAGAGCTCCATAAGCTTTACGTTATTGTTGAAGCCGAGACTCCATTCGGGAAAATCCTTATGGAATTCTCCCAGATATCCCTTCGTTTCGCTCCTTATCTTATCGGTGGAGTATTCCTTTACCATCTTTTCACGGAGAAGATCGTATATATCTTCGCCGTCCTTTGTTATCTCGTAAAACCAATACTCGTGGTTTACGCCTATCTCATGCATGACTATATCGTCTTCACCGCATCCGAGGAAAGAAGCAGTAACTCTTCTGTTGAAAATGGGGGCGTTGCACAAACCGATAAGCTTATCTATACCGAAGCGCATCTTGACTGCCGCAAGAGGGATATCCGGAGGATTTGTAAGCACCGCAAGGTGTGCATCGGGGCAGAGAGATGTCATCTTTTCGCCTATACTCATTATATAGGCACCGTTTGCGATACCCATTGAGCGGTAATTACCGCAATCCTCGCATCCGTATGTTGCACAGTAGAAGACAACATCAGCGCCTCTCAAAGCATCATCGAGCTCTTTTTCTCTGTATACTGCGGCATTTTCACCCGCAAATCTTTTGGAGATAGTCAAGGTATCCGATATCTTTTTGTCATTTCTTCCGTAAAGTGCGAAAGAGAGGGGAATGTCCTTTACGGTGTCGAGCATTTCATATATTACCGCAGAGGAGATCTTTCCGCCTCCGCCTATAACAGCTATTTTCATGATATTTCGCCTTTCTCTGTTTATTGTATATGCCGGTAACGTCCTAAACTGCGGAAATGGGGCTGTCGGATAAAAACAGCCCCAAGCAGCAGCTATGATGGTATATTCAAATTTTTTTTACATCGTATACCCTCAGGCTAAAGTCCGATCAGTCAATAATTACCTCATGACCTGTTCTTGCAGACTCATAGATAGCGTCAAGTATCTTCATGAGAACAACGCCGTCCTCTGCGGGAGCCTTGCAGGGTACATTGTTAGCAACGCAATCAACAAATCCCTTGAGCTCTGCATCGAAGCTTGCCGTAAAGTCATTCTTGGGAAGACCGTAAGGAGTCATATCCATGAAGTAATCGTTGTACTGAGTATATATTTCCATACCGTCGCTTATATCAATACCCGCTTTTGTACCGAAAAGCTGGAAGGATGTTCTGTCTTCCTTGATATTGAGGTTGAAGCTTGCTTCAATATTGAGAACGAAGCCGTTATCGAATCTGATGATAGCGGTTGCGAAATCCTCAACATCGTGAACAACATCCTTGGGCGCCTTGTTGTCTCTTGCGTATCCGAAATCGGGAACGGAGTGCTTAGCTCTGTCTCTGCCGAGGTTGCTGAATGTAGCACCGTATGCGCTTATGGGCTTGGGATTGCCCGCAAGATACTTAGCTATATCGATAACGTGAACGCCGAGGTCTATGAGAGGACCGCCGCCTGCATATTTCTTGTCTCCGAACCATCCGCCGGGGCATCCGTTTCTTCTGAGGTAAGCAACCTTTGCGTAGTATATATCACCGAGAAGTCCCTGTTCGGAGAAGCTTCTTATAACGTCCGTGGTAGATTCAAAACGTCTTACAAAGCCGATCTGAAGAAGCTTGCCGTTCTTTTCTGCTGTTTCCTTCATGATCTGAGCCTCCGCAGCGTTCATTGCCATGGGCTTTTCGCATATTACGTTGACGCCTGCGTTCAAAGCTGCGATGGTTGCGGGCATATGAGCCGCATTCCATGTGGTAACGCTGGCAAGATCAAGCTTTTCATTTGCAAGCATTTCATTTACATCCGTATACCACTTGGGTATATTGTTTCTTGCCGCATAATCCTTAGCAGTCTGCTCATTTATATCGCAGCATGCAACCACCTCAACATTGGGAAGTCTTCTGTATCCTCTGAGGTGACAAGCGCTGATTCCGCCGCTTCCTATAATAGCCGCTCTCAATTTTTCCATAATTATTACCGTTGCCTTTCTGACGTATCGGACTATTCCGTCTGCGTCTGTATACATTTTAATTTTTTATTTATTCATATGCGGTATTGACCGCACGGTAAACATAAATCAATGCACCTACATGCATCACATGGCAAAGGCGCACACATATCTTTCTTCCTTAAAGGTAGTTCCATCCTTTGTTCTCATCAGAAGACTTATCAGAAAAATCCCGTTTTCTTCGTCTGTGAGGGAAAATTTCAGATCATCAAGGGCTATCCTTTCGGAAGGACTTTTCAGGGTGTTTTTTCCCGAAGGCTCACCCTCCGCCGAAAAAAATGCAATACATACTTCATTTTCTCCGCAAGCAGCACAAAATTCCGTCCCGCCGTACGTAATGGAAATATCCGATGTGCATATAAGGACCTTTCTGCCGCCTACCGATAAAAGCAATGCAGAGCCTGTTCCGTCTTCATCACTATCCGCAATGACAACATCGGATGATCTTTCTATCAGATCCGTCAGCGGATCAATCACAGCCGATGTACAGAGATCCCTATCGTGTGAAATAAAAGCTTTTTCAGCGGATCCCGAAAATGCGGCAACAAACGAAAACACCGCCGAAAGAACAAGAATTGACAGAGCTGCCGCTACGATGACCTCTATAAGAGTATGACCTTTGGAAAAAGTATCCGTTCTATCCATCGGAAGAAAAGCCATATACCTTCACTCCGCCGTATTCCGCTTCTCTGATAATACCATGAAACGAGAATGCGTATTCTCCTTCCTCATCATACACATTGATCCTTTCGGCTCTTTCCGTGACCTCTGCATCAAGAGGTTCGTCCGAATAATATGCGGCAATACATTTGTTCACACTATCGATCATATTATGCGTTTTCGCACGAATTGCAGAGAGACTGTTGAGCGATACGGTAAAAACGATCAAACACACAAAAAATATAAAGAACGCACATATAACACTTACAAGAGTACTTCCGTTTCTGCTGTTATTCATACAAAGACCAACGCCATTCGCTGTCGGAATCACGATAATCATCCGTATATATCCCATCTGTCATTCTGACAAAGCGAAGCTCTTTCATACATTTTTCTTTTCCGGAAAAAGCATATACCGAAACCGTAAGTATAACACCGGGTATTTCGTCTTCTCCGAAATTCGGGCACTCCCAATACATATCGAAAAACACTTCAACCGATGCATCCGGTAAATCGAATGAAAATGTCCGAACAGATTCATCAAGTCCCTCATCGGAAACTTCGTATCTTTTCCAGTTACCGCCTCCGTCAATGACTGCACCGTTACCTATCTCATTTTTCAGGTATGCCGCAATGCCGTCATCGGGATATCCTCCGGTATTTATCAAAGAATCGCATATCATGTCTGCCGCCGAGGAAACGGCAACACCGCAAATATCACGATTCACTTCGGACACTGCATATTCTGTCCTGACAGCAGTCATGGACACCACTAAAACGGACACCGTCATGACAAGTGCAAGAACACACATAACGGCACTCACGGCGAAACCGCCGTTAGCATTATTATTTTTTATTGTCTTTATCGGACATAACATTTCAGCCACTCTGAATCGTATGCATCTATTTTACATTGCAAAGGACGATATGTCAATAGTAAAAATGCATATAAAATATCTGTTTTTTATTTTCTGCCGTATTCTTCGCCCAAAACGGAGCAGATCGCGTCGATTTCCGATAAGGAAAGTGTCTCGCCTCGTCTTTCCGAAGCTATTCCCGCCTTTTCCAGAACGGAAAGCAGCTCCTCCTTCCGGAATCTGTCGCCAAAGTATGATGTCATGGAATTTATAAGAGTCTTTCGCCTTTGCGCAAATGATGCCCTTATCAGTTCAAAGAAAAGCTTTTCATCCTTCGGTGTAACGGGTGCTTCCTTATATGGTGTCATCCGTATGACGCTTGAAGTCACCTTGGGTCTGGGCATAAAATTTCCCGCTCCGACATCGAAGAGCATTTTTATTTTTGCATAATAGCTTGCCGCTGCAGTTACCGAGCCGTAATCCGCATCCCCCGGAGACGCGCACAATCTTTTTGCCACTTCCTTCTGTATCATGACCACGGTATCGTCAAAGCATCCGCTTTCAAGAATGTGCAATATAGCCTCGGAGGTAACGGAATAAGGGAGATTTGAGCAAAACACCGTCCTCTCATTACCGAACTCTTCAGATACAAGCTTTGCTATGTCGGTCTTTAAAGCATCCGCATACACCACCTTAACATTGTCATAAGGCGACAACACATCGGAGAGCATATCCTTCAAGCCTTCATCCACCTCGATGGAAATGACCTTTTTGAATATTCCGCAAAGTTTTGTTGTAAGACTTCCTATACCGGGGCCTATCTCCACGCAACAGGCATCGAGCTTTTCAGAAGGCATTCCGTTCGCCGCCTCTATCCCCGCAGATGCAAGAGCTATCCTTTCCGGTATCTTTTCGTTTATCAGAAAATTCTGACCGTATTGTTTTTTAAAGGAAAAGCCGTGTTTTTCGCAAAGAGCGGCTATATCCTTGGGTGAATATATATTCATTGATCCAAAATTCCTCAAAGCTCATTTTCCGAGCATCTCTATTCCGTTAGCGCATGGGTAATAGGGATTTATGCATACGCCGTTTGCAAATACGGCAAACATAACGCTGTTTTTTGTACTGTATCCCGATTTTCCGAGAGTACCGACACTTTGTCCCTTTGTTACCGTGTCTCCCACTGAAACGGAGATACTGTCAAGATAATAATATACTGTCTTTATTCCGAAACCGTGATCTATGACTACCGTGTTTCCGGAATACGCATGCTCTCCGGCAAACACTATCTTACCGTTATTGGAAGCGGCTATCCTTTCTCCCGATGAATTTGCGGCATATATTATACCGGGGCATCTTATCTTTCCGTTTGTACCGAGGACAGACCATACCGCACCGAAGCGTGTATCTATCCAGGTCGTCTTATCCGATGTGGGATATACAAAAATACCGCTCCAGAGCTTTTCCTGTATGACCTCCTCATCGAGAGAGGCAAGAAGCTTCTTAAACGAAGCGTATGAATTATTATATTCAGAGGGTGTGCAGCCGTACTTGGTAGAATCCACCGTAAGCGCATTGAACTCTTTGGAGGAAACGTAAAGCTTCAAAACGTTTTCCGTTCCTCTTTCACTCGTTACACGTATCGTCTTGTTTCCCGATGCATTTTCGCATGCTATGGGTATCAGAGCGTATCTTGCACCGTTGTAATCGAAAAGCTCAATTGTTTCCGTGGTTATTATGTCCGATTTTATAGTGAAGTTTTCTTCCTCACCGTTCACCATCTTCAATATGACCAACTCTCCGGGATTCACGGAATAGCTGCTGAGCTCACAGCTGACCGCCTTGTCATATATGGCATTAAAGCAAAGCTTGAGATTTCCGTGATATTTCTTTGCGTCCTCCGCTCCCGAGGTGTCCTCATACCACTTTGCCGTGATCTCACCCTTAAGCTTAACATCCTTATCGTATCCGTAAGAGCCGATACCGTCAATGCTTCCCTCATAGATCACCGATCCGCTTTCATTGTAAAGCTTTATGTAAAGCCAATCGGGGGCAACATCGAAATCAACGGAAAGCTTTATATCATCCGATATGACTATCGTGTCGGACTCCTCCGCTGCTTTTTCGTTTTTCTCCTCGGTCGTCCTGTATTCACCGTCGGCTATTCTGTAATGCCAATCGTACTCATAGGGAACGAGCTTATTCTTTCTCGCATCCGTAAGCACGGTAAAAGACGGAAGAGACGGGTTCTCGTAAATATAATCAAGCTCATCCATCAAAAGGAGCTTCATTGCATTTTCCTTGTCGATCCTGTAGCATTCGCCGTTATCGTCAACAATGAGACAGTCATACGCCGAATCGGAAAGGTATATATCATACTTGAACTCACGTGCGATCTTGCTTACCTTCAAAGACATCTTCTTGTATTCCGCAAGGTCGCGTGCGGGATCGCTTATATGCTCGGCATTGTTTATAAGATCTGCAAATCTTTGCAGATCCTCCTCGCTTTCATAGACCTCTTCACCACCGTTGTAAGAAAATTCGACACGCACAAGCTGGCTCGCCTCTATATTATCGGACAAAAGCTCCTTTATGAAGTTATATGCAATGAATGCGGGAATCGAAAGCACAACGAGAACGATAAGATACACTACCCACTTTCTCAGCTTCTTTTTCTTTTTTCTTGTGTATCCCGTACCGTTTGATGAAGCGGGTCTTTTGGGAGCATTACCGGATGCCCTTTCGCTTCCCGTAGAGACTCTCTGTCCGTGTGATGTGCTTCTGACGACCGTTTTCCTGCTTTGTTCCCCGGATCTGCCCGTATTTCTGTTCTGATCGTTGCCTTTCACAGTATCACCTTCCCAACTCCTCTGATATCGTCCGTTTCCTTTATCTCTATCGGCTCATAAGCCTTATTTTCCGATACAAGAAAGCATTTTCCGCCGCTGTACTCAAGTCTCTTGCAGAGACTTTCTCCGTTAACAATAAATATTCCCACTTCTCCGTTTCCGACAGCCGTATCTCTGTTGACCCAGACTATGCTTCCATCAGCAATAAGAGGCTCCATACTGTCGCCCTTTATCTTGATGCCGAAGGACGCACCCTCGGGAACGTTCTCGCTGTATGTCTCGAAATAGTCATCCGTTATGATGGGCAAAGCTGATCCCGCCGCCGCAGGCGCCTCATAAACTATCATATTTCTGCCGTGGCGCTTTGTTTTTTCAAAGCCGGATGAAAAGCCGCTTTCGTGCTCCGCAATGCTCATAACAGCACTTTTTCCTCTGCTGTCCATAGCTCTGAACATGGCAATAAGCTTTTTTTCATTTTCGGACAGTGCTTTCGGCTCTTTTATGCCCGATGATCTTTCATCGGATATCAATTCCTCAATGCTCACTCCGAGATATCCCGCTATCCTCGCCGCGGCGGCAAGTCTTTTTGTATCGGAATCCCTTTTGAGCATACTGTCCAGAGTGGTGTAAGGAATTCCCACAGCCTTGGCAAGCTCCGCTTTTGTTATTCTCTTTTCTTTTAAAAGATCGTTGATCTTTCGGCTGAAGGACATTTTCATCACCTCTGACTGAATTTACGGTCTGACCGTATCTGTTTATTATAGTAACATATTTTTTCGATTCTGTAAATAGTAATATTACGAAAATTCATAATTTTCATGTGAAATTTAACTTTACATATGGAAAAACCACAAGATATATGTTATAATATATTGGTATAGTATCATAGGGTACAAATACTTGTGTCCGGATAACGTAACCGGAGTATTACGATCCGGATATTTTCACCGTTTTGAGTAAAAATAACATGTAAAAACAATGCATACAAAATAACCGAGGTCAGCCCGAATCTTTTTCGGTCCTGACGGAAAGGCAGGTAATAAAACATGATGAGAATTATTACGGGAAAGGCTCGCGGCACACGTCTCGATGCCCCCAAAACAGATAAAACACGCCCCACTACCGAAATGGCAAAGGAAGGAGTATTCAGCTCCATACAGTTCGACCTTGAGGGAAGAACCGTCCTTGATCTTTTTGCGGGAAGCGGGCAGCTCGGTCTCGAAGCGCTCAGCCGCGGTGCTTCCAAAGCCGTATTCGTTGACAGTGATGCGGAATCCTTTGAGGTGATAAAGAAAAACGCACAGAAAACGGGGCTTTATGCACAGTGCCGTATTCTGAGAATGGAATACGGTGAATATATAAAGGCGGCTTCAAGAGAAGGTGCATCCTTTGATTTTATTTTTCTCGATCCCCCCTACCGTGAGACGGTGGTTCCCGAGACAGTAAAAAGGATACTCAAGGCGGGACTTTTAAAGCCCGGCGGAAGGATCTTCTGTGAATCCGACGATCCGGAGCTTTTCGGAGCGGACAATATAATCCCCGAAAACGAAAGCTTCACGGTAAAGGTCAAGGAGATAAAGGTGTATAAATACGGAAAAACCTATTTCCATACTGTCTGCGCCGAGCAAAATGAGGCAGACATCTGAGAATAAATTTTTAGGCGTAAAGCTTGTACGAAAGGAATGGTCATAATCATGAAGATAGCTCTGCTTCCGGGAAGCTACGATCCTATTACGATCGGTCATTACGATATCGCCCTGAGAGCCGCGGAGATCTTTGATCTTGTGGTAATAGCCGTCATGCAGAATGCGGAGAAAAGGTATATGTTCTCAATAGATAAACGGTATGAAGCAGCAAAGGCATCATTCTGCCTTGATGACAGATTCCGTGTCATTCGCTCAGAAGGTCTTTTGGCACAGCTTGCCCGGGATATCGAAGACGAATACGACAATGCAAAGTGCGTTCTCGTGAAGGGTCTGAGGAATGCTTCCGACTTCACATACGAATACGAAATGTACGAAATAAACAAAAGCATACGCTCCTGCGAAACCATGTTCATCCCCTCCCAAAAGGAGCATATGTTCGTCTCTTCCACGTTTGTAAGAGAGCTTATAAAGTACGGTGAGGACTTTTCCCCATACGTACCGCAAAATTCGTATAATTATTTGAAAAATAATTAGTTTTTTTCAAAAAAACTATTGCAAATTCCCTTCTTATATTGTATAATATCAGTGGTTGACGGTGGATGGATGTGGCATACCGGTGGTGAACATCCTCCAAAAACTGAAGTGAGAGGGGGAATTGCATATGCTTATAGGCGAATACCGCTATTCGGTGGACCCGAAGGGCAGAATTTTTGTGCCCGCAAAGCTGCGCGAAGAGACGGGCGATGCTTTCATAGTTTCAAAGGCTATGGATGATTGTCTCAATCTTTATACTCCCGAGCAATGGAAAGCTTTTTCGGAAAAGCTCACCTCCCTCTCCGACATAAAGGCACGTTCCGTAAAGCGTTTCATTTTCTCCACCGCTCAGGAGGTAAACGTTGATTCTCAGGGAAGAATATGTATTCCTCAGAATCTGAGAGAGTATGCGGGACTTACAAAGGAAGCCGTTATAATCGGCGTCGAGACCCGTATAGAGATATGGAGTGCCGAAGCATATGCCGCAATGGAAGGAGAAGCCGACCGCGAAGAAATGCTTGCGTTCCTGGCTGAAAGCGGATTCTGATGGCTGCGTTTTCTCATTACTCCGTTCTGCTTGAAGAATCCATACGTTATCTCGATGTAAAGGAAAACGGCATATATGCAGACCTTACCCTGGGCGGAGGCGGTCATTCCCTCGAGATACTCAAAAAGCTTACAAGCGGACGTCTCATTGCATTTGACAGAGACCCCGCAGCAATAGAAGCTTCGAAAATACGCCTTGCCGATCACAACGACAAGGTCATATACATAAACGATAATTACAAGAATTTCCCGGCTCATATAGCTTCGATCGAAGAGGCAAGCGAAGGTCTTGACGGAATAATAATGGATCTGGGTGTTTCCTCCTATCAGCTCGACACTCCCGAAAGAGGATTCTCATACCATGCCGATGCGCCTCTGGACATGAGAATGAATCCCGGTGACACACTTGATGCAAGGACCGTCGTGAACACTTACACAAGGGAGCATCTGCGCAAGATCATCTTCGAATACGGCGAGGAGAAGCTTGCCGACAAGATCGCATGTGCGATAATATCCGCACGTGAAGAAAAGCCTATCGATACCACCTTTGAGCTTGCAGAGATAATAAAGAGTGCTTTCCCTCAGAAAATGAGATTTGAAGGAAAGCATCCCGCAAGAAGAACATTTCAAGCTATACGCATAGAAGTAAATGACGAACTCACGGGGCTTTCGGAAACTATATCCTCCTGTGTCAGGTCTTTGAAAAAGGGCGGCGTAATAGCTGTAATATCATTCCATTCCCTGGAAGACAGAATAGTCAAGGAAACATTCAAAAGCTTTATAGACGGATGCACATGTCCTCCCGGATTTCCCGTCTGCACATGCGGATTCGTCCCCTCTCTCGAGCTTCTTTCCAGAAAGCCCATAACGGCAGATGAAAACGAGCTCGAAGAAAACAATCGTTCAAGAAGCGCAAAGCTGCGCGTTGCAAAAAAACTGTAAAGGAGTATAGCATGCCTGTTAAAACATATACATATGATAACAATGTCGTTGAAGGCAACGAAAACAATACGGATATACTTGTAACCCGCAGAAATACTCGCCCCGCAGTTATTCCGAACGAGGAAATTTCAATAAGATCCGGACAAAGCCGCTCTCACAGAAAGCCCAGAGAGTTGAACACATCAAAAAAGATAAGAAGAGATATCAAAACTCTGAACAAGGGATACATTCTTGCTCCTTCGGCACAGATCTCCATAATAGATCCCGTATCTCTCGAAAAAGAAGCAGCGGAAAGAGCCGCCGCAGAAGCCAAGGCAAAAAAAAGATCGAGAGTTCTTGCCGGAGATGATGCCATGACAGATTCGAAGGTAGTGAAGGTAAAAAGACCCTTCCCCTTCTTTTTCGTGATACTTATGGGCATCTTCACCTTGGCTTTGATGTACAACATAACGCTTTTCGTAAAGGTGGACGATTATAATTCAAGACTCAACGATCTTAATGCGCGTCTTGTAACGGCAAGGGAAGAAGAAACTCAGCTTCAGTTAAAGCTTGATGCGAAATTCAATCTCGCCTCCATCAGCCGCATAGCCCAGGAAGAGTACGGTATGGTAAGTGCCGATTCTCTGCCCAAGAATTATGTTTCCATATCCGGAGACGACCAAATAGAGATAATCGAAAACGAAGGTCAGAATACAGCCGGCTCGCTTCTCTCTGCTTTCGGTGATATGATAAACGAACTGTTGGAATAAACTTCAACAATTCTACATAGTATTTCATATAACATCAAAAGAAGCAAGGAGGACAATTCAGTTGTCTTTCCTTGCTCTTGAATTTATTTACCATTTCTCAAATTACATTTCGGAGGCATTATGATATATTCACAAAGCTGGCGAAGATCTCTTCTGAATAAAAAGTGTGCATTCGTTTTTTTTGTTTTTCTTCTTGCCGCAGCTTATTTGGTATACGTTCTTGCCGACTTACAAATAATAAATTACGATAAATATCAAAACTCAGCTATAGATCAGTTCACAAGGACCGTCACCATAGAAGCCAAGCGCGGAACAATATACGACAGAAACATGAACGCTCTTGCCGTAAGCGCAACCGCTGAAAGAATATTTATATCCCCCAATACGATACCTCAGATGACGGTCGGAGAATTTATAGAAGAAAAGGTCTCCAATACTGCCGAGGAAAGACAAGCGGAGGTAAGGGCAAAGCTCAATTCGGTTTTCGAAGATAAAACGATAACCGTATCGGAGGATCTTTCGAAGCTCCTTTCTTCCCTTCTCGACGTGGACGAGGAAGCAGTGCTTGCAAAAGCAAAAAAGCTAAAAAGAGCCGATGAGACTATAAAGAATAAGGTAGAGCTCGACGACGCCAACGCAGTAAGAGCTGCGGTAAACGAAAGATACTATTCATCCTTCGTCCATTTTGCGGAGCAGTCTAAAAGATACTATCCCTACGGAACTCTTGCCGCTCACGTAATAGGATTTACGGGAACGGATAACAAGGGTCTTGCGGGAGTCGAGGCATATTATAACACGGAGCTTTCGGGAACGAACGGAAAGATCGTCACAGCCAAGGACGGTGTGGGCAATACTCTCGATATGAATTACGAGGAGTATGTATCGGCAATGAACGGCACGGATATAATGCTGACATTGGATTGGACTCTTCAGAGCATTCTCGAAAAGCACCTTGTAACGGCTCAGCAGGAAACTCAGGCGCAAAACAGAGTTGCGGGAATAATAATGGATGTCAACAACGGCGAGATCCTGGCCCAGGCTACAAAAAACGATTTCGACCTTAATTCTCCCTTCACTCTTGACGATAATTCGCAGGCTGTTCTCGATACATTTCTCGGTACCGAGGAGCAGATAGCTCAGAAGCGTTCTTCTCTTCTTTATGAGTTGTGGAAGGATAAGATAATCACAGAGCTTTACGAGCCGGGCTCCACATTCAAGATAATCACTTCATCTATTGTATTGGAAGAAGATCTTGTGGACGACGATGATACATTCTTCTGCTCGGGCTCAATAAAGATATCGGGCTACGATACACCGATACACTGTGCCCGCAGAGCAGGCCACGGACTTTTATCCTTCGCTCAGGCACTTCAGCAGTCCTGCAATCCCGCCTTCGTTACATTGAGTAAGCGTGTGGGTAACGATCTCTTCTATAAATATTATAAGGCATTCGGATACACCAATAAGACGAACGTGGACCTCCCCGGTGTGGCTAGCAACTATTTCTTCAATCTTTCTACCTTCGGTCCCGTCGACCTTGCGGCGGCATCCTTCGGACAGAACTTCAAGGTAACTCCCATTTCCCATCTCAGCGCAATAGCCGCTGTAGCAAACGGAGGATACCTCGTTACACCTCATGTCCTCAAGGCTACTCTCGATACGGAGGGAAATATCCTCAACGAATACGAGCTTCCCGAAACAAGACAGGTAATCTCAAAGGAAACGGCAACAGAGATATGCTCCATCCTTGAGGAAGGCGTAATTACGGGCGGAAGCAAAAATGCCGCGGTAATGGGCTACAGCGTTGCCGCAAAAACGGGAACATCCGTTAAAACGGAATTGAAGACGGAAACAGAAACAAAATACGTTGCTTCCTGCGTGGCATTTGCTCCCGCAAACGATCCGCAAATAGCAGTTCTCATAATGATTGACGAGCCTATCGGCTCATATTACGGCGGAACGATAGCAGCACCCGTAGTATCAAAAGTGCTTGCGGAAGCTCTTCCCTATCTCGGTATAGAACCGAAGTATTCCGAGGAAGAGATCGAGCAGAAGACCAACATTCTTCCCGATTACAGACAGAACAGCGTTTCCGTTGCCGTAAACGATCTGAAAAACAAGAAACTTACATATAAAATAATAGGAGACGGAGATAAGGTTACAAATCAGGTGCCCGCTCACGGAACCTCCCTTATGGCTAACGGAACAGTGGTGCTTTACACCAATAACATTGCCCCCGAGGAAACCGTGCGTGTACCCAATGTGATAGGACTTACCGCCGCCGCCGCAAACAAAGAGCTGACAAATGCAGGACTCAATATCGCAATAGTAGATTCCACCTTTGACAAGCTTGAGGGCGCAATAGCTATAAAGCAGAGCATCGACAGCAACGAAAAGGTCGTCCCGGGAACGGTGATCTCCGTCGAGTTCAGACACTACAACGGTATTGAATAACCATTATTCAAAGGCTCAGAATACAGAAAGGAAATCGGACTTATGATAAAATTAAGTGAAATACTGAAAAAGTATAAAAACAATGCCGAGGTATCCTTTTGCAACGCTGATTGCGAATGCGGTATAACCGGAATAACATCAAACAGTAAAAATATACAGCCCGGAAACATCTTTGTATGTCTCAAGGGCGCAAAGCGTGACGGTCACGATTACGCTTCGGAAGCCATCGAAGCCGGTGCCTGCGCTGTAGTTGCCGAGCATAAGCTTGATGACAGTATTCCACAGATAGTAACAGACAACACAAGAAAGGCTCTCCCCCTCCTTCTCTCGGCTTTTTACGGCGAGCCCGAAAAAAGCTTCAAGCATATGATAGGTCTTACGGGAACAAACGGAAAGACCTCCACCTCCTATATGCTTAAAAAGATATTTGACGAAGCCGGATATAAAACAGGTCTTATCGGCACTACCAAATACCTCATCGGTAACGAAGAGTACAAATGCGACGAGACAAAGGCTTTCCTTACCACGCCTGACCCCGAGCTTCTCTTTACGCTTTTCGATGAGATGAGAAAAGCGGGAACAGAGATACTTATAATGGAGGTATCCTCCCATTCTCTCCAGCTCGACAAGCTCGGTCCCGTCACCTTTGACAGCGCTATTTTCACAAATCTTACAAGAGATCATCTTGACTTCCATAAGAATTTTACCGCATACAGAGAAGCAAAAACGAAGCTTTTCAACATTTCCGCAAAGGGCTTCTTCAATAAAGACGATCCCGCCTCGGCAGAAATGATGCGTAATTCCTCTTGCAGTAAATTCACATACGGTATCGACGGAAACGAAGCTGATTTTATCGCCAAAAATGTGACATACAAGGGATCCGAAGGCATCAAATATGAATTTCTATCCGAAAACCTCATATTCAGGATAACCCTTCCCATCCCCGGCAGATTTTCCGTATACAATTCTCTTGCGGCGGCTTCCTGTGCCATTGAGTTCGGCATAGATCCCGCTGTTGTGGTAAAGGCTCTCGAAAATATGGAGCACGTTCAGGGAAGAATAGAAAAGGTTCCCACCGATACGGATTTCTCCGTGTTCATAGATTTCGCCCACACTCCCGATGCCCTTGAAAACGTTCTTAAGACGGTAAAGGGCTTTGCGGAAGGCAGAGTAATAACTCTCTTCGGATGCGGCGGAGACAGAGACAAGACAAAGCGTCCCATAATGGCAAAAATAGCCTCCGAGCTTTCCGATTACGTAATAATCACCTCTGATAATTCAAGAACAGAAGAGAAGGAAGCCATAATCGCAGACATTCTCGAAGGAATAAAAGGAAGCAAGACTCCGTATATCTCTATCACCGACAGAACTGAAGCCATAAAATATGCTATGGACAATGCTCTTCCCAAGGATACGATAATACTTGCCGGCAAGGGGCACGAAGAATATGAGATTGACAAAACGGGCAAGCATCCTTACTCCGAGAAAAATATAGTAATGGAATACTCCGCAAAATTCACAAAGGAAAAGGGAACAGGTAATGCTTGATCTTACACTTTCCGAGCTTGCCGAGATCATCAAGGCAAAAAAAGTAAATGTATCCGATGACATAAGAATAAAAGGAATATCCACAGATTCCCGTACCATCGAAAAAGGAGGCGCATTCATTGCACTTCCCGGAGAAAAGTTTGACGGTCACGATTTTATTACCGCGGCGTCCATATCCGCCTCATGTATAATTGCTCAAAGAGAAACGGATACAGCGTGCCCTCAGCTTATAGTCGGGGATACGTATGCGGCTCTTGCCATGATAGGAAGCGCTGCAAAGGACAGGCTTGTAAAGAATTTCAATCTCAGATGTACCATAGGCGTAACGGGAAGCGTCGGAAAAACCACCACAAAGGAATTCATCTCCTGCGCTCTCCAGCCCATCTATGAGACCTTCTGCACACCCGGTAATTTCAACAATCATATAGGACTGCCCCTTACACTCTGCGCCGTGCCCGACGATACGAAATATCTTGTGTGTGAAATGGGCATGAGCGGAAAGGGTGAGATCGATCATCTTGCCTCCATATGCCATCCCGATATTGCGGTAATAACGAATATAGGCGTTTCCCATATAGAAAATCTCGGTTCAAGAGAAGCGATACGCGACGCCAAGCTTGAAATGGTATCCCATATGAAAAAGGGCTCTCTCGTTATTTTAAACGGAGATGAACCGCTTTTGAGGGATGAAAGAGCGAGAGAGCTTCTTTCGGACATGCGTGTTATCTATGCGGGATTCGATCCCAATAACGATATATACCCCGCCGATATACTCAATGCGGGAGGAAAGGTATACTTTGACGTTATATCGAGACACGGAGACGACAGAATGGCTTTGCCCGTTATCGGAGATCATTTCGTGCTCAACGCACTTTTCGCATATGCCGCCGCAACGGAATGCGGCGTACCTGCAGAGCTTATTGCCAAAGGACTTGCCGGATACAAGCCTACAGGTCTTCGTCAGAAGATATATAAGAAAAACGGCATTACCGTCATAGCCGACTGCTACAATGCGGGTCCTGAATCTATGGAAGCCGCTTTGAAAGTCCTTGGCGGCTTTGACTCCCGAAGGATTGCCGTATTGAGCGATATGCTTGAATTGGGCATGATGACAAGAGATGCTCACATCACCGTAGGAAAAAAGGCAGCAGAATTCCATGCCGACGAGCTTTTCATCTACGGAAAAAATTCCGATTATATTTCCGAGGGAGCGCTTTCATGCGGAATGAAATCGGAAAACATACACATATTTGAGAATAAGGATACCCTTTCCGACTTCCTGTCGGTATTCATGAAGTCCGGTGATACTATCCTTTTCAAGGCAAGCAGAAGAATGCGCCTTGAGGATGTCATCGAAAAAGCCGGACTCAATGACACGGATATGTAAGAGACACTAAAAAAACTTAGGGGGAATGACTGCCATGAGTGATATTACAAAGCTCTCTCTCGTATTTATCGGCGCTTTGCTGCTTTCATTTATAACGACTTTTCTTTTGGAAAAAAAATTCATACCTGCGCTCATGCGCATAAAACTGGGACAAGTCATCCTTGAAATAGGACCTCGTTGGCACAAATCAAAGGAAGGCACACCTACCATGGGCGGTCTGTTCTTCATCGGAGGTACTCTTGCGTCCTTTGTAGTCTTCGGTATTCCCGCCGTTGTAATGGGCGGAAATACCACCGTATTGACGGTATACATATTCATGCTCCTCAACGGAGCCATAGGCTTTATAGATGACTTTGTAAAGTTCGTCAAAAAACGCAACAAAGGTCTAACGGCAACCCAGAAACTTATTCTACAGACAGCCACAGCCGCCGCATTCCTTTTCACGATGGCATTGAACGGCAATATCAATACGATCGTGAATATTCCCTTCACCGATATATCCTTTGACTTGGGTATCGTGTTCTGGATATTCGCTCTTCTGTTTATCTTGTTCATTGTAAATGCGGTAAATCTTACGGACGGTCTTGATGGGCTTGCGGGAAGTATTTCAACATGTATTTTCATTCTCTTTGCGGTGATAGCATTCGTATTCCACGGAGAGTTTTCCGACATAAATATGCCGAAGATCGTAATGACAGGCGCATTGATCGGCGGTCTTATCGGATTCTTATGTTATAATCTGTATCCCGCCAAGATATTTATGGGCGATACGGGATCTCTGTTTTTGGGTGGCGGCGTCGTTGCCTTTGCCTTCTGGTACGGAGAGCCCTTGCTCATAGTATTCTTTGGAATAATGTTCATAATCGAGGCTCTTTCCGTCGTTATTCAGGTATTAAGCTTTAAGCTTACAGGCAAAAGAGTATTCAAAATGGCTCCCATACATCATCACTTTGAGATGTGCGGATGGCATGAAACAAAGGTAGTAAAGGTATTCACTGCAATAACATTTATTTTCTGCATATTATCATATTTCGGTTTTTAGGAGGGGTGCCCGGTGGATAACAAAAAGAAAAAGCCAAAGCTTACACGTATCCCCTCGGCTAAAGCTGTCAAAACCAATAAAGAGCTCGCCGCTGCTACCGAAACACATCACGAGGTTCAGGAAAACAACAGCCGTCCCGTAATAAAGAGGAAAAAGAATGCCCGCCCGCGCTCGGAAAGAGCAATGGATATCACCTTCGTTTCGGGCATCGATATACCCTTTTTTCTCTTGGTATTGGCTTTACTCTGCATCGGAACTCTTATGATATTTTCGGCAAGCTACGCTTATGCAAAGCAGAATTTTCAGGGAGACAGTTATTACTTTGTAAAAAGACAGCTTATATGGGTGGCGGTATCCTTAGCCGCCATGCTTATCACGGCAAACTTCAAATACACATTTTATGAAAAATGGGCTCCTCTCATATCTGTTTCTGCATTGGTACTTCTTGCCCTGGTTCCGATAATAGGTTACTCCGCAAAGGGTGCTAAAAGATGGATAGGCTTTGGAGACATAAACATCCAGCCCTCTGAGCTTGTAAAAATAGCGGTGGTGATCTTTATTGCTTGGTATGCTACAAAATATGCCCATCGTATACAAAGCTTCTGGAAGGGTCTTGTATTCGTAATGGCATTTGTGGGAGCAGCCGATCTGCTTCTCGTTTTACAGCCCCACCTTTCCGCAATGATAATCATAACGCTCCTTGCATTCATAATGCTCTTTCTCGGCGGTGTACGCATCCGTTATCTTGTCGGAAGCGGACTTGTGGGAGCAATCGGAATACTGGGCGTTATAGGTCTCACAAGCCACGGAAGATCGAGAATAAAGGTCTGGCTAAATCCGGAGGACTATCTTCTTGGTGAAGGCTGGCAGCCTTATCAGTCAAAGCTTGCCATCGGATCCGGTGGTCTGTGGGGTGTTGGACTGGGACAGAGCAGACAGAAGCATCTTTATCTGCCTGAACCTCAAAACGACTACATATTCGCAATTCTTTGCGAGGAGCTGGGTTTTATCTGCGCAGTCGGCGTTTTGGCTCTCTTCATGCTTCTCGTTTGGAGAGGCTTCTACATTGCAAGAAACGCACCGAGACGTTTTCCCGCTCTCGTCGCAATGGGTCTTACCATCCATATTGCCATACAGGTTCTGCTCAACATAGCAGTCGTAACGAATGCCATTCCCGCAACAGGCGTTTCGCTTCCCTTCTTCAGCTACGGAGGTTCATCCCTTGTAACTCAGATGGCGGAGATGGGTATTATTCTCAACATATCAAGATATTCATATATCGACAGAAATTAACGTATATTAAAGGAGATATCCTTATGAGAGTTCTTCTGAGCGGCGGTGGTACAGGCGGTCACATAAATCCCGCACTCGCCATTGCAAAACGTATAAAAAAGGAACAGCCCGACAGTGTCATAGAATTTGTAGGCACACCCAAGGGAATGGAAAACATCCTTATCCCGAGAGAGGGCTACAAGATACATCACGTTGAGGTAATGGGCTTCAAAAGAAGCCTCAGCCCGAAAAATCTCAAGGCAGCATACCTTGCCGTCGAATCGGTATACAAGGCAAAAAAGATCATAAAGGAATTTGCGCCCGATATCGTTGTGGGAACAGGCGGATACGTCTGCTGGCCCGTATTGAAGGCTGCATCGTCAATGGGCATCCCCACTCTTGTGCATGAGCAGAATGCCATCGCAGGCGTGACAGTAAAAATGCTTGCAAAGTATGTGGATAAGATACTCCTTGCCTTCGGTGAAACGGCAAAGGAATTTTCCTGCCCCGAAAAGCTTGTCACGGTAGGCAATCCCGTAAACCCCGCAATGACAGAGGTGGCGGGAAGTGATTCACGCAGCAAGCTCGGTATCACATCTCCCTATGTTCTCTCCTACGGCGGAAGTCTCGGAGCACGTCCCATAAATGAAGCCGTATTCGATATGCTCAACACATTCGGAAAGGATTCGCCTTACAGATTCTCCCATGCATTCGGCAGGGGAACATACGATAAGTGGACGGAAAAAGCTAAGGAAACAGGGCTTGACAAAGCGGAGAACATAGAGCTTACCGATTACATCTACGATATGCCCGTAAGGATGTCTGCTGCGGATCTCGTAATATGCAGAGCAGGCGCTCTCACCTTAAGCGAGCTTGCCGTACTTAGGAAGCCCGCCATACTCATTCCCTCTCCATATGTTGCAAATAATCATCAGTTCAAAAACGCTTCCATGTATGCGCAAGCGGGAGCAGCGTATCTTCTTGAGGAAAAGGATCTGACAAATGAAAAGCTTTCCGCAGTGATAGAAGAACTCCTTTCGGATCCCGGAAGATTATCCGAAATGCAGAAGAATCTTTCAGTCTTTGCGGTAAGCGATGCTGACGTAAAGATATATAATGTAATAAAAGAACTGCTATGAATACCCACGCCTTCGAAAAAGCTCACCAAACAAAGCTGTCGCGTCAAAAAAGTAAGATCATACTATTTATTGCGATAATCGCCGCAATACTTTTCGTTGCCGGTTATCTTTTGTCCGAGATCGTATTTGTCATAAAACATGTGGAGATAAATGAGCTCAGCATATATGACAAGAACGATATCTTGAACGATATCGGTCAGGTTGAAGGCTCTTCCCTTTTCTTTACATCCTTTGCGGATAAAAAAGAAGAGCTAAAAAGCAAATATCCTTATATTACGGAT
The DNA here is from genome assembly GCA_015063605.1 of Oscillospiraceae bacterium. GTDB lineage: Bacteria > Bacillota > Clostridia > Oscillospirales > SIG627 > SIG704. The sequence goes on from SVTV01000007.1 coordinate 30,262, forward strand.
ATAAAGGTGAAGCGTATACTCCCCGGTACAGTTTCCTTCAATGTGGTTGAGGACAGCGGTTCTCTGAGCATTAACGTGGGAAGCGAATTGTTTTTGCTTACCAAGGAGCTGAGAGTCATCTCCCTTCTTTCCGAATCTCTTGAATCGGAAAAGCTTCTGGGCGGAAATGTAAGAAGAATTAATCTTGTAACAGGCAAGGTCTCCAGATGCGTAACAGGCGAGATCCTGGAGTTCAGCGAAGCATATATAACCGAAGCCGTGGCGGACATATATTCCGCTTTGGTCGATTGCGGGATATCCGATAGAATATCCTACATCGACCTTACGAATAAGTTCTACATAAAGCTCGGATATGATGACAGATTCACCATACAGATGGGCGACTGGAAAAATGCGGTGGACAAGGTAAGGATGTTTATCAAGGTCTCCTCCGAGCTGAACGAAGATTCGACCGGTACCATAGACGTTTCCGCAACAAGAGAAGCCATCGTTTCGCTCGATGACTTTTAAGGGTGTTTTTCCCGAAAAAATGTACTTTACATGTCATTTTTGAGAAAAAAAGCCGATATTATAAAAAATATTAAAAAATATTAAAAAAATTTCAAAAAAAAGCTTGCAAAATCTTGCGTTTTCGTATAAAATGTAAGGTAGAGAAAATATATATGATTCCTTGGGGTGTTTTTGCCTCGCACGGATACTATAAATTTATTTACAGATGTACAATTCAGGAGGAATTTTAATATCATGTCCCACGATTTCGATTCAAATTACACCGACCTTGTTCAGATAAAGGTAGTAGGTGTCGGCGGCGGCGGAAATAACACCATCAACAGAATGATCGCCAACAAATCATCCGGCGTAGAATTTATCGCCATCAACACCGATAAGGCAGCTCTCGTTAAGTCTGAAGCTGACGTTAAGATAGCTATCGGCGAAAAGATAACAAAGGGCCACGGTGCAGGCGCTAACCCCGAAATAGGCAAAAGAGCCGCTGAAGAATCTCTCGAAGAAATTACGGAAGTACTCAAGGGTGCTGACATGCTCTTCCTTACAACAGGTATGGGCGGCGGTACGGGAACAGGTGCTTCTCCCATAATCGCAAAGCTCGCTAAGGATATGGGTATCCTTACGGTTGCAGTAGTTACAAAGCCCTTCGCATTTGAAGGCAAGAGACGTATGGAGCAGGCTGAAAACGGTATCAAGGCTCTCAGCGAATTTGTTGACTCCCTTATCGTTATCCCCAATGAAAGACTCCGCCTCGTTTCCGAAACAAGGATCACTCTCCTCAACGCTTTCGAAATAGCTGACGGCGTTCTCTCCCGCGGTGTTCAGAGCATTTCCGAGCTCATCACATGCACAGGTATCGTTAACCTCGACTTCGCCGATGTAACCGCTATTATGAACAATGCAGGTCTTGCACACATGGGCGTAGGAAGCGGCAAGGGTAAGGACAAGGCTGAACAGGCTGCCAAGATCGCTATATCCAGTCCTCTTCTCGAAACAAGCATTACAGGTGCGCGCGGTATTATCGTAAGCATCACAGGTTCTCCCGATATAGGATTCGAAGAAGTTGAAATAGCTTCTCAGATGATCTCCAACGAAGCTCATCCCGATGCAAACATCATCTGGGGTGCTAACCTCGATCCCGAGCTTGAAGACGAAATGCGCGTAACCGTTATTGCTACAGGCTTTGACAGCGACAAGAAGAAGTCCGTTGCAAAGAAGGCTTCTCAGGATGCTCCCGCAGCTGACGATTCCGAAGACGAAAAGGCAAAGGAAAAGTCCACGGCTGACATCGACGAGGACGACATTGAGTATTTCGTAAAGATGCTCAGCCAGTCTAAGAAAAACAGAGAATAATTAATAATGCGAATAGGCTGTCATCTTTCTTCATCCAAGGGCTTTTGCCATATGGCGGAGGAGGCTCTGTCCATCGGTGCAAACACTTTTCAGTTTTTCACCCGTAATCCGCGCGGAGGAAGTGCAAAAGAATTGGATGAAAATGATATTGCAAGATTCAAGACATTGTGTGCGGAACAAGGATTGAAGCATATTCTGGCTCACGCCCCCTATACTCTCAATCCCTGCTCTGCCGATGAGCGCATAAAAGAATTCACTCTCAACACTCTTTCCGACGATATTTCCCGTATGGAAAGGATTCCGGGAAACATGTACAATCTCCATCCCGGAAGTCATGTGGGCAACGGTGCCGAATTCGGAATCAACGCTCTTGCGGAGCTTCTTATTAAGGTGCTTCCGGGTGCCCGCAACACTTACGTTCTCCTTGAGACCATGTCGGGAAAAGGTACGGAGATCGGCAGAAGCTTCGAAGAGCTGCGAGAAGTGATCGACCGTGTCGAAGGTCATGAAATGGTTGGAGTTTGTCTCGATACATGTCATGTATATGATGCGGGCTATGATGTAGTGGGAGATCTTGACGGTGTCCTTACAAAGTTCGATAATGTTATCGGATTGAAGCGTCTGAAGGCTGTTCATATAAACGACTCAAAAAATCCCTTCTCTTCTCATAAGGACCGACACGAGGTAATAGGCGGCGGTTCTCTCGGCAACGAAGCCTTTAAGCGTATTATCAACCATCCCGCTCTTTCATCCCTTCCCTTTTATCTGGAAACTCCAAATGATCTTGACGGATATAAAGCTGAGATCGCTTTTCTGCGCAGCTTATATAAGCAATAGACTTTCTGTCCGGAAATTTACTTTCCGGACTTTTTAACCTTTGTTTATCATTTAATCTTTACGTAATAAAAAGGAGACATATCATGGCATATTGCAAACATTGCGGCACAAACAACGGCGACGATGTTAAATTCTGTACTTCCTGCGGACAGCCTATGACTGCATCCAACGAGCAGAAAGCTCCCGAACAGAAAAACGAACAGACCGTACCCGAAAAGGAACAGCTTTCCGCGCAGGCTCAGCCTGCTCCCCAGAATGAATCCGCAAATTCTTATCAAAATCAGCAGCAGCCTCACGTTCAGGATCCTAATCCTTATCAGCAAGCTCAGGCTCAATACCAAGCTCCTCCCATGCAGAATCCCAATCCCTATCAGCAGCAGTATCAGCAATATCAACAGCCCGGTAACGGCTACTATGCACCGCAGAGCTTTGCGGATCCTTATGCCGAGCCTCCCAAGGGCAGCAGATATGCGCCTCTTTCTCCCTGGGCTTACATGGGTTACTTCCTGCTTTTCTCAATTCCCTGTATCGGACTTATAGCGCTGATCGTATTGGCATTTGTGGGAGACAACGAAAACAGAAAGAACTTCGCAAGAGGATACCTCCTTTACGGGCTCATTATTACCTTGATAAGCATAATTACGCTTATCGGTGCCGGCGCCGCTATCGGTTCCATCATAGAAGATATTATCTATGAATTTGGCGGTATGTATTATTAAATCTACATATTTTTTAAATAGGCCGCAGACTTTTCCGTCTGCGGCTTTAAATTTGCGTCTGTTTTCTTTTTTAGAGCGGTATTTGTTCAGGCACAGATAGACAAGGCAAAGAACAGCAAAACGCATCCGAGAGAATTGTCTTATGACGAAGCTCTTGAGGAAGTGGTAGCGGACTCTTGCTAAGCTATGCTTACCGATACGGATATTGTATCGAAAATAGCGGAGCTTAAAGCCAAGGACGAAAGCTTGTGGGAAAAGATCCGTGACTTTTTCATAGACCTTGCCGACAGAATCAAGGCGGCTTATGAAAATTTGGCTCCCTTGATAGTGAGAACCACGAACATCACGATAACAATACAGTTAATGACTATATAGCGTTTGACCATAAATTATACGCTTTAGGGAAAGACAAAAACGGTCATATAGCATTGGACAGCGAACAAGTCAAATCCGCAACCGACAACATCGGTACTTTTGACGAAAGCAATCCGGATATCCGTTATTCCGCACGTACCGAGGATGCGGAAAACCGCACACCCGATATGAGCGACATTGCGAGAAGCACGGTGAAGATTGCCAATGCCCATGGAACCACCGTAGAAACGCAGGATTTTGCGGATATGAGCGATAACGCACCCGAAGCATTATGGAATGAGGCAAGCAGAAAAATCGTTCTTAACGCAAAAGCGAAGCGAAATGCGGCGATGCTTCCGGGACACGAAATGTTCCCAAGGAGCATAAGCAAAGAACCGTATTATACAAACAAAAAGCACTTATGAAGGCCGCCGAACAGACATGTTCAAAAACGAGCTCATAAGTGCTGAATTTATTTGTCAGATATTAAGATCTGTCTTTTCCCAAAGAACTCCGAGATCCTCTCTTCCCATATGACCGTAGGAGGAAAGAGGTGTATAGATGGGCGCTTTAAGTCCGAAGCGCTCGATTATTCCCGCAGGAGAAAGGTCTACCAATGACATAAGCTTTTCGGAAATAAGCTCATCCTTGATCTTACCTGTGCCGAATGTCTCAGTGAATACGGAAACGGGCTGAGCTATACCGATAGCGTAGCTGAGCTGTATCTCGCATTTTTTTGCCAATCCCGCTTTTACGACATTTTTCGCAAGATAACGAGCGGCATAAGCGGCACTTCTGTCAACCTTTGTCGGGTCTTTTCCGGAGAAGCATCCGCCGCCGTGACGTGCGCATCCGCCGTATGTATCCACAATGATCTTACGTCCCGTAAGACCCGTGTCACCCATGGGACCGCCAATACAGAAGCGTCCTGTGGGATTTATGAAATACTTTGTATCGCTGTCAAGAAGATCGGAGGGAATAATAAACTTCACTACCTTTTCAATGATATCGGCACGAAGCTTATCCATATCGGCATTTTCATCATGCTGAGATGAAACCACCACGGTATCGACTCTCTTGGGATTTCCTTCAGAATCATACTCTATTGTAACCTGAGTCTTTCCGTCAGGTCTCAGCTCGTTCATCTCGCCGGATTTTCTTACATCGGTAAGTCTCTTTGCAAGCTTATGAGCAAGTGAGATGGTAAGAGGCATAAGCTCGGGAGTTTCATCGCATGCATATCCGAACATCATACCCTGGTCACCCGCACCCGATCTGTCAACGCCGAGAGCTATATCGGGAGACTGAGCATGGATAGAGCTGAGAACTGCACAAGTATTGCAGTCAAAGCCAAATTCCGCTCTGTCGTACCCTATTTCTCTTACTGCTTTTCTTACTATATCCTGAATATTGTATTCGGCAGATGTTGTTATCTCACCCATTACGGACACGATACCCGTTGTCGCAAATGTCTCGCAGGCAACTCTTGCATCCTTGTCCTGACTTAATATCGCATCCAAAACGGAATCGGATACCCTGTCACATAATTTATCGGGATGTCCTTCCGTAACCGATTCGGAAGTAAATAATCTTTTCATTACCTTAGTCTTTCCTTTCGTACAAAACCGAAGTCGGAGAAGCTTGTCCGCAGTGCTCATTCTGTGAAGATTTCGAATAAGCCGATATCTGCGGGCAAGCCGCAAACCTCTATTTATTCTTTTTTGGTCGTTTTATCTTCATTCTCGGAGGAAGCATCAGCGCTCTCGGATGATGCAGCCGCTTCAGCCGCCGCCTGCTCGCTCTTTATTCTGTCTTCCTCGCGCTTTTGCTCGTTCTGCTGATTGCTTGCGAATATCTTATCAGCCTTGATCTGTTCGATCTCCTCCATAGTAGCATCCGTGGTCATTGCCTTTTCAAACTGATCCGCATCCATCATTTCATTCTTGATGAGGAATCCCGCTATGAAGTGGAGCTTATCGCTATGCTCTGTAAGAATTCTTTCCGCTTCGTTATAAGCCTTGTTGATGACCTTCATTACTTCATCGTCTATCATGGCTGCTATCTTTTCGGAATAGTTTCTCGTGTTATTGAAATCCTTTCCGAGGAATACTTCCGAGTGGCCCGTACCGTATACAATAGGACCGAGGTCGTCACTCATACCGTACTGAGTTACCATCTTACGTGCAAGATTTGTTGCACGCTCAATATCATTGGAAGCGCCTGTGGATATATCGTTGAGAACGAGCTTCTCGGCAACACGTCCGCCGAGCAATGTGATAATTTCTTCCTCGATCTCTATCTTTGACATATAGGACTTATCCTGCTGAGGAATGGACAATGTATAACCGCCCGCTCTTCCGCTGGGAACAACGGATATCTGATGAACGGGATCCTGTGTTTCCAAAAAGCGTGTAACGATCGCATGGCCCGCTTCGTGATAAGCGGTAAGCTTTTTGTCCTTCTCGGTTATCACCTTGCTCTTCTTGGGAGTTCCCACTATCTCCTTCAATGTAGCTTCCTCAAGCTCGTCATTTCCGATAAGCTTCTTTCCCTTGCGTGCCGCAAGAAGCGCCGCCTCATTAAGGATATTTGCAAGATCCGCACCCGTGAAGCCTACCGTTGTCTTTGCAAGATTCGTAAGGTTGACGTCTGATTCAAAGGGCTTACCCTTTGCATGGACCTTGAGTATCTCTTCTCTTCCCTTGATATCGGGATAATTTACAGTTACCTGTCTGTCGAAGCGTCCCGGTCTGAGAAGTGCGGGGTCAAGTATGTCGGGACGGTTTGTCGCCGCCATTACTATAACGCCTTCGTTGCTTCCGAATCCGTCCATTTCAACAAGAAGCTGGTTAAGTGTCTGTTCTCTTTCGTCATGTCCGCCGCCGAGACCTGCACCTCTGTGACGTCCCACAGCATCTATTTCGTCGATGAATACGATGCTGGGAGAATTTTTCTTTGCGGTATCGAAAAGGTCTCTTACTCTCGATGCGCCGACGCCGACGTACATTTCAACGAAGTCGGAGCCTGATATGGAATAGAAGGGAACCTTAGCTTCGCCCGCAACAGCCTTAGCAAGCAGAGTCTTACCTGTACCGGGAGGGCCTACGAGAAGAACACCGTGGGGTATTCTCGCACCAAGCTCCTGATACTTACCCGGATTCTTAAGAAAATCTACTATTTCCCAAAGCTCTTCCTTTTCCTCGTCGGCACCTGCCACATCGGTGAAAAGGATACGCTTCTTTTCATCTGAGCCCATCTTGGCGCGGGCTTTTCCGAAGCTGGATATTTTTCCGCCCTTGCCTCCCATTGCTGTGTTGGCAATGTAAATGTAGAAAAATATAATCACTGCCAAAACAATGATATAAGGCATAAACTGGAGCCACCAGGGGGTCTCCTTGGGAGCCTCATAATTATACTTTGTTATGATTCCCTTGTCAAACTGCTCCTGTATAAGATCGCCTACGTGCTCTTCAAACAAATAAAGATCTCTTACACGGAACACTACTTCCTTACCGTCAGTAGTCTTTATATTAAGATAATTGCCTGTATCAACAGAGAATTCTTTTACCTTTTCCTCCTTGAAAAGCTTGACGATATCACTGTAGCCCAGCTCCTCAATCTCGGTATTGCTCAAAAGCATATTCACTACTACCAACACCGCAATTATCATAACGGCATAGAAGATTATTATTTTTACGCTGTTTTTCATATACCCCCCGATCGACATGTATTTGCCCGAAAAGGACATTGTCTTTATGTGAGTTATAAACCGTAATATATACGGATAATGATACTGTTTTATAAAGCTCCCGACAAAAGGTATCTCCTTTTATCAAGGCTGTGCTTTTATGATGTATGTTATTTTTACAAGGCTTTCATCCGAAGCCTTATCCTTGCCGTCTGATCTCAGCGGATTGCATCTGTCGCACACTGTCCCGCCGGGTACCCAGACAATACCTTCGCTGTCGCAAAGCACGGGGACAGAATTTCTCTTATGAGACGGAACTCCCGCTTCCGCAAGGATATTCTTTATACTGTGAGACATACCGCCGTAAACGACCTTGTCTCCGTTTTTACGCATTCTGACATATAAACCTCTGTTCATAATTTCGAGATCAACATATATCGTCATGCTTTTTTTATCGGTTTTTTCGGGAACATCGAAAAATGTACATTTCTCCGCAGAAATGATACATTCCGCAAAGGAAATATCATTCTCACCGAATGAAATCGGTATCCGCTTTTCCTCATCATCCCCTACATCGGATACTCCCGGAAATGATATATCCGTATTCTTTCCTCTGCTGCGGCTGTTATGCTCCTTTTCGATAAAGCCGAAGGTTTCTCTTTCGAAAACACACACAATCCCGTTTCCGAGAACTATTTCTTTACCGATATGGGAAGCTTTGTCTCGTTGGATCTTCAAAAGAAGATCACGTATAGCCTCAAACCGTTCCCTTGTGAGGGATGAAGCTTTTTCCTTCGGAAGCATTCTGAACAGATACTCATACAGTACCGCCCGTCGGTTTTCATCTGCGGCAAGAGATACTGCGGGACTCAGGAGGGCAAATCCGCTGCCTCCTATGTCTATATTATCCTCAAAAACAGCATCGCATTCGTCTTTTATCAGTCCGTGATAATTTTCAGCCTCGACCGTCAACTCACGGATGCTTTTTTCAAAGGACGGATTCAACCTTTTCATCCGAGGAATGATCTCATGTCTGATAAGATTTCTTGCGTATACCGTGTCATTATTCGTACTGTCCGTAACATACGGCAAGGAATTTATCCTTACGTATTCCATGACCTCATCGGTCGTCAGAGAAATTATGGGACGAATAAGCTTTACGCCATTCTTATCCGATGAAGCGCTAAGATCCCTTACGGCAGGTATTCCCGAAACTGATATAAGACCCTTTCCGCGGATCATATTGAAAAGCACCGTTTCACACTGATCCGAAAGCGTATGCGCCGTTGCTATCCTGTCAAATCCGTGCTTTTCGGAAAGCTCGCCGAAAAATTCATAACGGGCATCCCTTGCTGCTTCTTCAACGCTCTTCTTTTCATCCTTTGCCTTTTTCGGAATATCAACACGCTTTGCAAAAAATTCAATACCGTATCCTTCGCACAGCTTCCTTGAAAATCCCTCATCTCTCAAGGCTTCCTCACCGCGAATCATATGATTCAAGTGGCAGGCGCCCAAAGAGATACCGTATTTTTCCGATATTTTTGAAAGGATATCGGTAAGGCACACCGAATCCTTCCCCCCCGATAAAGCGATCAGTATCTTACTGCCTCTTTCAAGCATTGAGCACTCTTCTATGGTGCTTATCGCCTTCTCGATCAGCTCATCGGATCGTTTTAAATCATTCCTGTCCTTCAAGTCTGTCATCTATTGAACAAAAGCGCGTATATGCTCCTTCCCATCCGAGAGCTACCTTACCCGTAGAGCCGTGACGGTTCTTGGCTATGATACACTCCGCCTGATTCTTCATATCGCTGTTATCCTTGTAATACTCGTCTCTGTAAAGGAACATTACTATATCCGCATCCTGTTCTATTGCACCGGAGTCTCTCAGGTCGGAAAGCTGAGGCTTTTTATCCGTACGGGACTCGGGACCTCTGGAAAGCTGAGAAAGAAGCATTATGGGAATCCCCAGCTCCTTTGCCATTATCTTGAGGTTTCTTGAAATATCGCCTATTTCAAGAACTCGGTTATCTATTCTTTTATCTGCCTGCATCAACTGGAGATAATCTATGACCACGAATGAAAGATTCTTTATCCTGCGAAGCTTCGCCTTCATTTGCGATACGGTAACATCGGAAGTATCGTCGATATATATATTCGTCGCAGAAAGCATTGTGGTGGACATGGAAAGGCGCTTGAAGTCATCGGGCGTAAGCTCACCCGTACGAAGCTTATAGCTGTCTATCCTTCCCTCCGAGGAAAGAAGTCTTCCCACGAGCTGTGTTTTCGACATTTCGAGAGAAAACACTGCCACAGTCTTGCCGTGCTTTGCCATATTTGAAGCTATGTTCATCGCAAAGCTCGTTTTACCCATACCGGGACGGGCACCCACAAGAACAAGGTCGCCTTCGCCCAAGCCTACAAGAACAGCGTCAAGGGAGCTGAAATACGTGGGCATACCTCTCGTGGATAAAGGATCCTTGGATATCTTATGGATATTCACCATGTATTCGATAATAACATCACGTATATGGGAAAAATCCTGCGTAACGGAGCCCTGTGTCAATGCAAATATCTTGGCTTCCGCCGCATCGATTATTCTTTGAGTTTCCTCCGTCTGATCGTATGCGCTTTCCATTATCTCCTCGCAGGACAATATAAGCTTCCTTAAAAGAGACTTTTCTCTGACTATTTTTGAATAGTCCTTAATATTTGATATTGCGGGTACTGTTTCCGCAAGCTGATATATATATGCACTTGCACCCTCCTCGGTATAATCTCCGTCCTTTACGAGACGGTCGATGAGGGTAACGGGGTCTATCACTCTGCTTTCGAGAAAAAGTCCCTGCATTGCGGAAAATATAGCCTTGTGCCTGTCTATATAAAAGTCATCCGCCGAAACAGCAGATACGATATCGTTCATCTTACTGCTGTCAAGTATCAACGCACCGAGAACGGCACGCTCAGCCTCCGGGGAATACGGAAGTCTTCGCGCCGTCATTATGTCCTTTGTTTCTTTTCTTCCGTTTTCTCCGTCGCTCAAATCAGTTCACCCTTTTCATAGCTTTTTATTAACTCAAGAGTAATTCTTGACTGCTGTCCCATAAAGGAGCAGCCTCTCAAAAAATTATTCCTCCTTAGGCTTGATAGCCACCTTAAGCTTAGAAGTAACACCGGGATATATCTTAACCTCTACCTCATATTCACCGTAGCTCTTCATATTGTCATCGAGAACGAATCTTCTCTTATCCACCGTGATATGAGCCTGAGCGAAAAGCTCCTCGGCTATCTTTGCGCTTGTAACGCTTCCGTAAAGCTTACCGTTTGCTCCCGAGGGCATTTCGATTACTATCTTTACAGCCTTAAGCTTATCTGCAAGAGCCTTTGCCTTTGCTTTTTCATTGTCCGCCTTTGTCTTTTCGGCAGCCGTCTTTGTCTTATACTCATATTCAGCCTGAGCATTGGCTTCAAAAGCCAATCCCTTGGGAATAAGATAATTTCTTGCATATCCGTCGGATACATTCACCTTGTCTCCCGCCTTACCGAGACCGGAAACATTTTCCTTCAAAAATACTGTCATTTTATGTCTATCCTTTCTTACGTCCTAAAGGGTTATATACCGTAATTTATAATTACAAACACCCTTCTCCCGAAAACGGGAACGTATCAATCATTGTTAAGATATTCGTCTATTGCTTCCTTCAGCATCGAAAGAGCATTTTTCATGGGCATATCCTTAAGCTGAGCACCTGCGGAGTCAAAATGTCCGCCGCCATGAAGCTTTTCAAGAATAAGCTGTACATTCACACTTCCCGAGGAACGGGCGGATATGTGGACCGCATTATCGACTATGCAGAGCACAAAGGATGCGGAAACGCCCTCTACCGCAAGAAGTCTCTCCGCCGCCTTGGATGCGGCTATCTTATCTGCGGGAACAGCAAGTCCCTCATATACGGAAATTGCTATCACATTCTTGTAAATTACCACATTGCTCTCAAATTTGACTTCTCTTAAGAATTCCTTCAGATCGGTCTTGAAGAGCATCTGCGCTTCTCCGGGATTAGCACCCTCGCCTCTGAGATAAAGTGCCGCAGAGAAGGTACGTGTACCCGTATTTCTTGTAAACTGCTTTGTATCGAGAATGATTCCCGAGAAAAGAAGCTCCGCTTCCTCCTTGAGAAGGCTTCCCTGAGGCAGCGCCTGCTCCAATATTTCCGATACAAGCTCGGAAGCAGATGAAGCCGAAGGCTCTATGTATGTTATCTTGGGAGTTATAACGAATTCTCCCGTTTTTCTGTGGTGGTCTATTATTACAACGTTGGGTACACTGCCATAAAGCTCAGGGGACTCAAACATTGCGCTGTTATTTACATCACAAATAACGAGAAGTGTATCGGGGCGTACAAGCTCCTGAGCCGTTGCCGCATCCACGAATGTATCCTCGTATTTCTCAATTCCCTTCAGCTTTTCGAAAATATTCTTAAGGTTGATATCATTAAGGTTTACAACTATGTTTATCTTATCGCAATGCTCCTCTGCAAGTCTTGCCACACCGACGCATGAGCCGATGGAGTCGTGGTCGGCATATCTGTGACCCATTATAAGAACATTTCCCGATTTTTTAATAAGAGAAGTAAGCTCACCCGCAACTATTCTCGAGCGTATCTTCGTTCTCTTCTGAACGGTCTTCGTTCTTCCGCCGTAAAATTCGATAGCCGTCTTCGTCTTCACAACAGCCTGATCGCCGCCTCTCTGAAGAGCAAGATCGAGAGCTGTGTGAGCCACCTCTTCCTTTTCGCTGAAGCTTCCGTCAACGAAAGCAACGCCTATGGATATAGTAACCGGGACATCCATACTGTCTTCGGAAAGATCTCTTACATCGTCAAGTATATCGAATTTCTTTTCCATCATGGAGGCAAGATACTTTTCCTCCATTATCATTATATATCTGTCTCTGTCGGTTTCACGAAGTATAGCATTATGCTCGGATGCCCAATTCTGAAGGAGCATGGCAATTTTAGCGGTGACCGTTCTGTAATCATTCTGTCTGCTTGATACGGAATCGGAATAATTATCAACAGATATATAAGAAACTATGGGATTCTTCTCTTTTATCTCATTTTCAAGCTTCGTTACCTCGCTTCTGTCCTGCCATACGGTGAGGTAATAAAGCTTTTTTCCCGCAGATACGGTATAGGAAGAAACATCGTAGGAGTTTTCCGCAAGAGTTGCTCTGAACCGCCCGTCGCTCTTGTCATTCCCCAAATGCTTCATATTGATCTTCTCCGGCAATACATCGTTAAGATTCAGGTTATAAAGAACCGTAGAAGACATCACATTGTCCGAAAAGCTTTTGTTATACCAAATTATAACCCCTTCCGAATCAACTATAACTACGGGATATATAAATTGCATGAGAAAATCCAATGTGATATTGCTGAGGACGGGAAAATTCTTTTCCGTTATGGAATTTTTCTTTGCAGTTGCAATACTGTAAGCAAAATATGCCGACAATTCCAATATCGCCAAAAACAAGCCGACATATGTAAGATTCACATCTACTTTTGCACAAACTGCGGAAAACGCAGCCAAGACACCCGCGGAAATAAATACCACCGTTCTCATTCTCGCCAAAGCGTGCGCCGATCTTTTCATTGTATTTTTCTCCTTTCCCGATTTTTAATATAAAACTCTATTCTAAAAATTGAATTATACCGCCTTCTATATACAGTTCGTATGACTGTTATCATTCGTCATCGTCATCCGCACCGTCTTCGAATTTCTTTTTCAGTGAGTTCATTGTATTCCTGATAATATACAGCACTCCCAAAGGGGGAAGTATGGAATACAGAAGCATCGACAGCATAAGTGCCGCGATTATCGCAGTCACCTTGAAGTAACCTCCGTACACCTCGGAGCGCTCTTCAAGAAATTCCATCGCTCTTTCAAATCCGTATGCCAAAAATATGTGCGTTATTATTATCTTAAGGTTGTAGAACACAAAGTACATTTCCGCATCGTTTCCGAAAGTCAAAAACAGATGGAACGTACATATGAGAATATATACGACCGCAGAAACGAATGATATCTTAAGCTTATATCCGCAGGGGAATACTTTTTCCAATACCCCCGCCGATCTCAAAGACATTTTAAAAAACACGGTGGAAAAATAACCGCAGGAAAAGCACAGAACCGCAATAAAGGATACGGAAAGAAGATACATGGTCTGTATCGCCTGCTTGATGGTCTCGGTTGACACGGCTTCCTCAACACCCGTATTCATGGAGGCTATGATCTCCTCCGAGGCGCTGTACAGTAGATCCATGAAGGAATTAACATAATCCTTCACGGCTTCAATGCCGAATGTTCCCTTGAAGGATATTACGCTCAAAGCAAAGGCAAAAGCAAATAACGCAAAGTACACGGCGGACATCACTCCCGCCGTTAAGGTCTTGGAATAATCGTTCGGTTTGTATTCCGTAAGCACACCGTTTTCTCCGCAAAAGCCCTTGTAACCGGATATCTTCACGCCCGTGCATCTTAACGTGCAAAGGTACAGCGGAATGACCGGAAGAAGATAGAACAGAAGCATGAAAATGCTCTCCGTTGAGACCGACTTAAAAAGAGAAAGCACAAATCCGATAAGCGTTCCCGCAAAAACAAAGGGAGACGGCTTACGTATAAGGCGGCTTACGATCGAAGCCGAGGACCATATGCCGAAAACATAGGACAAGGGAGAAATATATCCGAAACCGAAGAATGCCAACAGTAAAAGAGATACCTGATGCTTAAGATACTCCTTCATATCAACATTGCTTTTCACAGCGTCACGGTGTATCTCCGCAGGATCGGAGGATACTGTATTTTTATTTTCGTCAAAGTTATCGTTATGGTTCATTACGTAATTACACTTCTTCCCAAAATCGTAGCCATGATATCATTATATTATTCTATCACATTTTTTTTACAAAGTAAAGAGATTTTTTCGTTTTTCATTAAAAGCTTTACTGAAATACATGGGATTTCCCCGTAAAAACGAAAAAAGGAGAAATCAGATCTCCTTTTTTTGATTTTCTCAAAGTATTTCGCCGGGGGAAGGGATCTTTCTCTTCCTTACCATATCGGGATAAGCACCCTGAGCGCAAGGCTCTGCGTACACGGGAACATCTCCCTTTCTGAGTGCGATGGTCTGTGAACCGCCCGAGGATCTCGATTGAAATTCCGGAATAAGCTCCGAGGGGATAAGCAATCCCCTGCCCGCCTTTGTCTTTATGAATATATCGCACTTGTCCTTCACCGTAAACGCTGCCACAACAGGTGACGAAGATGAGACCGCTCCCGTCAGCTTCTTTCTGTGGGTCTTTGTTTTGTAAGCCTCGAGAGGTATCATTACACTCTTGCCGTTTTCAAACAGAATGAACAGCTTTTCGCTGTAATCGTTTGTTGCAGCCATAAAGGTAAATTTTTCACCCGATTCAAATTCAAGCTTTGTTCCGACGAAATCACCCAAAGCCGATGCCTTGGTATTGTCGAATTCTGACATTGAGGATTTATAGCACTGAGCGGAGGAGGTAAAGAAAAGAAGCTCCGTGCGTTCCGAAAGCTGTTCAAAGAACACCTGCTCGTCTCCGTCCTTGAATTTCTGCGTGTCATTCATTCTCAGTGAGGACGGAAGTATCTTCTTGAAATATCCCTCGCGGCTCATAACGGCATACACGGGAGTATCGGGGATCAGCTCCTCCTCTTCCTCCGTCTCCACGGTATCGTCCTCCGTGATAATCCGGGTCTTTCTGGGCTTTCCGTATTTTTCCTTTATCTTTTCAAGCTGCTTTATTATCAGGTTGTCCATACGGCGCTTGCTCTTGAGGATGCCCTCTATATCGGCTATCTCCTTCATAAGCTTTTCTATCTCCGCAGTCTGGCGCAATATATACTCCTTATTGAGGTTGCGGAGCTTTATATCCGCTATGAATTCCGCCTGAGTCTCATCTATATCAAAGCCTG
Organism: Oscillospiraceae bacterium; assembly: GCA_015063605.1. Lineage (GTDB taxonomy): Bacteria > Bacillota > Clostridia > Oscillospirales > SIG627 > SIG704. The sequence goes on from SVTV01000007.1 coordinate 45,724, forward strand.
CGGCAAGATTTGGAACTACATCTCTGTCATTCTTTGTGGAACGAATTATGGCAATAGCCTTATCTATATCGAGAAGGATCTTCTCAAGACCCTTAAGAAGGTGAAGCCTTTCTTCCTTCTTTCTCAATTCGTGGAAAAGCTCTCTGGACAGACATTCGCATCTGTAGGCATGCCACTCATCAAGTATTTCGGCGACACCGAGAAGGTGGGGAGTACCGGCTATGAGAATATTAAAATTACATTTGAAGGTATCCTCCAATGTGGTAAGCTTATAAAGACGCTTCATAAGCTTATCGGGATCAGTTCCTCTTTTAAGGTCTATGGCGATCTTCAAGCCGTTAAGGTCTGTCTCGTCCCTTACGTCGGATATCTCCTTCAATCTTCCCGCCTTTATAAGCTCGGCAAGTCTGTCGATTATCACTTCCGTATAGGTAGTATAAGGTATTTCCGTTATCTCGATTATATTGCCGCTTTTTTCGTAATTATATTTCGCTCTGAGACGGAAGCTTCCCTTACCCGTTTTATATATATTTTCAAGCTCCTGCTTATCGTAAAGGAGAAGTCCTCCCGTGGAAAAATCGGGAGCCTTCAATATATCGGTAAGAGGAGTATCGATCCCCTCCCGTATAACGGCTATCGCCGCATCGCATACTTCCGCAAGATTAAAGGAGCATATATCGGAAGCAAGTCCTACCGCTATACCCTTATTCGCACTTACGAGAACATTGGGAAAGGATGTGGGAAGGAGCACCGGCTCCTTCATGGTGCCGTCGTAATTATCCTTGAAATCAACGGCATCCTTATCAATACCGCCGAATATCTCGGCGCAGATAGGCTCAAGCTTTGCCTCGGTATAACGGGCAGCAGCATACGCCATCTTCGAATACTGCTTACCGAAGCTTCCCTTGGAATCAATGAAGGGATGAAGAAGAGCTTCATTTCCGCTCGTAAGACGGACCATGGTCTCGTATATGGAAGCATCACCGTGAGGATTGAGCTTCATCGTATCACCGACGATGGTAGCGCTCTTCTTTCTCTGACCGTTGAGAAGTCCGTTTTTATACATCATGTAAAGAAGCTTTCTGTGGGCGGGCTTGAAACCGTCTATCTCTGGAATGGCTCTGGATATGATAACGCTCATGGAATATGGCATATAATTCTCTTCAAGAGTCCTTGTAATGGGGTGCTCCTCAACAACGGCTACAGTCTCCGTTACCTCTTTTGCCTTAGGGATATCCTTTCTTGCTCTTGCCATTTTTCAAAACCATTCCTTTCTTGTATTATCTTCAGATTTTTTCAAAGCCGCAAAAAAGCTCAATCGGCAACGTACATCCGTACAGAACCATATGTCTTTTTATCCACAACGGCTTCAACCTTTATAAACGCTCCCTCATATTCAACATTTTTTACGTATGATGTTTCATAAAGAGAGCTTAATATACCGCCCTTCGACATGGGAAGGGACAGCTTTACATCTATTCTGTCTTCTTTTATCAATTTCTCGAGAGCCTTTATCAGGTCGTCTATTCCCTGTCCCGTCACGGCAGATATAAACACCGCATCGCTCATTGAGGAAAGTCCCGTATAAAGCTCGGAAACGTCTATTTTATCGCATTTATTAAATACATACAGAGTTTTTGCACGCTCTTTTCCTTCGAACAGATCGTTCAATATACTCTGAGTGACCTCGTAATGCTTTCTCACTCTGTCATCGGATGCATCGAGAAGCACTACGATGATATCGGCGAAGGTAACCTCCTCAAGAGTCGATCTGAATGCCTCTACGAGGTGGTGAGGCAAACGGTCGATAAACCCTACCGTGTCCGTCATAAGCGCCTCTCCCGCTTCGGGAAGCTCAAGGCGGCGTGTTGTGGGATCAAGCGTCGCAAAAAGCTTGTCCTCCGCAAATATTCCCGCATTTGTAAGAGTGTTCAGTAATGTGGATTTACCCGCATTTGTGTATCCCGCTACAGCGATCTGAGGAATACCGCTTTTCTTACGTGTCTTACGCTGTTCGCTTCTCTTTTTCTCAAGCTCTTTAAGATCCTCCGCAAGAGCCGTTATTCGTCTTTTAATATGACGTCTGTCGCTTTCCAGCTTTGACTCACCGGGGCCTCTCGTTCCTATACCGCCTCCGAGTCTTGACAACTCTGTGCCCTTTCCGAGAAGACGGGGCATAGTATACTTCAATCTTGCTATCTCTACCTGAAGGATACCCTCTGCTGTTGCGGCTCTTCCCGCAAATATATCGAGAATGAGCATGGTTCTGTCGATAACTCTTACATTTTCAAGCCTCTCTTCGATATTTCTTATCTGAGACGGAGTAAGCTCATCGTCGAACACTACAAGCTCCGCACCTACAGATACCGCCAGATCACGTAATTCCTCTATCTTTCCCTCGCCCAGGTATGTGGCGTTATCGGGCTTGTCACGCATCTGCACAAGACGTGCTTCCGCAACACCGCCTGCCGTATCGAGAAGTCTTTCAAGCTCGTTCATGGAAAATTCCGAGCCGGGACCTTCCGCATCTCCGTCTGATGCCGCCGCCAGAATACATTTCGGCTTTTCGGTCGTTATAGTCTTTTTGAATTTATCTTCCATACGGATAACCGCCTTTCATTTACCTTTTCTGTCCGGGATATCGATATTACACCCGCGCCTCTTAAAATATTACATAAGCCTTACCACGAAAAAAGGGGTTGTCTCACTAAGGTGAGCCACCCCCAAAAATCGCAACAAACGATCCGAAGCGCCTGAAACGCTCCGAAATAACATTTACGGTAATTAACCTCTGTTGAACTTCTTGTTGAACTTATCAACACGTCCGCCTGCATCAACGAACTTCTGCTTTCCTGTATAGAAAGGATGACACTTAGAGCATATTTCAACGTGGAGATTACCCTTTGTCGACTTTGTAGGATACTCAGCGCCGCAAGCACAAACTATAACAGTATCTTTATATTCAGGATGGATTCCTTCTTTCACTGTATACACCTCCGATTTTATTATCTTTTAATAACAGCATAAAATATATCACAATTTACGAAAAAAAGCAATAGCTTTTTTTAAATAGAGGGAATTTTTTTTTAAAAAATCACATATTTTTATCGTGTGAAAGGCAAAAAACTCAAAAAACTCAAAAAATGAGGCATGACCGCATGAAAAAGAACATCATCAAGCTTACAGCCGCCGAGGCGTTCATCTTAGCCGCCGCAGTAATTCTGACAGCATCAGCCGTCAAAAAAACTCTCAACGCCAAAGGTGGCGAAGGAAAAAACAATACACACAACACCCGTGACACAAGCATTGCCGCGGTATCGGATGCCATATTGGAATCCCCTGCCGCAGAATATGTATTCGGTGAAATAAACACAGGAACAGATATCGTATGAGGCTTCCCTGCTTTAAGACCGGCATATTTACCGTAAGCATTGGAGCTGTCATTGCGTCATCGCTGCTGTTTATCTTCAACGATGATGCATATTTTTTCATAATGCTTCTCTCCGTTATCATTCACGAGCTCGGTCATATCACAGCATGCATGATATTTGGCAGTAAAGTAAGGGAGATATACATCGGCATAGCCGGTGCACAGATAGAAACAGCAAGCAAGCTGTCGTCATATACATCAGATGCCGTTACAGCACTGTCGGGACCTGCCGCAGGATTGGGCGCTGCCGCAACAGCCCTCTTCATTATAAAAGAAAGAATAAAGCTTATGCCCATCGGACATGCCGAAGAGCTTCTCATATTCTTTTTCCTGTCCAATCTGTTCTATGCCGTCGTCAATCTCCTGCCCGTCAAGGGACTTGACGGAGGAAACGCACTTTATGCGCTTATCGCTTTAAGATGCAGACTTGATACTGCAGAAAGGATAATTACGATATCGTCTTTTATATCTGTTTTCGCAATTGCCTCGGTATCACTGGTGCTTTTGAAAAAATTTAATTTCAATTACAGTCTTGTGATCCTTGTATTTTCATTGCTTTTCGATCTGATTCCAAAAAAGCCTTTTTTGCATTGAACCGCCTTTTCCCTTCGGAAATAGCGGTAATCGTTCAAAAGGTACGACGCAAGGTCGTACCTTTCGAAAAAAAATCAATATGATTTACGCGCCGAGAGAATTAAGCTTCTTTGTGAACTGGCTCTTCTTTCTGGCTGCCTTATTCTTATGAATATGACCCTTTGCCACTGCCTGATCAAGCTTCTTAACCGCTGCCTTGTATGTTTCCATAGCAAGTTCTTTGTTACCTTCTGCCAAAGCCTTTTCGTACTTCTTCATAGAAGTCTTCATAGCGGAAACAAACATCTGATTTATCAAAGTTTTCTTCGCTGTAATCTTTACACGCTTTTTAGCCGACTTGATATTTGCCAACTGTCGCACCTCCTTATTATACGGCTTGATGCCGCCAAATCTTTCGATATCCGTAAAAATATCGAATCTCACTATTCAAGTCAATATTTTATCACCATTGGACAAAAAAAGCAAGCCTTTTTTCAAAAATAATTTATTTTTTTTAAAAATATTTTATCGGGTACTATTTTTGCTGCTTTGAGGATATCATATATCAAGCCACGATCATATGCGAAAGGAATAACAACGATCATGAAAAAGTTTATAAGGACGGATCTTGCCGCCGAGGTAAGAGAATCGGACCCGGAAAAATTCAATACGGAAGGCTCGAAGCATTTCGAATACGAAAACAAAAGTATAAAGGTATCCGAAACTCACATAGAAAGTGACGAAGCCGCCGAAACAACGGGCCAAGCCAGAGGCATATACATCACAGCAGATATCGGAAGGATATGGCTTGACGGCTCGGAAATATTCAAGGAAAAGGTATACGCACTTGCCGATATCCTCAGAAGGCTTACCGACACAACCCTCCCGCAAGTCTCCTCCCTTCTCGTCGCAGGTCTCGGAAACCGCTCCATAACGGCGGATTCCATAGGTCCGAAATGCATTGAAAACATCATAGTTACACGCCACATCAAAAATGAGCAGCCTCTTATATACGAAAACCTCGGATTGTTCGATATCTCCGCGATCTCCCCGGGAGTGTTGGGGCAGACGGGAATAGAAAGTGCAGACATTCTTAAAAGCATCGTAAATCAGATAAGCCCTGATCTTCTTATCGTTATCGATGCTCTTGCTTCAAGAAAGCTTGAGAGACTCGTTACCACGGTTCAATTGTCAACTGCGGGGATCTCACCCGGAAGCGGTGTTGGAAACAGAAGATATGCTCTCAACGAAGAAACTTTGGGATGTCCCGTTATCGCCATAGGTATACCGACGGTCGTCGATGTGGCTACTCTTGCATTTGATGCTGTAAGCGGATATACTTCATCCGAGAACGAAGTTGTATTTGACGAGGAAAAATACGAAAGTATAAAAGAGCATCTTTGCGCTAACGATCTGAATTTTTTTGTTTCGCCCAAAGAAAGCGACACGATAATGAAAAAGGCGGCGGAGCTTATAGGTTATTCCGTAAATCTTTGCTTTAATAAGGATCTGGAATACGAAGAAATGCTTTCCCTTGCCAACGCATGATAAGGAATAAATAAAGAGTGGAATACTATGAACACAAATAAAAAGCGGCATCATTCGCTGATGCTCAGATACAGATTGACAAGGCTTATCATTCCCGTCAGAACATTTCTTCTTTTCTTCTCTCTTCCCCTTATATCGTTTATTCTGATCTTTATTTTTCTCAAAAAGGGTATATTTCCGCAACGGGACATGAACGGTAAATCGGAGCTTACGAAGGAAAGCCACGTATCTCTCGAAGAAAGCTTCTCCCTTTTTTTGCCCGAATTGTTCATTCTGAGCGCAAACAACGGAAGAGAGAGTCATGAGGATAAAGGTATTGTTCTTTCTCCCATCGGGATCTATCTTCCGCATCATTCATTAAGCGGAATAGCAAACGGCGTTTTCGACATGATGGACACCCACAATGCCGAATCATTATTTTTGGGAGAAGAAAGTCTTCGTTCGGAAAGCTCATTCACAGAGGAGAAGATAATCCTTCCCTCTGTTCTTCCCGAGGGCTACATACCCGTAATGCGTACCGATCTCGCCTACAAGACCTTCGACATCATAAATGATACAGATTACAAATTGGACAGAGCTAAGCTTGACAATGCGGAATATCCTTTTCTCGCACCTTCAAAAAACGGTCCCTCCGTGCTTATCGTCCACACCCATGCAACGGAAGCCTTTTACGAGGATGACAGCGAGGTATCCTATTTCAAAAAGACAAATCCATCCAACGATGAAAAGATCGCAGGCTACTATCTGAAGGACTCTGCTGCGCCCAGAAGCTCCGATACCTCCGAAAACATGGTGAGAGTGGGCGAGATCTTCGCCGCAACGCTGGAGTCTTTGGGAATATCCGTTATACACGATAAGACGCTTCACGACCTTAACAATTACAACGGAGCATATCAATCGACATATAAGACCGTCTCGAAGTATATCGAAAAGTATCCTACCGTACAATACATACTCGATATTCACCGTGACTCCCTCATAAAATCGGACGGAACCAAATTGGCTCCGACCACCGTGATAGACGGGAAGCCTGCGGCTCAGGTCATGCTCGTTGTGGGAAGTGACGGAAGCGGATACTATCATCCCAATTGGAGATCGAATCTCAGTCTTGCATTGAGATACAGAAGTTACCTCGGAAAGGTATCGGATGAATTTGTACGCCCCATATATCTGCGTACGGGAAGATTCAATCAGCAGGTCTCTGTAGGAAGCATGCTTCTTGAGATAGGATCATGCGGTTCGACCCTTGAAGAGGCAGAAAACGCCGCCGTATACGCCGCCCGTGCTCTTGCCGACATGATATATTCCAATACGTAAAAACAGCCCGTATCCGAGCATAAGATCGGAATACGGGCATATTTTCATAATCGCATTTTAGATCACACTTTTATTTTCGGTATTACGCTCTCTGAAAAACCATATTCCCAAAAGCATGAAATCAGCGTATATATACGGCAGGGCATAGCGAACGCCGTTAACAGTAAAAGTAGGAGAGAAAACACAACCCACAGCGCTTATAAACGATGGGATAAGCAAAAGGAGCAGTTTTTTATCCTTTCTGCGTACAGCACTGACGAAAAGATATATCACTATCCAGAAATGTGCTCCCACACTGCCTATAAGCATTAAAACGGGAAGAGATTCAAATAAAGCCACATAATCGAAAAGATCGTTTTTCGCTTTCGAGAGCTCTTCGGGTACATCGAACATCAATTCGTGCATATTCCATGTATGGCTGTAGAAGATCAAATTGCGGGCATTGGGATAATAAAATCCTATCGTATTATTGAGTGTCGCATCGAAATATACAAGGGGATGACGAAGAAATTGCGAAAACCATGCTCTGAAATAAGGTATAAGATCCTCAGACTCGCCGTGAAACGAATTTTTAACGGGATCGCTGAGATTCGGATCGTAAATGGAGGCAAGGTTTTCGTAATCCAATACGGCGGCTATAGCACGGGCTTCATCATCTGTCACATCATCGGGATATTCCCTGAGATACCGTGCCGTCTGCTGAAAAGGAAGTGAAAAGGATTCTCCCTTTGGCGCGGAGGGAATGTTAAGTCCCGGAAGTATCACGGAAGTATAAACAGAATTACACAATACAGCTGCGCACAAAAGCAACGCCACGGATATTCTGTTGATGTCCGCTTTACGTGTCTTTGCGTATCTTATTACCGTTACAACCGCGAAAACGACTGTAAAGGGCGCAAGATAAAGGATACCGTTATTTCTGAACAAGCACATGAGTACGGCAGACAAGAATGTACATATCTTATGATAAGCACTTGTGTTTCCAAGAAGTATCTCCTCAGCCATCAGAGCAATAAAAAGTGCTGTCATTGCGGAAAACATCGCATCCTTGATGGCGGCGGTAACATATGAAACAAATATTGGTGATACAGCGTATATCAATACCGAAATAACACGCCATTTTTCAGATACTCCCATCCGCTTCATTACCGAAACGGTATACGCAAATACCGCAGAGCAGAGGAGGGACTGAACAGTAACAAGAATACAAAGTCCGACTTCGTAAGAATCGAACAGGTTTTTACCGAGCCAAACAAAAAAGCCCATAAACGCCGACGAAAAAGGCGGTGAATACGCCGTCATTTCCGTCATGCCCAAAAACTGCTCTATCTGATAATATGCATCAAATTCCATTCCCGCGGGATAGCGTACAACTATGTAAGGAATACATCCCAAGAATATAACAGTCCATGAAACAATAAATGAGTGACGCGAAAGAAAGGCAGGCAATTTAAATTCCCATGAATTAAAGCGCTTCACGATCCTTCTCAAAAAGGAGAGAACAAACAGCATCCCCAAAGCCGTACCGATAAAAGCCGAAACAGAAAGAATAACGCTTACATGATGGCTGTGAAGGATGTCTCTTGAATTCGTTTTGTAAAAGCTGTATCCCAAAAGATACATAAACGAAAACAACAACGAAAAAACTATATCGGATCTTTTGATATCCTCCTTTGGAGTATGATAAGCAAGCACAAAAACAGCCGCAAGAAGGAGCGTCTGCACCGAATCGTAAGGAAACAGCACCGATATGATATTGCGATCTCCCCACTCACCGCTTACCGCGAAAATTTCGATATCCAAAAGTATGTTACTGTCAAACACTCTGAAAGCCGCATATATAAAAAGAGCCGCAACAGCTGTAAAAATAAGGTGTTCCCGTTTTTTCATGCAGAGCTTTCCTCCTTGATCGATCTAAAATAACAGGGTTGCCGCCATATATCCTGCAAGACAACCCCTTGATTTTTATTTTCTTTCGAGACGGTTCATTATCTTCTCGCTCAAAAAATAGCCCGCAGCGGCGATAATACCGCACACGGCGAATATAAGCACCGCCGCAAGGATATTACCGTCCATCGCATACGACGCCGCTATAGTGGACGACAGAACAGACGGAATCCGTGCCGTCAGCGTTATGATAAGAAATCTCGGAAGGGATATTCCGAAAAACGGTGCCGCATATGTCAATATATCCTTCGGTATGCCGGGGATAAAGAACAGCCAGAAAATAATGCTGTCTCTTCTTTTGTGCTCCCCGTATTTCTCGAAGCGCTTCATCTTCTCTTCTCCGAGGGCAGCGTAAACCAGGGGTCTTCCCAATTTTCTCGTAACGAAGAAGATAACCGAGGTGGCAAGAGCAACACCCAGCATAGAAAGGAGGAATCCGAAAAACGCTCCGAATACCACTCCCGCCGCTATCTCCACAAACTCTCCCGGTATAACGGCGACAACTATCTGAAGGATCTGTATTCCGAGAAATATAAATATTCCCGCAAAAAGATTCTCACTGATATAGTCTGTAAACAAAGAGGGCTCTTCGGAATAGATGCTTATAAGCGGCATAAGCTTTACAGCTATGAATACGCATACTGCCAGAAACAGGACAAGTGCCGCAATATTCATTATAAGCATCACTCTTTTTGCTTTTTTGTTTGTTTTTTCTTTTTCAACCATTGTAAAATGCCTTCGGCTTTACTCTTTTCCTATAAGCACGGCGTGGACTACGAATCGGTAATCGCTGGAAACAGTAGCATTGACGCAGGTACTTAGAGTCAATACCTGATCGGTGGGCTTAAGAACGATATCCGTTTTGTATTTTGACATATTCTGCAAGCCGAGAATAAAATCATAGTAATCGTTTACGCTGTTGAACTCTGTCCTGAAATAATAGAGAGTCTCATGGGGAACGTGAACGGAAAACATTTTATATACAAATGTTCCTTCATCGGTCATTATCTTTACGATACCGTCCTTGAAAAGCTTCTCATTGTCATAATTATGAAGCTGTGCCAGCATCGAGCCGTCTCTCATATTATGGCCGTATATAACGGTATGCCAGTTTTTGGACAGCTTTTTATTATTGGTGTAATCCATAAAAATGGATCCGCCGGGATTATAGTCCCCGATGTAATTGAATTTCAGATAATGATCGTTGTCCGTACCTCTGAGAACGGGGTAATTGATCTTCGTACCGTCTATCTTTATCCAGCCGAATATATCCTTATTAATTGCCTTAAGCTTCTCGAATTTAGCATACAGAAGCTTTTGTTCATCGGTAAGAACAACCTTTGTCTCGTCTATAACGGGAGCTTGTGCGCCGCCCAAGGAATCAAGGACTGTATTGGAGGATACGTTGGGAACGGATTGGTCGAGATACTGAAGGACAAATCTGTTGTCGCTCTCGAATATTTCGGCTATCTCGCCGTAATCCTGCTCACCCTTTATATAATAATAGAATCTTTCCGCAAGCATATATGCGGAATAGCAGAACACAGCCAGACAAATAAAGAGAGCAAAGCTTCTCACCACATCAGAAGTATCCTTTTTCGGCTTCGGACACAGGTCGGCAATATCCTCGGCTTTGAGAGAGCGCAGAGATTCATCAAACGCATACGTGTTGCGTTCGGATCTGCTTATTTCCTCTTCCGCCGCTCCTGCTTCTCTTCTCTTGCGTGCCGGCGTGGAATAGACAGCGGAGGAATTTTCGGTGATGCCCGATAATTCCTTCAAAACCTTTTCACTGTCATAGGACTTTTTTATCAAACTTCGTCTTGGAGTTCGTTTCATATAAAAACCTTTTTCAAATCTGATTTAAAATATATACCCTTTATTACGCTTTTGCGATCTTCGGTATCTCTCCTACCCCTTCCAGCACGTATGAGGGCTGATAAGGGAATGTAATAAGCTCTTCCTGAGATGTAACACCTGAGAGAACAAGAATGGTATCAAGCTCTGTCTGAACGCCTGCGATTATATCGGTATCCATTCTGTCTCCGATTATTACGGAATCCTCGCGGAGGCATCCAAGCTTCTTCAAAGCGTGGCGCATGATGAGAGGATTGGGCTTTCCTATAAAGTAAGCGCTTCTTCCCGTTGCCAATTCAATGGGAGAGATGAGAGCACGGCATGCGGGTATTATGCCGTTGGTTGAGGGACCCGTAAGGTCTGTATTTGTTCCTATAAGCTTAGCGCCCTTTCTGACAAGCTTTACGGCGTGCTCTATCTTTTCATAATTGTATGAGCGTGTCTCACCGACTATAACGTAATCGGGGTTATAATCGTTCATGCTTATTCCGGCTTCGTACAAAGCATATACGAGACCGGGCTCTCCTATTACGTATGCACTTCCTCCGGGGCACTGGCTGGAAAGGAAGGATGCCGTTGCGAGAGCGCTTGTATAGAAATGTTCGGGAGATACATCAAGTCCCATTCTTTCAAGCTTTCTGGAAAGCTCAACGGGTGCTCTTTCACTGCTGTTGGTCAGGAAGAGAAAATTCTTATTGTTTTCTCTGAGCCAATTCACAAACTCGGGAACGCCTTCAAGAAGCTTATCTCCGTGATATATAACACCGTCCATATCGCATATAAAGCCTTTTTTGGCTGCAAGTACTTCTTTAAGATCTCTTTTAGTCATAATATCTATCATATCCTTTCGTCCGCATTTTCTTGCGGTTTACATTATATATATCCGAAAAATCGGTTATTTCTCTATTCTTTGAGGTAATTATTTTACTCCACCATTACTATAACATATTTTTGAGAGAAATTCAATAGAAAATTTTATTCTATTGGTATTTTCATTTAGAGTTTTATATGTTATAATATAAAATACGAATAAAATACAAAGTAAAAGCACTTTTATATTCCGCAGAAAAGAAGTATGCGAAAGGTACGGTAAAAAATATGTCCAACTCAAATTTCATCAAAAGCAACGATCTCATAGATTTCAACCAGCTCTCAAGGGAGGATTGGGATTCTCTCTATTCTCTCGCCTCAGATATTTACGCACATCCCGCAGATTATGCAGATGCGTGCAAAGGCAAGCTTCTCGGAACACTGTTTTATGAACCGAGTACCAGAACACAGCTTTCTTTTCAAGCCGCAATGCTCAGACTCGGCGGTCAGGTTATAGGCTTCTCCGATCCCTCCCGCTCCTCCGTATCAAAGGGTGAAACCCTTGCAGACACCATAAAGATAGTTTCGGGCTACTGCGATGTAATAGCAATGCGTACGGCAGTCGAGGGAAGCGCTCTTGCGGCATCTCTCTATTCCCTCTGTCCCATCATAAATGCGGGAGACGGCGGTCATTTCCATCCGACGCAGACTCTCACCGACCTTTTCACGATACGTAAGCTTAAGGGAAAGACAGAAGGACTCTCCATAGGTATATGCGGCGACCTTCTCAACGGAAGAACGGTACACTCTCTTGCCGGTGCTCTTTCGGGATATCACGGAAATACGATATATCTCATATCCACAAACGAGCTTAAGATACCCGTATGGTCATTAAAGCAGCTCCTTGACAGCGGAAACCGTGTCATAGAGCTTTCCTCCCTTGAGGAATGTCTTCCCGAACTTGACGTTCTTTACATGACAAGAATACAGAGAGAGCGCTTTGCTTCCGAAGCCGCTTACAAGGAACAGGCAAGCATATACAGACTCGATACGGAAAAATTAAAGTCCGCAAAAAAAGATCTGATAATCATGCATCCCCTGCCCAAGGTAGACGAGATAACTCCCGATGTTGATGACGATATAAGAGCCGTTTACTTCTATCAGGCACGTCTCGGAATGTATATCAGAATGGCGCTTATAATAAAGCTTACGGAAAAGGAATACGTTCCCAAATCCTTCACTCCTCACGAGGACGGTCACAGATGCACAAATCCCAAGTGTGTGATCACATCCGAGCCTTACCTTCCCTCACTCATAAAGACCGACGGAACGGCTCTCTCATGTGCTTACTGTGACAAGAACGTCAAATGATGGCAGGCTTGATTTTTCCGCCCATAAGTTGTTACGAAAGGCACGGTCATAAATATGCCATTTAAATTAAAACCCTTCCGCCCTGCGGATACTCTTTACATCCCGTCGGAGATATGCCGTTTTTTACCTGCGGCAAATCCCGCCGATGTAAAATTCATACTGTACCTTTACGATCATGCTGCGAAGGATCCGTCCTTTGAAGTGTTTGACGAGGATACTGTGCGCTCCCTCGGAATGCTTTCGGAAGCCTTCACCGATGAAGAGCTTCACCACGCCGTCATGTTCTGGCGTGCTGTCGGCGTGCTTGCGGAAAGCGACATATCGGTGCCCTCCTACAATATTCCCGTCCGTAATACAGAACCTGTTACCGCACCTTCAAAAAACACAGTTTTTGACAAAGAGAAAAAGCCGTCCTACACATCCTCACAGCTTGCAGATGCAGCTGAGATCCCCGCTTTTTCCGCACTTTTGGAATATACGGAGAAACGCTTGAACAAAATGCTCAATCCCTCCGAGCTTGCGGTGCTCTTTTCCTTTTACGATTATCTCGCACTGCCTCCCGAGGTCATAATGCTTGCAACCGAGCACTGCCTTTCCGAGGGAAAAAGGTCTCTGCGATACATAGAAAAGCTTCTTCTCGATTTCGTGGACAAGGATATAATAACATACGAAGCGGCGGAAGCGTACGTAAATCAGAGAAAACGGTATAAATCACTTGAAGGACAGGTACGCTCCCTTTGCGGAATGGGCGACCGCTCTCTGACAAAGACAGAAAAAACGATAATAGGCGAATGGTCATCCGACTCCTCCTTCAATTTCGATCTTTTAAGGGAAGCATACGATATAACCATACGCACCATCAATAAACCGACTATCTCATACATCAATAAAATACTTATACGCTGGGCAAACGAAGGCATCGATACCGTGGAAAAGCTCCACCGGCAAAGCACCTCCGGAAATTCCGGAAACGGTTCTCCCGCAGGCGGTACGCTTCCCACATACGATCTTGACGATTTCTTCAAAGCCGCAGTTGAGAAGGAAAGAAAATGAGTTACAGCAAGAAGACTATATCAAAGGTAATGGACGAATTCCGTCAGAAGCCCATAAAAGCCCGTGAGCTTGCAACATTGAGACGCACGGAAATACAGAACCGTTTTCCCGACATCAAAGCCATCGATGATAAGCTTTCCGAATCGGGCTTCAGGATATACGAAATAATCTCCTCGGGCGCTCCCGATGCAAAGGAGCGTTTAAGCGAGCTTGAAGCGGAAAATCAATCTCTGCAAGCCGAAAAAAACCGTCTTCTCATGTCATACGGATATCCACCGTATTACACATCGGTAAAATACGAATGTGAAAAATGTCATGACGAGGGATATGTGGGAATAAATATGTGCTCCTGCCTTCGCAGTGCGCTGAACACGGAAAGCTTTATGGAAAGCGGTCTGGGACTTCTGGCAGAGCATCAGAATTTTGATAATTTCGATCTTACCGTGTATAAAAATGCTCCTTCCGGTCAATTCTCTTCTTCGCCGTACGATGCGATGAAGTTGAATTACGATCTGTGCAGAAGCTACGGAGAAAATTTCTCCCTTTCATCTCCCTCCATGCTCTTTATAGGCGGCGTGGGATTGGGAAAGACTCATCTTTCTACTTCCATAGGCAAAGCGGTGATCGACAAAGGCTTCTACGTAATATACGAAAGCGCACCGAATATCCTTCTCAATTTTGAAAAGGAGCGTTTTTCGAAATCATCCGAGGAGGATGATACCGAAAAGTATTACGAATGCGACCTTCTCATTATTGACGATCTCGGAACGGAATTTTCAAACCGCATATCAATAAGCAACGTTTACAATATAATAAACACTCGTCTTATAGAATCCCGCCCCACCATAATCAGCACCAATCTTTCATACACACAGCTTGAAAAGCAATACGAACGGAGAATAATCTCACGCCTCTTCGGTGAGTTCAAGGTGCTCCTTTTCGAGGGCACGGACTACAGAAGGCTGAAAAAAGGTGTATAAGTAAAGGATATATATTCCTTAATGTGAAAATTGTGTTAAGGATTACAAAAACACTTGATTTTTTCCGAAAAAGGATTATAATATATATCGTGATTAGCACTCACACCCCAAGAGTGCTAAAAAATAGCAAAAAAATAAATTATATATATTTGGAGGATCTGAAAATGACATTAAAACCTCTCGCTGACAGAGTTGTTATCAAAATGGTTGAAGCTGAAGAAACAACAAAGAGCGGCATCATACTCGCAGGATCTGCAAAGGAAAAGCCTTCCGTAGCGGAAGTAGTTGAAGTAGGCCCCGGCGGAAACGTTGACGGCAAGGAAATAGTTATGACAGTTAAAAAAGGCGACAAGGTCATAACAAGCAAGTATTCCGGAACGGAAATAAAGCTTGACGGTGTTGAATATATTATCGTTAAGCAGAGCGACATTCTCGCAATCGTAGAATAAGTTTGCGGCTTGTCCGCAAAAGCAGGCGGACATTTTGCTGACGCAAAAACGCACAAACTTACATCAGGCAATAAGACGAAGCTATGTTTGAAAATAAATTTTCAAACTCGTATTAAGCAGACAAAACCACATTATATTTACTAAGGAGTAAAAAATGGCAAAACAGATAATATACGGCATTGAAGCCCGCAATAAGCTTATGTCCGGTATCGACCAGCTCGCTGATACCGTAAAGATCACACTCGGACCCAAAGGCAGAAACGTTGTTCTCGATAAGAAATACGGTTCTCCCCTTATAACAAACGACGGTGTTACCATCGCTAAGGAGATCGAGCTTGAGGACGCATTCGAAAACATGGGCGCACAGCTCATCAAGGAAGTTGCTGTCAAGACAAACGACGCTGCCGGCGACGGTACAACAACAGCCACTCTTCTCGCACAGGCACTTGTACGCGAAGGTATGAAGAATGTTACGGCAGGCGCTAACCCCATGATAATCAAGAAGGGTATCCGCAAGGCAGTTGACAAGGCAGTTGAAACATTGAAGGCTAATTCCAAGGCTATAAACGGTACTGCTGATATAATCCGTGTAGGTACTATCTCCGCAGGTGACGAGCTCGTTGGTAAGCTCATCGCAGACGCTATGGACAAGGTTACCGCTGACGGCGTTATCACTGTTGAAGAAAGCAAGTCCGCTGAAACCTTCTGCGAAGTAGTTGAAGGTATGCAGTTCGACCGCGGCTACATCTCCCCCTACATGGTAACAGATACCGATAAGATGGAAGCTGTTATAGACGACGCTCTCATTCTCATCACAGACAAGAAGCTCTCCAACATTCAGGAGATCCTTCCCCTTCTCGAGCAGATCGTTCAGTCCGGCAAGAAGCTCGTTATCATCGCTGAAGACGTTGAAGGCGAAGCTCTTTCCACACTTCTCGTAAACAAGCTCCGCGGCACATTCACATGCGTTGCAGTCAAGGCTCCCGGCTTTGGCGACAGACGTAAGGAAATGCTCCGTGACATCGCTATCCTCACAGGCGGCGAAGTTATCTCCGAAGAGCTCGGTCTCGACCTCAAGACAGCTACAGCAGATATGCTCGGTACAGCAAAGCAGGTCAAGATCAACAAAGAAAACACAATAATCGTTGGCGGCATGGGAGATCCCGATGAGATCCAGGCAAGAATAGCTCAGATCAAGGCTGCTATCGAAGTTACAACAAGCGATTTCGACAGAGAAAAGCTTCAGGAAAGACTTGCTAAGCTTTCCGGCGGTGTTGCTGTTATCAAGGTCGGTGCGGCTACAGAAGCTGAAATGAAGGATGCGAAGCTCCGCATAGAAGATGCCCTCAACGCTACACGTGCAGCAGTTGAAGAAGGTATCATCGCAGGCGGTGGTGTTGCTCTCCTCAACACAGTTCCCGCAGTTTCCGCTCTCCTCGCAGATGCAGAAGGCGACGAAAAGACAGGTATCCAGATCGTTCTCCGCGCTCTCCAGGAGCCCGTAAGACAGATCGCTTACAATGCCGGCTTTGAGCCCTCCGTTATCGTTGACAAGATCATGTCCTCCGGTAAGACAGCATTCGGTTTCAACGCATTCTCCGAAGAATATGTTGATATGTTTGAAGCAGGCATCATAGATCCTACTAAGGTTACAAAGAGTGCTATCCTCAATGCGGCAAGCGTTGCTTCCATGGTTCTCACCACAGAAAGCCTCGTTGCTGACAAGAAGGAAGAAGCTCCCGCAGCAGCTCCCAACCCCGCAGCTATGGGCGGCGGAATGGGCGGCATGTATTAATAGCTGAATAACCCTTTGGCATAACAAATTCGGAGCTTGTCCCACACAGGTGAGGCAAGCTCCTCTTTTTGACTTTTCATAGAATAATAACGCACGGGCATGCAGACATTTTATCCGCTTGCCCGTGCAATTATATTACTTTATGACATTATATAGTACGTATACCTTTATATCAGTCGAAGTACTGCTCGTATGCGTCTATCGTATCCTGGATCTCCTGAAGAGTAGCTTCCTTGTCCTTTTCTATAGTAGAAGCGAACTGGTCTGCGTTATCGGGCATTCCCGCGATGGAATAGAAGTAGTACATCCAACCGAGGTTGTGCTGTGTTCCCCAAGAATTCATGTAAGCAACGTCATATACTCTGGAGTTGATGATGATATCGAGCATATCGTAAGAATCGTCATCTCTGAGACCACGGCTCTTAACTGTTGTTTCCATGTAAGCCTGCTTCAAGGTATCAACGGAGCTTCTGCAAAGCATTTCTACCATAAAGCTCGTAGCTTCGGGATCGTTTGTGCATCCTGCAATACCTACGAGGGATCCTGTGGTAGCGCAGCTTACAGAGTGAGAATAGGATTCCTGACCTTCTTCATACATGGGAAGAGGAAGAATACCGTAGTCGCCTTCCATTTCTCTGTAGGTATCTATAGCGTTAAGTATAGTACCGCAGAAGAGGGCTCTGTTATCCTTGGAAATAGGAACTATTACACTGGAGTAGTTGATGAATACGCTTTCGTCGGAATAGAATTCCTTCATCTTACCAACGAATTCAGCAGCTCTGGGAGTTTCTACAGCGAGAACGGGAAGGTCGTCGGCGTCCTTTGTAACGATTCTTTCGCCGGAGCAGAAGTACAATGCATAGCTGTCATAGTTTTCTGCAACGTAACCGTACTTATCTTCGGTACCCCATTTGCCGTTACCGTCATCTGCTGTGTAGTCCTTAGCCATTGTAAGAAGCTTTTCCATTGTCCACTTCTTTTCGCGTGCAAGCTGGTAAGGATCTTCATGGTCTTCTTTTTCGTTGAGAACGTCCTTGTTCATGAATATACAGTAAACGCCTCTGATATCCGCTGTGTTGAGAGCACCGGATGTAAAGAATACTCTGTTAGCTATGGAGAGGTCCTTTGTAGCATTCTGGTCCCACCAGTCAGCTTCGAGGTTGATGTTCTCCAAGGATGCCATATCGAGAAGGCTGTTTTCCTGAGCAAGTACAGACATGTTTGTACCGCCTCCTACGAAAAGGTCATAGGAGCCGTCGCCTGCCTTAGCGGCATTTCTTGCGTTTGTAAGCCAATCGGCATCGGTAGCTTCGATTGTCGCCTGAACTTCAAAGTTGAAGGTGTCCTTGAGCCACAGATTTCTGTTATAAACAGCATCGTTGATAGCTTCTTCGGTAAGCTCTTCGGCAACCCAGTCTGTAGATGCGAAGCTTCTTCCGTAAACCTTCAATACTGCGCCGTCGTCCATTTTTCTGTCGGGCCAAGCTTCTTCTGTAGAAGTCGTTCCGGCAACTGTTCCCTGTGTACCGGTAGCAGCATTTCCGCCGGTAGGCTTTGTGCCTTCGCTGTCACATGCGGCAAGCGCAAATACGGATATTGCCATCAGAACAGCGAGAAGAAGTGAAATTCTTTTCTTCATGTTTTTATTTTTCCTTTCAAAAATTTCATCGGTTATGATTTATTAACATTTTATTCATAACCATTCACCTTATTATATCACTTAGTTAATAACTTGTCAAGCATATTTTTGCTGTACAATTGATTTTCATGGAAATTACACAACGTAAAAATGCCCGAAGATCCAAAATCGCATGGATCCCCGGGCAAGTTTTATTATTCCGATTTATTCGAGATATGATTTATAAACGTCTATCGTTTCATTGATCTGAATGATCGTGCTGTCCTTATGCTTACTTATTTCGGAAGAGAAATTATCGGCGAGGGACGGATTTCCGGAAATAGTATAGAAGTAATACATCCATCCGAGAGTCCTGTGCTGTGTTCCCCATGAATTCATATAAGCAACGTCATATATAAGGGAATTCGTTATGATCTCAAGCATTTCATAAGATTCTTCGTCTCTGAGTCCGCGGGTCTTTACCGTGGATTCAAGATAAGCATCATAAAGAGTGTTGAGAGAGCTCTTTGCAAGCATTTCTACCATGAATCCCGCAGCCTCACTATTTGCCGTACATGTAGGAATACCTACAAGGCAACCGGTAGAAGCAACGCTTATGGAGTGACCGTAGTTTTCCTGAGATGCTTCATATTTGGGAAGCGGAAGAATACCGAAATCAGCATCCATAGCTCTGTATGTCTTTATGGCATTAAGAAGGGCACCGCGGAAGAGAGTTCTGTTTTCCTGCGCCATGGGAACGAGAGTAGCATTGAGGTCTATATAAACACTGTTATCGGAATAGAATTCCTTCATCTTCTTAACGAACTCGGCAGCTCTTGGGGTATCCACAACAAGCTCGGGAAGATCTTCAGCGTTCTTGCTTACAACTCTTTCCCCGGAGCAGAAGAAAAGTGCATAGCTGTCATAGTTTTCTCCTATATATCCGTATGTATCCTCTTTTCCCCACGAACCGTTTCCGTCATCAGACACATAGTCCTTAGATATTTCAAGCAACTTGTCTATAGTCCATTCGTTGTCTCTGACGAGCTGATAAGGATCCTGATAGTCGCCTTTTTTCTTAAGAACATCCTTGTTCATAAATACACAGTAAACACTTGCTATTGCAGAAGTATTCAATGCACCTGAGGTAAAGAATACTCTGTTGGCGATGGAAAGGTCTCTGTTGGCATCCTGATCCCACCATTCTGCGGTAAGATCAATATTCTCGACCGTTTTCATATCGAGAAGGTAATTTTCTCTTCCCAGACTTGATATAACTGTACCGCCTGCAACGAAGAGATCGAAGTTATCAACTCCGGATTTACAGATATTCGTCATAGACTCAAGAGCCACAGTGTCATTCTCTTCCGAATGATATGTTACCTCAAAGCCAAAGGTATCCTTGAGCCATACATTTCTGTTGTAAACTGCATCGTTGATGGGATCATCCGCAAGACCGTCAACAACGAAATCGGCTTTTCTCGATGCTCTGCCGAAAACCTTGAGCTCGGTGCCTTCTTCCATTTTTCTTTCGGGCCAGTCACTCATTCCGAATATGGTTTCGGGAACATCATTTCCGGTATTTTCCGCACCGGAAGTTTTAGGCTCATCTCCGTCGCACGATACCATAAGAAGCATCGAAACAACCATAAGAACAGCCATGATAAGCGAAACTTTCTTTACCATTTTAAGTCCTCCCTTTTGCGATCTTGTCGCATTTATTTTCAGCGGCGGTCACAGCCTTCCGCTAAAGTACAAGTAAAAGCCTTGTCTGAAGCCTGCACCTACATTATAATGTTTGTAAACCGATGTATAAATAGACTGAATTGCTTTTCTCAAGATTATTTTGCACTTCAATTCATCAAATACACCCTTGTTTAGGGATTATTTTATCTTAAAATGGATAAATATAAAATTTTGAACAGCAATATGCAATAACAGCACCCCGAAAGCGAGGTGCTGTCAGCAAAAAACAATATGTCAAGCGGATATCCGCCTTGAAGCTTTTATTTTTGTCTTCACCGCATCTTTGATCAAAGTGTAAAGAATACAGCCTCCCACCGTTACAACGAAGGTGGCAATAAGTCGTTACGGGAGCCTTGAGCAATGAATGAATATTACGAGAAAGCACGCAATTACATTCATTAAGGAAAGCTCAAAGCTTTCTGTTCTTTGCACCCATATAGGCCTCTTCCTTATGCATTATATTCGGCAAGCTCGCCCTTTATCATGGGGATCTCTTTTCCGTTTACAACGAGAACGCCGCCGTCCACATCCGCTTTAGCCGCAGCATGGACAGTACCGTCACCGTTTACGGAGTATTCCACATAGACCTCACCGCCGTTAACGGGTACTATACCCTTGAAGCTCTTGTATTTGCCGGGATTCGGCTCTACCTTGAAGCTCTTGTATGCCACATCGGTATTTTCAACACCGAGAACGTATCTTCCGAGAAGGTATATGGGGCCTGCGCCCCATGCGTGGCAGAGAGAGCAGCCATACTTCATGCCGTACATTTCAAGATGCTCCGTACCCTTCTTTGTGGGATCAAACTGCTCCCAAATGGATGTAGCACCCAATTTCATCATGCCGCCCCAATAGCTATCGATAAGATCCTGTGCGTATTCGATCTTGCCCATCTTGCAGAGAGCGTTAAGCTCGAAGAACTTGAAGTAAGGTGTTGTTATCTGAGGAATATCGTCATTTTCAAGAACGCTGTCAAGTATCATCTTCTGAGTATCGCTGTCAACGAAATCATACATGACTGCAAAAATATTTGCATGACGCTTGATGCTTCCGTCACCGGGCAATTCGGAAAAAGCTTTCTTTTCATCATCCCAGTAAAGCTTCAGAATCTTTCCACGGAATTCTTCTGCTTCCGCTGTATACTTTTCGGCGCTCTCGCTGTCGCCCATAAGAGAGAATATGAAGCTCATGGCCTTAAGCATACGCCACAGCAATATCTGTTCGGCGCATATCTTGGCTGTAGATTTATTTATCTCAGCCCAATCAATGAATATCCAGTCGTCACCGATTTTTTCCATAAAACCGTCTGCATCTCTTCTGCCCATGAAGAATTCAAACAATGATTTCAATGAGGGGAACACCGATTCCACAAACTTCTTGTCGCCGTGTCTTTCGTAATACTCCTGAACTGCAATTATAAGATAAAGAGTGTAATCGTTTATCGTGTTTACGTTCTGTGTATACGGAGGCTTTCCGAGAAGTCCTCTTATCGTTCTCTTGGTAATTTCATCGTTAAACCAGAGATAATCGTTTATCATGTAGGACTGATATGCATCGCCCGACCATACCCAGCGGTCTCTCTTTATGCCGTCAAGGAAAAACTCACGGCTGTTAAGATGAAGAGTATATTTGCAGGTATTCCAAATATCGGAAACGCCGTTCACATCACAATCAAAGAATGCATTGGATTCAAGAGGAACGTATTCGTACATCGTCCATACGCTTGCGTTTTCAAATGTCTTGTCACTTCCCGAAAGCTTAGCTTCGCTTGGAAGCTTTGTAAGGCTTACGTATCTGTACGCTCTCGCCTTCAATTCATATTCCGTCTTTCCGCTTATCGTTTCACGGATTATGGCATCGGTCTTATCACTTGCCTCTTCAGGGGATTCTCCGTAGCATACGTATATTTCGTCGTCTGCGGAAACGCCTGTTATGCAAAGCTTTCCGAAAAGCTCTTTTCCGAAGTCAAAAAGGATGCCCTCGTCAAGTGCCTTACGTGATACGACATCTATCCTGTCATACCTGAACGGGAAAACGCATACATCATCCTCGGGAGAAAAGAACTCGGGAGAAGCGTCTACGGATACAAAATACGCATTGTTTTCCGATGCAAGCCATGTGTCATCAGTGACTACATAGGGGCTGTCTATATATATTGCGGGGAGTCTGCCGTTTGTATTCGTTACTCTGATAATAAGCTCATGGTCGCCCGCCTTTACGGGAATATCCGTATTCAGCGGCTTGAGGTACCAGTCTACCATCATATATCCGATATCATTTGATACAGCCTTAACAATTGTGTCCTTTTCCGCAGTAAATCTCTTTTTGAAGGTTACCGAAGGGTAAGGAGTCTTCAAATTCCAGAAAGCGGGATATCCGCCCTGATCAAGCTGTTCTCTTCTCGAATGGAGCTGTATGCTGTGATACATCTCAAAATCTCCGGGATACCATATCCATTTTGCTTTATTTTCCATTAATTTAACCTTGCCTTTCGTAAAAATAAGAAGAACCTTTATATTGCCTCCGCATGGTGGGGCGAAAAATTATATTCAACCTCTGTCGGTAAATATCGGCTCCGCATCTGAGCGTGCGGGCTTGTCGCCGTCGGGATAATAGGGGTCTATCATGTATCTCTTTATTACGGGATACGCCGCATAAGCCGCCATAAACGCCGTCATGCCGATCGTAAGAATGAAGGGCAGACATATTCCGATAGGGGTAAAATAGATATAAATAAGATAATTCAAAAAAATGGTAGCCGCAATACCTATAAGCGCCACAACATTTCTCTTCAAGCCGAGAAGAGAAAGTATAAATGCATTTTTAAGTATCTTTGTTATCTTAAGGTCGAAGGTAACCATTATGATATTGACATAAAGACGCATCATCGCATAAATGAAGGCTATAAGCACCATTGCGAAGAATATGAGCATCCATCCAAACGCCTGATCCTCGGGCATATAATAGAAAGCAAGATAGTAGAAGTAGGTAACGTCATATATCAGAACGGCGATGCAAACAGCATCTATAACGCCCATTATCAATCCCTGCTTCCAGTTTCTTTTTATCGTTCCGAAAAATTCCGCTCCGTCGGCATGGTCTTCTCTTGCGAAATTACGCATTACATATGCCATACCCGTATTTCCGAGTCCCATCGTAAGGATCGTCAGAGCAAAAATTCCATAAAGCACATACGTTACCGCAGAAGGATAGCCCGATTCCACATACTGACCGTTAACGCCCATCATAGCCATTATTGCGGGGTTCATATCAAATCGGGAAACACCGTACAAAATGGGATAGAACTGACGTGCCGGAGTCATAAACGGTATATTGAAATTGCCCGATATTGCCAAAAGACCTGCAAAAACAGGAAGATTGACGAAAAGATAGCAGAGATTCGCACTCACTATCTTCCAGAACTTTCTGAAGAAAAGCACAAAGAATTTTGTAAAGGAATACTGCTTTTTTGTTTCCTCATCCTCTTTGACGACTCCCTTTCCCGGAGTCTGATAATTCATAAAATCCTTGAAAGCCAAATCAAATTACTTCCTTTCTTATCATTTACTTCAAGGTCACAACGGTCACTCCGCTGTCGCCTTCGCCGTATGCACCCATGCGGCATTGCTTAACCCTCTTGTCTCTTTTCAGATATTCCAAAAGTCCCTTTCGCAAAGCACCTGTGCCCTTTCCGTGGATTATGGAAACGCTTCCGAGACCTGCAAGAACAGCATCGTCAAGATACTTATCGACCTTGAACCAGGCGTCCTCCACGTAATCGCCTCTGACGTCTATTTCAGCCTTTACAATGGGACGTGCCGACGCAGTAGCTGACTTCAGCGGCTTTTTTGATGCATTTTCAAGCTCGGTTATAAGTCTCAATGAGTCAAGCTTCACCTTAGTTTTGATAGAACCGCAAAGCACGTATGCTTCCCCGCCCTTGATCTTTTCGATAACGCCCTCGTTATCTCTCTTGGAGCCTATGGCAACGAGCACTCTGTCGCCGGGAGCAAAAGCTCTCGGGGGCGTGTATCCGTCGTTGTCATCCGCCAGCTTGCTTTCGTCGATTATCTTTCCCGTAAGCCTGAGACTTTCTCTGAATTCATTGCGCTTTGCTTCAAGCTCATTTGCATCCAGCTCCTTGGCTTGCTTTTTTTGAAGCTCATCAAGCTGTGCCATTACATTTTCGCTCTGCATTTTAGCTGTCTTCACAAGGCGTATCGCCTCTGCCTTTGCTCTTTCAAGCTCCTTTTCCGCTTCGTCAAGAAGCCTTTTGCGCTCCTCCATGGCAGTCTTCTTCGCTTCAGCCGCTTCAATACGTGCTTTCTCTGCACTTCTCAGACTATCCTCCATGGCGATTCTGTCGCTTTCGAGCTTTTCAACGACCTTTTCAAAGCGAAGGCTTTCCGAATCTATAAACTCGGATGCGGCATTTATTATATCCGATGAAAGACCGAGTCTTTCCGATATAAGAAAGGCATTGGATCTTCCGGGAGTACCCATTATAAGCCTGTAGGTGGGCTTCAGGGAATTGACATCGAATTCACATGAAGCATTCTCAACTCTTTCCGTTGAAAGTGCATATGACTTCAATTCGGGATAGTGGGTAGTGGCAAGACATTTTGCGCCGAGAGAGCGTACTCTCTCAAGAATGGCAATGGCAAGAGCCGCACCCTCTACGGGGTCTGTGCCCGCACCCAATTCATCGAAAACGAGAAGCGCGCCGGGCTTTGTATTCTCAAGCATGGATACAATATTGACCATATGGGATGAGAATGTGGACAGTGACTGCTCGATGCTCTGTTCATCGCCTATATCGCAGAGGATATCGGTATAAATGCATACCGTGCTTTCCTCATCGGCAGGTATATGGATACCGCTCTGAGCCATCATGGCAAGAAGAGCAAGAGTCTTTATGGATACCGTTTTACCGCCGGTGTTGGGACCCGTGATAACGAGAGTATCGAACTGCTTGCCGAGGGAAATATTTATCGGAACCACCTTCGTCTTATCAAGGAGAGGGTGGCGTGCCTTTTTCAGATTCGTGTAAGTCCCCTCGTTTATCGAAGGCTCCACGGCATCTGATCTGAATGAATATTCAGCCTTTGCAAAGATCGTGGATATCTCCACTATATTATAAAAATCAAGATACAATGCCTCGGAAAATCCTTCAACTCTTCTTGAGAAGACATTGAGGATGCGTTCTATCTCTTCCCTTTCCTCATTTTCAAGGAGTTTTATCTCATTATTAAGCTCTACAACGGGAAGGGGCTCAATAAATACCGTGGCACGGGAGGAGGATGTATCATGAACGAGACCCTTTATCTCATTGCGGTACTCAGCTCTGACGGGGATAACATATCTTCCGTTTCTTATGGTAACGATGTTTTCCTGGAGATAGGAGGAAAACGCACCGCCCGTGTACTTCTGGAGGGTTTCACGTATTCTCGCACCGGAAAGACGTATCTTTTTTCTTATCTCGAAAAGCTTGTCGGAGGCGTCGTCCGCTATCATATCCTCGCTTATTATGGCGCGGTTTATATCGTCGCACAAAGCCTTATTGGGTATGAGTCTGTTGAATATCACATAAAGTGAATTGCTCTCCTCAAGAGCCTCACCGAAGGCTGCTACATGTCCCGCAGAGGACAGCATAGAAGCTATACGTAAAAGCTCCTGTGCATTAAGCTGTGCACCCTTTTCAGCTCTGGAAATGCTTTGAGGCACCGTTGGATGGGCGGAAAGGGTGGGAGCGCCTTTAACGGAAAGCATTTTTTTTGCATCCGACGTCTGCCTTTGAAGAAGTCTTACTGCGGAAATATCCGTTTCGGGCATTATTTCTCTTATTTTCTGAGCGCCCGATTCGATAGCACAGCACTCAGCTATCTTTTCAAGCACTTTATCAAATTCAAGCCGTTTTGCGGCATGTTCAAATATTCGATTCATAACTGTAAATATCTTTAAAATATGTCAGGCTCTTAAAGCCTCTTTCAAGTTGGTTGAGTAAATATTTTTCCGTAAAGGAGGCAAATTCCTTTATAAGTATCTCGGGAACGCTTACTGCGTATGCCTTTTTTTCCTCTACCGACAATGTTCTCATAATGAGCATAAGTGCGTCCGAGGATACTGTCATGGTATTTTCTTCGAAAGGATCGGAAGCGCCTCCCGATGAAGATGTATTTTCGGCTCTGCCGGCTTTCATAAAGGACTCGGCATTGCATCTTGCACATTGCATATTTCCGTTCACAAGATGTACAGACACGTATCCTCCCTTTTCGGAGCAATCGTCACCGCATACGGAGCAATAAGGGAGATCGGGAGAAAATCCGAGAATTGAGGCAAGCCGCAATTCAAAAACCGATTTTACAAGTAAAATCTCTCTGTCGGATTTCGATACAAGGTATAGAGCATTTGCGGCGCAGGTAAAAAGACCGTCATCGTGTATCCTGCTTTCATCCTTGGAAAGGGGGAAATCTGTCGAGGCGAAAAGACATACCTCCGCAACATAAAACGCAAGAGACAAGGCGGAAAGAGATTTTCCCGGACGGATAAGCGTCTTTATCAATCGGGAATTCTTCAATCTGCACATGCCGTCCTTTACTGTAAGTGTAAACTCGGAATAGGCAAACTCCATGCATGCGGAAGCGTTGGCACTTTTCATCAGACGCACGCCGAAAGCACGGAAAGTCACCTTTCCGTATTCTGTCAAAACAGTTATCAGCTTGTCAAAATCTCCCGCATCAGTAGTCTTCAGCACTATCCCGGTCACTATTACTTCCATAAGTACACTAAATTTCCTGCTCTTCTATAATATTGCCATTGTTATTGTCGGTTTCTATAATATAATCGTCGGTCGATACAAAATATTCCTTCATTATCTCGTCGATGCACAGAAGGATCTCCGTAATGTTTTTTCCGTCGTTTTTATTTCCGTTTCGTCCCGTGAGAACAGCTACAGTATAAGGATGCTCAGCAAAAACAACACCGCTTTCATTTTGAGCCTCTGCACCCCATCCCGCTTTATGTGCAATCGTATAGCTGTCATACATGGAATCGTCGAAAAAGCTGTGATTTGCCTTTTTCAAAAGCTCCATATACCATTTACCCGTTTCGGTCTCACAGTACATTCTGTATATTTCTCTCCATATTATACCCATTTCACAAGCACGGAAATATCCGAATTTCACGATGTGATCGAGCCATTTTGTACAGCCCATGGAGGATATCATTTCATTGTAGCCTTCATACCCGAAGTGACTGTGTATCATCATGTATGCCACGTTGTCGCTTATGGTGATCATTTTCTCCATAAGCTCCCTCACGGTATAAACACTTCCGTCCTCCGAATACTTTATCGTTCCGCCTCCGCCCTTGTAGTGCTTTGCTTTGTTGTAAACGACTTTATCGTCAAAGGAGGCTTCGCCGCTTTCGATCTGCTTTATCACGTAAAGGCCCATGGCGGCTTTTATAAGGCTTTCGCTTATTATGGGAGAATAGGCATTGAAGCTTAAAGACATCCCGGTATAGAGATCGGATACATAAAAGCAGGTCTTGAATCTTTTTTGATCTTCCGTATCCTTATCGGTATCTATAAGATCGAAAAGTCTTTTATACAGCTCGTCGCTTATTACGTAATCCGTATTGTTTATATATATAATACCCGCCTGATGCTTTTCATTCTTGAACACATCCTCCGATACAAGAGGAGGATAAGATGAAAACTGCATATTATTCACGGAATATAATGCCGAAGAAAAGCTTTCCGCAAAGGAAACAATATTCTCCTGTGGCACATCGCACTGCATTCCGGCAATCATATCCGTCTCATCAGCTGCGAGCGGTTCTTTCTCTGTTATTACTTGTTCCGTGCTCAAGGGCGTCTTCTCACCTGTATCGGGAGGAGCCTGCGTACAGGAGCACAAAACGATCAAAAACGACAGCAAAAAAACAATTCTTTTTACAAAAAAAGTATTTTTACAAAAAAAGTCAAAATTCATCACAAAATGTTTCCTTGCCGTAAGTAAGACTTAGGCGATGCCGCAGGTATATCCCGCAGCATCGCTCATTATTAACGTAAGTAAAGCTTTATTTACGTAAAATATTATAATCCTCTGTAGAAGAGCGGCACATCAAGCCATACATTACCCTTCATAGCAGCTTCATGCGCTATGAGTCCGGGAAGTGTCATATCGAGAGCTTTGACTATGTCGATAGCGGGCTTTCTGTCGTAACGGATATCATCTATAAATGTGTTTATAAGATAATATTCGCATGTTCCGTGTCCGCCTGCTTCCATAGCTGCGGAAGCTGTGGGGTCGGAAGCGTAGTTTGTGAAGTTAACGCATCCGGAGTCCATACCCTCGAAGTATCTTCTTGCTCTGTCGGAGGTATAGTTATCTGTTTCTATGTAACCCTTGGAGCCGTACATAGCGTAGCCGCACCAAGCAGGATTACGAGGCGAAACGGAGGATCTGAGAAGACGGATGGTAACGCCCTTTGCTGTTTCGAAGAGAGCGCACTGCATATCGATAGCACCGACTCCTACGGGCTCTATAATGTTGATGCTCTTACCGGAGCCTGTTGCCTTAACGACATAGTCATCAAGCCAATAAAGGATCGGGCCCAAGCTGTGAGAGCAGTAATGAAGGGGAGCTCTCTTTGTTCTCCAAAGCTCCTTACCTGTCTTGTCAATGACTCTGTCTCTTATTTCGTGAACGTATTCACCCTCTGCATAGTGGATGTGTCCGAGATATCCCTTATCTACATAATCCTTCCACTCGAGAACGAAGTGCATATAGTTGCAGTTTTCCGCGAGCATATACTTAGCCTTGGATCTCTTTACTGCTTCATAAATATTTTCGCATCCCTTAACGCTGTCAGCGGCTGTAACCTCGCAAAGAACGTTGATGTTCATATCGAGAGCCTTGATGACCTGTTCTTCATGGTAAGGTATGGGTGTTCCGAGGATAACGAGATCCAATCCCGAATTTATAAAATCATCGTAATTGGTAAAGCACTGTGTATCCTTAAGTCCAAAAAATTCTGCGTTTGCCGCAAGCTTTTCGGTATCAAAATCGCAAAGAGCGGTGATCTCTGTATGGGGGTTATTTGTAATAACTCTTCCGTAAGCTGTTCCTCTTCCGATTCCGACCATTCCGACGCGAAGCTTATCCATATTTTTGATTCCTTTCTTGTATATCGGCATGTCCGATCTTTGTTTCGTGGTTAAAACACGCAAGTCATCCGTTTATACTACAACAGCGGATACTGCGATTTGTATCATTATATCAATTTGAAAGCGTTTTGTCAATAAACTATCTGTAAAAACCCGTTCATTTCGACGATTTCTTTCATAGTTTTTTATAATTGTGCCGCACCGATAATGAAATCATCGGACGCCTCGCATATCATGGGAAGGATACGCATAAGAGTTATCCTTCTTCTCATGAATGAATGGTTGATGATGCCCTCTCGTCCCAGCTCTTCGGTCACCTCGATCTCCTCGAGAGTAGTGGGAGATCCCGCCGTAACAAGAAGCTTTTCCATCTCCTCCGGGCAAGGAAGGAACTTCTTTATATAGCCTCTTATCTCATCCCATGAAGCTTCAAGCTTTTCGGGAGAGATACCGTATGTTATGGGCTCGGGATCGTTCATCTCAAGAACGGAGGGGTAAAGATTTTCGCCGTAGGATGCTCTGACCTTATCCCAATCAACATTTTCCTTACGTGCCGTGATCTTTTCAAGCTCTGCCATCCTGTGATATATCCTGCTGCACAGAAGTGTGGCTACGCCTACCTTTCTTCCGTGAAGATCCGATATTTTTCCTTCTTCAAGCTTCTTTATTTCCCAGAAGTGGCTGATAACGTGCTCAGCACCCGAGGCAGGACGTGAGGAGTGTGCAAATTTCATTGCTATTCCTGTAAGTATAAGAGCCTCGCATACCGCTTTTGCGCTTTCCTCATCATCGGCTGTTATTCTATCGGCAAGCTCCTTGATCCTCTCCGCAGCGGTCCATGTGAGGTTTTCCACTCTCGGGCATATCTTTTCACCCGTAAGGATATTGGATATATGCCAATCCACAAGACCCACATACTTTGCCATCATATCGCCGAAGCCCGCGCCCTTCAATCTTGCAGGCGCCTTTGCCAATATCTCCGTATCGGCAAGGATGAGCATGGGCTGCTTTGCCTGATAAGATTTTTTGAAATTGTTATCGGTTATGGGCGCCGTATCGGATGCAAGTCCGTCCATGGATGGTGCTGTAGCAAAGAGTACAAATGGCTTATCTGCCTTAAAGGATGCAAGACGGCATATATCATTGCACGAGCCGCTTCCCACGGAAAGCACTATGTCGCTGTCCTTGCAGGCATCGGCAACGTTATCCACCTCTTTCATATCGGCAACGCATATATTATTGTATATGAACGCCTTCACGAGAAAGCCTTCCGTTTCCAATGACTTCAGGATACCGCAGGAGGCGTTTATCTCATTTTTATCGGAGACCATGAATATCTTGTTTTTGTCGGTGAATCTTCTTATAAGCTCTCCTGCTCTGTCTTTCACACCGTGCTCTATTATAATATCCTTTATATCGACGGTATGCTCCTCGCCGCATTCACAGTTTTTGAACTGTTCAAGTAATGCACTAAGCTCCATAATAGCTCCTTTAACTCATTTATTTTTAATTATGTTTACAGAATGTCTTTCAAGCTTTTCAGAAGTGTTCCGTTAAAAGCATGAAGCTCTTCTGCGCATACCATTGAATTGAGTATTGCTTCTTCGGTCGCTTCACCTGCAGCACGAAACAGAATATCAAGCTTACTTTCCTTTACACAGGAAATGGATACGATATCATCATCGGATGATGAAAAACGATTCGATGTGGAAAAACCTATAAACACTTCTCCGCTTCCGTGACCTATATACGATCCGCATCGTGCAATTCCCACCGAGCATCGTTTTATGACCCTTTTCAGCTGACGTGATGTCAACGGAACATCACATGCCAAAATAACCATTATAGATCCCACGTCACACTCACCCATACGAGAGGAATGATCATCTTCGGATATTTTCTTTCCGTCTATTCTGAGATCTTCATGCTTACCGTAATTCGACTGAACGATAACACCGACCGTATAATCTTTGCCGCCGAGCGATACGATACGTGAAGCAGAGCCTATTCCGCCCTTCAATCCATAGCACTTGGTACCCGCGCCCGCACCGACTCCGCCTTCTTCGAAATCAGCGCAAGCAGACCCGATAGCGGAAAATACGTGTTCCTTCGAAACAGCTCTGTCAGCTATGTCATTCGTGCGGCAGTCGTTGCATTCTCCCACAACGGAATTCACGGAAACAACATCTGTTCCTTCTTCTTTACAACGGCATATCGTATATTCGACCACAGCATCGGAAACTTTTCCCACATTCAAAGTATTAGTAAGAGCTATCGGTGTCTCCAACGTTCCCAATTCCTCTATCTGCAAGGTTCCGGCTGTTTTACCGAATCCATTGTGCACATATACGGATGCCGTCATTTTATTGAGAAAAATGTTGTCTTCCGACGGCATTATGACGGTAACTCCCGTATTATGTTTTTCATCACGCACGGTGCAATGACCTACCGTAACGCCCGGAACGTCCGTTATTTTATTAAGCTTTCCTGTCGGAAGAACACCTATACGGACACCAAAGTCCGAAATACGTTTTTGTTTCATATTTGTAATATCTTAAAACTTTTTGAATTCGGCTGTTGCCTTTCCGATATCCTCCGCTCCGAATACGGAAGAGCCTGCAACTATCGTATCTGCACCCGCTTGAGTAAGAAGCGAAACGTTATCAAGCTTGATTCCTCCGTCCACCTCGAGATCTATAGCCTTGCCTGTCTTATCTATGAGCTTTCTTGCGTATTTTACGCTTTCAAGCGTTTCGGGTATAAGCTTCTGACCGCCGAAGCCGGGTTCAACAGTCATAATAAGAACGAGATCGAGATCGTTGATAAATTTGTCAAGCACCTCGGGCGAGGTCTTAGGCTTTATGGAAAGACCCGCCTTCTTGCCCGCATCGTGAATAGCCTTTATCGTAGCTGCTGTATCGGAATCGCTTTCATAGTGGAAGGTGATTATATCCGCACCCGCATTGGCAAAATCGTTCACATATCTCAAAGGATCGCTTATCATGAGATGAACATCAAACACAAGAGAGGAATACTTTCTCAACGATTTGATAACGGGAATACCAAAGGATATATTGGGAACGAAATGTCCGTCCATTACATCAAGATGAAGGTACTCCGCACCGTTTTTTTCAATAAGCTCTATATCTTTTTTCAGCTCCCAAAAATTTGCGGAAAGCAGTGATGGTGAAAGCTTTATCATGTTTTTTCTCCTTAAATCATAATTTTCATTTTTCCGCTGTCTGCGGAGGTGTGACCCCAAAATCGGTATCAACATAATATATAAGGTCAGGTATCAAAGTATTGACCGCCCATACCCGTGCACGGGATGTAAAAGGCACAGGATGTATGCTTTTTTCTTTTCGCGGGTATCACGGTATAACATAAGGCTGCCGCAAATTCGACATAAGCGGCAGCCTGTATATTTTCGAGATCACTCGACGGTATTTTTTCTCTTACGCCTCTTCTTCGAGCTTTGCGTTCTCTATTATCTTAGCCGCAACGTTAGCGGGAGCTTCTGCGTAGCGGTCGAACTCATAGGAGAATGTTCCTCTACCCTGAGATACTGCTCTGAGCTGGATGGTATATGTGCCCATTTCAGCCTTGGGAACTTCAGCTTCAATTATGCTGTAGCCCTTCTTGTGCTCAGCGGGGTTCATTCCGAGAACCTTACCGCGGCGCTTGTTGATATCACCGATGATATCGCCCATGAGAGCATCGGGAATGATGGTCTTGAGCATTCCGATAGGTTCGAGGATGATGGGATTAGCCTTCTTCAAGCCTTCCTTGTAAGCGATGCTTGCAGCAAGCTTGAAGGAAAGTTCGTTGGAGTCAACATCGTGGTAAGAGCCGTCATAAAGATTAGCCTTGAGGTTAACAACGGGGTAACCTGCCAAAACGCCCTTCTGCATAGCTTCCTGGAGACCCTTTTCAACTGCGGGGAAGTAAGCCTTGGGAACAGCACCGCCGAATACGGATTCGGTAAATGTAAGTCCTATTTCTTCTCCGGGGCTGAATTCGATCTTAACGTGACCGTACTGACCGTGTCCGCCGGACTGCTTCTTATGCTTACCTTCCTGCTGAACAGTACCCTTGATAGTCTCGCGGTAAGCGATCTTTTCAGCACCGAGGTCAACGGATGTACCGAAGCGGTTCTTAAGCTTGGAGGTAATAACGTCTATATGCATTTCACCGAGACCGTATATAAGCATCTGCTTTGTTTCGGCATTGTTTACGTATCTTATTGTAAGGTCTTCTTCGAGAAGCTTTGTGATACCGGAAGATATCTTGTCTTCGTCGCCCTTAGCCTTGGGTACTACGGACATGCAGAGATAAGGTACGGGGAAGGGTATCTTATCGTATGTCACGCTGCCGTCAGCGGAGAGGGAGTCGTTGGTATTTGTGCTTACGAGCTTAGCTGTAACGCCGATATCGCCGCAAACGAGTTCTTCAACTTCAGTCTGCTTCTTACCTCTGATGGTGTAGATGTGAGCAAACTTTTCTGCCTGCTCATTTGTAGCGTTGATGAGCTGGTCATCGCGCTTTAATGTACCGGACATTACCTTGAAGTAAGACATCTTACCTACGAAGGGGTCAGCTATTGTCTTGAATACGAATACGCTTGCAGCATCATCAGCCTTGAGAGACTTTGTGTCAACGGGGTTCGGAAAAGCCTTTGCGATCATGTTGAGAAGGAAATCAACACCTGCCATTGTAGCTGCGGAACCTGCGAATACGGGAGCTATGGAAGCTGTGGAAAGACCGTTGTTGAGAGCTTCGATAACTTCTTCTTCGGTAAACTCTTCGCCGCCGAAATACTTTTCCATTATCTCTTCACTTGTTTCAGCCAAAGCTTCGAAAAGCATTGTCTGATATTCTTCGAGAAGGGACTCTGCGCCTGCGGGAAGTGCTGTCTCGGAGGGCTTACCGTTCTTATCATATGTGTATGCCTTCTTTTCGATAACGTCGATGTAGCATACTGTCTTCTGATTTTCAATGTAAGGAACGAATATGGGGCACACGCTTGTACCGAATGTATCGCGCATTTCATTGAGAAGCTGTTCGAAGTTGATATTTTCTTCATCGAGTCTGTTTACGAAGAAAGCCTTGGATACGCCTGCTTCGGAAGCATTGTCCCACGCAAGCTCTGCGCCTACTTCAAGACCGCTCTTTGCGTTCATAACGATGAGGGCGTTATCGGTTACGCTGAGAGACTGCTTTACTTCGCCTACGAAGTCAAGGAAGCCGGGGGTGTCGATGAAGTTGATCTTCTTGCCGCCTACAGTAACGGGAGCTATGGAAGCGGATATAGAATACTTTCTCTTTATTTCTTCGGGATCGTAGTCCGATACTGTGTTACCGTCTGCTGTCTTACCGAGTCTGTCAGCATTCTTTGTGTAGAAAAGGATAGCTTCGGTGAGAGATGTTTTACCGGAACCGCCGTGTCCCAATATGCTGATGTTTCTGATGTCCTTAGAAGTGATTGCCATTATTTCTCCATTCCCGACGAACATGTATTATATATTATTATCGCCGCACAAAGCCTTATACTCTGCGGCCTTTCGTCATCATCCAGTCGTCGTATGGAAGCACGAAAGATAAATTAAAACTATATAAGATGCGAAAAATACCGTTTGCGGCACCATCACACACTCAAACGGGCGAACTTCCACCCGCATAACCCTAAACAAATCTATTATACATTATTAATGCCATAACTTCAATACATTTTTGCAAAATTTTTATTGTCTCGAATGTAGAATTTTTTGTGTCGTTTTTGTGCATTTTTGACAAATCGATATTTCACGGCTTTTTCAAGGCAAAATTACGTACTCCGTTTCCCATGCCGGGAAGCATTTACGTGCTCTTCTCATATAAAATTCACAGCCCTTTTTTATAATCTCCTCGATGTACAGAGGAAGGAATATATCCTCATTCATATGATAGCACGACAGATATATAACGGGTGAATATTTTTCAATAGTTCCCCTGCAGCCCTCAAGCGCTTCTCTTTCGCAGCCCTCAACATCGAATTTTATAACGAGCTTTTCCTTTCCTTCGGGTATTATAAATCCATTTCCTTTAAGCTCGTCATCAACTCTTGCCGTTCTAACAGTACGTACCTTAACGGAATGAAGCGGGAAGGATGAATTTGACGAAAAAGCAGACGAGCCTCTTCCCTTTTCTCCCCCGAATTCCAATTCACCGTTTTCGTTCCATGCGGCGGCATTTACAAGCAGGGGTTTTGTTTCGAGAGACGGAGCTTTCTCTCCTTCAAAAAAGGAACACAGCTTTTTGAAGCTCTTCGCCTCCGGCTCAAAAGCCGCAACATGCTTTATTGACGGAAATTTTCTCGTATATTCCGAAACGGTATCCCCGCAGTAAGCACCAAGATCGCAAAGGCTTTCGGGGCTTATCTCTCCGCTCAGAAGATCTTCGGGCTCATCGGAGCATTCGTCAAGCATATCGAGATACTCGGACTTTCCCGACAATTTGTAATCGAGAAGAGATGCGAAAAAACGTCTTGACTTATCGGTAGAAAGCAAGGAAAACGTCTTTTCTATTCTTTCCTCGTTTTCCTTTTCGTATTCCTCGTCGAACACCCGGCACACATCACCGTAGACATTTACATCAGGGATATACACCTCATGCTTTTTCTCCATGGAACGAACTCTTTCCATGATCTCCTCGAGCTTTGTGGCAAATGCCACCAATATGACGGGATCGGAAAAATTCTCTTCTATCTGTGATAATGTCATGACCTTATATCCGCAGAAACTCTGTCCTCTTACGAAATCATCACTGGCAAAAATCCCTGAGACCTTTATTCCTTTTTTCTCCAAAACCGTCATTATTTTCGCCGCACCGTCTCCCGTACCGTAGATAACACAGGGCTTATTGCAACGGGAAAGGTGAGTCCAAAGGGATATTTTTTCTTTTCTCAATTCGCTGAGAGATAAATCTGATGACGACATATTGACTTTTGATTTCCTTTCGGATATAATTAATATATTAGTATAATTATATTAGTATAATCATACGGGACAAAAGCCGTCCCGTTGACGCATAAAACAAAACGGAGGCACAAAAATGAAGATGATCTCTTTTATCGGAGACGATGCGGAAAAATGTCTTTTGCCTTTTTTCGCATTTTCCCCGTCGGAAGCAATATTCATTTATTCCCACAAAAACATAAGTGAAATGACACTGCGCACCATAAAGAAAGCAGCTGAATTGAAAGAAGGCAGAACAAAATGCCGTTTTACCGATGTGGCTTTTCTTGACAAGGAGACCTTAATCCGTTTTCTTGACAAGCTTGTCGAAGATACAAAGAATGTATTTTTCGAGCTTTCCGCTTCTTCCGCACCTACGACGGTATACATTTCAAGATACTGTGAGGAAAGAAGTCTTTGCGCCGTATGCTATGACAGAGAAAACAGATGCCCCTGCCCCCTTACAAGCGCACCCATTCCCGAATACACAGTCCCCGAGCTTACGGTAAACGATATACTCACGATACACGGTGCTTCCTCCATACGTTCCGGTAGAAACGCTCCCGAGGAAAAGTATTTCCCCATATTCAAGGAGCTTATAGGAGTCATACTTAAAGATATAAAAGCGTGGCGGCGTCACGGTAAATTTCTTCAGCGTGCGCAGGCAGCTTATTCCGACGGATCATCCGTAAAATGCCGGACCGAGCTTCACATGAAAACAGAAACTCTCGTTATGGATGAGGATCTGATGAGAGCCCTTGACAAGGCGGGAGCAATAGAGCTTATTTCATTGGCAAACGGATATGTCCACTTCAGATTCACGGACGGTTATATAAAGGACTGTCTCTGTGATATCGGCATATGGACAGAAGTCATAACGTATCTTACAGCTCTTAAAACAGGCCGCTTCGACGATGTCCGCATGAGTGTAAAGATCGATTGGGACGGCGAGATAGAGGACAAGGTATTCGGTTACGCATACAATGAGATAGACTGCGTGCTCGTCAACGATTCGATCCCCACATTCATTTCCTGCAAGACATCGGAGCCGTCCATCGAAGCCGTAAACGAGCTTTACGTATACGGAAAGAAATTCGGCGGTCCCCACGCCCGTCTCGGCATCGTAACTCTGTGCGATATCGAAACTTCAAACATAATAAACACAAGCATTGCAAAGCGCTGTCATGAGCTTGATATAACGCTTATAGACATATCGGATATATTGAGCGGAAATATGGAAAAGAAGCTTTTGGAAATGTAATATCAGACTGCGTACAAAATGTGCTTATTTCTGATATTTCCGTCTGTTATGGAATCATTGACGGAATAAGCCGCCTTTTCCGATTCGTTTCCCACAGAGGAGGAGCATATCCCCTCTTTTTGCAAGGCAATAATTATCTTTTCTGCGGTATCTTCAACGATACCGCACTTTTTTATGTAATTTTCCGTGCGGTTATCGGAGCTTATCAGAAACTCAAGACCCTCCGAAAGCTCCGACAGAAGCGGAAGCTCCTTCATTGCCCTGAACGACCATTTGTAATAGGGCATATATTTTTTATTTATGAGAAATACGGTATGCATTGCGCTGTTCACAAATTCATTCAACGCAAGCTGTGCGGCACCGCTTTCATTTCTCTTCATGCATCTGCAGTAGTTATACTGTCCCGACTGTCCCATAATGAGAAGCTCGCCCGCTATTTTTTTCAGGCGGACATCATCGGGAAAATGCGAAAGCTTATTTCTTATATCGGTAAAAAAGCCTATATCATCTCTGAACACCTTACCGTTGACGGCTTCAGCAAGAGAATATTCGGGCACGGAAAACCACGCTTCCAACGTAAGTCTGCCGTCAGGCGATCCCGTTTTTTCCATATAGAAATCGGATATTCTGATAACACCGCGTCTGCCCCCTCCGACAGGATCCAGCATCGGACGTTTTATGCCCATATATTCCTTTGGAAGCTTTGCATACGCTCTTTCGAGAAGAAATGCGGTTCTTCTGTCGACTATCTCCTCACCCGGAATAAACATGCAAAATCCCGCCTCAAAATCATGGTCGCGCGATATCTCGTCATCGTATCCGAAGCATTCGGAGCCGCTTCCCGCAACGCCTGCGGCAATTATGTTCTCATACTCGGGAAACTCCCTTTTTATCATGGAAGCACCGTATTCGTAATAGAAGGCTTCAGCCAATTCAATTCCGTTCATATATCCTCTTCGCTCTCTCTGAAAGCTCTCTTTCATACAGAAAATAACCGTAATAACCAAACACGGACGCACATTTTTCACATACAAAGGCGTAATATCCGTCCCTGTCTTCCTTATGGATATTGAGAAGCTCCCAAGCTTTATTGACAAACTCGGATATGATCTCCTCGCTTTCGGTAAGTCCCTTTTCAGCTTCCGCTGCGGATGCCATATTCAGATATGTTACTGCCCTCTCCAATTCACCGCGCGGGACTTTTTCCATTACCGAAAGTGCTTTCATGTAAAGCTCATTCGCTTTTTTGTATTCTTTAAGATCAACAAGTGCAAGGGCTGTATTATTGTAAAGTCCTCCGAGTCTTCCGTCGGTATCGGGAAGCTCTCTTTCGTATATCTTGCGCGCCTCTTCAAAAAAGGGGATCGCCTTTTCCGCTTTTCCGAAGGCTTTATAAGCCGTACCGCAGTTAATATATGTTGTAGCACCTGCAATTTCATTTGCAAGAGAGGAACCCTTAACCGCTTCCAAAGCAAGACGGCAATATTTTAAAGCTTTCTCTTCATCTCCACATTTTCTGTGAAGGCCGATAAGCTCGTTTGCTATTGTAATTATTCCTCTTTTATCGAATAACGCCTCCGCTTCCGCTAACCAATATTCCAGATGACGTTTTGCTCCGGCGGTATCATTTGAAGCGAAATATTCGTCAAGCTTTTCGAGGATGCGTTGTATGTTTATCTTTCCCATGTAATGTTCCTCATTTACGATCTGTACTTTTAATTATATCTTTCTTTTCTCCGTAAGTCAAGAAAATTTTAAAAAAAGAGACATGCACGGGGCATAAGTGCATTAAAAACACTCCTATGCTCCTACCGTCATATCTCTTTTCTCATATCTTGATATTCAATTATCTCTCATCATCAGAAGAGCTTTCCGGATAATCATTTATCCGTCCGCAATATACCACTTCATGAGGCATACGCATAAAATGAACGGGCTGTATTATCTCGTCAAGAAGATCGTAACCTTCTATCTTGTACTTTCTGAAAACATCTCTTATAAATTCGGAGCAGTACAAGTGTCTTTCTCTTCTGAGAACTATTCCGAAAGCCGCAAGGCACAGACCGATAAAGTTGTAGCCGTACTTTTCTTTTTCATCGTACATGCTTTCGAAGAGCACCTTCAGCTCCTCATAAGTTTCCTCGCTGACCTTTATACTTATGACCTTGGAGGTAGTATCGGGCAGACGCTTGAATATTCCGCATTTCGGCTGTTCCTTTATATATCCTCCCCAAAAGGGATTATAAGGATTGCGTCTTCCGAAGGAGTACATCGGAGTGAGAGTATCGGTAAGGCTTATTGAAGAATGATTATATTCCGCACCCGTTATCGCCTTTATTATACGGGACAAAACAGTTCCTGTCTGCGTAAGAACAATATATACGTTTTTCTGCATTTTCTTCACCGCCTTAAATTGATTTAAGTACACCCGGTCTGCGGAAAAACGACAGTATCATATTTCGTTTCCCGCAAACTGCGTCATATAGAGGGAATAGTAACGTCCCTGCTTTGCCAGAAGCTCTTCGTGATTTCCCGTTTCAACAACTCTGCCCTGATCCATAACAACTATAACGTCCGCATCCTGAATGGTGGAAAGACGGTGGGCTATGATAAGGCTCGTTCTGTTTTTCATCAGGTTGACCATTGCATCCTGGATATTCTTTTCCGTTCTCGTATCGACGGAGGAGGTAGCTTCGTCAAGAATAAGTATCTTGGGATCTGCAAGAACCGCTCTTGCAATGGCAAGAAGCTGTCTTTGACCCTGTGAAAGATTCGATCCCGCCTGCTTGAGGAAGGTGTTATATGCTTCGGGCAAGCGCTCTATGAAGTAAGAGGAATTACTCATATCAGCCGCATGATACATCTGTTCATCGGTCGCATTCTGATCTGCATACTTTATATTTCTTGCAATGGTATCGGAGAAAAGAACGGTATCCTGAAGAACTATCGCCGTATTGCTTCTCAGATCGTCACGCTTGATATCCGTTATATCAACGCCGTCTATGAGTATCTGTCCCGAATCCACGGGATAGAAGCGCATGAGAAGGTTTACAACTGTAGTCTTACCGCTTCCCGTAGCTCCGACGAGAGCTATCTTCTGACCCGGCTCAACATCAAGGTTGAAGTCGAAGAGCACCTGCTTTTCGGGAACATAGGAGAAGTTGACGTTTCTGAAGGAGATTCTTCCCTTCACATCCTTCATGGTCTCGCTTCCGCTGTTGTCCTCATCGGGCTGATCTATAAGCTCAAATACTCTTTCGGCACCTGCCACCGCTGTCTGTACTGAGCCGTAAAGCTGAGCTATCTCGTTGATGGGACGTGAGAACTGTTTTGCGTATATTATGAATGCGGATATGATACCTACTGTAATAAGACCCTCAAGGGCAAAATATCCGCCGAATGCCGCAACTATAACGAAGCTTATATTCGATATGCAGTTCATGATAGGACCCATGGAGCCACCCAATATATCGGCACGCATACCGACTCTCTTCAATTCATCGGAGGTCCTGTTGAATTCATCTATGACATCCTGCTGCTTATTATTTGCTACGATGGTCTTATATCCCGTTATCATCTCCTCGGAATGACCGTTAAGATTTCCGAGAACACGTGAGCGCTTCCTGTACATCTTTCTCATTATTCCCGAAAGCTTCTTTGTTACAAAAAGAGTAAGAAGCACGGTAAGGAGCGTTATAAGGGTAAGCTGCCAGCAATACCAAAACATTATCGCTATCGTTCCGACTATCGTGAGAACACCCGACATAAGCGAGCCCAAGCTCATTGCCACGGTGTTTGATATATTCTCAACATCATTTGTCATTCGGCTCATTATATCGCCGTTGGAGTGAGTGTCAAGATATTTAATGGAAAGATTCTCAATCTTTTTGAAAAGATCGTGTCTTAATTTTTTAACTATCCTCTGGCTGAGATTAGCCGAAAGAAGCATCTGCGCCAATATACAGCCTACGTGAACGATGTACACGGATAAAAGCATTATAAGAGTGGGAACAAGAGAATCCCAGCTTTTGTTTGTGATGGTATCTATGGCATTTCCCTGCAATGCGGGAGCAAAGAGAGAGGTGAGTGTGGCAAGCGCCACCGCAAGGAAAAGAGTTATGAGAAGCACTTTTTCCTTGGCAAAGTATTTTATAAGTCTTGAAAGCGTTTTCTTCGTTTCCTTGGGCTTTTCCACCGACTGCATCATGCCGCCGGGTCCTCGTCTTCCGAAGCCCATCTGAGGCTGTCTTTTCTGCTCCGAAGGAGAAAAATCGAAATTACCGTCGGTTTTTGATTCAAAGCCCTTGGGGAGCTCTCTGTTTCCATTTTGATTATTCATAACAGTAAACACACCTGAATTGCAGGCTCATTCTCCTTTCTTAAGCTGTGAACGGTAAATATCCTGATATACGGGCGAGGATATCATAAGCTCGTCATGGCTTCCGCAGGCGGAGATCCTTCCGTTTTCGATAACCGCTATTCTGTCGGCTCCCTTAACGGAAGCTATTCTCTGAGCGATGATTATCTTCGTCATATCGGGATATTCTTTATTGAGCGCCGCATAAAGGTTCGCCTCTGTCTTAAGGTCGAGAGCACTTGTGGAATCGTCGAAAATAAGTATCTCGGCTTTCTTTATCATGGCACGGGCTATGGATATACGCTGCTTCTGCCCGCCCGAAAGGGAGTGGCCGCCCTCGGTGACATGAGTATAGTATCCGTTCTGAGAAGCGCAGATAAAATCATCCGCCTGGGCTATCTCAGCCGCTTTCTTGATCTCCCAGGGATCGGCATCATTCTTGCCCCATCGGATATTCGCTTCAATGGGACGGGAATAAAGCTCTGCCTTCTGTAGAACTATAGCTATCTTATCTCTTAATTCTTTTAATTTGTATTCCTTGACATTAACGCCGTCAACAAGAACCTCACCCTCGGTTGCATCATAGAAGCGGGGAATAAGATTTACAAGCGATGACTTTCCGCTTCCCGTTGCGCCGAGTATCGCAAGAGTTTCTCCCTTGTTTATCTTAAGGGATATATCATCAAGCACCTCTCGACCGCTTGAATTGGGATATGTAAAGCTTACGTGCTTGAATTCTATCTCGCCGGTCTTTTCGGTGTCGCATCCCGCACCGTCTCCGATTATCTTCTCGGAGGAAAGGACTTCCTTTATT
Organism: Oscillospiraceae bacterium; assembly: GCA_015063605.1. GTDB lineage: Bacteria > Bacillota > Clostridia > Oscillospirales > SIG627 > SIG704. Next base: position 88,814 of record SVTV01000007.1, read on the forward strand.
CTCGTCACGGATGCTCTTGCACGGGTAAAGGTCTGGAAGATATTCGCCATGAACATTATGCCGTTGAGTATCATTGCTATATAAGTTATGGCAGCCATTATTTCACCCGTGGTTATGCCCGAACCGTTTCTGACATTTATTCCGCCTATGTAAATAATAAGTACGACACAAATGTTCAATACTATATTCATGGACGGTCCCATGAAGGAAAGGATAGTCTGAACGCGGAGATTCACGCCGCAAAGCTCTTCGTTTGCCGCATCAAATCTGTCAAGCTCGTATTTTTCCTTGACGTATGCCTTTACAACTCTTGCACCCGCAACATTTTCCTGCATTACATTGTTTACTCCGTCCAGCTTCTCCTGCACCACGGAGAAAAGGGGTGATGCCTTTCCCATGAAAAAGAATACGGATATTACTATGAACGGCAGAGCGCAAGCTGCCACAACGCAGAAATCGGGAGCCTGATTATAAAGCATAAAAAGACCGCCCGCAAACATTACCGAGCATCTTACTACAGAACGCACAGACATCATTACCATGTTCTGCACCTGCGTTACGTCATTTGTAAGACGTGTAACGAGAGATCCCGTGGATATCTTATCCGTCTGTTGAAAGGACAGATTCATGATCTTTGCGAATACATCCTTTCTCAGATCGTTTCCGAAATTCTGAGAGGCGAAATTCGCAAATACGCCCGACATTATTCCGCAGAAGCCGCCGAATATAACATATAATATCATACGTATACCCGTAGTGAGAACGACTGTCATATTTCCCGCAAGGACACCGTCATCCACTATTTCTCTCATCATATCCGGCTGAACGAGATCCATTGTTATCTCACCCAACATGAAAACAGGTGCAAGCAAGCACCAATACCAATATTTTTTCAAATATTTCAGCATAGATTCTTTCTTCCTTGATATAAATTTATAACCGATATATTATATCATCCCGGAAAGCATGATTTCATACCGATAAACTGAACGTTTCGGCAAAACAATGTGATTGTTAAAGGGGTTTGGTGTTAATTAAAGTTCCTTTTATATTTTGCCTTCACAAAATGTCGATTCCTGTTACTTTTGCGGTATTTTCACATACAGTGAAATGTATGTCGAGGCATGCGAAGCGCATCGAATATACGCGGTGCGGATCATTCTGATAAGCCGGTCTCGGATCGTCGGCTATACACTCTTTGACGGCTTCCCTTTTATCTTCGGGAATAAGCAAGAGAAGCTCTTCGGGGATATCCACCTCAAGACGGTGATCCCATTTTTCATCGGAATACGAGCCGAAGGCTTCCTTTCTTATATCTGTCATGGGAAGATACGGCTTGATATCGTATATAGGAGTCATATCAAGAAGATCGGCTCCGCTTACAGTAAGCGTGATCCCGTTATCCGAAGTCTTATTGACTGAAACAAGGCGCACCGAGGAAAGTCCTATCTTATTTGGACGGAAGGGAGAACGAGTAGCAAAAACTCCCATGCGCTTATTTCCTCCCAATCTCGGAGGTCTCACCGTGGGACTCCACGATACACCGTCAATGGGAGGAACTTCAGAAAAATCGAAAAGCAGCCACAAATGGGAAAACTCCTCTATTCCGTTAAAAGCCTTTTCATCGTTGTACGGAGGGAGAAAAACGATCTCTCCCAATATGCCCTCCACTCTGCCGCTCTGTCTCGGAATACCGAATTTTTCCTTGAAATCAGTACGTATATATGCAATGGGCTCTATCGTACGCTTTGACTGTTCAAGCATTTCTATATTTCAACCACCATTCCGTCGTAAGCGGGAATGACTCCGAGAGGCGCAAGTCTTTCTTCAAGCTCTTTATGGCTTCCGTGAAGCGTGCGTGCCATATGAGATACGTATATGCGGGCATTCTCTCCGCAATGACCCTTTGCACGTATGGTGTCGAGCATTATTTCAAGCATGGAAATGCTCGTATGCTCAAACACCCTGTAATCTCCTTTTACGTCTCCGATAGTACATTCCAGAACCATTGCATCCATTTTCATACGGCGTATCCTGTTCCACGCACGAAGGTCTATCCATGCACTGTCAAGACCGTAAAACAGGCGCTTGATATTTCCGTTTCCATAATCCTTTTCTATTACGTAATTAATTACCGTTTCATTGGGATCCTCCGTCACGTGGTTCGCATGGAGGGCGAGCACCTTGAAATCACCTATTCTGTACTCCTTACCCGGCTCAATAAAATTAAATGATATATCTGACACATCTATTCCGGATCTCATCAATTTGTTTGCAACAGCCTTTGTTCCCCAGAATTCCACGGGTATCTCACGGTTCAGATATTCGATAACGGGAGGATCGAAATGATCCGAATGAGAATGAGTTATGATAACATTTCTCACATTATCGAACATATAAGGCATAAATTGTTTCACAGCAAAGTGAAAAATATGAGGACCCGGGTCAATGAGTATTGATGAAGAATCATCATCGGGAGTTACGATCGCACTGCAGTAGCGGCGATATTCAACATTTTTTTCATCCTTATCATCGGGAAGGCTCCAATCGGCAGCTCCCGTACCCAAAAAACGTATATTCATTTTTTACCTTTCCTTATCTTCCCGCGTACATTTTGTACAGGTGAACTATATTGATATCCTCGTCCATGTCGAGACCGTGAGAACCGCATCCGCCGTCTATCTCGTGGCATCCGTGATCCATAGCAAAGCCCACTACCGTATTGTGATCCTTCCAATGCTTTTCTATAAGAGAGCAGAAATTCATATACGCCTTCGTATTTGCATCCAAAGCATCAAGCGCCTCGGGGCTTTCGGGTCCGAATTTATGCATGATGCTGTCATAATTACCGTTGTACACCACGATAAGATCGTATATATCCGATTCTATAAGCTCCGATGCCTTATCATTTACTTCATCTATCGTCGGATAAATGAAGTAATCCATTTCCCTTTCAAGAAATATTTTGGAGATACTGTCATTTGCCGTGGAAACGATAACGGGCTTCTTCCCTGCTCTTATCATGGCATCGAATATCGTATCGATGGTCAATACGGGCTTTACATATGTTCTGATCCCGTGAATCTCAGGCTGTGCGCCTGTGTACATGGTTGCAAAGCATACCGGCGTTACCGAGGGCATAACGCAGGCATAGGGGATCTCGGTCACTCCCATATTCTTTATGCCGTCAAAGTAAGATGCATACTTTTCGTATATCCATTGCGCAACGGCGTCGGGATTGTACATAAATATTCTGTCAACGCCCTTTTCCCCAAATGCTTCTCCGATCATTTTCATAAAGCGCTCGTCCGCACCTGCGGCGCATTTCGGCGCTTCCACGCCGATCGCATCGCATAACGACGCACACAACATATCAAGTGAACATATATTTCTCATAAGTGACCGTTCCTTTCAACCGCAGAAGTCATAAAGCTTCCTTATCGTTACTTTTCTACGTTATGATTATATACTTATATGCCCCTCTTTGTCAATACTTTTTCTTTTTTAAATTTTTTTCAAAAAAGCTATTGACAAATTCGAATTATAGTGCTATAATATCACACGTTGCGAAGACGTCTGGGTGTGGCGCAGTTTGGTAGCGCGCTACCTTGGGGTGGTAGAGGCCGTGGGTTCAAGTCCCGCCACTCAGACCAAAATCGGAGGTTCAACCGAACCTCCGATTTTCTTTATTTTACGGGCTTTTTCTGGCTTTTGGGTGTCTGCACCGCCTCGAAAACGTCCGCTAATTTTTTGCTCAAAATCGGCTCAAAATCGTGCACGACCACATGTTTGACCACATTTGTCACGAAAAAGCTATATGCCATAAGGTTTTTAGGCACTTGGCGATTTTTATTTTATGCAAAATGACGGGCTTGCCTCTTGCGTTTTTCCGCATTTGAGACAAGCCCTTCTCATATGATAGTTTTTTGTTAGGTATAACGATTCTCTTATTCTTCATCGTTTTCTTCGGAAATTGGAATGGACATATTTTCCAAAGCATTCCGGAGCTGTGGATTGTGAATAACAAAGTGAATTGCCGGTGCTTTGTTCTTAGATATGACCACCCATTTCCCTTCAAGAATACGAATTTGTATATTTCTAAACGGATA